>NZ_JBHZQA010000005.1:0-271343 GCF_042787335.1 Flavobacterium fructosi | reverse complement strand
AGGGTTCGAATCCAGACACAACTTTAATCTTTCAAAGCAATTTGGAGGTTTTTTTATGGCTAATTTTCAGGAAAAATTAAGTAAAGATAGGGTTCGAATCCAGACACAACTTTAATCTTTCAAAGCAATTTAAAGGTTTTTTTATGTCAAATTTTTAGGTAAAATTAAGTAAAGATAGGGTTCGAATCCAGACACAACTCTAATCTTTCAAAGCAATTTGGAGCTTTTTTTATGTCAAATTTTTAGGTAAAATTAAGTAAAGATAGGGTTCGAATCCAGACACAACTCTAATCTTTCAAAGCAATTTGGAGCTTTTTTTATGGCTAGTTTTTAAGAAAAATTAAGTAAATACAGGGTTCGAATCCAGACACAACTTTAATCTTTCAAAGCAATTTGAAGGTTTTTTTATGTTTAATTTTTAGGGAAAATTAGGTAAAGATAGGGTTCGAATCCAGACACAACTCTAATCTTTCAAAGCAATTTGGAGGTTTTTTTATGTCAAATTTTTAGGAAAAATTAAGTAAAGATAGGGTTCGAATCCAGACACAACTTTAATCTTTCAAAGCAATTTGGAGGTTTTTTTATGGCTAATTTTTAGGAAAATTAAACACCTACTTGCATTTTAAACCATTAAGATATTTCTCAATAAGCTTAATATTTTAAAAATTAAATGTTTCATAATATTAACTCGACGAAACATTAAAAATTAAAGATAATATCAATCAGACATAGAATTTATTAGAATGTTTTTTTTAAACTTATATGCCTCATATCTTTATAATTTCAAACCATATAAGTCTTACAAGTTAATACAAAAAGTAGTGAATATTTGTCATTCCGACGAAGGAGGAATCTCATTTTAATAGATCTGTTTTTTGTTAGTTTTATACTTAATCGAAAACGATAATTTTTAAGATAAAAAAAACCTAAATCGGAATATTTTTATCCAATTTAGGCTTTCTTTATTTTTGAATTAAAAACTTCTTTACTTATTTTCTATTTTTTCGAAGGCATTTTTTACCATTTCTTTTTCTTTTGGAAACCAACCTTGGGTAATTAAAACGACACCAAAAATCATTAAAACAATACTTATTCCTTTTTTGATTTTAAGAATATTAGTAGGTGTCAATTTATTTTTTAACTGTTTGGCTAATAGAATTTTAATACAATCAATAAATAAATAAGATAAAATCACTGTTGTAAAAAAAGTCATCATTCTGGAAGTTTGCATTTCCAGTTTTGGTCCAACAGAAATAATAATTGCCAACCAAAAACCAAGAACACCAATGTTAATGATATTTAAAAAAAATCCTTTTACAAAAAGATTTCCATAATTCTTCTTTATAATCTCCTTGTCAATTATATCCGTATTTACCTTTTCTTCTTTTTTTAATTGTATAAAAGAAATAATACCATAAACTAACATCAATATTCCTCCAAAAATAAAAAGAGCCGGCTTATCTTTTAAACTTTGAATCAGTCTATAACTTCCTAAATAAGCAATTCCTATAAAAACAATATCACCACAAATTACACCTAAATCAAATACTAATGCCGCTCGAAATCCTTTTATAATACTGGTTTCCAGTAAAATAAAAAAAACAGGACCAATCATAAAACTTAAAAAAATTCCCCACGGAATACCGGATAAAATATCGTTTATCATTAAAATTTAAAATTTATCAAATAGAATTGCAAAACTATTATTTTTCCATGATAGTTCCACCAATGAAAACTTCTTTATTAATTTGCTTCGGTTTTCCGTAAATATAGACAGAGCCTCCAGCTTTGACTTTTGCATCTACTAATGTAGTAGCATTGATTTCTGCATTTCCTCCAGCAGAAACGCTTATTGAGGTTTGTGTCGTATGTAAATCCTTTGCCTTTAGAACTCCTCCAGAAGTAATAACAACATCTTGATTTAATGCTGTTCCTGATAATTCAATTATTCCACCAGCATTAGCTTTTACATTCACTTTATCAACATTTATGTCAATTTTAATAACGGCACCTGATTTTGAATTTAAATTCAATATGGTTTGTTTAAAATCAGTTTCACTTGAAACGTAGCTTCCTTCACTTGCGCTTATACCTTCAATTTTTTTAAAATATAACTTCACTATAATATCATCACCTGATAATAATTGTGGAAAAGGCATTCTAATTTTGAGAATACCGTTTTTATTCACCACTTCTACTTCATTCGCTCTATTTCCTGTAATGATTGTTTTATTTTCTGAACCAGGAATCAGTTTTAAATTGATTTTGTCAAATACTCGTACTTCATCAAAATCTCCTAAGTTTCTAGTTAACTGCGCATTTGTAAATTGGCTTAATAATACAACTGCAATAATGACTAATTTTTTCATTTTTTTATTTTATTGGTTCTTCAATTCTTCGTAAAAAATTAAAATCCAGTTGTTTTTTCACTAAATCGGCGTTTTTTACTTTAACGTAAATTTCATCTCCTAATTGTAATAATTTTCCGGAAGTTGCGCCAGTTAATGCATATTGTTTTTCGTCAAAGGTGTAGTAATCGTCTTTTATATCGCGTATTCTACACATTCCTTCACATTTATTTTCGATAATTTCAACATAAATTCCCCACTCAGTCACACCAGAAATTACACCCAAAAATTCCTGATCCTGATGATCTTGCATGTACTTTACCTGCATGTATTTTATAGAATCTCGTTCCGCATTTGTTGCTAAACCTTCCATCGTGGAAGAATGAACACATTTCGTTTCATACGTTTCTTCATCTGCCGATTTTCCGCCGTCCAGATAATGCTGCAATAATCGATGCACCATTACATCGGGATAACGACGAATTGGTGATGTAAAATGAGAATAATATTCAAAAGCTAAACCGTAATGCCCAATGTTATCGGTAGAATATTTGGCTTTACTCATACTTCTAATAGCAAGAGTATCAATTAAATTCTGTTCTTTTTTACCATTCACTTCTTCCATCAAAGCATTCAATGATTTTGAAATATCACCTTTGTTTCTAAAATCAATTTTGTAACCAAACTTTGCAATTAAAGTTTGCATGGCAATCAATTTATCTTCATTTGGTTCATCATGAATCCTGTAAATAAATGTTTTCTTTTGTTTTCCAATGAATTCCGCTACTTTTCTATTTGCCAAAAGCATGAATTCTTCAATCAGATGATTGGCATCTTTTGATACTTTAAAATAAACACCTTGAGGTTCTCCATCAGCATCTAAATTGAATTTTACTTCCACTTTATCAAAAGAAATAGCACCATCAGCCATTCTTCTTTTTCTGAAAATTTTAGCTAATTCATCCATTTTTAGCGTCGCAGCAACGATTTCTTCCGAAACTTTATACGAACTACCAGTTATAGAAATTTCTTCTGGAATAACGTCATCTTTCGTTTCTATAATGTACTGTGCCTCTTCGTAAGAGAATCTTTGATCCGAATAAATTACCGTTCTACCAAACCATTGATTGACTACTTGCGTGGTTTCTGTTATTTCGAAAATAGCAGAGAATGTATATTTTTCTTCATTTGGACGCAACGAACAAGCAAAATTTGATAATACTTCAGGTAACATTGGGACTACTCTATCCACTAAATAAACCGAAGTTGCTCTTTGATACGCTTCATCATCAAGGATTGTTCCTTCTTGAAGATAATGGGAAACATCAGCAATATGAATTCCAATTTCGTAATTGCCATTCTCTAATTTTTTGAATGATAAAGCATCATCAAAATCTTTGGCATCTTTTGGATCAATCGTAAAGGTCAATGTATCCCGCATGTCACGACGTTTAGCAATTTCACTTGCTTCTATCGATGTATCAATTTTTTGTGCAAACGTTTCTACTTCTATAGGAAATTCTGATGGTAATCCGTATTCAGCAAGAATAGCATGAATTTCGGTATCGTGTTCTCCTGGTTTTCCTAATACTTTTATTACAGAACCAAAAGGACTATCGGCTCTGGCTGGCCAATCTTCGATATGAACCAAAACTACATCTCCTTGTTCCGCCTCGCCTATTTTATCTTTTGGAATAAAAATATCAGTATACATTTTAGGATTAGCTGTTGAAACAAAAGCAAAATTAGCTTGAATGTCAATTACACCAACAAAGTCGGTTTTATTTCTTTCAATTACTTCAATTACCTCACCTTCCGGTTTTTTACCTTTTCTTTTGTTGTAAACATATACTTTTACAATGTCTTTATCTAAAGCGTGATTCAAATTATTTGTTGGAATAAAAACATCTTCTTCCAGTTCAGAACAAACGAAATATGCTGTCTTACGACCAGTCATATCAATTTTACCTTCGTAATAATCTTTACTTACTGCTTTAACTAAATATTTTCCGGGTTCTGATTCGATAATTTTATCTTGAGAAGCGAGAATTTTCAAATCTTTAATAATTTGATTTCTACTTTGGGTATCATCGAGTTCTAGCTTTGCTCCTATTTGTTTGTAATTGAATGCTTTATTAGCACTTTGCGATAATATTTTTAATATTTTATCAGAGAAATCTTTCTCTTTTTTTATCGGCTTTCTTAATCTTTTACTCATAGATCTTTTCTTATAAGCTATAAAATTACGAAATAGTTAATGGTTATCAATAAATGGTTAATAGAATTAAAGAAAATATAACTTTAAAGAATAGTTGTATCTTTATAAAAACGATTCAAATGGAAGACTTTCAAACCATTGCTATTTTTAATTATTCACATGAAATTGTTGTTCTAAAACATATTTTAGATCAGGAGGGAATTCATTATTTTTTCGAAAACGAAACCACACTAGCGGTTGCTCCTTTTTATTCTGCAGCGTTAGGTGGTATTAAACTAAAAGTCCATCCAAACGATTTTCAAGCGGTTCAAGATATTTTAGACAATCTGAATAACAATCTTAGAATTGTTTAATTCATTCGTAGCGTTTACAATTCTTAAACTTGATTTAAAATTTTTTAAAACTTAAATGTTATCAACATATATTAATATAAACAAAAAGAAAAATTAAATTTAAATTATTTTTTGGTTGTTATTATAGCTTGTTAATAATGGCAATAAATTTATTTTAAAATGTATTGAAATGAAGTTTTAGGATGTTATATAGAGTTATCAACATACTTATTTTATAGTAAAGGTTTAGTTTTAAAGCGGTTTTGAATTTTAATTAACAATGGTTAATAATGTAAAACGAATCAGTTTTGTAAATAAGTATTTTATAATTTTTTGTTAATAAACTACTTTTTTATAATGATAACTATTCTAAAAATTCACCAAACAAAATTTGGATTTCTAATGTGGGTTTTGGATTACTTATTTTTTGGTTACAACCCAAAAAAACTTCTAATATTCTATCTAAAGTTATAAACAATCTATGTTAATTTAAAGTTAACTGAATATCAAGCAATTGCGTTTGACTATTAACAATGTAAAAAATTAACAATTTTATTATATAATCTACATTGATTTACAGTCAATTGTAGATTTAATAGAATTGTTAATAAAGCCTAATCTAATAACAATCTGATAGTTAGATAATCTGGAGCACACTTTAATTTTAAGAACTAGTTTAGATTGAATGACGCTATTAAAGAAAGCGAGAATTAAATTCAACAAAACTAAATTTCTTTATATAAATTTGCAGCACACAACTTAACTTATTACAAATGAAAATCTCTATAGGAAACGATCACGCCGGACCAGAATACAAAAAAGCAATTGTTGAAATGCTTAAAGCAAAAGGACATGAAGTAACTAATTACGGAACTGATTCTATAGATAGTGTAGATTATCCTGATTTTGCGCATGCTGTTGCAAATGACATAACGGAAGCAAAAGCTGATTTTGGAATTATTATTTGCGGAAGTGGAAACGGAATCGCTATGGCAGCCAACAAACACCAGAAAGTTCGTGCCGCTTTGTGCTGGATCAAAGAAATAGCAACTTTGGCTCGCCAACACAATAATGCTAATATAATCAGTATTCCAGCTCGTTTTACTTCTATACCTCAAGCAGTAGAAATGGTGGATACTTTCTTAAATACTGAATTTGAAGGTGGAAGACACCAAACAAGAGTGGATAAAATTAGCTGTTAAGATTTATTTTAAACGAAAATTTTTTCATAAAAATAGAACACAACAATTCCAATTAAAATTTGGATAAATACAATTCTGTAAAACTTAAAGAGATAATATTTTTTAGATATTTTATGACGAAAAATATACATGGCTAATGCCGAACCAATTGTACCTCCAACAGCAGTGAATGTTAAAAGGGTTTCTTCGGAGATCCTTTTTTTTTGCACAATCGCCAATCGTTTGTCATAAGCGGTAATTATAAAAGCTAAAATATTTAAGGTCAAAAAACTATATAATAAAGTCATAATTGATATAAATTTGAAGTTAAAAGCTATTATTTTAGCTAAAAATTAATTAGACAATTTCATTTTTTCTAATTAAAACTTTTTCAGATTAATGCATTTAAAATTATCTAATTACAGGATGACCAATATACAATTTATAGCTAAGCATGTTTCGACGGAAGCAATTAATATTCAAAATACAGTTCAATTATTAAAAGAGGATTGTACGATTCCGTTTATTTCCCGTTATCGAAAAGATACAACCGGAAATCTGGATGAAGTTTTTATTGAACAAATTGCCAAATTCCAAAAGGATTACGAAGTTATTGTAAAAAGGAAAGAAGCTATTTTGAAATCTATTCTGGAACAAAATGCGCTTAGTCCGGAATTAGAAAAAAAGATCCAAATCAGTTTCGACTTACAGGAATTAGAAGATTTTTATTTACCCTATAAAAAAAAGAAAAAAACCAAAGCCGATGTCGCTCGCGAAAACGGATTAGAGCCATTAGCCAAAATCATTATGGCGCAAAATAATGATGATGTCGATTTTATTTCTACCAAATATTTGAATGTAAATGTAATTAATGAAGATGCTGCGCTGCAAGGTGCGCGCGATATTATTGCCGAATGGATTAATGAAAATATTTATGTTCGAAAACAACTTCGAAGATTGTACGAACGTAAAGCAGCTATTACAACAAAGGTAGTAAAAACAAAAAAAGACGATGAAGGCGCACAGAAATTTAATCAATATTTCGATTGGTCAGAACCGTTGACTAAGGCACCATCGCACCGATTATTAGCGATACTGCGCGCAGAAAATGAAGGTTTTATTAAGTTTAAAGTAGAAGTAGATACCAACGAAGCCTATGATATTATTGTTGCGTTAGTTTTAAAAAGTCAAAATAAAACCACGCCACACGTACAGTTGGCGATTGAAGACAGTTACAAACGATTGTTGAATCCGGCAATTTCCAATGAAGCTTTGCAGGAAGCCAAAGTTAAGGCTGATGCGAATTCGATTCAGGTTTTTGCGACTAATTTAGGACAGTTATTATTGGCACCGCCTTTGGGTGAAAAACGAATTCTAGCGATTGATCCAGGATTTAGAAGTGGTTGTAAAATCGTTTGTCTAGATGAAAAAGGCGATTTATTATACAATGAAACGATTTATCCGCATACACCCCAAAAAGAGGAAGCGATGGCGATGAAAAAAATTCGTTCGATGGTAAATTCGTATAAAATTGATGCTATTTCAATAGGAAACGGAACGGCTTCGCGGGAAACCGAATTCTTCATCAAGAAAATAGCTTTCGACAAACCGGTACAAGTTTTTATCGTTTCCGAAGCTGGTGCATCCGTTTATTCCGCATCTAAAATTGCGAGAGAGGAATTTCCTAATTATGATGTAACGGTTCGTGGCTCGATTTCTATTGGGAGACGACTTTCTGATCCGTTGGCCGAATTGGTAAAAATTGACCCGAAAGCTATTGGCGTAGGCCAATACCAACATGATGTTGATCAAAATAAGTTAAAACAAGAATTAGATAATACGGTGATTCGTTGCGTGAATTCAGTGGGGATAAATATCAACACGGCGAGTAAACATTTGTTGAGTTATGTAAGTGGAATAGGAGAGAAGCTGGCCGAAAATATTGTTCAATATCGTTCTGAAAACGGTCCTTTCACCGATAGAAAACAATTGAAAAAAGTACCGCGATTGGGTGAAAAAGCGTACCAACAAGGTGTGGCTTTTATCCGAATTTCGAATGCCAAAAATCCTTTGGATAATTCAGCAGTGCATCCGGAAGCTTATGGAATTGTAGAGAAAATGGCCAAGGATTTGAAATTAACGGTCAATGATTTGATTGCCAATGCAGCAAAAACGAGTTTAATAAAGCCAGAAAATTACATCACACCCGAAATAGGTTTGTTGGGATTGAAAGACATCATCAAAGAACTCGAAAAACCAGGATTAGATCCTAGAAAATCAGCTAAAGTATTTGAATTTGACCTGAATGTAAAAACCATAAAAGATGTAAAAACCGGAATGATCTTGCCGGGAATTGTCAATAACATTACCAATTTTGGTTGTTTTGTCGATATTGGAGTAAAAGAAGGCGGCTTAGTTCACATCTCACAACTTAAAGCAGGTTTTGTTAGTGATGTCAATGAAGTAGTGAAATTACACCAACACGTCCAGGTAAAAGTAACGGAAGTCGATGAAGACAGAAAACGAATTCAGTTGACAATGGTTATTTAGCGAGGAATCAAAAAAATTGATTAAAATTGAATATTAAACAAATCAATTATGGAAAATTGGCAAAAATACATTAGTATAAATCCAGAAATTAGAAGTGGAAAACCTTGTGTTTCTGGTACCAGAATTACAGTTTCAGATGTGTTATCTTATTTAGCAGCGGGAATGTCGATGGAAGAAATTATTGCAGATTTTCCAGCCTTAGATAAAGAAAAAATAATTGAAACACTTTCATTTGCGGCTTATCGAGATAGTATTACTAAAATTACTTTTGCATTGTGAAGTTATTATTAGATGAAAATTTGTCTTGGCGAATGATAAAACAGCTCACGCCAATTTTCACAGAAGTTATTCACGCATCAGAATTAAAAATTAAACAACCTGCGGATGATATTTCTATTTGCGATTATGCCAAGAAAAATGGATTTACAATCATAAGTAAAGACGATGATTTTGAGAAAATTGTGCTTTTAAGAAAAGCACTACCCAAGCTAATTTATCTTAAAACCTATAAACTAGAGCCCTAAAAATTAGTCGATTTAATCCTAGAAAATAAAGACAAAATAATCGAATTTGTTAATTTTGATGAAAAGCACATTTTCGAAATTTATTCCAATTAGTTTAGAGGTAAATCTAGCTGATAATGATAATTTAAACCATAAAAAAAAAGGCTTTTCAAATTATGAAAAGCCTTCTTTTTATTTTGTTTCTTCTTCTTCTTCTTTTTTATCAGCTGGTTGTCCGTCTTTAGCTGCGTTTTTGAATTCTTTAATTCCGCTTCCTAATCCTTTCATTAATTCTGGAATTTTTTTACCTCCAAAAAGTAATAAAACAATCGCCAATATAACAAGGATTTCTGTAACACCTAATCTTCCCATGATTGAATAATTTATGCCGAAGCAAATTTGTAATAAAAACTATGGACAAAGATAATTATAATAAATTAATAGGAACTCATTTTAAGGCAATTATTTGGTTTTGCCAACGTTAAAAATTTATTAAAATATATTTACTGTTTTGAAAAAAGCGTTGAAAGTATACAAATACTGTCAATAGCATTAATTGTTTATATTTGTTCAATAATCAAATTATATGTCCAAGAAAAGACAAAAACGGAAAATAATTAAGGAAAATTTATTCAATAAAAGACGTTTAATAATTCTAAACGAGGATACTTTTGAAGAGACCTTTTCTTTAAAACTCACATTGATGAATGTTTTTGTATTTGCTACTTTGGGAGCGATAATTATTATAACGGTTACCACTTTTATCATTGCTTTTACGCCGTTGCGCGAATTTATTCCGGGATATTCTTCTTCTAAATTAAAAAAAGACGCGACTCAATTAGCTTTAAAAGCGGATTCTTTGTCATTTGCATTGAAGAAAAATGAAGCTTATATCAAATCAATCCAAAAAGTATTAACCGGGGAATTGGAGTTTGCTAAATTCAATAAAGATTCCATCCTTGCCGCAACTGAAGAAGTTTCTTCTCCAGTAAATTTATCCCCTTCAAAAAAGGAAATTGATTTAAGAGCGCAAGTGGCTAAAGAGGAAAAGGGCGCTATTTCTAAAAAAATAAAATCTAAGTAAAATAATAGTATTTATTCTTCTAAAGAACAAACATAAAAAATGTCAATAAAATCAGTCGCGGCAAAACTTTTTGCAAACAAAATATATAAAGAAACACAAGCTTGGGCCAAAAATCCTGTTGCAACCCAAAACAAAGTTTTACAAAAGTTAATCAAAAAAGCTAAGGGAACTCAATTTGGTCTTGACCATCATTTTGACACCATAAAAACAAGTGCTGATTTTGCCAAAAATGTTCCAGTTCGGGATTATGAAGCATTAAAAACATATGTTGACAAGGTTGTAAAAGGAGAAGAGAATGTACTTTGGAAAGGAAAACCGCTTTATTTTGCTAAAACATCCGGTACAACTTCTGGTGCTAAATATATTCCCTTGACTAAGGAATCGATGCCGTATCATATTGAAGCAGCAAGAAATGCAATTTTGCATTATATTCACGAAACCGGAAAAGCAAATTTTATTGACGGCAAGATGATTTTTCTTCAGGGAAGCCCAATTCTAGAGGAAAAGTATGGTATAAAACTGGGCAGATTATCTGGAATTGTAGCCCATTTTGTTCCAAAATATTTACAAAAAAACCGAATGCCTTCTTGGGAAACTAATTGCATTGAAGATTGGGAAACCAAAGTAAATGCGATTGTCGAAGAGACATTCAATGAAAACATGACGGTGATTTCCGGTATTCCTTCGTGGGTGCAAATGTATTTTGAAAAACTGCAGCAAAAAGGAGGGAAGCCGGTTGGCGAAATCTTTAAAAACTTCAATTTATTTATTTACGGCGGTGTCAACTACGAACCGTATCGCGCTAAATTTGAAAATTTGATTGGTCGAAAAGTAGACAGCATAGAACTTTTCCCTGCTTCCGAAGGATTTTTTGCCTATCAAGATTCCCAAAAAGAAAAGGGAATGCTGTTGCTGTTAAATTCGGGAATTTTTTATGAATTTATAAAAAGCGACGAATTTTATGCGGATCCCGAAGGTTCTGGACCAAGACGTTATACTATTGGCGAAGTGGAATTGGGTGTAAACTATGTTTTGATTATTTCTACCAATGCAGGGCTTTGGGGATATAACATTGGCGATACAGTCCAGTTTACATCATTAAAACCCTATCGAATCGTTGTTTCGGGAAGAATCAAACATTACATTTCGGCTTTTGGGGAACACGTGATTGGCAAGGAAGTAGAAAGCGCGTTGCAGGAAGCGATAATTGGAAGTACTATTCGGATTAACGAATTTACCGTTGCGCCTCAGATCACACCAGCAGAAGGATTGCCTTACCATGAATGGTTCATCGAATTCGAGAACGAACCGGAAGACAGCGGAGCTTTTGCAGAAGCGATAGACAATGCAATGAGAAAACAGAATATGTATTATGACGATTTGATTGTGGGGAATGTATTGCAAAAAGTAGTTGTAACCAAAGTGGCAAAAAATGGATTTCAGGACTATATGAAATCAATAGGAAAATTAGGCGGACAGAATAAAATACCAAGACTTTCTAATGATAGGAGTATTGTGGATTTATTAAAACAATAAATAAAAGAATTACATTTACGGGTTAGCAAATAAAAAAGAATGAAAGAGACTAGAAATATATCAAGATCCAGAGCACAGGAATCATCGGCAGCTATTGAAAAAATGTACATTACCATGCGTCATTTATTCAATAGAGGTTTTTATAAACCAATGGGAATTTCTGGAGACACATTAAGAGAAGCTTTATTGGCGCTACGCCCAGAAATATATGGAAATATTGGTGAAGAAAAAGTAGAATTAAACGGACTTTTATATGTTATTGAACGCCTTCCACTAGGAATTGAAGAATGTCGTTTTATCAATTTAACCTCGGAAGAAGGATATTCTAAATCCCATTTTAAAGCGATTGTTCCACCTAAAAGACGACGCAATTGCTATCGAATTGATGAGGAACAAATGAATGTTGAAATTACCCGCGGACGTTCCGACATTTATGACATTTTGACGCATTTGACCTTTATTTTCATCGAATCCCATAAAATTAGAAATAGAGTTTTGCTGGATGACGCCGGTGAAGTATCACGCGATTGGTTTAAACTCGAGCAAGCGGTTTCCCAAAATAAAAAACTGACGCTTATAGAAAAAGAGAAAGCGATTTCACATGCAGCGAACATCCTAGGACGAACATTTGAAGAAGTTTTAGACATTTACGATGCGTTTGGTTCGGCTGCTTCCCCGGATCGCTTTTTGCATGTGATTTTCTGGTTAGGAAAATTGGCAATAGAAGAAGTTGTTGATGATAATAAAAGGACGATAACTTTCAGTCCTATTTTGAGAGAACGTTTAGGACATCATATTCATGGTGAAATATGGGCAACTAATATCAAGGAGGTTTTGAAAGAAAACAACCTTTTAGGTCGTCCAATTCATGTTATCAGTGCCAATATGCACAGTGTAATGAACTCTATTTTTGCAACTGAGGTTTTAAAAACCAAGTTCAAAGGCAAATCAGATTTCTTTATTTATGAAGAATTAAGCAAGTCAGGCGCAAATGAAGTTCGCAATCAAGTTGAAGAACTAGCTTTGAAATGTGGAATGATTTCGTTACCAGACACCTCTGGAACGAATATCGACGTTCAAATTTTTGATACCGCAAAAATGGACTGGGCTAAAACTTCGTTCCCAAACGCAAATACAGGTGATAAACAACCGGTATTAATAGTTATGGATTATGCTTTTGGTGAGCAAGCGTATGAAACCATTGATGAATTATTAAAACCCTATAAAAAAGAGACTTTGCTTAATGTAGAATCCGTTTCTATAATGGGAAAAGCGGGAATTCTGGAAGGCGGAAAAGGAGATATCATGATCCCAAATGCGCATATCAATGAAGGAACTGCAGATAATTATTTTTTCGAGAATGAATTAACAGCCGATATGTTTGAAGGCAATGGAATTTCAGTTTTTGCAGGACCAATGGTTACTGTACTGGGAACATCATTGCAAAACAGGGACTTATTGAAGTTTTTCCACGAATCAACGTGGGGCGTAATTGGATTGGAAATGGAGGGTTCTTATTATCAAAAAGCCATTCAATCGGCTTCCAAAATCAGAAAAAGTGTGCCATTAGATGTTAAAGTTAGATATGCTTATTACGCTTCGGATAATCCACTGGAAACCGGAAGCACATTGGCCTCGGGCGGACTGGGAACAACAGGAGTGAAGCCAACGTACTTGATTACCATTAAAATATTGGAACAAATTTTCAACGCAAAATAAAAAAAGTATATGAGCGCAAACTTACCCCAACACAACCCTGAAGATCAAGAAATCGATTTAACACAAATTTACAAAAAGATAAGAAGTTTTTTTGAAGGAATTAATACAGTGATATTCAAATGTATCCGGTTTTTTTTTAGAAATGCGATTGTAATTGTAATTTTATTGATTGTTGGAGTCGGTTTGGGAATGTTTTTGGATGAAACGCAAAAAACATACGATCATCAAATTATAGTTGCGCCAAATTTTAAATCGACAGATTATCTGTATTCGAAAATTGAATTATTAACTTCAAAAATTGCTGAAAAAGACACTTTTTTTTTAAAATCAATCGGAATTAAAAAGCCTTTAGAGGTAACTAAAATTTCAATAGAACCCATCGTTGATGTTTATAAATTAGTAAGTAATAATGAACAAAATTTTGAACTGCTTGAATTGATGGCGCAAAATGGAGATTTAAAAACAGTAGTTAAAGAAACGACCACAAGCAAGAATTATAACTATCACACCATTGTTATTTCGACAAATGGAATAACGAATCAAAATGATATCGTTAAACCGATCTTAGACTATGTAAATACGAGCGGTTATTTTGGCGAAGTCCAAAAAATTTCGGTTAATAATATCCAACAAAAAATAAAGGAAAAAGAAGGTATAATTGTTCAAATTGATGCAATATTGAGCTCTTTTTCAAATGGTAACGCAACTAATAAAAGTGACAAGCTGATTTATTACAATGAAAATATTCAGTTAAATAACATCATTAAAACAAAAGACTCAATAGTAAATGTATTGGGAACATTGAAAATTGATTTATTGAATTCCAGAAGAATTATTAATGAAAACGCAATAAGTCTCAATATTAAAAATAACAAATCGATAAATGGTAAACGTAAAGTTATAATACCAATATTATTTATTTCCCTGTTTATTTTTATTCGGTTTTTTATGTCATTTTATAGAAAACAATCTCTGAAAGCAGAGTAAAATTGGATGTTTGTTAAATTTAACCGAAATTAAATAAATTATTAGAAATTTGAAAATAATTACGCGCTATCTTCAGAAAATGGAGCAAAACCCATTTATTCTTCAAAGTTTAATTACTTTAGTTTTGAGGGTTTTAGGTGTACTTATTTTGTTTGGATTTACTTTATTTCTCACCAAAAATTTTACCCCAAAAACAGTCGGACAATATGATTTTGTTCGCTCCTTTCTGCTGGTAATAGGCAGTATTTGTTTATTGGGATGCGATCAATCGATTTTATATTTTAGAGGAAGATTAAAAAAGTCAGCTACACTGTATGAATTAAAAAACATTTACAAAAAAATGGTTGGGATTGTATTTAGCATGTCGATTATTTTATTTTTGATTGTTTTATGCATAAAAAAAGATTTTGTAAACAATTTTTTTTCGGATCAAGGAGTCTATCAGATTCTTTTAAAATCTTCAGTAATTTTATTTTTTTATGCAATAACAACCTTAAACATTGAGGTTTTTAGAGCGTTAGACCATTTATATGTGGCAGAGTTATTCAGGAATACCATTAAATATATCCCGGTTATTATTGGAGCCATTTTCCTTAATTATTATAACAACGAAACCTATTTGGTTAATGTTTTTCTCTTTGGGTTTGTTGTACTTTCAGTCCTGACATCGGCGATTCTATTTTACTATTTTGGCAGAATAAAGGGCAATAATTCAGAAATGGTTTTTTCGTATAAAGAAATAGTTGTTAAGTCGTATCCTATTGCCATAAGCGGGATGGCTCTGTTTTTATTGATGAGTTTCGATATCCTGTTTTTAAAAAAATATAAAGATGACGCAACAGTTGCTTTTTATGCTTTGGCGGTGAAATTAATGACAATTCTTTCAATGATAATTGTTACGGTTAATATCACAGTTTCCACAAAAATTGCGGAATACTTTTTGACTAAAAACAATTTCGAATTGAATAAAATACTGAGAAATAGTTCTCGGTTAATTTTTATTTTGACATTACCAATTACACTATTAACCTCTTTTTTCTCTGAATGTATTTTGGGTTTTTTTGGCAAAGATTATATTGCCGCAAAAGATGCATTGCTTATTTTAATGATTGGCCAAGGAATTTGTTCCGCTTTTGGATCGGCCCCTGTTTATTTAAATATGACCGGAAGACAACATGTTTTTCAAATAATACTTGTAGTCGCAGTGCTTGTAAATTTTTTTTTAAACAGGCTTTTAATACCGGAATACGGAATGACTGGAGCGGCGATTGCCTTTATTGTAAGTTCGTTTTTTTGGAACTTTATTTCGGCAATGGTTATTTATAAAAAGGACAAAGTAAAAGTGTTTTTGAATTAATTTTAAAAAGGCAGCGGTGCATAATCGAAGTGAAAATGTTTTTTTTAGTATCATAGTTCCTGTTTATAATGTAGAGCATTATCTGGAACAATGTATAGACAGTATTTTGTGTCAAACCTATACTAATTTTGAAATTATTATGGTGAATGACGGATCTACTGATTCTTCTTTAAAAATATGTTCTTCATATGAAAAAAAAGATTCCAGAAATATAATTATCAATAAAGAAAATGGTGGTTTATCTGACGCCAGAAATGTTGGATTATTAAAAGCAAAAGGAGATTATGTTATTTTTACTGATAGTGATGATTATTGGGAGGGGAACACGGTTTTAGATGAATTAAACAGGTTAATAAAGGAATCGCATGCGGATTTAATAATTCATGAGGAGAGCCGTTTTTTTTCAAAAAATCATGTGAAATGTATGTACAACCAACAATATATTGATAATAAAAAAGGCGACTTTAAGAAAGAAGCGGAACAATTAGTTTATTATGATTTATTTGCCGCTTGCGCATGGGACAAAATAGTAAAAAGAACGATATTAATCGAAAATCAACTGTTCTTCCCGTTGGGAAGAAAATCGGAGGATATGGAATGGTGCAGTAGAGTAATGAACTATATAGATACCTTTGCAATTTACCCAAAATCGTTTTATATATACAGACAAGGAAGGCTTGGGTCAATCACGCTACATACTAGTGAAAGCCACATCATGGATGTGTATGAAATGTTGAGAGAAGGCTTAAATAACATCAAAAATGATGAAAAAAGCTTAAATAAAGCCTTAAAAAATTATTGGGCATCAATTTATGTAATACTTTTAAAAGATTTTTATATACTGTCTCCAAGCAACAGAAAAGCTATTTGGAATGATTTAGTTTCGTGGAAATACCTACTTAAAAATGGGCGTAATATTAAATTAGACAAAGTCATGAAGTTTTATAATTTTTTACCTTTTATGATGTTACCTGCTTTTCTCTATATCTATAGGATATTTAATGTTTTACAAAAAAAATATAAAACTTTAAGCTAACGAACCATGAATCAATTCCTTTAAATTTTTATCATGCTAATTAAAATTAAGAAGAGTACGGCAACTTTTATGGTGTTATTTATTGCTAATTTATTTGTGGCTGTAACAGCATTTTATATATTGCCCAAACGATTTTTTTATGATTCAGCTATTATTGCACTCGACAAAGGGAATGAAATAGGGTTTTTGGGTAGTTATCCGCTGACGATATTATTTTATAAAGTAACCGGATTGCGTTATTTACCATTTCCTTTAATTGGCTTGATACAATTTCCCATTCTGGCTTATGTATTGTACAAAATTGGAGTGCCCAATAATTTTAACAAACTAAATGTAAAGAATATCCTTGTTTATTTAGGATTTTTTATGATGGCAATTTTTATGTCAATGCCTTCCAAGGAATTCATTACTTATTTATACGTTGCAATTATTGTATTTCTGTATAGGAATGAAAGAATTTCTTATGGCAAATCAATTGCATTATCGATGTTTCTTTTAGTTCTTTTTGGCGTTTTCTATCGACCGTATTTTCTTTTAATGCCCATTATCGCCTTTGTAATGTATGCGGTCAGTTTCATTAATATTAAAAATAAAACGATTGTCACCCTTTTCTACGGACTATTAATTGTTATTTTTTTGTCATTAGGTTATGGGATGTTGAAAGGACATTATTTTTCCGAAAGTAGTAGAGAAATTGTAAATACGACACGGATAAATGCTTCGGATGCCAATTCTATGATTGTTTCTCCTGTTAAGCCAGACACTTGGTATGGAGAAACTGTAGGCATTGTCTATGGTTTTTTTACGGTTAATGTCCCGTTAAACGGTCTGAAATATATTTTTTCCCCACAAATTATTGCTTTTATTATTTGGCAACTTTTTTTATTTTATATACTTCTTGTGCGTTTCTCAAAATGTTTAATAGATAGAGAAAAGTATAAATACGAACTTTGGATATTGCTAATTTTGTTTTCTTATTTTATTGTTCAAGGTGTATTTGAACCTGATTTAGGAACGGCAATTCGCCATAAAATAGGAGTTTTTCCTCTAATTTATTATGCTTTATATTATGAACATTTCAGAAAAAAACTTCAATAAAATTTTCAACATTTTTTTATTTTTGATTGCCAGTACGATGATTTTTAGAAAACCATGTACTGATCTGATTATACTATTTGCGGCATTTAATTTATTCTTTGTAAAACAATTAAAATTCACTAAAACATCTTTGTTGCTAACAGCAGTTATTGCTTCACCATTATTAATGGAAGTTTTGCTTTTTTGGAATAATGATTCGTATCCAATGGGGTTAAAATCTATCGAAAAAAGTGTTTCCTTACTTATCTTTCCGTTATTTATTTTGGGTAATTATCAACGTGTACAATTTTACAAATTAGTTCAATTCTATAGATTCACAACGACGGGAATGATGTTATTTTTCTTTTTTCGGTTTATGGCTGTAGCTCCAGATTTAATGAATAAATATCTAAACGGAATTGATTTATGGGAAATGGGGTATCAGTTTTCTAATAGTATCGGGATTCATGCGCCGGCACTTAATATGCACCTTGCTTTTGTAGCTATTATTACTCTTTATTTTGTCTTTAATGCCTTTCGCGAAAGAAAAAGTATAATAATTAAAATCGCCAACTTCACCATTTTTATACTTGCATTTTTCTTTGTTCTTTTTGTGAATACTCGAATGGCTTTGTTTAATATGCTAATGGGTTTTGTTTTGGTTTTTTTCTATGAAGTGATCCGAAAATATAATTTTAAAAAGGTTGTTGCAATATCAGCTGTCGGATTGGTTTTGTTGGGTAGTATCTTTTTGTTGTTTCTCCAAAAAAACCCTTATATGAAAGAGAAATATTCCTCAGTGACATTTGCTTATATGGATAAAGTGGGGAAACTTGACAAGATAGAAAATCCAGAAATCAAAGTGTTTAATTCATTTGTTACTCGAGCATCTATATGGAAATCTGCCTGGGAACTTTCGTTAAAAAGCTTACCTTTTGGTGTTGGAGCTTCTGATGGGAAACCAGAATTAATTAAATATTACAAACAAACTAACCAGCATTTTTTGGCAAAATATGAATTTCCTACGCACAATCAGTTTCTTGATTTTTTATTAAAATATGGGTTTTTAGGTCCAATAGTCGTCTTTTTGTACATTTTCACTATCGGCTATTTGGGTTTTGACTTAAAAAACGCAATAATCATTTCATTCTTTTTTATCTTTTTTGCTTCAAATCTCACCGATGATTTTCTGCTTCGTTTTGACGGAATTGCATTTAGTGGTTTGTGGTTTTCTGTTTTTGGAAGTTATTGGGTGCAAGAGAAATTTACTGCTGATAAAGAGAAATTAGTTGTTTGAAATTTTTGTTTTTATCATATAATTTATAGCATCGTTCTAATGCTTTTTTGCCAAATATTTTTCTTGTGTTTTCGTCCTCTAGAATTTCGAAACAGTGGTCGAGTTCATCGATTTCATTAAAAAGAAATCCTGTTTCATTATGCAGTACCACATCTTTATTGCCAATTATATTTGTTGCCAAAACGGGTTTTTTCATTGCCATAGCCTCTAACACCGCAATGGGTAATCCTTCCCAAAGTGATGTTTGGATGTATATATCAATAGCATTGAGTTCTGTCAAGGCATTATCTCTTTCCAGGAACCATCCGGTAATTCGGATATTTGGGGCCGTTATTTCGTGCCTTAATTCGCCGTCACCAATCCAAACAAAATTAAAATCGGGAAACTTTAGCGCAATTGCATTGAAAAGTTTCGGATTTCTTGCAAAAGTGATTCGTCCTACAATCCCAATTGTTAAGACCTCATTTTTATGGTCTGCAATCTTATTATTGACATATTCAATATCGATTCCGTTTCTGACCAAAGAAGATTTTCCTATTGTTTTTGCAATTTTATATTCAGTATCGCCACAAGCAATTGTTTTGCCACCAAATAATTTTTGGAAGCTTTTTTCAATCATCCAGTATACTTTTTTATTCCAATTGGAAATGTCTGTTCGAAGAAAGGAATACCCATGAGGCGTATAAAACAGTTTCTTTTTTTTGAATAATAAAAAACAGACAAACCTGCCCAGAACCCCAGCTTTTGAAGAATGGAGATGAATAACATCCGGATTTAGTCTTCGAAGTACTGCAGCTAACTGTAGTGTGGATTTAAGGTCTTTTATTGGAGAAAAATTGCGAACCATGCTTAATTCAATAAGCGAAACTCCATTTGAAAATTCCTGCTTTATTTTATCCGAATCAATTTCTTTTCGATTGCCACTATAAATAATCGTTGTATCAATGGTCTTATTTATTTCAGGATTTCCAAAAAAAAAGGATAAATCTTTGAAATAAGTATGAACTCCTCCTGCTACGGCTTCAACAACATGAACAACTTTCAAAATAGAAGATTTTTAGTTGCACAAAAATATATAAAATTGAACTAGAAATACCTCTTTTGTGAAAGTCAATATACGGAGAAAATTAATTCTTCCGAAGAGGATTAACAAATAATAATAAAGATTAATGTCTAAAATTTATTGAATCTAAAGCAAGTAAAAACACCATAATTTCCTTGATAATTTATACCTTGCAATCGTAAAATTGATTTATGAAAAGAATACTTATCACTGGAGCCGCTGGATTTTTAGGATCGCATCTTTGCGACCGTTTTATTAAGGAAGGCTATTTTGTTATTGGAATGGATAATCTCATCACGGGAGATTTAAAAAACATAGAACATTTGTTCAAACTGGAAAATTTTGAATTTTATCACCATGATATCACCAAATTTGTGCATGTTCCCGGCCAGTTAGATTATATTTTGCATTTTGCCTCACCGGCCAGTCCAATAGATTATTTAAAAATTCCGATACAAACCTTAAAAGTGGGTTCACTAGGTACGCACAATCTTTTAGGTTTGGCGCGAGTAAAAAATGCCAGAATACTTATTGCATCCACTTCGGAAGTCTATGGAGATCCATTGGTTCATCCGCAAACCGAAGAATATTACGGAAATGTAAACACAATAGGACCAAGAGGTGTTTACGATGAAGCGAAACGTTTTCAGGAATCAATAACAATGGCGTACCATACTTTTCATGGTGTCGAAACCAGAATCGTTCGAATTTTCAATACGTACGGTCCACGAATGAGACTCAATGACGGTCGAGTTATTCCTGCTTTTATAGGTCAGGCTCTTCGCGGTGAAGACTTAACTATTTTTGGTGATGGAATGCAAACGCGTTCTTTTTGTTATGTTGATGATCAGGTCGAAGGTATTTTTAGATTATTGCATTCTGATTATGTTTTACCTGTAAATATTGGTAATCCGGATGAAATTACTATTAAAGATTTTGCTGAAGAAATCATTAAACTGACAGGAACTAATCAGAAAGTTGTTTATTTTCCTTTACCAATAAATGATCCGTTGCAACGTCAGCCTGATATTACAAAAGCAAGAAAATTGCTAGGTTGGGAAGCAAAGGTAGATCGTTCCCAGGGAATGAAAATCACTTATGATTATTTTAAATCATTGTCTAAAGAAGAACTTTCGAAAGAAGAACACAAGGATTTTTCGGGTTATATAAAGTAAATAAATTTGTTTTAAGGAAATGTCTCATTTTCGTTATTTATTAATCGTATTGGAGGATTCCCATTTATAAATAGAATAAATTATAGATTTATCTGATAAAAAAAATAAAATGTATTGGATTATAAATTAATTTGGGGATTTATAGGGGATTGTATAGTTTTAATATACATTTAAACTTTTATTAAATAGAAAAATAGCAGCATATTTACGTACTATAATTTTTTGTGGTTCCTCCAAAGTAGTTAAGTAGCATACTTTTGATTTCAATAATAAGAACATTTTATTATTTTTAATTCTGTAAGATGTTATTTAATATTGCTGTTTGCCTGCAAAACAAATTAAATATTATGTTGGAAAGTCAAAGTGAACCGATTATAAATAATGATTATTACCTACGACAATTTCAAAGCATTGTCAATGGAAATTTTACGAAAAGAAAAGAACGAAAACCCAATAGGTTATCATCTCTCATTATGACTGCATCTCAAACAGGAAGATATTCAAAATACATTAGGCCAATAAGCGTTACAATAGACCTATTGATTATTTCTGTTATGAGCATGTCTTTCTTTAAAGGACTTAATTTAAATACGGAATTTCATCTTGTTTATCAAATTATAGGATGGATCAGTGCTGCTGTTTTTATTCAATTTTATGAAATTTATCGCTTTACTACCCCAATAGAAATTATTTCCAAGATACTTAAGCAATCTGTGTTGTTTCTATTGATAGTTATCGCTTATTTCCCCTTCGAAAAACAAGTTATTTTTAGTGGAACTGCTGTCGCTTTTTTTATGATTTCTAGTATAGTACTTGTCTCTTTATCTAAATTTTTATTGTTTTATTATTTGAAAGAATATCGAATAATAACAGGGAGTAATTATAGAAGCGCTGTAATTATAGGATATACACCGGAGGCAATTCGATTGAAAGATCTTTTTGAAACAAGAAATGACTATGGCTATCGTTTTTTTGGATATTTTTCAGACAAGAAATCAAATCAAAACATTAGAGGAAAATTGGCTGATTTGAAGCCTTTTATATTACAAAATAGTATTGATGAAATTTATTGTTCCTTGAATGAAATTTCTAATGAGCATTTGAAAGATTTAATTAATTTTGCCGATGAAAATAATAGAACAATTAAATTCATACCGGATAGTAAAGAAATTTTTTCAAAGAATTTAAAAATCGATTACTACGATTTTTTTCCAGTGCTTTCATTAAAGAAAACGATCCTACATGAACCGGTTATCAAAGTTCTTAAGAGATCTTTTGACGTTGTTTTTTCATTGTTAGTGGTGCTTCTTCTTCTATCGTGGTTAATGCCAATATTAGCAATTTTAATAAAATTAGAATCCAAAGGTCCTGTTTTTTTCAAACAAGGCAGACCCGGAATTGATGAAAATGAATTTTTTTGTTACAAATTTCGCTCCATGAGAATCAATGGAACAACTGAAAATGAGGCTTCGAAAAATGATCCTCGCGTAACCAGAATAGGGCGGTTTATGAGAAAAACAAGTATCGATGAAATGCCACAATTTATTAATGTATTACTAGGTGATATGTCCGTTGTAGGGCCTCGTCCGCATCTTTGGGCGCAAAATAAATCATACGGGAAGAAAATTAAAAAATATATGGTACGCCATTGCGTTAAACCAGGCATCACAGGTTTAGCACAAATTAGTGGGTGTCGAGGCGAAATTGAAACCGAAACCGATATGGTTAACCGTATAAAATTTGATGTTTTTTACATCGAAAACTGGTCACTCATCTTAGATTTGAAGATAATTTCACAAACGGTTATCAATGTTCTAAAAGGCGAAGAAAAAGCATATTAAAATGGAATTAGTATCTATTATAACGCCTTCTTTCAATTCTGATAAATTTATTGCGGGGACAATTCAATCGGTGCAAAATCAAACCTATCTGAACTGGGAAATGATTATTGTGGATGATTGCTCTACTGATAAAACGGTTTCTATAGCTGAATATATTGCCAATAATGACAACAGAATTAAGGTTTATAAACTAGACAAAAATTCAGGAACCGGAATTGCGAGAAATACTGGTTTAGAAAAAGCTTCAGGGAAGTATATTGCGTTCTTGGACGCAGACGATTTATGGAAACCAAATAAACTGGAAATTCAAATTACTTTTCTAAGAAATAATAATTTACCATTTACTTTTTCCTATTACGATTGCATCAATGAACAAGGAACGGAATTGAATAAAAGAGTGGAAGCCCCCAGAAATCTTTCCTATAGACAGTTGTTTTTTTGTAATTATGTGGGGAATCTTACGGGTATTTACGATGTAAATTATTTTGGAAAAATAGCTATTTCTTCCATCAGGAAACGCCAGGATTGGATGTTATGGCTTACGATTCTAAAGAAGGTAAAAAGTGCGAAACCTATCCCTAAGAGCCTAGCTTTTTACAGAATTAGAGAAAACTCCATATCAGCTTCTAAAGTTAATTTATTAAAGCACAATTTTACCGTTTATAGAAGATTCCACGGGTTTAATTTAGTACTTTCATTGCTTTGTATGACGGGTTTTTTATTTACACAATTGCTAATCAAACCGCGTTACAGAAAAAATATTAAAGCATAGATTTAAACTGTTTTAATTTTCCGCGATTGCTTCTTGCTAAAACTTCTTTTCTCGTAAATTTAAAGTTCAAACCAGATTCCAGATATAATTCAATCGCTTTTTTAATTTTTTGAATTTGTGCCAAATTTAATTCGGTTTCACTTACATATTCAATTTCAAAACAATCAATTTTTGTTTGTTGAATAATAAATTCCTTTACGTTTCCGTCGTCTTCTATAAAGCTTTTGGTTACATAATAAAACGTCAATCCAGGCGATCTTTTTCCACTTGGTAAAATAGCAACATCGTTTGTTCTCCCAATTAATTTCTGGAGTATGGGTTTTTTTAAGGTGCTTTTTTCGTCCAGAATTCCAATATCGCCAATGTCATAGCGTATAAACGGATGTGCTTTGTTGAATAAGGAAGTAATCACGATGCGACCAGAAGTTCCATTTGGCACAGCTCTATTATCGTCATCTAAAATCTCGACAAATAAGGTTTCTGAATTTACCAGCCACTCTCCATCTGTCCCGAAACTTCGGGATTGAAAAGCTATTAAATCCAATTCCGAAGCGCCGTATTCGTTGACAATTGGTATGCCAAATTGTTTTTCTAACAGTATTTTATCATCCTCAAAAAGCATTTCGGAAGTCACCATGCAGACTTTTAAAGTTGGACAAATTGCTGATAATATAATATTTCTCTTTTGTAAAAATTTGGCAAACAAAACAATCGAACTCGTATATCCGTTGATATAATCAAATTTTTTGGTTCGAAAATGTTTCAAAAACGCTTCTAAAACATCATCTGATAAATCAAAGATGGAGAATCGAAATCGATTACTAAGGAAATCTTTAAAACGTTCTTTTTTGTTTCCAATAAAATCCATTGGAATTCCATAAAAACGCGCTTGATACGAAGTGTTGAAATCAATTCCATACCAACCAAAACGATAGATATTAGAAGCCCAAGTCAAGGCATGACTGTATTTGTCTTTGCCAAAAATAAAGGGGTCGCCGCTAGAGCCGGAGGTTTTATTGATGTAGCTGTTTTTAGTAGAATATCCTTTTGAAAGTCTTTCCGATAATGGTTTTTGTAAATTTTGTTTATTTAAAATGGGTAAATCATTCCAATTTTTAGAATTTTTTGGACCAACTAATTTTTTATAAAAGGGATTGTTTTGCAAATGAAACGCAACAATTTCTTGTTTTTTGTTTTCGACAAAAGCTTTGTGTTCTTTTTCTGAGAAAGCGACAATTTTTCGCAATTCGGCTTTGGCTTCCTTCATCGGGAAACCATTTATTTGGAGCGTTAAGTCGAAAATTGGAATCATCTAAGCTACTTTAGGAGTATCAAAACGTTTAATAGATTGCAGTTCTTGTGCCTTATTTTCTTTTTCTTCTTCAATATCAAAATCATCTTGAAGTCCAAGCCAAAATTTAGCGGAGTTACCAAAATATTGACTCAAACGCAAAGCGGTGTCAGCCGTAATTCTTCTGTTTCCTTTTGTAATTTCAGAAATTCTGGTTTGCGGAATTTTCAAATCCTTAGATAAGCGGTATGCCGTTATTTCTAGCGGAATAAGAAATTCTTCTAATAAAATTTCACCAGGATGTATATTTTTTAATTTTTCCATTTTTAACTATTTTAATGATAATCTACAATTTCAACAAAGTAGGCATTTCCATTATCCCAAATGAAAATAATTCGCCAATGATTGTTAATTCGAATGCTGTAATAGTCTTTTAAATTTCCATTTAATTTTTCTAGTCGGTTTGACGGTGGAATTCTCAAATCTATCAAATCTAGAGAATTGTTTAGCATCCTTAGTTTTCTTCTACCAATTTGCTGTATTTCCATTGAAGGTTTTCTTACAACAATTCCATTCCATATTTTTTCTGTTTCTTTAGATCCAAATGAAATTATCATATCTTTAGCGTTACTAACGTCAAAAGTAAGTAAAAAAAATTATTATTTCAACTTAAAACGAACTATTTTTGCACGACAACTAAAGAAAACTACACCATGACAATTTTACTACTAGGTTCAGGCGGAAGAGAACATGCATTTGCATGGAAAATGATTCAAAGTCCGCTTTGTGACATACTTTTTGTAGCTCCAGGAAACGCAGGGACAGCCGCAATAGCTACTAACATTGATATGATTCCAACTGATTTTGATGCGATCAAAGCTTTCGTTCTTAAGGAAAAAGTAGAAATGGTTGTTGTAGGACCAGAAGATCCATTAGTAAAAGGGATTTATGATTTCTTTTTAAATGATACCGAATTAAAACATATTCCAGTTATTGGGCCATCAAAAATTGGTGCTCAATTAGAAGGAAGTAAAGAATTTGCTAAAGAATTCTTGATTAAACATAATATTCCAACAGCGGCTTACGATAGTTTTACTGCCGAAACAGTTGAAAATGGATGTGAATTTTTGGAGAAACTGCAACCGCCTTATGTTTTAAAAGCGGATGGATTGGCAGCAGGGAAAGGAGTTTTGATTATTCACGATTTGGCGGAAGCCAAAGAAGAATTAAGAAATATGTTGGTTCATCAAAAATTTGGTGCTGCCAGTTCAAAAGTGGTTATCGAAGAATTTCTGGATGGTATAGAATTAAGTTGTTTTGTTCTTACTGATGGAAAAAGCTATAAAATTTTACCAACTGCTAAAGATTACAAACGAATTGGCGAAGGTGACACAGGGTTAAATACAGGCGGAATGGGAGCGATTTCTCCAGTTCCTTATGTTGACGCTGTTTTGATGGAAAAGATCGAAACACGCATCGTAAAACCAACCATTGACGGTTTCCAGAAAGATGGTATTCCGTATAAAGGATTCGTTTTTATTGGATTAATAAATGTGAATAACGAACCGATCGTAATTGAATACAATGTGAGAATGGGTGATCCGGAAACAGAAGTGGTTATTCCAAGATTGAAAACCGATTTAGTTGAATTATTTTTGGCGGTAGCCAATGAAAAACTGGATGAAATTACGCTGGAGGTTGACGTAAGAAGTGCTACTACAATTATGGTCGTTTCTGGAGGATATCCTGAGGATTTCGAAAAAGGAAAAGTAATTTCAGGATTAGAAAATATAACTGATTCGATTGTTTTTCATGCAGGAACAAAATTAGACAACGGAAATGTCGTATCTAATGGAGGAAGAGTATTAACGGTAACTTCGTATGGAAATGATTTTGAAGAGGCCATAAAAAAATCTTACCAAAACATAGACAAGCTAAATTTTGATAAGATGTATTTTAGAAAAGATATTGGAAACGATTTAAAATAAGATATAATAACTGTTCACTTTTTTTTAAAATTATTATTTTAAGAAAGAGTGAGCTGTTGTATCTTGATTTTCCTCACCATTATCTTGGTGAAGTTTCAATTGCAAAATCCAATATACCATTGCAGCTGCACAAATAATCATAAAAATCCAGTTGATGGTGTTAGCAACAAACCAAGATTTTAGCTCTAATGAGCGTAAAAAGTCTAGGGGAGTAAATAAAATATTTACAAATAAGTATTGTATTCCTTCGAAAAATGCTTTCATAATGTATAAAATTAATTTTATTAATTGTTTTAAAGAGTAACTGGCAGACAAAAGTTCTTGTTCATAAAGAATATTTTGAACTTAAAGCCGTTCCTTTTAAACAAGTATTATATTTACAGTCACAAAAGTATAAAATATCCTTATGATAACAAGTGTTTTTAAGAAATCTACACCATTAAATTTTTCTCTGGTTGTTATATTAATACTAGTTTTCTTTTTAATGTACCAGTTTCAGGATATTTCTTGGATGAATTCAGGTATTTTAATTGTAATAAAAGGAATAATATTAAGTGTTTTATTAGCTTCAGTTTTAATTACTAATTTCGTTGCAAAGAAAAATGGATTGAGTAAAGACAGCACTTACACCATCTTTTTCTATTTTTTATTTCTGCTTTTTTGTCCTTCGTTGCTGGATAATATTAATTTGGTTGTGTCGAATTTCTTTATTTTATTAGCACTTCGCCGACTAATTTCTCTGCAATCACTCAAAGCTTCTAATGAAAAAATATTTGATGCCTCATTATGGATTTTTGTAGCTAGTTTATTTCATTTTTGGAGTATTCTTTTTATTGTTTTGGTATTTATATCAATACTTTTTCATGTTTCCAGAGAGTTAAAAAATTGGGTGTTGCCGTTCATCGCCCTTTTTATTGTTGGGATTATCTCGATCCTTTTATCGATGATTTTCAATGTTAGTATCATTGAATTTTTGAATAAAAATGCAACGACTAATTTTGAGATTAATTATTTTACTAATAATTATCAGAATGGTGCTTTATCTATTTATGCAACGGTAGCATTATTTTTTGTAATATCTATGTTTGCAACTATATCGCACAGGCCACTGCTTTTACATACCTCATTTAAAAAAATAATTGCATCGTTTTTTATTGGAGTGCTAATTTTCGTGGTTTCGCCGGATAAAAGCAATGATTTATTAGTATTCACTTTTGCCCCGATGGCAATAATGGCCACAAGCCACATTGAAGTTGCCCAATTAAAATTGAAACAGGAAATGGTACTATTTGTACTTATAGCATGTAGTCTTTTTGCTTTTTTCTCTCAATTATAATTTTTCTCCGAAAGCTAAATCTCCCGCATCTCCAAGACCCGGTACAATGTAGCTTTTCTCGTCAAGCTTCTCGTCTAATGCGGCTATCCACAGATGACAATTGTGAGGTAAATGTTTTTCCAGGAACGCAATTCCTTCTGGAGCAGCAATAGTTACAGCAATGTGAATTTCTTTTGGCGTGCCTCTTTCCATTAATCTGTTGAAAACAGCAACGATAGATTGTCCAGTGGCAAGCATAGGATCTATCAACAATAAATTTTTATTATTGATATCGGCAATGGCTTGGTATTCAACTTTAATATCAAAATAAGCATCGTTGTTTGGATGGTGCCTGAAGGCAGATACAAATCCATTTTCAGCGCTGTCAAAATAATTTAAGAAGCCCATATGCAAGGGTATTCCCGCTCGCAAAATGGAACATAAAACCAATTGATCCTTAATTTGAGTCGTTTTTTTTATGCCAAGAGGGGTTTGGATTTCGATGTCGGAATAATGCAATTCCTTGCTCAATTCATAGGCCATTATTTCACCAATACGTTCAATATTTCTGCGAAAACGCATGCTATCATTGTGAAGATTTACGTTTCTGATTTGTCCTAAAAAATGATTCAGGACGCTATTGTTTTCTGATAAAATATGAATTTGCATGATTTGAATTTTGAAATTAAACTTCTAAAAGTTTTTTTAATCTATAAAAGTATAAAAAAGTATCTTTGCGTTATAAAATATAAAGATATGTTTTCAAAGTTAGGTTACTCCGTTTTCGAACAAAGTATTAAAGATTATCACCAGTTTGATACTGTTGAACAACCAATAAACAACCCTTTTCCAAAGGATAAATTCGAACATTTATTATATTCTAAAAATTGGGTAGATACCGTGCAATGGCATTATGAGGATATTATTAGAGATCCAAATATTGACCCGGTTGAAGCATTGATATTAAAACGTAAAATAGATGCTTCCAATCAGGTCCGTACTGATATGGTGGAATATATTGACAGTTATTTTCTTCAAAAATACAGTCACGTAGCCGTAAAAGAAAACGCTAAAATCAATTCTGAAAGTCCTGCTTGGGCATTTGACCGATTATCAATTTTAGCCTTGAAAATTTACCACATGAATGAAGAAGCCAATCGCGCCGAAGCTTCTCAAGAGCACAGAGATAAATGTCAAGAAAAATTGAATGTTTTATTGGAACAAAGATCCGATTTGTCAACTGCAATTGATGATTTGTTACAAGATATTGAAAACGGTGATAAATTCATGAAAGTGTACAAACAAATGAAAATGTACAATGATGACGAATTGAATCCTGTTTTGTACCAAAGCAAGAAATAATTCTGCATTTTAAATTGTCCAAAAAAATCCAGCATATAGCCGTCATGAGACTTTCCGCAATGGGAGATGTCGCCATGACGGTTCCTGTTTTACGCGCTTTTGTAAATCAGTATCCCGAGGTTAAAATCACAGTGATTTCCAGAGCTTTTTTTAAACCCTTTTTTGATGGAATTTGCAATATTTCTTTTTTTGCTTTCGATGAAAAGGAAAGACATAAAGGGGTGGTAGGATTGTTGCGTTTGTTCCAAGATTTAAAAGGATTGCATATTGATGCTTTCGCCGATTTGCATAACGTTTTGCGCTCTAAAATCGTCCGAAGTCTTTTTGCTTTAAGCGGGAAAAAAGTAGCGTCGGTAAATAAAGGAAGAGCGGAAAAAAAGGCTTTGACACAAGCCGAAAATAAAGTTTTCAAGCAACTGCCCACCATGTTCGAGAGACACTCCAACGTTTTTAGTGAACTTGGTTTCACAGTTGATTTGTCTCATATAGTATTTCCCAAAAAAGCAGTTTTAGATAAAGAAATTTCAATTATTCTTGGAGAAAATAACAAAAAATTAATTGGAATTGCTCCTTTTGCACAATACGATTCTAAAGTATATCCGTTGGATTTAATGCAAGAGGTTATCAATCAATTAGCCAAAAACACGAATTGTAAAATTTTACTTTTTGGCGGAGGGAAAAAAGAAATTGCAATTTTAAATTCTCTTGTAAATAACAACAAAAACGTCATTAATTTGGCGGGACAACTCAAATTTCAGCAGGAACTACAACTTATCAGTAATCTTGATGTGATGTTGTCCATGGATTCCGGGAATGCGCATATTGCTGCCATGCTTGGTGTGAAAGTCATTACGCTTTGGGGAGCGACGCATCCTTTTACAGGATTTTCACCTTTCAATCAACCATTAGAAAATGCTTTGGTTTCCGACAGAAAGTTATTTCCAAAATTACCTACTTCGGTGTATGGAAATAAAAAAGTAGAAGGATATGAAGAGGTAATGAGAACCATTTCGCCAGCGAAAGTGGTTTCTACTGTTCAATCGCAACTTATCGTTTAATAGATAAATTGTAGCAGATTGAAACCAGCAATTTAAGTTATATTTATATGTCTTTTTTCTGTAAACACCGTCCTCTAGGTTCATCACCCTCATGAAGCACAATTTCGGAATGTAGGAACTGTGCGGCGGCGGCTGAATCTTTCACTTTAGAAGCACTTCGTTCTAACATTTCGGATTCAAATTCAGTTAATACACTTTTTCTTATTCCAGCTTTTCTCCATTGAGATAAGGAGTTACATCCTTTTGAGATTCCGCGAGCTAAAAGGAGTGCATCTAGCAACGCTTGATTCGCTCCCTGTCCTTTGAATGGACTCATTGGGTGAGCCGCGTCCCCAATCAAGGTAACTTGTCCGCCTTTCTCCAATAATTCTGATTGGAGTAGTTCTCGGTCATACACAGGATAGCCAGAAATCTGAGCCTTTAGAGTCGCAGCTAGAATGGCAGGAATTGGATCGTGCCACTGCGTTCTGCGACACGCTTCTTCCTTGAGCGCTTGAGGTCCTTGAGCACTTAAAGCCTTAGCTTCTTTTTCTGTCATTGGGAAGCTAAGTTGCCACATAACGGAGTCTGACATATAAGGCATTATGTAGATTCGTTCATTGCCATTGGCGGTCTGAAATACAGTTGCCGAGTCCAGCAAAGAACTATTCATCCCTTCGAGAGCGCTCAAAGGACAAATGCCCAATATCACAATGCAACCTAAGTAGCGTAAAGGGGTACTATCATCACCAATCAGCAATCTCCTGACGGAACTACGAATACCATCGGCTCCAACCACAAGATCCGCCTTGGAGCGCTGAATCTCTCCATTCACTTCAAAAGTCAGATCAACACCTTCATTCTCAGATGTCGCAAAATCCACTAATTGGTGTCCCCATTGTACCGCATCATGTCCGCCGAGTTGCTCAAGTAGTGCTAAGCGTAAAGACTGCCGTGCGATATGCACATTTGTACGTTTCGTATACGTTTTTTCATCAGTCTGCACCCATTTTCTGACACCCCATTCCCCAATCACTTTTCCGTCTGTAGTATGCACCACATGTCTGGTTGAAATCACACCATCTTCCAACGAGAAAATACCCAATCCCTCGATTGCTTTACTGGCTTGTTGTAAAGTGAGTCCATAGCCCTGAGATCGAGCTTCAAAGTTACTGTCGCGCTCATAAAGGGTAAAAGGAATTCCGCGGTGCAAACAAGCCACGGCTAATGCCGCACCGCCTATCCCACCACCAATTATAGCAAGGCGTGGGTACTTTTCTTTATCTGCTATTGGAGGATTAGCAGAAGGAAGCAATCCGGAGCCGTTACAGTTCAAGCAGGTGTACAGGTGACCTCTAGGATGAACTGGTTTCGTCCCTTCGCCATTGGTTTTTTCAAATTCATCGAATGCTATCATGTATTGGCGTCGCGCTTTCATGCTGAGCCCTCGACTTTTTTTGCCGCGTCCCTGACATTCGGGACAAAAAGTCCAGCTTGCTTCTGCATTTTTAACCTTTTTCACTTCTTATTTATTTTACTTGATCTTGACTACCCTTTCTAAAAAAAACTTAGCCGATACAATTGATGCTGGTCTTGATAGTAAAGTATTGATTGTAACTTTCATTACTGTTATATAATTTAACGCGAGAATATTTTTCAGTTTTCAGTCGCAGTTTATCGTTTAACAGATAAATAGCGGCAAGTTGAAATGGTGCTCGTTTGCAACTAGTTCCTAATGATATTTGTGTGAACTAAATAACGAGTTTACAACGCGGCTATTATAAATTGATTCTACTCAGTCGACAACCGTTACGGAAATAAAAGTAGGCACTGTATTATTTGTAACTTTATATTTCTCAGACATTTTTGCAAATATATTGATTTTAAGAAACTCTATTATAAAAACAGCCATACACTTGTCTAAAAGCTACACCCTTGTTTTAGCTATCCGATGCAAACGGTATAATTTGTCTCTTAATTTAAGTAGACACTCGTCGCAGACGAGTACCAGAGAACGTTGAGAGACAATTGCTAGTTGTTAGTTTGTTATCATTTAGTTACAAAAAAAAGAGTTTGCGATGTGCAAACTCTTTTTTTTTAGTTTAATTGATCAATTGCAGTATTCCTTTGGCCATATAAGTTACTAAAGAAAATATAAGTTCATTTTACTGCAAACGGAACACTTTATTAAACGTCATCATAGTCTACTGTTATTGTAGCTGACGTTGGATGTGCCTGACAGGTAAGAATTAATCCATCGGCGATTTCTTTATCAGTAAGAATAGAGTTTTTAGTCATTTCGGCGGTTCCAGAGGTAACACGAGCCAGACAGCTGCTGCATATCCCGCCTTGACAAGAATAGGGAGCATCAAGACCTTGTTTTAAAGCGGCTTCAAGGATCGTTTGTTTTTGTGACATTTCGAAAGTCGTTTCTTCATTATCCACCATAACGGTGATTTTTGAATGTCCTTCCAGATTTTCTTTTATCACATTTTCATTCGAAGAAGTAGTAAAAAGCTCAAATTTTATTGCCGATTCTTTTACGTTTTTTTCTTTTAAAACGTTACTTACCAGATTAATCATTTCTTCTGGACCACACAAATAGAACTTATCAAATTCCAGTTCTTTGTGTTTGTTGTTTAAGACAAAATTCACTGCAGATTTTTCTATTCGACCAAATAATACGTTTTCTGCTTTAGCTTGACTAAAAACATAATGCACAAAAAAGCGACCTACATATTGTAATTGCAAATCGTGTAATTCTTGGTAAAAGATAGTTTCTTCGGAAGATTTATTTCCGTAAACAAGTACAAAAGAGCTTTTAGGTTCATTTTTCAAAACCGATTTTAGAATGGATAGTACAGGTGTAATTCCGCTTCCAGCTACAAATGCAACATAGTTTTTTTGTCGGTCCGCTTGCGGATCAAATGTGAATTTCCCTTCTGGTTTTCCTACTTCCAGAACGTCGCCTGCTTTTAGTTTTGTATTGGCAAATTGAGAAAAAGCACCATTTTTTACCGCTTTAACGGCAATTCGTAATTCCCCGCTTTCCGGAGATGAACATATAGAATAGGCACGACGAATTTCTTTTCCGTCAAGTGTTAATCTTAAATTTACGTATTGACCTGCAATAAATGCATAATTGGGTTTTAATTCTTCGGGTACGTTGAAAAGTATTGAAACTGCTGTTGCAGTTTCACGTTTTACTTCTTTTATAATGAGTTTCAGGAATGAAGACATGTGATTATTTTTTTACAAAGATAGTAAACCGATATGTTTTCTAAAAGTGATAAATTTTGAAATTTTAACACCTAATATAGTTATGTATAAGAATCTTATGTATATTTGTTATTCAAAATGAAAAGGCAAATGAAAAATTCACAATTATATAAAGGAAGTTTGAGTACCATAATCATGAAATTGCTGGAGGATAACGGGAAGATGTACGGTTATGAAATTACTCAGAAAGTAAAGGCGATTACTCAAGGTGAACTCAATATTACTGAAGGGGCTTTGTATCCGGCCTTGCATAAACTGGAAGCAGAAGGTTTACTGGATGTAGAGATAGAAAAAGTGGACAACCGTATGCGTAAATATTACAAACTGACGGAGAAAGGAACTACTGAAACGGTAAATAGACTTTCAGAATTGGAAGACTTTATCCGAAACATGCAGAGTTTAGTAAATCTTAAATTAGAATTTTAATTTTTAATGATGAAACTCACTACGCAACAAATAGACGAACTTTTCACTTTCACCCGTCAGCATTATGTGGAATGGTATGACTTGCAATCGGAATTAGTGGATCATTTGGCGAATGCCATCGAAGCGGAATGGGAAGAAAATCCCAAGCTCACTTTTGACGAAGTCTTAAACAAGGAATTTAAGAAATTTGGTGTTTTTGGTTTTATGGATGTGGTAGAAAAACGACAGGCGGTTTTGGGTAAAAAATATAACGGTTTGGTTTGGTACCATTTCAAAGATTTTTTTGGAGTCCCTAAGATTGTATTGACAATTGCGATGACGCTGGTATTGTTTAGCATTCTCAAAATAAGTCAGTATAGTGAATGGATTGTTGTGGGGCTTTACCTCATTTTGATTCTGTTTACATTTTACGAAATTTTCAAAAACAATAAATATAGAAAAGAAAAAAAGCAAGCAAAACAAAAAAGATGGTTGTTTGAAGAAATCATAAATCAATATGGGAGTTTTTCAGGAGCTATTATTTTTCCGGTTAACCTGTTTTCCCGAATGTTTTATCATAGTGAAAAGTATATAGGAAATGACTTTTGGACATTGGGATTAAGTTTCTTTTTTGTCCTTCTTGTCCTACTGATTTTCATCATCTTCAAAATTATCCCATTCAAGGCAGAAGAGTACTTACGAGCCACTTATCCGGAATATAAATTTGAAGCAACGTAACATTTTTCTTATTTCCGCTACTTACTGTAAAACCAAACCACTTTATTATGTTTAAACGTTTTATTTATCTCGAATGGAAGGCTTTTACAAGATCGGCCTCTTTCGCAACTAATTTGGGATTAAAGATTTTAATGTTCTTTCTTATTGCTTATTTTTCTGTCGCTTTTCTGGCGTTAGGAATTGGAGCATTTTATATTCTTAAAAAAATGCATCTTGATCCATTGGTAACTGTAAATAAATTTCTGATTTATTACTTTTTGATGGATCTGATAATTCGTCTTTTATTGCAGGCTATTCCTGTGATGAACATCAGGCCACTATTGACCTTACCAATAAAAAAACCAACAATTGTACATTTCTCTTTAGGGAAAACGGTCTTGTCCTTTTTTAATTTTGTCCATGCTTTTTTCTTTATTCCGTTTACGGTTGTTTTGATTATGGAAGGATATGATTTGGTCAGTGTGATACTTTGGCATTTGGCAATGGTTTCCTTGATTTACATCAATAATTTTTTGAATATTTTTTTGAACAACAAAGACAACTTGTTTGCTATTTTCGTTGGGATTATTATAATTCTGGGAGGTTGTCAGTATTATAAGTTTTTTGACATTACTAATTATACTACTTTATTTTTTGACGGATTATTTCATACAAAATGGATGTTTCTTTTTCCGGTTTTGGCTTTAATGGGATTGTATTATGTTACTTTTCATTATTTCGAAAACAATTTATACCTAGATGCGGGTCTTTCCACCAAAAATAAAATCGCCAAAACCGAGGATTTGACTTGGTTAAACCAATTTGGGACTTTAGGAACATTTTTAAAAAATGACATCAAATTAATCAAAAGAAATAAACGGTCAAAAACCACGGTGATTATGAGTGTGGTATTTTTATTCTACGGTTTTCTATTCTTTACCAATAAAATCGAAGCTTACAATAATCCCATCATGCACATTTTCGCAGGAATTTTTGTTTCGGGAGGATTTTTATTCACTTTCGGTCAATTTGTACCCAGTTGGGACAGCTCTTACTACCAATTAATGATGACGCAGAACATTCCGTACAAAGGATATTTGAGTTCAAAATGGTGGCTGATTGTAATAGCAACACTTATTTCGACGATTTTAGCTTCGTTTTATTTGTATTTTGGATGGCAAGTGTACCTTACTATTGTTGTGGGCGCGATTTATAATATTGGAGTCAATTCGCATTTGGTGCTTCTTGCCGGTGCTTATACAAAAACGCCAATAGATTTAGATTCCAGCAAAGGAGCTTTTGGAGATAAAAAAGCATTTAATGTTAATACCATGTTGATTTCGCTGCCAAAACTGCTATTGCCTTTAGCCCTTTATTGGATTGGTTCTAAAATAATGAATCCCAATTTAGGACTAGTTATCGTAGCTGTTGCGGGACTAATAGGTTTTGCTTTGAGAGATAAAGTTTTTTCTTTAATTGAAAAGGTTTATAAAACCGAAAAATATAAAACCATTGCTGCCTACAAGCAAAAGAGTTAATAGTCAAATTTCATAAAGCGATTAACCAAATCAACCAATAACCGATTAAATTTTTTTAAAATGATACAAATAAAAAACCTTTCAAAAACATATAACGGAACCACAGTTCTAAACATTGAAACGCTTGAGATTCCAAAAGGACAAAGTTTTGGATTAGTAGGCAATAACGGAGCCGGAAAAACTACTTTTTTCAGTTTGTTATTGGATTTAATCCAACCTTCAACGGGAAATATTATCAACAATGGCGTTCAGGTAAACACCAGCGAAAACTGGAAACCTTTCACCGCATCTTTTCTGGACGAAAGTTTTCTAATTGGCTACTTAACGCCGGAAGAATACTTTTATTTCATAGGTGATTTACGCGGTCAAAACAAAGCAGATATTGATGCTTTGCTGGCCAAACACGAAGAATTTTTTAATGGAGAAATCCTTAAAAACAAAAAATATTTGCGCGATTTATCCAAAGGAAACCAAAAGAAAGTGGGAATTATCGCCACGCTTATAGGAAATCCGGAAGTGGTGATTTTAGACGAACCTTTTGCTAATTTAGACCCGACAACGGTTAACCGATTAAAAAAAATAATCAAAGAACTTGCCGAAAATCCAAATATTACCGTTCTGGTTTCCAGTCACGATCTAATGCATACGGTCGAGGTTTGTGATAGAATCGTAGCATTAAATAAAGGAGAAATTGTAAAAGATATTCAAACCTCCAGAGAGACGCTGCAGGAATTAGAACTGTTTTTTGCAGTTTAAAATTTAACTTAGCGACTATATGCAAAACGGTTCACTGCTAATTCTCCAATTACATTTATTAATTTGAGTGTTTAATTAGCGAATTAGTCGTTTATTTTTAGTCTGTCAAATCAAAATTTATAACATTCAAGACTGAAAGAATTTAATTTGGGCGTGACCTGGAAAGAAAAATTCCGGGTCGAGCTTTTTGCTCTCAATCTTTTATATTCTTAAAGAAGAATAAAAAGGATTTCCGCTTTAACCCCTCACGCGAAGCGCTGAATCAAAAAGAAACCTAATAATTTCCACTATATCAAAAAGAAACGTATTTTTACAAGTCAGTATACTAAAAGGTATTTTTAAAAGTTAATTGATAAAAAAGTTTACCATTGAAAACCAACACATTTAGGCAACTTATTTCGATAGGATTTTTGTTATTCTTGATAGCGTGTTCTACCAAGAAGGATACTTTTTTGGCTAGAAAATCTCATGCTTTAAGCACGAAATACAATATTCTATACAACGGTCAAATAGGGCTAGATAAAGGTGTTGTAGGCATAAAAGCAAATAGCAAGGATGACTTTTGGAAGCGTTTGCCTATCGAAAAAATGCAAATGAAAGAGGATTTTATTGTAGGTGAAAAACCGAAAAATGCTGATTTTGAATTAGCGGAAACCAAAGCTACAAAAGCAATTCAGAAACACTCCATGAACATTGGCGGAAGAGAAAAAAACAGTCAGATTGATGAAGCGTATTTATTGCTGGGTAAATCCAGATATTACGATCAAAGATTTGTTCCGGCATTAGATGCGTTCAATTACATTTTATACAAATACCCTAACAGCAGTACGATTTACGAAGCCAAAATTTGGCGCGAAAAAACCAATATGCGTTTAGGGAACGATGCTTTGGTAGTTAAAAACATATCCAAACTTTTGGACGAACAAAAACTGAGCAAGCAGGTTGTCGCTAATGCGAATGCGCTTTTATCAGAAGCTTTCCTAAATCTGGAAGAAAAAGACAGCGCTGTAGCCAAGTTAAAAATAGCACAAGAATACACTAAAATTAGAGCTGAAAAAGCCAGATACCGTTTTATACTAGGACAGTTGTATGAAGAATTAGGAAAAAAAGATAGTGCAATTTACCGTTATCAGTCCGTTATTAACATGAAAAGAAAAGCGGCAAGAGAATATGTTATTCAAGCGCAAGCCCAAAAAGCACAACTCTTTGATTATCAAAAAGGGGATACAACGTCTTTCTTAAAAACATTTAAAACGCTTCTTGCTGATCGGGAAAACCGACCTTTTTTAGATGTGATTTACTATCAAATGGGAGTGTTTTACGATAAAAATAACAATCAAAAACAAGCCGTAAAACAGTACAACTCCTCTCTTAAAAAATCAACAACAGACCAATATCTAATTGCTTCAAATTACCGAAATTTAGGGAATATGAATTTTAAAAATGCCGAATATCAGAACGCTGCAAAGTATTATGACAGTACGCTAACAAAACTGGATATTAAAACAAGAGAGTATCTTTCGATTCAAAAAAATAGAAAAAATTTAGACGAGGTTATACAATACGAAGGAATTGCCAAAAGAAATGATAGTATCATTCATGTTGCCGATTTGTCGGAAACCGATAGAGTTTTATATTTTGAAAATTATATCGATAAGTTAAAAAAGTCAGATCAAACTAAGAAAATTTTAGAAGAAAAAGAAAAAGACAGACAGGAAACAATAGCACGAAATGCTAAACCGAGTACGATTGATCCAATAGTTTCCGCACAGGATTTACCGAAAGCAAAAAAAGCATCATTGGCACCGCCGTCAATGGCAGATACCAGTATAAGTCAAGCAAGTGTTTTCTATTTTTATAATCCTACGACCGTCGCTTTTGGAAAAGTGGAATTTAAAAAGACATGGGGAGAACGTTCTTTGGTTGGGAATTGGAGATTGTCTACTGGCAAAACTGATTTACAAGAGAATGATACTATAAATGGAAAAATACCAACCGCAGAAAATGCTTTGGCAGTAGAAAAAACAAAACAGGAATATACAACTGATTATTATTTGAAACAACTTCCAACATCTCAAACGGTATTAGACAGTATCGTTAAAGAACGTAATTTTGTCTATTACCAACTGGGTGTTGTTTATAAAGAAAAATTCAAGGAATACGATTTGGCCAGCAGTAAATTAGAACAATTGTTAAAGAATAATCCGGAAGAAAAACTAGTGCTACCTTCAATGTACAACTTGTTTAAAATTTACCAAATTATAGATGCAAACAAGGCAGAAGAGATGAGAAAAAGAATTTCTGCTCAATTCCCGGATTCTCGTTATGCTCAAATTATAAACAATACCAATGCAAATGAGTCTTTAACCAATGAAACTCCTGAAAGTGAATATAATAAATGTTATAAACGCTACAGGGAAGAGCAATTTTTGGTTGTGCTAGAAAAATCAGACGTTTTGATTAATCAGTTTTCAGGCGATGAAATTGTATCCAAATTTGAACTGCTTAAAGCAAACGCGATTGGAAAATTAAGAGGTTTATCAGCTTATAAAAATGCATTGCAATATGTTGCGGATAATTATCCAAATAGTGAAGAAGGGAAGAATGCACAAGAAATAGTAACTACTCAGATTCCACTTTTAGAACAAATGAACTTTAATACTACCGACACTAAAAACTGGAAAATTCTTTATAAAGTTGGAAGTCGAGAAGATAAAAACACCAAAGCAATTGGAGAGAAAATTAAACGATTCATTACCGTTGAAAACTATCAAAATCTAACGTTTTCCTATGATGTTTATACGGAGAAAGAAAATTTCATAACCATTCACGGTATTAATTCAGAAGTTTATGCAAACAATGTTATTAAAGCATTAAAGGAAGATAAGGAATATAGAGTCGATGAACCTGCTATTGTGGTTTCTAATGAAAATTACAAAGTGATTCAGATTAAGAAGAATCTGGATGCGTATTTAGCACCTAAAAATCAATAACCATGTTTGACAAAAAGCCAAAATCATATACAGACCTTCTAGGCAAAACCAACAGAATTGTTGAAGGGACTACGATAAAAGGAGATATTATTTCTCAAGCTGATTTTAGATTGGATGGGGAATTAATTGGTAATTTTCAATCCAGCGGCAAAATAGTGATTGGACCGGTAGGAAGTGTTATCGGTGATATTATATGTAAAAATGCGGATATTGAAGGAAGATTTGATGGTAAGATTCAAGTTGAAGAAATCCTGAATGTAAAGTCAAAATCAAGAATTCATGGCGAAGTCATCTGCGGGAAATTAGCAGTAGAGCCCGGTGCTGATTTTAGTGCTTCATGCGCTATGAAAACCAATATAAAGAATCTAATGCTAGACGATGAACAACAAATCCAAAAACAAACAAACCAGTAAATGGTTTGCCCTGATTAATATCCCAATTCAAATGGGGGCAATCATCTTTCTGTTTTCCTTTCTAGGAAACTGGTTAGACGAAAATCATCCCAGTCCAAAAGTGTATTACAACAAGATTCTAGTGTTGGTCGGAGTCGCATTAGCCTTATATAATGTGATAAGACAAGTTAACGAAATTAATAAATCACAATAATTTTTAAAAAAACAATAATCAGCACGGATCAACATTAAAAAGGATGTATTCGTGGTCAATTATATTTAAAATAACTTTGCGCATTATTGCCTTTGCGGCAGAAACCAAAAACAATGAAACTAAAAAATTATAAACCGCTTTTAAATTTAGCATCGTTGATAGTAGTAACTTATGTACTACATAAAATTATTTTTTACACTTTTGATATAGAGTCAACAGCTTTTCATTATTCGATAGAAACGCTTTATTTATTATTTTCAGTTTTGTCTTTAATAGTCCTTGTTGTTTTGTTGAAAGTAAAAGAACAAAGTTTTGACAATGTTGGAATGTCGTTTCTACTGAGCACGAGTATTAAAATGATTGTTTGTTATTTGTTTTTAAGGCCTGTATTACAAGTCACAAGCCAAAATAACAGTATCGAAAAAAAGAATTTTTTTGCGATGTTTATTCTCTTTTTAGCAATTGAAACTATACTTACCATACGGATATTAAACAAAAATCAATAAACAAGGAGTTTTATAAGCGGAAAGCCCGAAAAATAAATTTTTTATATGCTTTTGAATATTAATAAAAAATGTACATTTGCACCAAATTTTAGAAACGTAATAAATTAAGATATTTAACTGTTATGGTGATTTCAAACAAACCACTTAGATTTATAATAGCGACATTAGTTGCGTGTATTCCTTTAATTAGTTTTGCAAATCCGGAACAGGATACTGTAAAAGTTAAAACCGAAGTTGCTCATCAGGCAACGGAAGAACATCAGGAAGGAACTCATGCCGAACCAATAGATGTGAAATCTAAAATCAAAGCATTTATAGGTCATCACGTTTTAGATTCCCATGACTTTACTTTTCTTTCTGATGAAGTAAAAGGAGAGCATTACGGTTTTTCATTACCAGTAATTCTTTGGGATAATGGTATTCAATTTTTCTCCTCGGCTAAATTCGAACACGGTGAAGCTGTAGCAGAATCAAACGGAAATTTCTACAAAATAAATCATCACGACGGTAAAATATACAAAACAGATGCTTCAGGTACAATAACTGAAGATGAAAAAACAGGTTTTCCAACGAATGTTCGTCCTATAGATTTTTCTATAACAAAAACAGTTTTTTCGATATTGATTGCATCATTATTAATGTTTTTGATATTTGCTGGTCTGGCAAGATCGTATGCTAAAAATAAGGGAATCGCTTCTGGTGCTGGAAGAATATTTGAACCGGTTGTCTTGTATATCCGTGACGAAATTGCTATTCCAAACATTGGCGAAAAGCATTATAAGAAATACATGAGTTATTTACTGACTATATTTTTCTTTGTTTTATTCTTAAATATATTTGGTTTAATGCCATTTGGAATCAATGTAACTGGGAATTTAACCGTTACTTTTTCATTGGCTATCTTAACATTTTTGATCACTAACCTTACGGCTAATAAAAATTACTGGGGACACATTTTTTGGATGCCAGGTGTGCCTAAAGTAATGCGAATCGTTTTAGCGCCTATTGAATTATTGGGAATTTTTATCAAACCTTTTTCATTGATGATACGTTTGTACGCAAATATTTTTGCCGGACATATTGTATTAATGAGTATTATTGGTTTAATGTTTATTTTTAAAAGTTGGTTAGGAAGTAGTTTATCGTTTGGATTGTCTTTTGTACTTTCTATTCTTGAAATATTAGTAGCTTTTTTACAAGCTTATATTTTTACCATGTTATCTGCTTTGTACTTTGGTTCAGCGGTAGAGGAACATCATCATGAGGAAGCTCATTAATAAATTGAATGTTTAATTTTTAATATATATATTATGCAAATTCCAACTATTGTAGGAGCAGGGTTAATTGTAATCGGAGCAGGTTTAGGTATTGGTAGAATTGGTGGTTCAGCAATGGATGCTATTGCTCGTCAACCAGAAGCTTCTGGAAAAATCCAAACAGCTATGCTTATCGCAGCTGCACTTATTGAAGGTATTGGTTTCGCTGCGTTATTCGCATCTTAATTAAAACAAAAAAAAACAATAGTTGCAACGGTTGGTCGTAACTATTGTTTTTAAAATTAAAACATTACAAATTGCTTTTTTATGAGCAATTAAAAAATCATAATTTAAAATTTATAATTATATATAATGGATAAGTTAATAAATCAGTTTGAGTTCGGTTTGTTCGTTTGGCAAGTATTAATATTTCTTGGATTAATATTCTTATTGAAAAAATTCGCTTGGAAACCTATTCTTGATGCAGTTAATGATAGAGAAGAAGGAATCAAAAATGCATTACTTTCTGCTGAAAACGCTAGAAAAGAAATGCAAAACCTGCAAGCTGACAATCAACGTATTTTACAGGAAGCAAGATTAGAGCGTGACAACATGCTTAAAGATGCTCGTGAAATGAAAGAGAAAATGGTTGCTGATGCTAAAAATGAAGCGCAAGTTCAAGGTCTTAAAATGATCGAGCAAGCAAAAGCGGCAATTGAAGGTGAAAAAAATGCAGCTATGGCTGAATTGAAATTACAAGTTTCTACTTTGTCATTGAGTATTGCAGAAAAATTATTGAAAGACGAATTGTCTAACAAAGAAGCTCAAACTAAATTAGTTGAGAAAATGTTAGGTGACGTAAAACTGAACTAATTATGGCAAGTACAAGAGCAGCAATTCGTTATGCAACAGCAATTTTAGATTTAGCAACCTCAAAAGGTGTTGCCGAAGTTGTGAATAACGATATGAAATTGATTGCTTCAACAATCAACGGAAACTTGGAATTAAGCACTTTTATTCAAAACCCAACTTTGAAAGTTGAAGTTAAAGAGAAAGCGCTTTTGGAAGTTTTTGCAGGTATTGATGCAGTTACACAAGGTTTATTTCATTTGTTATTTGAAAACAAAAGATTCGAAATTCTTGAAGCGATTGCAATAGAATACAGTAAATTATCTGATATCATGAATGGTGTTGAAGTAGCCAAAGTTACAACAGCTATTCCTATGGATGCGGAATTAGAAGCTAAAGTTTTAGCTAAAATCGCAACCCTTTCAGATAAAAAAATTACAATTGAAAATATAGTAGATGCTTCAATCATTGGAGGATTTATTCTAAGAATAGGTGACAAGCAATACAACGCTTCAATTGCCAACAGATTACAAGTATTAAAAAGAGAGTTAAGTAATTAGTTTTATTACACATTTAAGTGTCTAAATTATAAATTAAGATGGCGGAAATTAAACCTGCTGAAATTTCAGCAATATTAAGAAAGCAAGTAGAAGGTTTTGAATCTGGTGCTACACTAGAAGAAGTAGGAACAGTACTTCAAGTTGGAGATGGTATTGCTCGTGTTTACGGGCTTTCTAATGTTCAATACGGAGAGTTAGTTGAATTTGACAACGGATTAGAAGCTATTGTTTTGAATCTTGAAGAAGACAATGTGGGTGTGGTACTTTTAGGACCATCTACAGGAATCAAAGAAGGTTCAACTGCAAAAAGAACACAACGTATTGCTTCTCTTAAAGTAGGAGAACAAATGGTAGGTCGTGTGGTTAACACTCTTGGTTTTCCAATTGATGGAAAAGGGCCAATCGGTGGGGATTTATACGAGATGCCTTTGGAAAGAAAAGCTCCTGGAGTTATCTTCCGTCAACCAGTTACTGAACCATTACAAACAGGTATTAAAGCAGTTGATGCTATGATTCCAGTTGGTCGTGGACAACGTGAGCTAGTTATTGGTGACCGTCAAACTGGTAAATCAACGGTTTGTATCGATACGATCTTAAATCAAAAAGAATTTTATGATGCAGGAAAACCTGTATTTTGTATATATGTTGCAATTGGGCAAAAAGCGTCAACTGTAGCAGGAATTGCTAAAATGTTAGAAGAAAAAGGCGCTATGGCTTATACCATTATTGTTGCTGCTAATGCTTCTGATCCAGCTCCAATGCAAGTGTATGCTCCCTTCGCAGGTGCTGCAATTGGAGAATATTTTAGAGATTCAGGTCGTCCGGCTTTAATTGTTTATGATGATTTATCTAAACAAGCGGTTGCGTATCGTGAGGTTTCTCTTTTATTGAGAAGACCACCGGGACGTGAAGCCTATCCTGGAGACGTTTTCTACCTTCACAGTAGATTATTAGAGCGTGCTTGTAAAGTAATTGCAGATGATGGAATTGCTAAAAACATGAACGATTTGCCAGATTCATTAAAATCAATTGTAAAAGGTGGTGGTTCTCTTACTGCTTTGCCAATTATCGAAACTCAAGCTGGTGACGTTTCTGCATACATCCCAACAAACGTAATTTCGATTACTGATGGTCAAATTTTCTTGGATGGAGATTTGTTTAACTCTGGGGTTCGTCCGGCAATTAACGTAGGTATTTCGGTATCTCGTGTTGGAGGAAATGCACAAATTAAATCAATGAAAAAAGTGGCTGGTACATTAAAACTGGATCAAGCACAATTCCGTGAATTGGAAGCGTTTGCTAAATTTGGTTCTGATTTAGATGCTGTTACTTTAAATGTAATTGAAAAGGGAAGAAGAAACGTTGAGATTTTAAAACAAGGTCTAAATGATCCTTATACGGTTGAAGACCAAGTTGCCATTATCTACGCTGGTTCTAAAAACTTATTAAGAAATGTTCCTGTGAACAAAGTTAGAGAATTTGAGAAGGATTTCTTGGAATTCTTAAACAACAAACACAGAGCAACTCTTGACGCATTGAAAGCAGGAAAATTAACAGACGAAATTACAGATGTAATCGAAACTGTAGCAAAAGAATTATCAGCAAAATATTAATAATTAGTGAGTAGTGAATAGTGAGTAGTAAAATCTGCTCACTATTCACCATTCACTATTCACTATAAATAAAATGGCAAATTTAAAGGAAATCCGTAATAGAATTACTTCCGTTTCATCTACGATGCAAATTACATCGGCGATGAAAATGGTTTCTGCAGCAAAGCTAAAGAAAGCACAAGATGCAATCACTGCGATGCGCCCTTATGCCGAAAAATTAACGGAGTTATTGCAAAATCTTTCTGCTACACTTGATGGTGACATAGGAGGAGAGTTTACCACACAACGTGAAGTGAAGAAAGTGTTACTTGTTGTTGTAACTTCAAACAGAGGTTTAGCAGGTGCTTTTAATACGAATGCTATTAAAGAAGCTAAAAACCGTGCTGCATTTTACGCAGGTAAACAAGTTGATATTTTTGCCATAGGAAAAAAAGGAAACGATGTTTTAAGCAAAACACTTTCAGTAGTTGACAATCACAGTGCTATTTTTGATAATTTGACTTTTGATAATGTGGCTTTAATTTCGGATATGTTAACTCAGAAATTTGTTTCAGGCGAATATGACAAAATCGAATTGATTTACAATCAATTTAAAAATGCAGCGACGCAAATTATACAAACGGAACAGTTTTTGCCACTTGCATCTATTAAATCGGATACGACAGTTTCAACAGGAGATTATATTTTTGAACCTTCTAAAGAAGAAATTGTATTGACTTTGATTCCGAAATCATTGAAAACACAATTGTACAAAGGTATTCGTGATTCGTTTGCATCTGAACATGGTGCTCGTATGACCGCTATGCACAAAGCAACAGATAATGCAACCGAATTGAGAAATCAATTGAAATTGACTTACAATAAAGCACGTCAGGCCTCTATTACGAATGAGATCCTAGAGATTGTTGGTGGAGCTGAAGCTTTGAATGGATAATACGATTTAGATTTATATGTAAAGGCGATTGAAATTAGTTTCAATCGCCTTTTTTAATGTTTTGAAGTTCTATTTTATACCAATATGGACATGTTAACCTAGCCATCACAGAAGTTAAGAAATAATCTCTGTTTTTTCTTTTTCCATCCCACTATTTTTTTGCTAATTTTACCCTTTTGAAATCACACATGGAAATACAACTTAAAGAACTCACCACAGTAAACGAAATGCTTGCTAATATTGAAGTAATGCGATTTTTATATCCTACATTCACTCGAGAAAAATACGAATCCTATTTGGTTGAAATGATTCCACACAATTACAAGCAGGTTGCCGTATTTGAAAACGAAATGTGCGTTGCTGTTTCAGGATTTTGGTCGGGAACAAAACTTTGGTCGGGAAAATATATCGAGATAGACAACTTTATTGTGCATCCGGAACATCGCTCTAAAGGTTTGGGTAAGATGATGACGGATTATGTGGATGCTCTGGCCAAAGAAACGGGCTGTACGATGATTGTTTTGGACGCTTTTACCGGAAATTATACTGCACACCGTTTTTATTACAACCAAGGTTTCGTTCCAAAAGGGTTTCATTTCTTAAAAATATTAAACGAAGAGGGATTAAGTTAAATTGCGAAAAGATGAAGACTTCTTTACAAATTGTGTTCTTTTTGTTAATTATAGTCAGTCTGGTTCACTGTGCTCCAAAAGAAGACATAAAAACCAGCTTTCCGCAAAAGATTAAATCAGTTTATTATCAGAAATGGATCGACGGAAAAGAACCTAGAGAAAGAGGAACTGATTTTTATATTGAATTTGAAGTTGCGCTTTCTCAAGATATCCAATTAGTAAAAATCTATTTTCAAAATCAGAAAGCTGATTTTGAACCGATAACAAAATCTATTTTCGTGGCTCACTTAGCGCCAAAATATACCAATCCAGATTTAATTTTGCATAAGGACAGCCTCAAAGAATATGGGAACCAAGCGCCGATTATTACCAAGCCTAAATTTGATTTAAAACCAACCGAAGCACTATTGGCATATAAAAGAAACGGCAAAAGCTATTTTTTGAGAATAAAGAACCTGAAAGAAAAGCCAATGATTGCGTATCCAAGTGTGATTAAACCAAAGAAATAGTTATTTTTGTTTCATACAAATTATAATTTTCAAGCCCATATATTTTGAGTTTATACAAAAATCTTTTTAAACAGACTGTTATTTATGGATTAGCGACGGTCATTCCGCGAATGTTCAGTTTTCTACTGGTCCCGCTATATACGGGTTTATTACCAACTGCAGAATATGGAAAAGTTTCTATCATTTTTGCTTGGATGATTTTCTTTAATGTCATTCTTGCTTACGGAATGGAAACTGCTTTTTTTAGGTTCTATAATAAAGAAACCGATAAAAAAGTGGTTATTGAAACCACTATGGTTTCTGTTTTTTGGACCTCAATTTGTTTTTTATTTCTAGGACTTTTATACCGAAACACACTTTCTCAATGGTCAGGAATAGACACGCAGTACATTACCTATACCATTTGGATCTTAGTATTGGATGCCTTGGTGATTGTTCCGTTTTCAAAACTTCGTGCGTACCAAAAACCAATGGTTTACTCAGCAATAAAAATTGGAAATGTTGTTGTCAATCTTAGCTTAAGCGTTTTCTTTTTAGTGTATTTACCCAAAATAGCTCAATCGCAACCGGATAGTTTTTTAGGGTCTTTGTTTGCAGATAATTTCCAAATAGGTTATATTTTCCTAGCCAATATCATTGCCAGTTTCTTAACATTCATGGTCTTGTCGCCTGATTACTTTTTATTAAAATGGAAATTTGATTTGGCGCTTTGGAAACGGATGATGCGTTACGGCTTGCCCATATTGGTCGCTGGAATTGCTTTTTCCATAAATGAACAATTTGACAAAATCCTTTTAGGAAGATGGTTGCCTGCAAATATTGCGGAAACCGAAGTGGGTGTTTATTCGGCTTGTTATAAATTAGGATTGTTCATGGTGTTGTATAGAACCGCTTACACCCTAGGAATCGAACCGTTTTTCTTTAGTCATTCTTCGGAACCCAATGCGCCGCAAACGTATGCCACGGTCACCAAATATTTTGTTATCTTTGGTTCTTTTATTTTATTGTCGGTAATTGTTTTTGCAGATGTTTTTAAATATCTCATGATCCGCGATCCTTCGTATTGGAAAGCAATGAAAGTCGTTCCGCTGATTATTTTGGCTAACTTTTTCCTGGGAATTTACACGAACCTTTCGGTCTGGTACAAACTAATCGACAAAACGTATATCGGTGCTTATATCTCCATTGTGGGTGCAATAGTGACATTAGTGCTCAACTACCTGCTTATTCCAACCATGAGTTATTATGGATCCGCAATCGCAACCATTGCGGCCTACGGAAGCATGATGGTTATCTCCTATTATCTAGGAAACAAATACTATCCAATTCCGTATGATGCTAAGAAAATAGGAGGATATCTCAGTTTATCCATTGGGTTTTCAGCGATTTCATTTTATGGTTTCCGCGAAAATTATTATGTTGGAATCGCGTTATTACTTGCATTCATGTATTTTATATATTACAACGAAAAAGAAACATTATCCCGGATTTTAAACGCCAAAAAGAATTAAATTTATCCTATTGAATTTTAGGAGCTATTTCCTGCTATTCGTTACAATCTTTCTAGTCCTGAAAAAGTTCAGGACTAGAAAGGATTTTCACTGCTATCAGGGCTAAAAAAACAAATCATTATGTACGGACAAGTCGCGACTTGTCCCTTCTAAATAAATAATCATGACAATAAACATCATCAATAAATCGAATCATAGTTTGCCTAATTATGAAACCAAAGCCTCGGCAGGAATGGACTTAAGAGCCAATTTGACGGATTCTATCATACTGAAACCATTGGAAAGAGCCATCGTAAAAACAGGCCTTTTTATTGAATTACCTATAGGGTACGAAGCGCAAGTGCGCCCAAGAAGCGGACTGGCTGCCAAAAACGGAATTACCGTCCTTAATTCTCCCGGAACTATTGATGCCGACTATCGTGGGGAAATAGGCGTAATTTTAGTAAATTTATCCAACCAACCATTTGTAGTCGAAAATGGAGAACGCATAGCGCAACTTATTATTTCCAAACACGAACGTGCCGACTGGGTAGAAGTTCAGGAATTAACGGAAACGGCCAGAGGTGAAGGCGGTTTTGGAAGTACAGGAGTGAAATAAATTAATTTAATAATTTAAACAGTAAATAATTCAAAGATTTTTGATTCTAATTTTTCAATCTTTTAATCTTTCAATCTTTTAATATAAAGAATATGAAAATAATAGTACCAATGGCAGGTCGTGGATCTCGCCTTCGCCCACATACATTAACCATTCCAAAACCATTAATTCCTATCGCTGGAAAACCAATTGTTCATCGACTAGTAGAAGATATTGCAGGAGTTCTGAATCAAGAAATTGAAGAGGTAGCCTTTATAATTCATGAAAGTTTTGGTAAAAAAGTAGAAGAAGAACTAATTGCTATCGCGCAAAAATTAGGCGCCAAAGGAACTATTTATTACCAAAATGAAGCCTTAGGAACCGGTCATGCTATTATGTGTGCCAAAGATTCTTTGAGCGGACCAGCTGTTATAGCTTACGCCGATACTTTAATTCGCGCCGATTTCGATTTAGATCAAAATGCCGATAGTGTTATTTGGGTAAAACAAGTAGATCATCCAGAAGCTTTTGGTGTAATCAACTTAAACGAAGCAAATGAAATTGTCGAACTGGTGGAGAAACCTGCGACATTTGTTTCAGACCTTGCCGTTATCGGAATTTACTATTTTAAAGATGTTTCCGTCTTAAAAAACGAACTTCAATTAGTATTGGATAATAACATCATTCACGGTGGAGAATATCAAATAAATGATGGAATAAAACAAATGATGGCAAAAGGCATGGTATTTGTTCCAGGTAAAGTCGACGAATGGATGGATTGCGGAAATAAGAATGTAACGGTAGAAACAAATTCCAGAATGTTAAGTTTTTTACATAATGATGGAACGCATTTAGTGGACTTTGATGTTATGTTAGAAAATTCAACTATCATTCCGCCATGTTATATTGGAGAAGATGTAGTAATAATAAATGCAACCGTTGGACCCAATGTGTCATTAGGAAATGGATGTCATGTTGTTAACAGTACCATAAAAAATAGTTTGGTGCAAACCCATTCGCATATAAAAAACGCCAATCTGGATAATGCTATGATAGGGAATCACGCCAGTTTTGATGGTAATTTCACCAGCATTAGCATCGGCGATTACTCGGTATTGGAATAGATTTCACTCAACCTTCCTAAAGTGGAGAAAATAAAAACTAATGAAAAAATTTTCATTTTTATTTATACTTTTTGTTTTGCAATGCAATTCCACTTTGTTAATGGCACAAACGGAACCCGAAAAAATAAAACAGGATGCAGATCAGTTTGAAGATTCTTTTTATGAGTCTTTGCTTCAAAAAGGAATTGAAAACTATGATAAAGCGATTGTTTCTTTAGACAAATGTTTGAAGTTACAACCTAACAATGCGACAGTCTATTTTGAATTGGGAAAAAATTATTTAGCATCAAAAGATTATAAAAATGCTTACAGTTCATTTGAACGCGCCACCCAAATTGACCCAACTAATGCGTGGTTCTGGGTTGGCATGTATGATGTGAGTTATGAAACCAAGAATTTCAGTCAAGCGATAGTGGTAATTAATAAATTGATCACATTCGATACCAAATATAAAGAAGATTTGACGTCACTTTACATGGCTACAAATCAATTTGACAAAGCGTTGAATCTCATCAATGAATTGAACGCGACCTCTGGAAAAACGGAAAGACGGGAATTATACAAAATACAGATTTTGTCTGAAGGAAAATATCAAAATACGGAAATATCAAATTTGATAACCCAAATCGACAAAGATCCAAAAGAAGAGTCGAATTATATCGCGTTGATCAATTTATATTCTAGAAATAATGAAGAAGAAAAAGCATTTGAGACTGCCAAAAAATTAGCGGAAGCGATCCCAACATCGGAATGGGCACAGGTAAGTCTATTCAAAAATTATTTGGAGAATAATGAGGCTCAAAAAGCAATAAATGCTATGAATATTTCTTTGGCAAGTGCCAAAATAGATTTAAAAATAAAGCACAGAATGCTGAATGAGTTTTTGATTTTTACCGATAAAAACCCGCAGTATTCGGCGGATTTAGAAAAAGCAATTGCTTATTTTGATTCGGACAAAGAAATTAATGTGGCCAAAGAAGTAGGGAAGTTTTATCATAATAAAAAACAATGGGATAACGCCATTAAATTTTATGAATGGGCGCTAAAAAACGGAAATTCCGAAGATATTGAAACTAATTTGCTTTTGCTTCAAGCGTATACTGAAGTGAAACAATTTGAATTGATAGGTAAAAAAGCGATGTCAATGATAGCGTCTTTTCCATCGCAACCTCAATTTTATTATTATTCGGGTTTGGCAAATAACCAATTAAAGCAATTTAAAAAAGCGAAGGATATACTGGAAATGGGTTTGGATTATTTGGTAGACGACAAAACAATGGAAATAAATTTCAATATCCAACTTGGTGAAGCATACAATGGTTTGGGAGATGACAACAAAAAAGAAATGTATTTTTCCAAAGCGAATCAATTATTAAAAGAAAAAAAATAATGAAAAAAATAGCAATACTAGCAATACTCGTTTTAATGATGTCCTGTAAATCCAAAGCAATTGTGGCTGAGGCTAGTGTGAAAGCCACCCATTTGACGGCAAATAAAATTATAGAAAATCATTACAACAATAAAAACAATTTTTCTACATTATATATTAAATCGAATGCCCGCTATGTAGATGACAAGCAGACCCAAAATGTTACGGCAGAAATAAAAATCAAGAAAGACGAACAGATTTTGGTAAGCATACGTTTTTTGGGAATTACAATGGCAAAAGCATTGATTACCCCAACATCAGTGAGCTATTACGAGAAAATCAACGGCAGTTATTTTGAAGGAGATTTTAGAGGTTTGAGTCAATGGTTAGGAACCGATTTAGATTTCAATAAAATCCAAAATATGTTGTTAGGAGATGCAATAGATGATCTAAATAAAGGAAAATATACGGAGTCACTGGCGGAACAAACCTACAGATTAGACGACATTTCGAATAACAATACGAAAAAATCGTTTTTCTTTGATGCCGATAAATTTTTGGTAAAAAGGCAGGAAATAACACAAACCGCTCAAAATAGAACGATAAAAGTAGCCTATTCAGACAATAAAGTGTACAACGAGGCTACATTGCCTTCGAATGTTTTAATAAACACATTACAGACAAAAGGGAAGGCCGAAATAAATTTAGATTACAATACGGTATCCTTCAATGAAGAACTTTCTTTTCCTTATAGTGTTCCGAATGGGTATAAAAGAATTATAATTAAGTAAATTTGTAAAAAATATTTTTTTAGTATGCCAAAATTTCTCCTTAGCCTAATTTTTATATGTACGACTTCACTGCTGTGGAGCCAGGAATCACAACAAGAAAAATTAGAAGCACGAAAAGCTCAAATCCAAAAAGAAATTCGCGAAAACGAGAAACTTTTGCAGAGCGTAAAGAAAAAAGAAAAAAGTGCGATCAATGTAATTGTAATTCAAAGCAATAAGATTAAGCTGAAAGAAAAATTAATAACCACTACCGAAAAGCAAACCAAGCTTTTGGGGAATGACATGTATGTTAACCAAGTAAAAATCAATAAGCTTAAAAAAGAATTAGAAATCCTCAAAGCAGATTATGCGGAGATGATTGTGAAATCCTATAAAAGTCGTTCTGAGGAGAGTAGAGCCATGTTCTTGTTGTCTTCAGAGAATTTTTTGCAGGCTTATAAAAGAGCGCAATACATGAAGCAGTACACCAATTATCGAAAAATGCAAGGAGAGGAAATAAGTTCAAAATCAAACCAACTCCTGGATTACAACGGTAGATTAAATGTTCAAAAAACGGCCAAACAAAAACTTATCGTCGAAAAAGAAAAAGAGCGTTCATCTTTGGAAAAAGAGAAAAAAGAGCAGGAAAGATTAGTAAGTACTATTAAAAAAGACAAGAATAAAATTCAGTCGGAAATTAGAAAAAAACAGCAAGAGTCCCGTTCGATCGACAAACAAATTAATAGAATAGTTCGTGAAGCCATTGCTGCTGCCAATAGGAAAGCAGCGTTAGAAAGAGCCAAAGCGAATCCAAGTGCTCCGGTTTCTAAAGTTGCCGTATCTTCATCAAAAATTGAATTGACACCGGAATCCAAATTGATTGCAGATAATTTCAGAGCCAATAGAGGAAGATTGCCTTACCCGGTAGAAAAAGGATTTATTTCATTGGGTTATGGAGATCAACCTCATCCTGTATTTAGTACGTTGACAATTCATAACAGTGGTGTAGAAATCACGACCGAGCAGGGTTCTAATGCTAGAGCAGTATTTGGTGGCGAAGTAACAAGTGTTATTGTTTTATCTCCATTAAATAAAGCCGTAATGATTCAGCATGGAGATTTCTTTACCGTTTATCAAAATTTAAGTTCGGTTTCGGTAAGCAAAGGAGATAAGGTGAGCATCAAACAAAGTTTAGGAAGGGTAAGAACCAATAATGAAACAGGCAAAACGGTTATCAAATTTTTAATCCTTCAAAACACGACCTATAACAACCCGCAGAGTTGGTTGTCACCGAGGTAAATAGATCATTAAAGGAAAGTAGATTTATTGAATCCATTTCCTTTATATTTTTAAATAAAAAACAGTATTTCAGGATTATACAATTAAAGATGCTATTTTTTTTTACCTGTACTAAATGGATATTCAATATTGATTACTAGGTTTCATTTTAGAAGTTAAACGAATAAAAAACGCCCTATTCTCATTACAAGAATAGGGCGTTTCTATTTTATAAGCTAGAATGAAACCAACTTGTGTCTTCTTTATAGCATAACTGTTAGTGAAAAGAAGATTTTATCGCTTCCATTGTACTGGGGGTAGACCATTGGCCAGCAACAATAATACGTCTTATAGTGTACAAAGGATTAACAGAATCTCTTTTTGTCGCTAAAATATAAGCCATTTGGTATCCGCTCTTTTTTAACTCAGGAATCGCTGCTTTATTCCATAAACCGAATGGATATGCAAAATAAGTCACCGGTTTACCAATGATTTCCTCAAGTTTAGCTTTTGGTTTTATTAATTGGGTATTCCAGTCGTCACCCGCATATTTAGTCACCATATGATGATCCCAAGTATGTGCTGCAACAATATTTCCACTATCAGATAAACTTTTAATTTGCTCTTTAGTCAAATAGCCCGGACGATTAATAGAAACGGTCATTATAAAGAACACCCCTTTAAATCCGTATTTTTTCATCACTGTAGCGCCAATGCTAAGTTGCTCGCCCCGCGTATCATCAAATGTGATCATTACAGGATTTGAAGGCAACGGTACGTCATATACGAGATAGTCATACAATTGATTGGGTAAAATACTATGATAACCGGCATCCGATAAGGCTTTCATTTGCTGCGCAAAATTGGTTGGTGAAACCGTATACGTTTTTGTCATTTCACCATCACCTGCTTTCAATTCTTTAATATTATGATAGCACAAAACTGGCACTTCTTTTTTGGAAAGAATGGTCGCGGCGTCAGCCATTGTTTTTTTTGAAGCTATTTTTTTTACAATTGGTGCAGCAGATAAAACAACCTCATTTTTGGTTTTAGCGGTTTCAGAGTGACAACCTACCAATAAAAAAAGACCTGCAAAAACTAAAAAAGCACTATTTTTCATAAATCGAAAGTTTGTTTAAAAAAATTATTGGTATTGAATGTAGCTAGGTTTAGGTGTAAATTTCACTAATTCTTCCGGGGTATACATCACCCAATTTTTTCTAATATCATTTTTATAAAATAATTTAAATCCGGTAAACTGAACAGGTTCTTTATAAATATAGCTTCGGTAAGAATCCTTTTTTAGCACTTTGTCACCAAAACCGTCCATATCCATTACTACTTGAACTTCGGGAACTGTTTTTATTTTTTTATAGTTGGTTACCATACCTTGTGTAAAACGGTGTACGATAAGCACTTTTGGAGTTAATTTGTTTTTGCGTACAAGGTTGGCCAAAATATCAATAGCATCATTGATGTCATCAGCAGTAAAAGTCCCGATTTTTGATCCAGGAATCTCGCCGTTTTTTAATGAAAATTCAGGATCAATTCCTAAATGAACATTAGGCATTGAAAGGTATTGTACCAGATTAGTAACTTCATCTTTTACATTACTGTGTCCCACTTGAATATCTACAAACACTAAAGCATTAATAGGTTTTGCCCAACTTAGAATGGTATCGATTTGCTTGAAGGGCATTCTCATACGGTGTTTGTTGTCTTTACCCGGGGCACCTTGGGCCGTAACAGCAATATAATGCAAGGCCGGGATTGCCTTTACAGAAGGGTCGGCAGCTTGCCATTTAGCCACTTCACCTTGTAATTTCTTAAGCATTTGAGCTCTTGGTATTTCTCCTAAAATCCCCATTCTTGTCGAATATAGATTTCCATAATAAGCAATGATTCTATTGTATGGTAATAATGCTCCAGCCAAAGGATAAGGTGTCTTTACCGGCCATCTTCCTGTGGTGTCATTATTGCTCAAAGCCACCATTCTTTTGTTGTAATCAACAGTGTCAATGGTTTGAATAATTGGTTCTTTTACGGAATCAGTTTGAACAATTTTAGTTTTTTCTTTTCCAGTTTCTATGTCAGCAGCTTTTCCACGATTGCAACTGGATACTAAAAACAATATTGGAAGGATTAGGAAGGCAAAAAGTGGCTTTTTCATAAATTAAGTCTATTTATTTTTCATTGCAAATATAAAGTATTTTAAGAACGGCTCGTCCATTAAAATAGTATTAGTGGGGTATAATTTTTATATAATTCACGGATTAGTCAAGCTATAAGTGCTGGTTTTAACAGCGTACTTTTTATGTCTAATAAATAATCAGGTCGGGTTAATACTAGTAGCCTTGTTAATTAGAAAAGGCCTCCTTTTTGGAAGCCTTGTAAATTATTTACCATTCCTTAAAACAATAGTTATTGAAAATTATTGCGGTGAGAAAAGATTCTTATTGGATTATTTTGAATATAAAGCAAACCATACCAACAATTAATAAGTATAGAATTTTTATCATAATATTTAAGTTTATAGTTGTTACCGTATATAATTTATACAAAAAAACGAGTAATATTTTATTTATGCAATACCCACTTTTAGTGATATTTCTCAAATCGAATTCTTTTTGTTAAGAATTCTATTATTTTCTGTAGGTTACATTTCCTTTTTTGCCTTTTCCAATAGTGATAAACAAAAAAGACTATCGTTACCGACAGTCTTCTTTTCACTTCACAACACTGATTAACCAAAACCCCATTATAACAAGGAAGTCGTAAAGCAATACAATATTTTTAGAACAAACTTTGGAGGGAAACTTCTTAGAAGTCGATTAGCAAAGTGTTTCAATAAAGAACAAATTACAAATCAAACCACTATTGAAACTTCCCTATTTCAGCATGCTGTTTCCAAAGTTTAGAACATTAGTTTTTTGAATTATAGGCCATTAGGTAGTGCAAACATAAGTCACTCTAGATTAGTTATTTTACGGTTTCCCGTAAAAGGATGCTTTTTTTTAAATTAAATACGACTAGGGATTAGTAAAACAGTTTCCTTCACTAATTAATTGAAAGCAAATAGTACTCGATCTTTAGTCTTAAACAGATTGTGATACCGTATTTTTTGTTTTGGGAGTGTAAAGGAATAAAGACATTGCATCTGCAAACCAAATTCCAAACTTTCAGCTTTTTATAAGATAAAAGAAAACAGTAACTTTATAAAAATTTAGAAACTTTTTTATAAATCAATTCATCAAAAAACTTGGAAAACTATAGACTTTCATTTTTCATTCATTTTTTGTTTCTATTTTACCTTACATCGATTTTTAGTCAAATAAAAAAAGATACAGTCGCCCTTTCAGAAATTACATTGAAGGGTTCTCCTATCAAAAATATGCTTCAAAATGTTGCAGCGTCCGTTTCTGTGATTACTAGCGTAGACATCAATAAAAGTGATGGAGTTATACTGACGCCGGTTTTAAACAAAATTTCTGGCGTTACGATGCAACAAGGCACTTTGAATACCAACAGGATCACTATTCGTGGTATTGGCGCCCGATCTCAATACGGAACCAATAGAATAAAAGCCTATTTTGATGGAATCCCATTGACTTCCGGTGAAGGCGAAACTACGATTGATGATATTGATTTGGCTTCAATTGAAAAAATAGAAATTATTAAAGGGCCCAATTCTACCAGTTTTGGTTCCGGTTTGGGTGGAGTGATTCAGTTGTTTTCAAGGGAGACACCATTATTAGAATCTTTTGGGAAATCAACGGTCACTTTTGGAAGTTTTGGGCTGCTGCAGCAACGACTTTCGGCAGGATACAGTGATTCCAAAAGGAATGTATTAATAAGCTATTCGGATTTACAAAGTGTAGGATTTAGGGCCAATAGTTCGTATAACAGAAAATCATTTAATTTACACGCCAAACAAAAAGTTAGTTCCAATGGCAGTTTGTCATTTTTGGGAACGTTCACCCAATTGAAAGCTTTTATTCCAAGTTCTATTAATGAGACGGATTTAAAAAACAATCCGGAGAAGGCAGCCGCTACTTGGGCAGCGGCACAAGGTTTTGAGTCGTATGATAAATTCATGCTTGGATTGGGATACGATCATCAATTTTCGCAGAAATGGTCCATTCAAACCAGTATTTTTTCTAATTATAAAGATGCTTATGAACCCAGGCCGTTTAATATTTTGGACGAAAAAATAATTTCGCTAGGTCTTCGTTCTAATGTAAATTATAAGAACCGATTGTTTTCTTTGCCCTTTGAATTGAGTTTTGGCACCGAATTATTAACCGAAAAATACGGGTATTCTCTTTCTGAAAATTTGTACCTATCGCAACCGGGTCAAGGCAGTATTCAAGGAAAGGAGTTTAGTGCCATCAAACAAAATCGGAATTACACCAACTACTTTTTACAGATGGAACTTTGGATTTCAGAAAAACTGCATCTGGAAACCGGTTTGGCATTAAACACAACGAAATATTCGCTAAAAGATGTTTTCGAAAATAATTCTGGCGGTCAAAAAATGCCATTTACTTTTGGAAATGTTTGGTCGCCAAGAGTTGGTTTGTCGTATAAAGTAAGCAATGGGAAAAATATATTTACGTCCGTCAGCAAAGGATTTTCTGTTCCTTCGGTTGCCGAAACATTGACTCCCGAAGGTCAAATAAACACCAATTTAAAACCGGAAATTGGTTGGAATTACGAATTGGGTTTCAAAGGAAATTGGCTTACAAATAAAGTATATACAGAGGTAACTTTTTATTCCACACAAATTGAAAATTTATTGGTGGCACGACGCACCGCTGAGGATCAATTTGTAGGAATTAATGCGGGCAGCAGTTCGCATACGGGTTTGGAATTCTTGGTTAATTACAAAATTCTAGAACTGACCCAACTTCAAATCAAACCTTATTTTTCAGGCGCGTTCAATACTTTTAAATTCAAAGAATTTTTGGATGGTGATGCGAATTATTCGGGAAACCAACTTACGGGAGTTCCCGAAAAACAATTCAATTTTGGAGTGGATTTAAATACTAAAAACGGATTTAGTGTCAACACTTCTTTCCGGACGATAGGAAAAATTCCGTTAAACGATTCCAATACAAAATACAGTGAGCGGTATTCGTTGCTTGATATTAAAACGACGTATGTTTTTACGATTCTTAAAATTTTAAAAATAGAGCTTAATGCTGGAATTAATAATGCTTTAGACACTAAATATGCAGCCAACATTCTGCCTAATGCAGTTGGTTTTGGTACTGCTGCTCCGCGTTATTTTTATCCGGGAAATCCCATTAATTTTTATGGTGGTTTTTCGGTATCGTATGTTTTTTAGATCGAAATCCTGAGTCTGAATTTTATTTTTTAATGGCCGCGACTTCTTTCTCGGTAACGATTTTAGTTTGTTTATTACTCCAGGATGTCATGATGTAATTCATCACATCAGCGACTTCCTGATCCGTAAGTCCCATGGCTGGCATGCTGCTATTGAACTTGATTTTATTGACAATAATTTCGCCACTTTGTCCAAATTTTACGGCAGCGATACTTTGATTTCTCTTGGTTTTCAGCCAGTCAGAACCGGCAAGAGGCGGGAAGTTCTTACCATCTCCTTTACCATTTGCACCATGACATTGCATGCAAAAATCAGCATAAATTTCTTTTCCGGGTGACTGAAGTTTTGAAACAACCGGAGTTTCGGTATTGATGTCACTGTAATTGTCTGGGGGAAATGGTTTTTCGAAAGAGAAGCTTCCTAATACTAACACTCCAAATCCTAAAAATATTTTCGTTGTCAACATATTTAATTCGGTATGATTTTAATAATTCCTTTTCCTTCAACGCCCATATAAATATAGCCATCCGGGCCTTGCGCCACATTACGCACACGACCAATATCGGTTGCGATTTTTTGTCTGCCTATAACTTCATTACCTTTCAACTTTAGCAATTCAAGATATTGAAATTTTAAAGAACCAACCAACAAATGTCCTTTCCAGTCCGGATATTTGTCACTAGTTACAAAAGTCATTCCGCTTGGAGCGATGGAAGGCAGCCAATAATAAATAGGTTTTTCAATGCCTGGTTTTTCGTTTTCTTTACTGATGGTTGTTCCATCGTAATCGATGCCATAAGTAACCACCGGCCATCCATAATTAGCCGCTTTCTTGATAATATTGATTTCATCTCCACCTTGAGGCCCGTGTTCATGTGCCCAAATGGCTCCCGTTACGGGATTTTTTGCCATTCCCTGCGGATTGCGATTCCCATAAGTGTAAATTGCTTCTTTGGCTCCGGTCTGGCCTACAAATGGATTGTCTTTAGGGATGCTTCCGTCATCATTTAATCGGTATATTTTTCCACCATCGCGTGTAATGTCTTGCGGATTTACGAAATGCTCCCCACGTTCTCCCACCGAGAAATATAAATAGCCGTCGTTGTCAAATACAATTCGGGAACCAAAATGCTGTCCTTTTGTAGTATTTGGAGTGGCTTTGTAAAGCGATTCAATTTGTGTCAGACTTCCGTCTAATAATTTTGCTCGAATTAGTTTAGTGTTACCACCGGACCCTTCGCCCTCATCTGAAGCGTAGGTCATATAAATCCAACCATTCTTAGCATAGTCAGGATGCAGGACGATATCTAACAATCCACCTTGTCCTCGAGAATACACTTTGGGAACATTTTTGATTTCGGTTTTTGTGCCGTTTTTGATATGATACAGAATACCACTTTTTTCAGTAACTAACATGGCACCGTCTGGTAACCAAGTCATTCCCCAAGGAATAGCAATATCTGAGGCTACGCTTTCTAAAGTATATGTTTTTATCTCATCTTTAATGACAATATCGTTTGGTTTGACTTGCGCATCGCAAGTAAATGAAAGAAATGATATAATCGAAAGAGAAACTAGTGTGATTTTTTTCATAAGCAATATTTTTTTGTTCCGATTGGGTAAAAATCTTTTTGAAAGATACTAAAAGAGGAATAAAAAAGATAAGGAAGTATTTTTAATTTGCTTTTAATTAACAAACACAAAAAAATTTTAAGTCTGTTGGAGGGAATTGTGATTGTAAAACAAATTGTATTTAATTGATAGAAATCATTACTTAATCCTTTACTTAAATGGGCCATAAAGATATTCATTGTCTATGTCGATATACTTTTTTATGTGGCAAGGAAGGCTAATCTGCCTGTTTTAGGGTAAGCTCTTATTATCCATTTCTCTATAAATAAGAATTTTGTATAATTAGATCTTTTGAGTTACTAATGATTTGGCTTTGGGATTCATCTACTTTATGCAGTATATGAAATTATAGTTTTGACTTATTCTTTTGTAATCTTTCAAAAGTAGTTTTAATTTTTTCTTTTAAAAATAACAGCAATTTAATCAAGTGGAATTAAAATAACAGTTTGTATATATAAAAGAATTCAAGAAATAAATTGCGAAACGCGCAGTAAAATAGTATTGTCACTTGAATTGGCAGTAGCGCAACTCCTTCCGCTTTTATACATCTATCGAATCATAAACAACTACCTTTTCCCATAAATGAGAACAGTTCTTTATAAAAATCTGATGAAGTGGATGCTCCTGGTATATTTTTTGCCCAGCTTCATCATCAAAAAACATCAGTTCTGAAACGTCCCAGGAGGTGTCTACAACTTCCCGTTTCTCAGTGGAAGCTAAAACGCCAACATTAATTTGACGAATCGTTGGAATTGCTGCTAAAGTTTTTAAACCAGTAATCAATTGTTGTTTATCTGACTCTGATTGTGGGTTTTTTAACCAAAAAAACACATGGTGCAGTAAAGGTTTTTTCTTTGGGCGCATTGTAAATCCCATAATACCTGCAATTCCAAATAAAGCTGCTGAACCAATAAATCTTCTTCGTATCATCAATTTTTTTTTTTAGGTAAATATCGAAATTTAAAAAACAAAAAAGAAAAATAGCTCCATTATTTTTTTCTAATAGTTGAGCGTGAATGTTCCATTTCCTGCACCGCGTATTATTAAAAATCGCACAATTGTTCCGTAATAAAGACTATAAGAACAATTGGTAATCTATAATAGTAAATCGGAAGATAGATCGCCATTTTTTAAGAACAACTTGAAGTACTGATGTCACTACAGCTTTAAAACAAAAAAGACTCAAAAATCATCAAGTATTCGATTGAAAAAAATTACATTGATAAAACGGCAGTGGTAAAAGAAGTGAATAGGAGGATATTTAGTTACTTTGCAAACTAAAACCAAGATAATATTAAAAACACAACAAATGAAAATAATTGATAAGCTAGCTTGGATTGAAATTAAAAATAATAAAATTCTATGTACAAAATCTTTTGGTAAAAATAAATATTATATCCCAGGGGGTAAAAGAGAAAATGATGAGGCGGACGAGCAGGCGTTATGTCGTGAAATTAAAGAAGAACTTAATGTAGAATTAATTCCTAATACGCTAAAATTTATGGGGATTTTTCAAGCTCAAGCTCATGGGCATACTGCAGACACGTTTGTTAAAATGACTTGTTACTCCGCAAGTTATACCGGTTTACTAAAAGCAGATTCAGAAATCGAAGAAATGATATGGCTAAATTATTCCGATAAAGATAAAATATCAGAGGTGGATAAGTTAATTTTTGATTTTTTAAAAGAAAGAAACCTGTTTGAATAAGCTATGTTGTGGAAATCCTTCTTTCAAATTTTACACAAGAGCCGTATTTATTTGATAATTTTAGCATAAGGCATCTTAGAGAGACCCTCCTGACCAGGTTGCATTTACAAACTGGTTTAACGGAAACGATGGATTATCAAAAAAACCTCAACAGTACTTTTGAAAAATTATATAGGTAAAAGGATAGTGTACCGTAATGGATACCTTTTTTATCAAAAAATGGGTCTAAGTTGTGAAATGACAAAATCCACAGTTTTTGACAAAACATTAGGAAGTCTAGCTTTCATTACAGCTTTAAAACAAAAAAGACCTTACATCACTGTAAAGTCTTTTTAAAAAGCTCCCTCTCTTGGGCTCGAACCAAGGACCCTCTGATTAACAGTCAGATGCTCTAACCAACTGAGCTAAGAAGGAAACTGTATATTTTTATTCTGGTAATGAATGAACGTTTTTGTGTGCTTATTAGTGCAGTTTGTTTCACTTGTAAAGCGGTGCAAAGATAGGGCTTAATTTGATTTCTGCAAGCAAAAATAAAACTTTTTTCATTTTTTTTTACTTCCCTACAATTGCCTTGTAAATGTCGTTTCCGTTAGCAAATAGTAACAGTGTTATAAGTAATACGAAACCAACCATTTGCGCATTCTCTAGGAATTTGTCACTTGGTTTTTTGCCGCTGATGATTTCATATAATAAAAACATTACATGTCCACCATCAAGTGCCGGGATAGGCAATAAGTTCATTACACCGAGCATTATTGATAAGATTGCCGTAATTGACCAAAAAGTTTCCCAACTCCAATTACTGGGAAAAATATCAAATATGGCTTTAAAACCACCCACTTGTTTGTAAGCACCCGTACTTGGACTGAAAATCATTTTTAATTGTTTTCCGTATCCTACTAATTGGTTTTTACCTTTTGTAATTCCAAACGGAATAGACTCGAATAAACTAAATTCTTGTTTACTGATTTTATAGTACCCTAATTTTTCCAGAGAATCCAAACCTAATCCACCTAATTGCACTCCTAGCGTTCCTTCTTTTGAAACGACAACGTTGATATGCTCTTCCTTTCGATTTCTGATAATGGTAGCCGGAATTGTTTTGTTTTTGTTTTTTTGTAAAACAATTTTTGCCTCATCAAGGTATTTTGTTTTTTCACCGTTAAGGGAAAGAAAAATATCCTTTGGTAATAATGTTGTATTTTTAGATTGTGTGTCAACAGCTCCAATAACAAATGGTATTCTAATACCTACGATTGGTGCTTTTTCAACTTTTGACAACTGGTCTACAAAATCATTCGGCATTTTTATTTCTTGTTGGATTCCATTTCTTTCGATAAGAGCCAGTTTGCCCATCACAATTTTTGCATTAATATCATTGTCGAATTTGGCTATTTTTTCACCATCTACTGCCAAGATTTTATCTCCCGTCTTGAAACCTGCATTTTGCATGGCTTTATTCTCAATCAAAAGACCGTCTTTCAAATCTGAATTAGCAATATAAGTATCGCCATAAGCAAATGCCATTCCGATATAAATAATGAAGGCTAAAATAAAATTCACGGTAACGCCACCAAGCATAATGATTAAACGCTGCCAAGCCGGTTTAGAACGAAATTCCCAAGGTTGTGGAGGCAAAGCCATTTGTTCTTTGTCCATGCTTTCGTCGATCATCCCAGATATTTTCACATAGCCACCTAGAGGCAACCAACCAATACCGTATTCGGTTTCGCCAATTTTCTTTTTTAGAAGGGAATATTTAACATCAAAAAACAAGTAAAATTTTTCGACTCTGGTTTTGAATAATTTAGCAGGAATAAAATGTCCTAATTCGTGAAGTATAATAAGTAATGATAAGCTCAATAAAAATTGAGAAAGCTTTATAAATATGTCCATTTTTTAATTTTAGTTCTTTTACAACGTACAAAAGTAAGGTTTTCTATTTGTTTAATTTACAATAATTGTTCCATAGCGTTTTAAATGTTTGTTAATTAATAGAATTTCAATTTTTACTTTCGTCTATGTACCTTAACTTTACTTTTTTCAAACGATATTTCTCGTTATCTTCACTTTAAAATTTACTTTATGTCTTCAAAATTATTTTCTCCTCTTCAAATAAAAAGTATTACGTTTAAAAATAGAATTGTTATTTCCCCCATGTGCCAATATTCAGCAACAGATGGTTTTGCCAATGATTGGCATCTCGTGCACTTAGGCAGTCGCGCTAGCGGTGGAGCGGGATTGATTATTCAGGAAGCCACTTCAGTTTCTCCAGAAGGCAGAATTTCTCCCGGAGATTTAGGGCTTTGGAAAGACGAGCAGATGGACAAGATGAAAATTATCAACCAGTTTATTCTCAGTCAAAATGCCGTTCCAGGAATTCAATTGGCGCATGCCGGAAGAAAAGCGAGTGCTGCGTCGCCATGGGAAGGTGGAAGAAAAATTGATATAAGCCGAGGGGGATGGGACACCGTGGCTCCAAGTGCTGTAGAGTATCATGAAAATGAAAAACCACCAATAGCACTTGATAAATTAGGAATTCAAAAAGTAGTTTCAGATTTTGCATCCGCGACCAAAAGAGCGGTGGAAGCGGGTTTTCAAGTACTGGAAATTCATGCCGCACACGGTTATTTATTACATCAGTTTCTTTCGCCTTTGTCCAATTTTAGAACCGATGAATATGGAGGAAGTTTTGAGAACCGAATCCGATTTACTCTGGAAGTTGTGGAAGCCGTACAATCGGAGTGGACGAAAGAGTTGCCTTTATTTATCAGAATATCAGCAGCAGACTGGGCTGAAGGCGGATGGAATATTGAAGAATCAGTACAGCTTTCGAAAATACTAAAGGAAAAAGGCGTGGATTTAATAGATGTTTCCTCGGGTGGCGCGGTATCGCATCAGCAAATTCAATTGGGTTCAAATTATCAAGTGCCTTTTGCAGACCAAATCAAAAAGGAAGTTGGTATCAGAACTGGCGCCGTAGGTTTAATCATCGAAGCCAGTCAAGCAGAAGAAATCGTTGCTTCAGGAAAGGCGGATTTGGTTTTGTTTGCCAGAGAATCGCTAAGAAATCCGAATTTAGGGTTGACATTTGCCCATGATTTAGAAGCAGAAATTCAATGGCCAAAACAATACGAAAGAGCTAAAATTAATTAAATAAACCCATTCTTATACGAACTTATATTCCTTATCTGGTTAAACTTTGAAAACAGATAAGTTCCTATAAGGCTTAAGATATAAAGGTATAAATTCGTATTTTATAAAACACTAATATGCAAAAAATAAGAACGGCTTTACTTTCCTACGGTATGTCCGGAAAAGTATTCCATGCTCCTTTTTTAGAATTTCACCCAGGATTTGAACTGACTGGTTCCTGGGAAAGAAGTAAAAAACTAATACGAGAGGATTACCCGTTGGTTAAAAGTTATTTCGCAATGGAGGCACTGCTCGAGGATGACGTAGATCTGGTCATTGTTAATACGCCAGTGGAAACCCATTATGAATATGCTAAAAAAGTATTGCTTGCGGGAAAACATGCCATAGTCGAAAAAGCATTTACCACAACCGTTGCCCAAGCGCTAGAATTAGCGGCATTGGCAAAAGAACGAGGAGTGAAATTGGCCGTTTTCCAAAACAGGAGATGGGATAGTGATTTTAAAACCGTTCAAAAAATTATTTCAGATGAAGTGCTTGGCGAAATCGTGGAAGCCGAATTTCATTTTGACCGCTATAATCCGTTTCTGAGTCCGAAGCAACACAAAGAATCTGCTAATTCCGGCGCCGGAATCCTGAAAGATTTGGGCCCTCATTTAATTGATCAGGCGCTGTGTCTATTTGGTTTACCTAACGCTGTTTTTGCTGATATCCGCATTACTAGAGAATATTCTTTAGTTGATGACTACATTGATATTTTGCTTTACTATTCTGATTTTAGAGTCCGCTTAAAAGCGGGATTTTTTGTCAGAGAAGCGAATCCTGCTTATGTGATTCATGGCAAAAAAGGGTCTTTCCTGAAATCGCGTGGCGATGTGCAGGAAGATGATTTAAAACTTGGAAAAAAACCAAATTTAGCGGATTGGGGAACAGAAGCGAAGAGTAAAGATGGGCTTATTCATACAGCGGTTAATAATGATGTTTTTATTGCTAATGTTGAAACACTTCAAGGTAATTATTATGACTTTTTTGATGGCGTTTATAATTCCATTTCAAATAATCAGCCGGAACCTGTTACAGCACAAGATGGACTTCATGTTATGCAAATTATTGAAGCCGCGATTCAAAGCAGTTCCCAAAAAAAAGTGATTGATTTGTAAAGTTAACCGCAAATTCACTAATTTTTTTATGACTATCCGCAACTTGTACCGCTGTGTTTAATTATGTCCTTTCAGTATAGGTTACTTAATTGGTCTGCCGCTGTTCGAAATGATAAAACAGCTAAATATTATTCTTAAAATGCCGTTTGGTATTAGTAGCGGCTAGTCATATTTATAGTAATACTCGTAAAATTGGAGAATTCGCGGGGATTACTTTTTTAACCAGAATTTGTAATTTTTATAAACAATAACGATGTAATTATGGACAATTATTTTGTTTAGACACGAGGAACGGTTACTTTTTGTAATTTTGAAAAATTAATTTCAAAACGGACTTCACTTGATTGATTTAAATTTTATATCTCGGTTAAAAACCAAGGCAAAATACAAGAAAACGTATAAAAACGCGAAACTTTCTTATTTGAATAGAATTCGTTGGGCTGTATCCATGTTTTATTTTGGTATGGGATTGTGTTTTGCCACTTGGGCCAGCAGAATTCCGGATATTAAAACCCAACTGGATTTAGGATCAGGTGAATTAGGAACTATTTTATTTGCTATTCCGCTGGGCCAATTGATTATTATGCCTTTTTCAGGGAAATTAGTTACCCGTTTTGGAAGCCACCGCATCCTTATTTTCTCCTTGCTTTTTTATGTTTTTAGTTTAACAAATTTGGGTTTAGCTAACGCTTCTTGGCAGCTTTCCCTTGGGTTATTATTCTTTGGAATCTTTGGTAACTTGGCCAATATTGCCGTAAATACACAGGGCGTTTACACCGAAGAGCTTTTTAAAAAAACCATAATGTCTTCATTTCACGGGATGTGGAGTTTAGCTGGTTTCATAGGTGCTTTGGTAGGAATAGGAATGTTGGCATTAAATCTGACCCCTCTAATTCATTTTATGATTGTTGGCGGAATCGTTCTTTTATTAATGGTTTTCAATTATAAATTTTTGATAAAAGCCAAGGAAACGATCAAAACCGAAAAGAAAAAATTGTTCTCAAAACCAGATAGTGCTTTAATTTGGTTGGGTATAATTGGTTTTTGCTGCATGGCAAGCGAGGGCGTGATGTTTGATTGGAGTGGCGTTTATTTCAAAGATGTTATCAAAGCACCTGGGCCATTAGTGATTTTGGGATACACATCGTTTATGATTATGATGGCTGGAGGACGATTTTTTGGGGATGGTTTGATTCATAGATTTGGAAGAAAGCCGGTGATGCAAATCAGTGGAGTTATTATTTCGGCGGGACTTTTTACGGCCGTATTTTTCCCGTATTTAATTCCGTCTACAATTGCATTCATGTTTGTAGGACTTGGAGTTTCCACAATTGTTCCTACCATTTACAGTATTGCGGGCAAAAACCCTACAGTTCCCCCCGGAGAGGCATTAACAATAGTGTCGAGCGTGAGTTTTCTCGGTTTTTTGATGGGACCACCTGTAATTGGATATATTGCTGAATTATTTGGTCTGCGATTTTCATTTGCTTTCATAGGTGTTTTTGGAGTTTTGATTGCATTTATGGTTTCCAGAATCAAGGCCATTCAATAAATTAAACCTGTTTTTTAGAATATATTTTAAAGAATCCGAATCGTTTTTAAGCGATTCGGATTCTTTATGCGAATTATTTTACTAAAATAAACATACTTATAGTTTTTTTCTTATTTTTAACCTTATATTCCAAACAGTCCACTATTTGATTTTGTTTAGAATTTTAAAATACCACACTTTTCCAAAAATCATTTCCCGTTAATTTTCGACCTATTTTTCCTATTTGGAACACTATTGTCGTGGTTTTTATTGAACGCAAAAAGTCAAAAACTATTTTCTTTGAAAAAGAACTTCCAAATATATTTATATAACCAGTGACTATTTATGAATAAATTTTACTTGACGCTTTTCTTTATAATACAGATGAAATTTGCTTTTGCGCAGCAGGAAACAGGAATTTCAGGTAAGATTATCGATGCTAAAACGCAAAGCCCAATAGCTTCAGTTGTTGTTTCTATTCAAAACACCAATTTGACGGAACTCACAAAGCCGGAAGGGACTTTCAGATTTTATTCAGTCCCCGCTGGCAATTTTTTAATCCTGATTCACAGCCAAGGTTTTAAAGATGCTTTATATCCGGTAGATATACTTGAGGGACAAATGGTGGATCTGGGAACAATAACTTTAGAGGAAGATCAATCCATGGAACAACAGGGGAGTTTAATTGCACTTACTGAAAGTGATTTTAGTGATGACAATAGCGGTTCCGAAAATACGTCAGGACTTTTGCAATCCTCCAAAGATGCTTTTCAACAAGCGGCCGCTTTCAATTGGGGTCAGGCTCGATTCCGGATTCGCGGATTAGACAGTGAGTATTCTACAATGATAATTAATGGAGTTGTGATGAATAAATTGTATGACGGAAGACCACAATGGGGTAATTGGGGCGGACTTAACGACGCAACACGAAATCAGGAATTCTCCATAGGAACTGCTCCTTCTGATTATACTTTTGGAGGGATTTTAGGTACTCAGGAAATCAATACACGCGCTTCCATTTACAGACCCGGCACCCGTATTTCATTTTCCGGAACGAATACTAATTACAGTTGGCGTATGATGGGAACCTATGCTTCGGGAATGAATGATAAAGGTTGGGCATTTGCTATTTCCGCAGGAAAACGTCTGGCGTTTGAAGGCTATTTCGAAGGAACAAATTACGATGCTAATTCTCTTTTTTTAAGTGTCGAAAAAAAAGTAAACGATTATCATTCCTTGAATGTCACTGCTTTTTATACGCCGAATTCAAGAGGAAAAAATTCTCCAAATACTGCCGAAGTCACTAAATTAACTAACGAAAAATATAATTCCTATTGGGGTTTCCAAGACGGAAAAAAGAGAAATGCAAGAATGAAAACCATCGAAGAACCGATTGTTATGTTGAATCATTATTTTAAAATAAATGATTATACTAATTTGAACTCCAGTTTAATGTATCAATTTGGAAAAATAGGAAACACAAACTTGGATTACCAAAATGCCAATAGTCCGGATCCAACATATTATGGAAAAATGCCGAGTTATTACAGTTCGCATTTCGATTCAGACAACGGGGAATTTTCAGGAGTATTTACACCAGATTTAGAGAATGCGGAGAAAAGCAAAGAACAGTTTTTAGCCAATCAACAAATCGATTGGTATGCGATGTACCAAGCCAATCAAGATCCAATTATGGATAGTAACGGCCATATTTCAGGATACGAACCTGCAAAAAGCAAGTATGTTTTGTACGAAGACCGCGCCGATGATAAAACTATTGTGGCGACTTCTATATTCAACACGCAATTGAATGAGACTGTTTTCTTGAATGCAGGAGCGTCTTTTAAAAATTTGAAATCACACAATTTCCAGAAACTTTTGGATTTATTGGGAGGTTTGTACTTGGATGATATTGATGGGTTTTATACTGGAGCCCAATCTCAGTCGGATTTAAATAATCCCAGTAGGCAAGTTGTTGTTGGGGACGAATACGGTTATAACTATAATTATGTGGCCAATACACTTGATGCGTTTACACAATTCAAATTCTCCTACAACAGAGTAGAATTTTATCTTTCACAAAATTTTTCTAGTACCAATTACCAAAGAGAAGGCTTGTATAAAAATGGAATTTACGGAACCAATTCTCTTGGTAAAAGTGAAAAAGTGCTGTTTGAAAATTTTGGATTCAAAGGAGGAATTACATTTAAAATATCAGGGAAAAAATTATTGGTTTTTAATGGAGCGCATCTGACAAAAGCCCCAACAATCAGAAATACTTTTCCTAATTCAAGATTGAATAACTCAATCATAGATGGATTGGAAAGTGAGAATATCAGCAGTCTAGATGCGAGCTACCTCTTTCGTTCTCCCATTTTAAAAGTACGAATTACGGCTTATTACACATTGATAAAAAATGCTACGCAAACTTCTTTCTTTTACGCCGAAGGAATTTTTGATGATGGTGCCGGGTATAAAAATACTAGTGCATTTGTGAGTCAAACACTCACGCATTTGAGCAAGAAGAATTTAGGCGTGGAGCTTAGTCTGGAATATCAGGTAAACCCAACCCTAAAAACTACTTTTTCGGCTGCTTACGGCAAATATACTTATGATAGTAATCCAGACGTAACGGTCACCAATGACGCCGAAGCTTCAATAGAAAATACGAATCCTGTTTTTGATTTTGGGACGGCGCTATTAAAAAATTACAAACAACCTGGAATGCCGCAACAAGCGTATTCATTGGGAATTGAATATCGAGATCCTAAATTTTGGTGGATTGGAGCGAATATCAATTATTTAGCAAATAGTTATATTGATGTTTCTCCAATAGCAAGAACGAATCATTTTTACACCAACCCAGCAAGTGGATTTCCCTTTCCTGAAGCTACAGAAGAAAGAGCCAGGGAATTATTACAGCAGGAAAAATTCGATCCCACGACTTTGTTAAATCTTACGGGTGGGAAATCGTGGAGAATCTATGGGAAGAATGTCGGTCTTTTTGCGAGTATTAATAATGTGCTTAGTACGACTTACAAAACAGGTGGTTACGAACAAGCGAGAAATGCCAATTTCAGACAACGCAATCAGGATGTTTCCAGCGGAACACCATCGTTTGGAAATAAATATTTTTACGGATATGGAAGATCCTATTTCGTCAATCTTGCAATCAATTTTTAAATAAAAAGGCATTACAAGATGAACGCAAACAATTAATATAATTTTATTCAAATAACAAATTTTAGACAAATCATTTTTAACAATAGTCATCTATGAAACCAATTTTCAATTCCCTGTTTTTTGCTATAGCAATCGCCATTCTTTTTGCAAGTTGTGGGAACGATGCCGTTGAAATTCCGAAACTAAGTTGTACGCAAACGGATTTAACCGTAAACCGAACCGTTGCTGAAGTTCGGGAAAACGCCAATGCAATTGTAAATCAATATAAGTATGACGATATTATTGAAGCGTATGTCGTTTCCAGCGATGAATCAGGTAATTTTTTTAAATCGATTTCCTTGCAAACTTTGGCAACAGCCACCAAGCCAGCCATAGGTTTTAGTGTTCCTGTGGATGCCAGTAATTTGTATATTGATTATAGACTGGGTAATAAAGTATATGTAAAACTAAAAGACCAATACACTGATATTTCATTTGGCGGGATGCGAATAGGCAGCATTTTTGTCAATTCATACAATGAAGGCGGAGTGGGGCGACTTTCTCAAAATGACTATAAAAAAGTGCTGAATGCTTCTTGTACAACGCTAAAGGAGGAAGTTCTTGTAAAGACAATTTCAATGGAAGATTTATTGAATGATTCTAATCTGAATACTTTGATTGAATTATCGGATGTTCAGTTTACGGCGGATGCTATTGGTCGCCATTATTTTGAAGAAACCAATAATGTGGGCGGCGCAACCAATTGGGGTTTGATGGATAAATTAGGGAATCAGGTGTATTTTAGAACCAGCAGTTTCGCTGATTTTTCCAGTAATTTAGTTCCGGACGGGAGTGGAAAAGTAAGAGGGATTTTAACAAAGTATGGAACTGATTACCAAATATTACCACGCTCTGAAAGAGATGTTGTTATGACAGGAAACAGAGTAGCTCCTTTTTTCTCTCAAGATTTTGAAACGGTGATAGATAAATCAAATATAAATCTTCCGGGCTGGGTAAATAGTGTTCAAAAGGGAGCGCTTTTCTGGAAGGGAACAGTATATTCCGGAAACGGGTATGCCGAATTTAATATTTCAGGCACAAGGGTAGTTTCGAATGTGGCTTGGCTGATTTCGCCAAAAATAGATATGGATAAACATACCAATGAAATTTTGACTTTCAGAGCTGCCCAACATCATTTAGATGTGGACTCCCCATTAAATTCTTTGGAAGTTTATGTTTCCACTAATTTTGACGGGTTAAATGTGGCTACGGCGAATTGGATTCCGATTTTGGCAAAATTACCCAAACAAGCCACGCCTTGGTATCAATTTATCGGTAGTGGCGCACTAGATTTATCTTCTTATAAAGGTGAAATTAATATTGCTTTCAAATATTCAGGTTCTGGGAAAAACCTGGCTTTGGATGGCGCTTTTCAAGTAGATGATGTTCAGGTTTTTGGAGATAAATAGTTTTTATAAAAGGCTTTGCTTGAATTACTATATTTGCAGCCTTAACATTTAAATTAAATTATGAAATCTATTTTATTAGCATTAGTTTCTATACTATTTGTTTCTTGCTTATCAGATGGTGGAGCATCTAAACCAGTTGATTATGCCGTTCAAAATGAAAAAGAAATTGTTGATTATATTGCCAAAAACAAATTAACTGCTCAAAAAAGTGATACAGGATTGTATTATGTGGTTAACGAAGCCGGTACTGGAGCGCAACCTACCGCAACGTCTAATGTAACCGTGGCTTACAAAGGTTATTTTACTAACGGAAATGTTTTTGATCAAAGCAAACCGGAAGGAATTTCATTTGGATTGAATCAAGTGATAAAAGGTTGGACTGAGGGAATTCCTCACTTTAAAGCGGGAGGAAGTGGTATTCTTTTAATTCCGGCTCACTTAGGTTATGAAAGCAATGATAGTGGTTCTATTCCTGCAGGTTCCGTACTTGTTTTTGAGGTTAAACTTATTTCCGTGAATTAGGCATTTGTTTTTCTTTATAAAACCAAAATAAAAAGGCTGTCTGAAAAGACAGCCTTTTGTAATTAATTATTTTTTGGTTTCAACTATACTGATGGCATAACCTCCGCCTGGAGCACTTAAATGTGCTAGTTTTGATTTGTTAGTCACATTCATTTTGCGAATGGTATACGCTTGCGGATTGGTTTTATAATGTGCATCTTTTGCATCTGCATAAATCGTGGCTACATATTTTTTTCCTTTTTCCAAGAAATCAAATTTGACCGTTGAGGTACGGGAAGTATCGCCATTTACATTACCGATAAACCAGTTGTTAGTCACTTTTGCTTTACGCGCAACAGTCACATATTGCCCTGGTTCTGCTTCAAGGTATTTGCTGTCTGACCAATCTACTGCTACATCTTTGATAAACTGAAAAGCATCAGGAAAGCGATCGTAATTTTCCGGTGTATCAGCTGCCATTTGTAATGGGCTGTACATTGTTACGTACAATGCCAATTGATTCGCAATCGTACTGTTCACATGAGAATTATTATCCGGATTCAATTTGTTTAAATCCATTTCGAAAATACCCGGAGTATAATCCATCGGTCCACCCACTAAACGGGTAAAAGGCAATACCGTTACGTGATTTGGTTTAGAACCCCCAAAAGCCTGGTATTCAGTTCCTCTAGCGGCTTCATTACCAATTAAATTGGGATACGTTCTGGAAATACCAGTTGGACGAACCGCCTCGTGAGCATTTACCATAATTTTATAATCGGCTGCTTTTTCTATTGCGTATTGAAAGTGGTTATTCATAAATTGATTGTAGTGATTTCCACCGTTTTCAATAATAGAACCAACATAACCACTTTTTACGGCATCATACCCATTGTCTTTCATAAACTGATACGCTTTATCCATGTGGCGTTCGTAATTACGCACAGAACCCGAAGTCTCGTGATGCATAATCATTTTAATGCCTTTTGATTTGGCGTATTCGTGTAAGTCTTTGACATCAAAATCCGGATACGGCGTCAGGAAATCAAAAACATAATCTTTGGAGTGTCCAAACCAATCTTCCCAACCTTCATTCCAGCCTTCGACTAAAACCGCATCAAAACCGTGTTTAGCTGCAAAGTCAATGTACTTTTTGACATTGGCGTTGTTCGCACCATGCTTTCCATTTGGTTTTGCTTTTGAAAAATTAGAAACGCCAAGTTGTACCGTAGGAAACTCATCCGTGTATGCCCAAGAACTTTTTCCGGTAATCATTTCCCACCAGACACCCACATATTTAATAGGTTTTATCCATGAAGTATCTTCAATTTTAGAGGGTTCATTCAAGTTTAATGTCATTTTTGAAGCCAGAATTTCTCTTGCATCATCACTAACAATGATGGTGCGCCAAGGCGAATGATTTGGGGCTTGCATGTATCCTTTATCGCCTTTCGCATCGGGTGTCAACCAAGATTCAAAAATCATGTTTTTATCATCCAAATTCAAATGCATGCAAGAATAATTGATTAATGCCGCTTCGTGTAAATTGATATACAATCCATCCGCTGTTTTTAGCATTAGCGAAGTTTGAACTCCAGTTGTAGAAAAAGACTTTTGAGAAACATTTGCGGTAGTTGCTTTTTCTGATAAACCTCTGATTTCTGACAATTTTGAGGTAGTATAATCATATTCTTGAGTGTCATAATCACCCGGAATCCAAAAAGCAGTATGATCTCCTGTCATTGCAAATTGGGTTCTTTCTTCTTTTATTACAAAATAAGTAAGGTTTTTTTGCGAAGGGAATTCATAACGGAATCCAAGACCATCGTCAAACAAACGAAAACGAATAACAATATGTCTGTCCGTTTCTTTTTGATTTAAGGTTACTGCTAATTCGTTATAATGATTGCGAATTGAAGCAACTTCTCCCCATACAGGTTTCCAGTTTTCATCAAAAGTGGCTGTCTTACTTTCAATAACAGTAAAATCATTTAACAATGACTTTTTATCATTTTTTAGCTCAAGACCTAATTTACTTGATTTTACAACTGCTTTGCCTTTGTAATTTAAACTGTAAGTTGGAGTTCCGTCATTTTGTAAGGAGAACTCCATTACAAATTTTCCATTTGGGGATTTTAACTGCTGTGCATTTGCAGTGTTAAAAAAAGCGAGCCACACAAGGGCTGTAAAAAGGAAATGTTTCATTTTTTAAAATAGAATTTAATAAATAATTTTTTCAGGTTTGGTAATAGAATGCGATTTTCACGAAATCGATTTATTGCAAAACGCAAAGTTTTCCAGATTTCGAGAAAGTAAAAGTAAATGCTTTTCAAGCTACATATTTTTATCTTTATAAAATAGTAGATTAAATTTTTATTTTAAACGTCTAATGTGCTGTTTAAAAGTTTGTTATGTTTATTTATTGTTTAAAAAAAGTGGTGAATTTACAATAACAAATAGGTCTTCCAGATTATTTTAATCCCGAAGACCTCCCTTAAAATAGATTTTTTCTATTTTAAATTAGTTCCTATTCGCATAACTTTTGCTTCAAATTCCTCCCGGGGACCCGCTGCTTTGTTTTTGAGTTGTGAACGGTAATTGTAAATTGTGGATACCGAATACCGAAGGAATATTGAAATTTTTGCGCTATCCTTTATGCCCAAACGGATCAGAGCAAAGATTCTTAGTTCCGTATTCAGCAGTTCTCCTTCCTTCAATTGTGTTGCTTCATCATCAACCAATAAAACTTTAAACTCTTCGATAAAATTAGGAAACAACTGCAAGAACGTTTTGTCGAAATTGGTATAAAATTCCTTGAGTTCATTTTCGATAAACTGTTTCGATTTTACGGCACGGATAAGATCATTCATCTTTCCTGTAGTCACCATAACATTCAATTTTCGGCGGTATTCGTCTAATTTGCCGATGTAATCGGAACACTGGTCCATGTAACGCCCAATGTATATTTCCTTCAAAAGATTGGCTTCGGTCAGCGTATAATTGGTCTCATTCAATTTCTCATTAAATGTATTTAATTCGGTGTTTAATTCCGAAAGTTTGCCGTTAGCTAAACTTAAATCCTGTTTCGCTTTGGACAATTTCTTCATTTGCTTAAAAAGTAAAAAAAGAAGCACCAACAAAAACACCGATAAGATACTGGCGCTTATCAAAAACAGCATTAATTGGAGCCGGTTGGTCTCATTTTGTTTTTGATACGCCTCGTTGATGATGGGCAGCATCTTAGATATTTCATACGTTCGTAAACGGGCATTACAAAAAAGGGCGTCTTCGAGGGAACGTTTTATATATTTATAAGCGCGGTCTATATCTCCGTTTTCATACATTAGAAAAGCCAAAGAACGCAACGAAATATATTCCTTTTTGGCCAACTGCAAATCAGAAATAGCAGAAATGGTCAACCATTTTTGCTCCTTTCTAGTATCTTTTTTTGCGCGATATGCCTGCGAAATAATATAGGCGATAACCGCTTTGTCCGGACTATTAGAAGCAATATTCGGAAAATAATTTAGTAATAAATGCAGCGTTTCGTTGTGTTTTCCCACTTCAAGAAGTGTACTGGACTTCGCCATAATGTAGGCGCTTGATTGCGTTGGATAAAAATTTAAGGAGGAATCACGGTATTTTTTTGTCAATAAAACATACTTTTCTTTTTCCTGAAGCGAAGCCGCATAATCAGACATATACCCATAAACGACACTATTTACAGTAAAATAATAGCCTTTTAAGTCGGGTGAAGTGTTGATGTCAATGGTGTTAAGTATATCGGTCGCTTCCTTATACATTCCTAATGTTCCCATTATTGAAGCCAGATTTAATTGGGCATCATTCAGCTTTCGGACATCCTTTAATTTTTTTGCTATTTGAAAACTCTTTCTGGCGTAAATCAATGCTGAATCGGACTGATACAATTTATATTCTGAATACAATTTTCCGTAAATAGCATATTTTTGAAGATCAGTAGCAGTGTATGGCAGCAGTCCTTTTAGTTTGTTTATTTCATTCTCTTTTTTATTCGAATACAATTGGTAATCAGTTACCGTCTTGTCTAACTCATCCAATAAGGAATCAAAATTATTTTGCCCAAAAAGAAAGACGGGAAATAGCGATGCAATAAGTATTGTCAGAAATCGATTCATTCAAATGGGATTAAATTCATGTAAAAATAATTAAAAATCCAAATTAATTCGTAAAGTATGCTAGGCAAACCTAGGAGAGTTGTTTTTTAGCCACGAAATACACTAATTTTTTTAAAATTAAAGAGTAATTCATAGTGATTTGTGTAATCCTATCTAACTCTTTTCAAATGGTTGGTATTAAGAATTCGAAATAGTACTGCAGCACTATAAAATCTGCCTGCTAAAAATTTTCAGGCAGGTTTTGCAAATTCAGCAGATTAGTGTTGTGGAAAATCTGTTTTTATCAGTATTTTGCTTTATCGAACTTATTTCATCTACTTGCGGTTAACAATGCTTTTTTCTTTAATATAATTTCCGGATCGACCAAAAAACTATCATTATTCACACCTTCTGACTTTTTTATAAACCCATAATTACATAAGTCCCTCACAAATCATTAAATTTGTAGCTAATACAAAGACATGTTAGAAAAAGAAGTAATAAATTTCGAAAAAACAGCTATAGTTGGTATTGTAACTCAAAATCAAAGTGAAGAGAAACTACGGGAATATCTTGACGAATTAGAGTTTTTGACTTTTACCGCTGGGGGCAAAGTGGTGAAACGCTTTTCGCAAAAAATGGAGCGCCCAAATCCGAAGACTTTTGTGGGAACTGGAAAAATTGAAGAGATTCATCAATTTGTAAAAGAAAATGATATTTCTACCTTAATATTTGATGATGAGTTATCGCCTTCACAGCAAAAAAATATTTCTAAAATAATTGAAGAATGTAAAATCCTGGACAGAACACACCTTATCCTTGACATTTTTGCGCAACGTGCCGAAACTTCGTATGCAAGAACGCAAGTAGAATTAGCACAATGTCAATATTTACTACCAAGACTTTCCGGAATGTGGACCCACCTTGAACGTCAAAAAGGAGGAATTGGAATGCGTGGGCCAGGAGAAACCGAGATTGAAACCGACAGGCGTATTGTTCGCGATAGAATTGCATTATTGAAAGAAAAAATAAAGAGTATCGACAAGCAAATGGGAACACAGCGTGGCAATCGTGGCGCTATGGTTCGTGTGGCTCTAGTAGGATATACTAATGTTGGGAAATCAACCTTGATGAATGCTGTTGGTAAAAGTGATGTTTTTGTTGAGAACAAACTTTTTGCCACTTTGGACACCACCGTTCGAAAAGTAGTAATCAAAAACTTACCTTTCTTGCTTTCGGATACCGTAGGATTTATCCGAAAATTGCCGACGCAATTGGTAGATTCTTTTAAAAGTACGCTTGATGAAGTTCGTGAAGCCGATTTGTTATTGCACGTAGTTGATATTTCACATCCGGAATTTGAAGATCAGATTGAGTCAGTAAATAAGACCTTGTTGGATATTAAATGTAATGACAAACCAGTCATTATGGTTTTTAATAAAATAGACGCTTACAAACCGCTGACTATTGACGAAGATGATTTAATGACCGAAAAAACGCCAAGACATTTTACACTGGAAGAATGGAAAGCGACTTGGATGAATAAGGTTGGAGAACAAAATGCGTTATTTATTTCGGCAACACAAAAAGAAAATTTCGAGGAATTCAGAGAACGCGTTTATGAAGCGGTACGACACATTCATATCACCCGTTTCCCTTACAATAAGTTCTTGTACCCGGATTATAAAGATGCGGTGGAGAAAGAAGACAAAGACGAGGAAGAAACCAAATAATTTTCTCTGAAACATAAAATATACCAATCCCTTTTGAAATCTCAAAAGGGATTTTTTTTTGGCATGCCCCAGCTTTCTCTGCGTTGCAGCTGCGTCAGGATCCCGAGGGTTCGGGACGCTGTAATCTTCCTAAGAAAAATCGGGAGGATTTCCGCTGCCATCCTTCATTCAATAAATGATAGCGACAACTAAAATAGTCTCTATGTAAATTAAAAAAGTTTAAAATAAACAAAAAATCTATTTGATTATTTGTAAGAAAAAAAATACTATATTTGAAACACAAAGCTGAAGCCAATGGCGACAATCTACCCATTTATGGGTGTATATACGCTAGTTAAACCAAGCATTGTGGTTAAAAAAACTTTGAAATGAAGTTTGAAAAACTTGCTTGTTAAGTTCTTAAATCGGAAAAGCATATAAACCGAAGTAAAATAATGTCTAAAAAAAGCTCAAAGTGAGTAAACAATAATAATTTTTAAAATGATTAGAATGAAAAGAACATTCAAAGTTTTGTCAATTGCTTTCGCAATGTCAATTATGTTAACGTCTTGTTTTTCATACACAAGCGTAGTTGGTAAAGGTGCACAAGGTAACTCTCAAGTTACTAAATGGAATCATTATGTAATTGGTGGGTTAGCACCAGTTGGAGTTTCAGACTCTAAAGAAATGGCTGGAGAAGCAACAGATTACACAGTATTTACAAGACAGAGTTTTGTAAACGGTTTAATTGCTGCAATCACTTTCAGTATTTATACTCCAACAACAACAACTGTAACAAAATAACAGAACTTAAGGCGGTAATAGTAAAATATTATCGCCTAACTTTAAAATAAAATGAGAAAAACAATATTTTATGCATCGATAATTACCATATTGTATTTGATTTACATCATAACAAACATTTTTGTTTATCATTACGAAAAACTAAACAATTATGGAAATGGATTCTTAATTGGAAAAATATTATTGTTATTAATTTTCGGTTTTGTAGTTTACAAGACAAATCCATTTAAACAAATAAGTGAAAAGAGAAATTAAGACAACGCAAATAACCAGCCCACAACATCTAGGGTTTCGTTGCGTGCGTAGCACGAACAATGGAGCCAGTGTTGAACCCGACCGCGCTGATATGAAGTAATCGTTAGCGCAGTTTTGCAAACTGTGCCCACAACAGTGAACTAATAATATAATAACACAAAAAGTCCCATTGACACTCGTTTGCCTATGTTCTGTGTTCACCCACAACTGGCGGTCGTTTGACCACGTTATCTGGTGCTCGTCTGCGACGAGTACCTACGTAAATTGAAAGATAAAATGGAGCGTTTGCAATGCTAATCGCTAAAATAGCAGTGTCTTTAAACAACTATTTTCCAACTGATGTAGTAACAGAACGTACGGGTTATTAACAAAAAGCGAAACGAAAATATGCACGCATTTGAGGACTTAATATACCGAAGTACATCTTTTACATTGACAACATTAGAAGAAGCTAACTCAAAAATTATTGAAGCATTCCAAACAAGTGGATCAACAATTCATGTAAAAAATCTTCAAATGATACAACTTCAAAAAACAATATTTGCGATTGGAATGTTTTCGATATTTGATGCAATATTACAGGACCAATTACAATGTAGAAATGGATTTGAAGGAGCCAAAAATATTCTTAAAGAGAAACAAAATTTAGAACTTCACAATCGTTTTGATGATTTTATATGTGCTATCAATGTTTTAAAGCATGGTGAAGGAAGAAGTTATGACGCTTTAGTATCAAAATTTCGATTCCTCCCATTTAAAATAAAATTGCACGGTGAAAATTTCTGTGACGAAGGTGACGTTTCTGAAATTAATACATTAATAGAAGTGGATGATAATTTTGTTTTAAACTGTGCAAATTTAATTGAAAGTGTTTCAAATGAAATTAAGGATTAAATATACTAACAACCCAAATGGCGTTCGTTTTCCCCATTCTCTTGTGCTCGTTTGCAACGAGTACCTACTTAAATTGAAAGACAAATTATAGCGTTTGCGACGCGGTTGACTAAAAGAAATACCTTTAAAAAAAGTATACTGCTGTTTCTTATAGTACGGTTTTCTTAAAATCAATATTCTAAAAAAAATGTCTGAGAAATACAAAGTTATCGATAGTACCGTTCCTACTTTTATTACTATAACAGCTGTAGATTGGGTAGATTAATTAGTACGACCTAATTATTGTGCTATTTTAGATGAATCCTTAAATTATTGTATCAAGGAAAAAGGATTAAGTGTTTATACTTATGTATATATGACTAGTCATATTCATTTAATTGTAACAGCATTTGATGGGGAGTTACAAAATGTTATTCGTGATTTTAAAAAATTCACATCTAAAAAATTGATAGAAGTGATCAAAGAATATCCGGAGAGTAGGCGAGAATGGCTGTTACGGAAATTTAGTTTTGAAGCTCAAAAAACTGGAAGGGCTAAAAATTATAAAGTATGGCAAGATGATTTTCATCCGGTTATATTGGATACCGTAGAAAAATAGAACAACGTGTAAACTACATACATTATAATCCTGTTGAAGGCGAAATCGTTTTTCATGAAAGAGATTATGTAAACAGTAGTTAAAGAAATTATGAAAAAGACAATACTATTTTTTGTAATGTAAATGTGGAGCCATTGTGGTAATCTTTTTGCAATAGCCGCGTTGCAAACGCTTTATTTTGTTCAAGCAAGTAAGTAGGTACTCGTTGCAAACGAGCACCAGAGTACGTAGAAAAAGAAGAGGAGTTATAGAAATTATGAAGAAGACAATACTGTTTTTTGTAATGTAAACACTTATTACAGGGCTATTTCATAACGTGATAACACCATAAATTGCATTTTTCTAGAAACCGTAATTAGCACTTAAACCAAAAACTTCTCGTACTTGCAGCGCTTTGATTGTATTGTCATCATATATTCCCTGTAACGCTAAATTTGCAGAAACGTATTTGTTGATTCTCATCAGAATGTTCATTTGGTAATCGATATCAACGTTTTGCGGTTGGTCTACATAATTAGAATATAAATTCAAACGGTTTTCAATGGAAATATTTGCCATAATATTCATTTTATAATAACCTGAAATACTGGCGCCAAATTCAAAACGGGAGCTGTCGCCTTGCAACACGCCAAAAGAGGAACCGAAATCAGTAAAATGAGGATGAACAATAATTAATTTTGCGGTCGCTGGAGAAAAATTAACACTTAAGTTATTGCTTTTTTTCCATAACATTCCTGGGCCTAACTGAAAATAAACAGGCGAAAAGAAATGAGAAATGCTATTCCCATCTTTATCATTACCAACATCCATTTGTGTTTTGAAATTGAAAAAGAGGGAGTAATACCAATCTCCTTTGGCTTTTTTGCCCCAAAGAGAATTCAGTTCTAAGCGGTCGTCTGTTTTTGAGGTTTTTGAACCTTTTACTTTGGTTAATCCATAAGCAACTATGAATTTATTGTCCCAAATTAAATCGTCTTTTTTATAATTGAAATCATAATTCAGACCAAAATTCCCGGCAAGGTTTGACGTTCCTCCACCCAACCATTTACTGTTGAAAGCAGTCTGATTAAAAAGCAAAGAAATATTCCCTTTTTTTGTCCAAAGTTTTATAGTGTCATTTGAAGTTTCCTGTGCATTTACAGAAACAATAATCAAAAGAAAAACGAATGAAAGTACAGTTTTTTTCATGACTTTTATTTTTAATTAAAAGTAAGAAATAATAAGATACGTTACTCTTTTTTAGGTGCTTTGTATAAAGGAACGGCGGAACAAGCCTCTCCGTACATGATGCTTTTGGCAAAGGGCTGTAAATAATGAGCAGCCAATACATAAGCACGCATCGGAACTGGTTTTCTGGAACATCCTTTTATAATTACAGGCTTGTTTTCATAAACGGAATAATCAATTTTAGGCAATAATTCCTCGTAAAGAGAAGCATCCAAATCTTCTAAATTTCCGTTGATGATTTTTTTAGCAAATGGTGCTAATTGAATCGCTACCAAAATAGAAGCCCAAGCCGGAACAATAGCATCGGTACTGCAATTAATGGCAACATATTGTTCTTGATATTGTGACCAGTCGTGATTTTTTAAGTGCTCTCTAAAGTCTTTTTCTTTTAATAAAAACCCTTCTAAAAGCCATTGTGAGATATCAATTTGTGCGCGAATTCCTTTTGGATAATAATCTTCGAGATCAAAAACTTCCAAAACACTATTCGCTACTTTATTTATTATTTCCATTTTTATGTCTTAAAGTCGAATGTCTAAAGTCATAAGGTCAACTACTTTGAGCCTTTATGACTTTAGACATTAAGACTAATTTAAAGCATTCCCAGTTCTAATTTTGCTTCTTCGCTCATTAAATCTTTGCTCCAAGGCGGATCAAAAGTAATCTCTACTTCAGCATCTTTTACATTCTCCAATGATTTTACTTTTTCTTCTACTTCTCTTGGCAAACTTTCCGCAACAGGGCAGTTTGGGGAGGTAAGTGTCATCAGGATTTTTACTTCATAATCGGTATTGACCATCACGTCATAAATCAGTCCTAATTCGTAAATATCTACAGGAATCTCCGGATCGTAAATAGTCTTTAATATTTTTACGATTGATTCTCCTAATTCGGCAGTGTCTATAATTGTTTCTTCCATTATTTTAGTTTAAAGTTTAAGGTTTAAAGTTGCGAATGAACTTCAAAATTTGTTAATCATTAGAGCTTTTATATTTTCTTAAATTACTTATATGGTTTAAAGCTCTTAATTAATTCTGCGAGTTGAATGCCAAAGCATACATTTTTATGTTTTTTATCATGGATACCAATCCATTGGCGCGTGTAGGCGATAAATGTTCTTTTAGACCAATTTTGTCAATAAAATCCATATCGGCATCCAAAATATCTTTGGCACTTTGATTCGAAAAAGTGCGAATTAATATAGCGATAATTCCTTTGGTCAAAATGGCATCGCTATCAGCAGTGAAAACAATTGTATCGTTATTTTGTTCGCCCTGCAACCATACTTTCGATTGGCAGCCCTTTATCAGATTGTTTTCCGTTTTGAATTCTTCTTTGATCAAAGGAAGGTTTTTTCCTAATTCGATGATGTATTCATAGCGTTCCATCCAGTCATCAAACATCGAAAATTCATCAACTATTTCTTCTTGTATATCTTTAATTTTCATACCGTGCTGAATTTATTTCAGTATTATTCTTTTTTAGCTAATGCCGTTATTTTCTTTACAAATTTCTTAATTTCTTTTGGTGGGAAACCATCATCAAAACTAGCAGATTCATACGTTTTATCTTTATAAGTGATTTTCACGTTGGCAATTGCCGCGCCATCATAAAAACGTTTTTGAGTCGGTGCTTTTAATTTTGCCAAACTATCTAATTCCACTGTTTTAAGACAACTCAGTAATTCATTCCAATCGGCATTTGATATTTTGGTAGCGACCGGTTTGTCGTTTCCATTTCTGTCTTTCGAAACCGTCAGCACCTGATTTTTTACCGTTATCTTTTGATAGAAGCCTCTAGTATTAGCCGTGTATTCAATAACGGCGGTTTCAATATCTTGCGCTTTGACACTACTGCAACCGTTTCCCAGAAAAATAGTCAGAAATAATAATGATAAGATTTTCATGTATTGATGATTTTAATTTTAAGATAACATGAGTTGCGCTTTTTTAATAGCTTCAACCATTATATCAATTTCTTCTTTGGTGTTATAAAAGGCAAACGATGCTCTTATTGTTCCCGGAATGCAAAAGAAATTCATAATGGGTTGGGCGCAATGGTGACCCGTTCTTACGGCTATTCCTAGTTTGTCAATTATCGTACCAATATCATAGGGATGAATTCCTTCAATATTAAACGAAATTACGGAAGTTTTTTCTTTGGCGGTACCAAAAATCTTCAAACCTTCAATTTCTAATAGTCGTTTCGTACCATATTCTAATAATTGCTTCTCTTGCTGTTGAATGTTTTCAAAGCCAACTTCATTCATATAATCAACAGCAGTTCCCAGAACTATTCCTCCCGCTATATTTGGGGTTCCGGCTTCAAATTTATGAGGCAGTTCCGCATAAGTTGTTTTCTCGAAAGTTACTTCTTTAATCATTTCGCCCCCACCTTGATACGGAGGTAATTTATTCAACCATACTTCTTTTCCGTATAAAATCCCAGTTCCCGTTGGACCACACATTTTGTGTCCCGAAAAAACATAAAAATCACAATCCAATTCCTGAACATCTGGTTTCAAATGTGGAACGGCTTGCGCTCCATCAATCAAAATCGCCGCGCCAACTTCATGCGCTTTATCAATCATATATTTAATCGGATTGACAGTTCCAAGGGCATTCGAAATGTGATTTACGGTTACCACTTTAGTTTTATCTGAAAGTAATTTGTCATACGCTGACATAATTAATTCGCCTGCCTCGTTCATTGGAATTACGCGTAAAGTCGCTCCCGTTTTCTCGCATAACATTTGCCAAGGCACAATATTGCTGTGGTGTTCCAATGCAGAAACTAAAACTTCATCGCTTGGTTTTAAAATCGAAGCAAATCCATTAGTAACTAAATTAATTCCATGCGTTGTTCCCGAAGTGAAAAGTACTTCGTGAGCGAATTTGGCATTAATATGATTTTGAATTTTTCCACGGGAAGTTTCATAAGCATCCGTTGCCAATTGACTTAGCGTATGAACGCCGCGATGAATATTCGCATTAATCTCCTGATAATATCGTGAAATGGCATCAATCACAACTTGTGGTTTTTGCGAAGTAGCTCCATTATCGAAATAAACCAACTGTTTTCCGTTTACTTTCTGGGAAAGAATTGGGAAGTCGGCTCTGATTTTATTAATGTCTAACATGTGTCTGCTTGTTTTTATTGTTTTTTATTGGTCAGATAGAACGCCAATAATTAACATTTTTTTGATAATCCAATTTGCTATTGGCGTTTCATTATTTAGAATTTTTCTAAATACAAAAGTAGTGAAATTGGAATTAAATTTTGGCAAACAGTTGTTAATAAAATGAATTACTATCGGGGTATTGAGAAATATCTAGGACAACTACCACACTTAATTTCTTCGTTTAAATGGGATATTTCGTAAAACAACAGGTCTTTCTAAATTTAACCATTAAAAAATTAAGAAAAAGTAAGCTGTAATTCTCGATTTCTTAATGGTTTGTAAACTTTTTTTTCACGGTAAAGCATTTTACGGGTTTCCATACTGTTTCAAAAATATGGTTCTTTTTTATTAAATTGCTTCAAATTAATTCAATATGAAAAAAATCTATAAGTTCGTTGGTTTGGCCTCTTTTATCGGAATCTTTTATTTTGGATTCACGAACTATCCAAAATTGGATTTAATTTCTGGCTTTTCAGCCAAAAGTATTGCCTCGGGACATTTTATTGATAATCGTTCGCAGGAAATGGTTGAGAAAGGTGACAATGACATCAATATGATTGATTTGGCCAAAAACAAAATTGAAGACATGGGAAAATTTGCAGTCGCTTCGGTTTACGGGTTGAAAGAACGAAAAGCAATTTACCGCGAAGGTTTGGGTGCCACTTTAATCAGCAATGATTTTGATGTAACAAAACCGTATGAGGTGCCCAAAAGAACAAAATTAAACAATAATTTACCTTTTCCGTATGGAAATAAGCAACCCAAAGACACCATTTTTAGTAACGTTGATTATACTAAATTGAATGCGGCTGTCGACAATGCTTTTGATAAAAACGGTGACTCGAGCCTAAAAGGCGAACCAGCGAAGCAAATCCAAAAAAGAACACGTTCTCTTTTGGTAATTTATAAAGACAAAATCATTGCCGAAAAGTACGATGCCGGTTTTGATAAAAATAGTAAAATATTAGGTTGGTCGATGACCAAAAGTATTACCAGCGCCATCTTTGGAATTCTTCAAAAACAAGGTAAATACGATATTTATAAACCCGCGCCGATTAAGGAATGGCAAAATGATGAACGCAAGTTGATTACTACAAATGATTTGCTTCACATGAATTCCGGTTTGGAATGGGAAGAGAAATACGATAAAATTTGCGATGCTACCAAAATGCTTTTTGAGGCCAAAGATATGTCACGCATACAACTGGAAAAACCAGCAGTATTCAAGCCAAATACACATTGGAATTATTCTTCAGGGACGACGAATTTACTTTCCGGAATTTTACGAAAGCAGTTCAAAACGCATCAGGAATATTTAGATTTCTGGTACAGTGCTTTAATTGATAAAATAGGAATGAACTCAATGATTGTAGAAACGGACATGGCGGGTACTTATGTGGGTTCTTCGTATGGTTGGGCCACAACACGCGATTGGTCAAAATTTGGGTTGTTGTATTTGCACAAGGGCAACTGGAATAGCGAACAAATTTTGGATGAAAATTGGGTAAAATATACCGCAACCCCAACGAATACTTCCAATGGAAGATATGGCGGACATTTTTGGCTTAATGCCAGCGGGCACTTTCCCGATATTCCAAAAGATATGTATTACTGTAGCGGTTTTCAAGGGCAGATGGTAGCGATCATTCCGTCACTTGATTTAGTGATTGTCCGAATGGGATTGACCGAAGAACCTGAATTTGATTTTAATGAAATGTTGAAAGGGATTGTGGAGAGTTTGAAGAAATAATGGTATCAAAAAACCCTTTCAAAGTTTTAAACTTTGAAAGGGTTGCTATGGCAACTTCTTAATGTGGATTATAAATCAAAGCCTATTTTTACACCTAATTTCGTAGCGATAATTTTGGTGATTCGTTGTTTCAATTCCGGTATTTTGATGCTTTCTATAACGGCATTCGAGAATGCATACATCAATAACGCTTTGGCTTCTTTTTTAGGAATTCCACGCGCTTGCATGTAAAACATTGCTGTTTCGTCCAACTGTCCAATAGTGCAACCGTGAGAACATTTTACGTCATCAGCAAAAATTTCCAATTGCGGTTTTGCGTTTATAGTCGCTTTGTCGCTCAGTAAAATATTGTTGCTTTTTTGGAATGCATTCGTTTTTTGTGCCTCTTTTTCCACATAGACTTTTCCGTTGAAAACGCCTGTGGAACGATCAGAATAAATTCCTTTGTAGTCCTGAAAACTTTCGCAATTGGGAGTCGAATGTTTTACTAGAGTATAATGATCTACGTGTTGCTTTTCACCAATAATTGTGATTCCGTTCAACGTGCTTGTCAAGTGTTCCCCAAAGTGGTAAAAATTCAAATTGTTTCTCGTTAAGTTTCCTCCAAAAGAGAACGTATGAACAGAAACATGACTTTCTTGTTTCTGAGAAACGTAAGTATTGTCGATTAAATTTGCTTCAAGGGTATCGTTCTGAATTTTGTAATAATCAACGATTGCACGTTTTTGAGCGTAGATTTCGGTAACGGAATTAGTTAACACCGGATTTTCGGTTAAACTTTGATGACGCTCAATGATTTGAACATGAGAATTCTCGCCAACAATCACCAAGTTTCTTGGTTGAACCAAAAGCGCTGCTTCGTTTCCAGTTGAGAAATACATAATCTCAATAGGTTTATCTGCCACTTTACTTTTTGGAATGTGGATATACGCTCCTTCATTGGCGAAAGCCGTATTTAACGAAGTCAGACTTTCGTCTTTGCTTGCTATTTGATTAAAGTACGTATCAATAATCATTTTGTATTTTGGTTTGTTTAATGCTGATGACATTAAACAAACATCAATTCCGTCGTGTGTTGTTGACGATAAATGCGAACTGAAAACACCGTCAATAAACACCACTTTGTAAGTGTCTACTTCGTGTAAAAAATATTTTTTTACGTGGTTGAATTCAACTGCATTTTCTTCTTTTGAAAAAACGGTAAAGTCATTTTTTAAGATAGCGTTTAGCGAAGTGTATTTCCAAGCTTCGTCTTTTTTGGTTGGGAAACCTTTATTTTCGAAGTTTTTGATGGCTGAAGTTCTCACATCATGAAGTTCAGAGAGAACATCGATACGCTCTTCAAAAGCCATGAAAGACGACAGTAATTTTTCTTTTAAATCCATTTTTTATTTAAGTCTTAAAGTCGAAAGTCGAAAGTCGAAAGACTTTGGATTGTCAACTTAACGTTATTTATGAGTCTTTAATCTGAAAGTATTTAAAGTTATATTGAGGCAACCTCATTACGACTTTAGACATTATGACTTTGGACTCAGATATTTAATAAAACCACTTAACAATTTTGATATTTCGGTTACTGATTCTAAAAGTTTTTTAAATTCTTCTTTAGTAATATAATCCAAATCAAATGCTAAATATAATTGAGAACGAACTTCTCCAGCTGACGCTTTCGCAAAACATATAAAAAGTAAGTAAACTCTTTGTCAGTATTTCTCTCAAACCCTTCAGCGATATTTGATGATATAGAGATTGAAGCTCGTCTAATTTGTCTAATGAAATCAAAGTCTTTCTTGAAATTTGTATTTTCAGTAATTAGGTAAATTCTTTTATTAAAAACTCTTGCTTTTTGCCAAGAATTAATTTCTTCAAAAGAACTAAATTTCCCATTACTTTTTTCTTTTGACTTTATGACCTTAGACTTTTGACTATTTTAATATTAAGCTTCTTGTTCTTGTTTAATCCAGTCGTATCCTTTTTCTTCCAGTTCGTGTGCTAATTCTTTTCCACCGGATTTTACAATTTTTCCGTTGTATAACACGTGAACGAAATCAGGAACGATATAATCTAATAATCTTTGGTAGTGTGTAATCACTACAATTGCATTTTTGTCGCTTTTTAGTTTGTTAACCCCATTTGCAACAATACGTAACGCATCAATATCAAGTCCAGAATCAGTTTCATCAAGAATTGCTAATTTTGGTTCCAACATTGCCATTTGGAAAATTTCATTACGTTTTTTCTCCCCACCAGAAAAACCTTCGTTTAGAGAACGAGATAAAAATTTTCTGTCGATTTCTAATAACTCTGATTTTTCACGAATCACTTTTAGCATATCTTTAGCCGGCATTTCTTCCAGACCGTTTGCTTTACGCGTCTCGTTGATGGCTGTTCTCATGAAGTTCGTTACTGAAACTCCCGGAATTTCCACTGGATATTGGAACGAAAGAAAAACTCCTTTATGCGCTCTTTCTTCGGGTGCCAATTCAGAAAGATCTTCTCCATCTAAAGCGATCTCACCTGCTGTTACTTCGTAGTTTTCATTTCCTGCAATGATGGAAGCAAGGGTGCTTTTTCCAGCACCGTTTGGCCCCATTATTGCGTGAATTTCTCCTGCTTTTACTTCAAGATTGATTCCTTTTAATATTTCTTTGTCACCTATCGAGGCGTGTAAATTTTTTATTGATAACATTTGTTTCTTTGTTTATTCGTAATGACCTTTTAATGATAAAATGTCTAATATTTCAATTGTATTTTCTTCTGTAATTTTATAGATGATGCGATGTTCTTGATTTATTCTTCTTGACCATCGACCAGTCAAATGATGTTTTAATTGCTCCGGTTTTCCGATTCCTTCAAAAGGATGTAGCTGAATGTCTTCAATTAAATCGGCGATTTTTTTTAAAACATTCTTGTTTCCAGATTTAATCCAAAAATCCAGATCTTTTCTGGCTTTCGGAGTAAATACTATTTGCACAAAGCACGTATTTCTTCCATCGTCATTTTTATCCCTTTGCCGTCTTTAATACTTTGTTCGGCTTCCAAAATTTCTTTTACAAATTCGGGATTATATGGTTTTTCTTCTTTTACAATTTCAAAACCAAGCGATTTTGCCAATGATTTAAGCACTGGAAAATCTTTTTTCTTTACATTTTTTAAAACCAGATCCATAACTATTTAGATTTAAAGGGTTATCCCACCGAACCTTCTAATGAAATTTCTAATAATTTTTGTGCTTCTACTGCAAATTCCATTGGTAACTTATTCAGCACATCTTTACTAAAACCGTTTACAATTAAAGCAATAGCTTTTTCAGTTGGAATTCCACGTTGGTTGCAATAGAAAACCTGGTCTTCACCAATTTTACTTGTCGTAGCCTCATGTTCGATTTTTGCCGTTGGATTTTTGCTTTCGATATAAGGAAAAGTATGTGCTCCACAATTGTTCCCCATTAATAAAGAATCACATTGCGAAAAGTTTCTGGCGTTATCTGCATTTGGTCCAATTTTAACCAAACCACGGTAACTGTTTTGTGATTTTCCGGCAGAAATTCCTTTAGAAATAATGGTCGATTTAGAGTTCTTACCTAAATGGATCATTTTTGTTCCTGTATCGGCTTGTTGGAAATTATTGGTTACAGCAATCGAATAAAATTCTCCTGTTGAATTATCTCCTTTTAAAATAACGGAGGGATATTTCCAGGTTATGGCAGAACCGGTTTCTACTTGAGTCCAAGAAATTTTTGCGTTTTTTTCACAAATTCCTCTTTTGGTTACAAAATTGAAAACCCCACCTTTACCTTCTTTGTTTCCAGGATACCAGTTTTGTACGGTTGAATATTTTATTTCGGCATCGTCTAATGCGATTAGTTCCACTACAGCAGCGTGCAATTGGTTTTCATCACGACTTGGTGCCGTACAACCTTCAAGATAACTTACATAACTACCTTCGTCAGCAATTAATAATGTTCTTTCGAATTGTCCTGTTCCTGCTTGATTGATTCTAAAATAAGTAGAAAGTTCCATTGGGCAACGCACGCCTTTTGGAATATAACAGAAAGAACCATCAGAGAAAACTGCCGAATTCAAAGCTGCATAAAAATTATCTTTTTGCGGTACAACTGTTCCTAAATATTTACGAACTAATTCTGGATGCTCTTTGATCGCTTCAGAAATACTCATGAAAATAATTCCTTTTTCGCCTAATGTTTTCTTGAATGTAGTCGCTACAGAAACCGAATCGACTACAATATCCATAGCTACATTATTCATCATCTTTTGCTCATCGACAGAGATACCTAATTTTTTGTACATTTCTAAAAGTTCAGGATCTACATCGTCCAATGTTTTATTGGGGTCTACCGCTTTTGGTGCTGAATAGTAGGAAATAGCCTGAAAATCTGGTTTGGTGTAATGTACATTAGCCCAGTCAGGCTCCGTCATTTGCTCCCAAGCACTAAAAGCCTCAAGGCGCCAATCGGTCATCCATTGCGGTTCTCCTTTTTTTTGCGAAATAGCGCGAACAATACCTTCATTCAAACCAATAGGAAACGTTTCTGATTCTAATTCGGTGTAAAATCCGTATTCGTATTCTTTAGTTTCGAGTTCGATTTTTAAGTCGTCTTCGGTATATTTTGACATATTTTTTTATTTAATATTTTACAGAGAAAATGATTCTCCGCATCCACAAGTTCTATTCGCGTTTGGATTATTAAAAACAAACCCTTTACCATTAATTCCTCCTGAGAATTCTAAAATTGTCCCAGCTAAATAAAGGAAAGATTTTTTTTCTACAGCAATCGTTATATCGTTGTCAACGAATATTTTATCATCTTCGCTTTTTGTTTTATCAAATTTTAAATCATAAGATAATCCAGAACATCCGCCGCTTTTTACACCAACTCTTACATAATCGATTGCAGCATCAAAACCATCATCTTTCATTAGATCGATGATTTTCTTTTTTGCAGTATCAGAAACTTTTATCATGTCGTTATTTTGATTTTGTCTAAATTAACAACAAAGATACTATATAAAAACCTTTTTCCATAATTGATAACATTTATATAACTAATCATAAAATAGAAAAAACCTATTTTGATTCACTCTATTTCCTAATTTTGTTATATCTTGAAAAAAAGTAAAAAATGAAACTATATTCTATTGAAACCGGAAATTTTAAACTTGATGGAGGTGCTATGTTTGGTGTTGTGCCAAAAACCATTTGGAATAAAACCAATCCAGCAGATGAAAATAATTTAATTGATATTGCTGCGCGTTGTTTATTAATTGAAGATGGTGATAAATTAATTTTGATTGACACCGGAATGGGAAACAAGCAATCCGAAAAGTTTTATGGGTATTACACGCTTTGGGGAACCCATTCTATGGATAAATCATTGGCTAAATTTGGCTTTCATCGCGATGATATTACGGATGTTTTTTTGACGCATTTGCATTTTGATCATTGCGGCGGAAGCATACAGTGGAACAAGGATAAAACGGGCTACGAACCGGCATTTAAAAACGCGAAGTTCTGGAGTAATGACAGCCACTGGGAGTGGGCTACAAAACCAAATGCAAGGGAAAAAGCATCCTTTTTATCAGAGAATATTTTGCCGATGCAGGAAAGCGGCCAGTTGCATTTTATCAAAAGACCGGAAGGCGATTTTCTTGAAAAATCAGAACTGGGTTTTGGTATTTTCTTTGCCGATGGTCATACCGAAAAGCAAATGATTCCTCAAATTCAATATCAGGATAAAACCATTGTTTTTTGCGCGGATTTATTGGCAACAGCCGGTCACGTTCCTATTCCCTATGTAATGGGTTATGATACGAGACCTTTATTGACAATGCCAGAAAAAGCAAAATTTCTAAATGCAGCTGCTGATAATAATCACTATTTGTTTTTGGAACACGATGCTCACAACGAAATTATAACCGTAGAGAAAACCGAAAAAGGCGTTCGATTAAAAGAGCGATTTACCTGTGATGCCATTCTTTAAAATTGTGTTAAACCTAAATATTTTTGTAACAAAATAATTTATTTTAGACAAATATTTAAAATTTAATATAACAATCAATGAATAGCATTAAACCAATTTATTTGTCTGCATTTGCACTATTAGTTCTGGCAGGATGCGGCGTTTCAAAACAAGTTTCAAGTTCTAATGCGGGACTTATTGCCATCAGCGCACCTTTAAACGTTAAAAAAGCTGCCCCCATAAATGAAACCGACATGAAACGTTGGAGTCATTTAGATATCGTAAAAGATACCATTCCGGGAATGAGTGTAGATAAAGCGTATGCCGAATTATTGAAAAATAAAAATGGGGTAAAAGTTATCGTGGGAATTGTAGATTCAGGAGTAGATATCGAACATCAAGATTTAAAATCAGTGGTTTGGACCAACAAAAAAGAAATTGCAGGAAACGGAATTGATGATGACAAAAACGGATATATCGATGATATTCACGGTTGGAACTTCCTTGGAGATATCACCAAAGAGAATTTGGAATACGAAAGAATCATTAAGAATAAGAATCTAGTTGACGAAGTAACGTATCAAGCGGCAAAAGCGTGAAATGATAAAAAAATTGCTGATGCTACAACAGGGAAAGCTCGTACGGAACAAATGATTGCAACCTTAAATGAAAGTGATGCTACTTTGGTAAAACATTTTGGAAAGCCAATTTACACAATTGATGAGGTAAAAGCAATTGTTTCACAAGAGCCAGAAATGCAAAAAAGCAAAACTGCGATGCAACAAATGCTTTCTTATAATTTACCTATTGTTGACCTGAAAGTTGCCGTACAAAAACAATTGGATGGTTTTAATGCGCTTCTAAACGGAGATAACTTAAAAACTGATTATAGAAAAGTTTTGGGTGATAATCCGGAAGATATAACCGACACAAAATACGGAAACAACAATGTTATGGGACCAGACAAGAATGAAATTCTTCATGGAACACACGTTGCCGGAATTGTCGCTCAAACTAGAAATAACACATTAGGTGGAGACGGAATAGCGAACAATGTTGAAATCTTAACTGTTCGGGCTGTACCAGACGGAGATGAGTATGATAAAGATATAGCACTTGGAATACGTTATGCAGTTGATAATGGTGCCAAAGTAATCAACGGAAGTTTTGGAAAAAGCTTTTCACCACATAAACAATGGGTTTATGATGCTATCAAATACGCTGAGAAAAAAGATGTGTTAATTGTTCATGCAGCCGGTAATGACGCAAAAGATATCGATATTGAAAATAATTTTCCTAACGATTCTGATGATAAAAAAACGGAGTTTGCTGATAATGTAATTACCATTGGAGCATTAAACTTTGAATACGGAAATAAAGTCGTTGCACGATTTTCTAATATCGGAAAAGTTAATGTAGACGTTTTTGCACCAGGAGTAAAAATTTATGCTACAACACCAAATGATACTTACAAATACCTTCAAGGTACATCGATGGCTTCGCCAAATGTTGCCGGCGTTGCAGCATTAATTCGTTCGTATTATCCAAAATTATCTGCAAAACAAGTAAAACATATTTTGATGGATTCAGGTGTAGCAATTACAATAGATGTGATTGTTGGAGGAAAACCTGTTGACACACGTTCTTTTACTACTTTGTCTAAATCAGGAAAAATAGTAAATGCTTACAATGCTTTACTGATGGCAGAGAAAATGTCGAAATAATTGTTACAAATTTTTATAAATGGAAGGGCAATTTTTTCCTTCCATTTATATTTTAACCAATTTGTAAAACGCTTTCATTTATTTTTTTACATTCGTCAAATCTTAACAGAGTGTTAATCCATCTGTATTCTGTTGTAAAAAGACATAATTTAGGCGCCACATTTAATTTAAAAATTTATAAATGAATACGATTAAACCAATATATTTTTCTGCCATTGCTTTTTTTGCATTAGCGGCATGTAGCGCTCAAAAACAAGTTTCTAAAACCACTGCGCCCATAACAGTAAGTTCTCCTTTAATTATTAAGAAAGTTGCCCCTATAAGTGATGTTGATTTAAAACGCTGGAGTCATTTAGATTTAGCGAAAGATACGATTCCCGGAATGAGCGTTGATAAAGCATATTCCGAATTGTTAAAAAATAAAAAAGGAGTGAAAGTTATTGTAGGAATTGTGGATTCAGGGGTTGATATTGATCATGAAGATTTAAAATCAGTGATTTGGACCAATGCCAAAGAAATTGCAGGTAACGGAATTGACGATGATAAAAATGGTTTTATCGATGATATTCACGGTTGGAATTTCCTTGGTGATTCAGGATTTGAAAATTTAGAGATGACCCGTATTCTGAAAAAAGCAGATGATGGTTCAGTGACGTATAAAAATGCTAAAGCGGATTATGAAAAGAAGTACAAAGAAGCATTGGAAGGAAAACAGCAAGTAGATTTTCTTTTGAATACCAATAAAACAATTCAAACGTATTTAAAGAAAGACGACTACACACTTGAAGAATTGAAAGCAATTGTCACTACTGATGAAGTTTTGAATAAAAGTAAAATGATTATGACTCGCGTTATTGGGCAGTCAGGCCCAAGATTCACCGCTGACATTGAAGAATACAGAAAGTACATTTACGACCAATTAAATTACAATTTAAATAAAGAATTTAATGGCAGAAAATCAGTTGGTGATAATCCGGATGATATAAACGATACGAAATACGGTAACAATATAGTTTACGGGCCAGATAAGGAAGAAGCCTCGCACGGAACCCATGTTGCAGGAATTATTGCTCAGGTTAGAAATAACAGTATTGGCGGTGACGGAATTGCTAACAATGTTGAAATCATGGCCGTAAGAGCTGTTCCTAATGGTGACGAATACGATAAAGACATTGCTTTGGCGATTCGTTATGCGGTAGATAACGGAGCAAAAGTCATCAATGGAAGTTTTGGGAAAAGCTATTCTCCACACAAGCAATGGGTTTTTGACGCTATAAAATACGCGGAGAAGAAAGATGTTTTATTCGTACACGCATCAGGAAATGATGGGAATGATATTGATTTAGAAAAAAACATCAATTTTCCAAATGATTCTGAAGACAACAAAATCGAGTTTGCCAGTAATGTTCTTACGGTTGGAGCGTTAAATAATGTTTATGGACCGACTGTAGTGGCACCATTTTCTAATTATGGCACCATCAATGTAGATGTGTATGCTCCGGGAATGGAAATATACGCTTCGGTTCCAAATAATAAATATAAATACGAACAGGGAACTTCAATGGCGTCACCAAATGCGGCCGGAGTTGCAGCATTGGTTCGTTCGTATTATCCTAAATTATCAGCGAAGCAAGTGAAACAAATCCTTATGGATTCTGGAACACCATTGCCAGCATCAGTAGAATTAGGAGAAAATAATGATAAAAAATCAGCAGCCGATACTTCAAAATCAGGAAAAATGATCAATGCTTATAATGCGCTGATTCTTGCAGATGCATTATCTAAAAATATTTAAAATAATAAATTTACTAATCCAGTGGAAGGACAGCTGTTCTTCCATTTTTTATTACAAAAATGATGAGAAAACTTTTTTTACTATCTTTTTTTACACTTAATTTTTGCGCTGCATCGGCCCAAAGCACTGGGTATTGGCAACAACATGTTGATTATAAAATGGACGTGACTATGAACGTCAAAAATTACCAATACAAAGGAAAGCAGGAATTGGTCTACACCAATAATTCCACCGATACATTGAAAAAAGTATTTTATCATTTGTATCCAAATGCGTTCCAACCCGGAAGTGAGATGGATGCCAGAATCCAGACGATTAAAGATCCGGACGCCAGAATGGTCAACAAAATAAAAGTGGATGGCAAAGACGTAAAAGAAAGCCGAATCAAAAATTTGAAGCCTAACGAAATTGGGTTTTTGAATATCACTAATTTCAAACAAGATGGAGTTGTTGCTGCTGCAAAAGCGGTAGGAACGATTCTCGAAGTTACGCTGGCAAAGCCAATATTACCCAACTCAAAAACTACTTTCACTTTAGATTTTGACGGCCAGGTTCCAGTACAAATCCGTCGTTCGGGAAGAAACAATGTAGAAGGAGTTGAATTATCAATGTCACAATGGTATCCAAAAATCGCCGAATTTGATTTCGAAGGCTGGCATGCGGATCCTTATATCGCGAGAGAATTTCATGGTGTTTGGGGAAATTTTGACGTTAATATTACCATTGATAAGGAATATACTTTAGGTGGTTCCGGTTATTTGCAAAACCAAAATGAAATTGGGAAAGGATATCAAGATCCAGGAGTTACGGTGGTTTATCCAAAGAAAACGAAAACATTGACTTGGCATTTTATAGCGCCAATGGTACATGATTTTACTTGGGCTGCCGATAAAAATTACATGCATGATGTGGTAAAAGGACCTAATAGTGTTGATTTGCATTTCTTGTATAAAAACAATCCAAAGACTGCAGAAAACTGGAAAAAGCTAGAGCCTTTGATGGTTAATGTGATGGATTTTTACAATAAGAAAATCGGGGATTATCCGTACAAGCAATACTCCTTTATTCAAGGTGGTGATGGCGGAATGGAATATGCCATGTGTACTTTGATGCTAGGAAATGGAACTTTGGACGGAATTTTAGGAACTGCAACGCATGAGTTAGGGCATTCTTGGTTTCAACATATTTTAGCTTCAAATGAATCAAAACATCCTTGGATGGATGAAGGATTCACTACGTATGTAGAAGATTTTGTGCTGAACGAAATGGCAGTTAAAAAGGAAGAAAATCCTTTTAAAGGGAATTATGCCGCCTATTATAAGTTAGTAGAATCCGGGAAAGAGCAACCGCAAACTACACATGGCGATCGTTACGATGAAAACAGACCTTATAGTATTTCGTCCTACGTAAAAGGAAGTATTTTCTTATCGCAATTAGGGTACATGATTGGACAGGATAACTTAGCCAAAACGATAAAGAGATATTACCACGATTTCAAGTTCAAACATCCTACGCCAAATGACATCAAAAGAACGGCTGAAAGAGTTTCTGGAGCAAATTTAGATTGGTATCTTTTAGATTGGACTGAAACGGCAAACACGATAGACTACGGAATCAGAGATGTAAAAGATAATGGGGATAAAACGATTGTTACACTAGAAAGAATAGGCAGAATGCCAATGCCAATCGATTTGACTGTTGAATATACGGATGGAACAACAGAAAGTTTTTACGTTCCGTTGCGCATGATGAGTTTCGAAAAAGAAAATCCTAATTTGGCTGTAAAAAGAACGGTTCTGAATGATTGGGCTTGGGCGCATCCTACGTATGAATTTGCTATTTCTAAACCTAAAACAACGATTAAGAAGATCACCATTGACCCAAGTGGATTAATGGCCGATGTGAAACAAGCCAATAACGTTTACGAAATAAAGTAAGGTGCGATTAAACATAAAAAAAAGTCTAGTTGTGAAACTAGACTTTTTTTGTGCTTATTTTTTTGGAAACTATTTCAAATGCTCTAACATATCCACCGTCATACTTTCCAAATCAAATTTATGTTTCCAGTTCCAATCTTTTCTGGCGTCTGCATCATCGATACTCGCGGGCCAGCTGTTCGCTATTTTTTGAAGGATATCAAAACTTTGATAGATGCTAAGAAAATTAATATTTTACTGTTTCTAAAGCGTTTTCTTTTTTTAGATCGTCATTTGAAATTGCTTCAACAGGAAGGTTGCTTTTTTCTGTCTTTTTAAACGGAAACATTTTTCTGTAACTCAACACCCTCCACAACCATTCAACAGGACCATAGTTGTATTTAGAAAGCCACCATTTGCTTATAAATAGCTGAATTATGAATACTGAAATGGCTAAAGAAAAATAAAACCAATAAGGCATACTATTGGATATATTCAAACCAATGCCCGAAAAAATAAATGCAGCAAGTATATTTTGCGCCATATAATTCGTTAAGGTCATTTTTCCGGAAACTCTGAAATAATTGAAAATTGTTTTTAGTTTATTGTTGCAATACAATAGGCAAATTCCAGTTGCGATAAAAAGCATCGTGCTTAGGATTAGCCAGTAAAAAGGGTTGAAATAGGCAAAAAAAGTAAGTTTGTTTGTCATTGCAATTTTTAAAAAAACACCTAAAGACAGCGCAGAAAACAGACTTATAAAAAGCGTGGTCTTTAATTGTTTTTTCAATTCGGGTAAACGATTAAAAAAATCAATTTTTTGAGCATAAAATCCTAAAAGCATACAGGCAAACATCACGATATGTGCTGTAACTGCATATCCCAGAACAATCATTTGTTCATAATAACTAGCTAATAAATTAAATTTAAAAAAATCCAGCCAGTTACCAGAGTGATACAATTTTAGGAACTCAGGACTAGTAGAAATTTCAGGATAAACCCTATGTATATTGTTGATGAAGGCAGCAATAAATGGAACCATTAAAAAAAGAATTGAGCAAATTATAAGTATTGTTTTTGCTGAACTTTTATAAAAGAGCAGTAGTATAAGGCCCAAAAAGGCATAATCTTTCAAAATATCACCCAACCAAAAAGCAGAGTCAATAAATGCAAACATAAAAAGCAAAATCATTCTCCAAGAAAAGAAGTAAACAGGATTTTTGCCTTTACTGGCCACATTGTTTATGAGAACAGCAAAACCATAGCCAAACAAAATTGTCAATAATGTCCACGATTTTGCAGAGAAAAAGATTTCATTTATAGCCCCAAGAATAGGAGATAAACTACTGTTGTCATTTGCAGAAGTAGGTAATCCAATATGGAAAAAATCTGAATAATTACCAAGGACAACCCCTAACAGCGCCCAGCCTCTTAGGATATCGACAATAGCAGTTCTCTTATTTTCTTCAATTGGCTGAAAGGAATTTGACATATAATTACTTTTGATTTAAGTCTAAGTTTTATGAATTCGAATCAAAAGTAAGAAAAATAACAATAAATAATTTTTTAAATTCTAGTTTTATTAGGCCTCAAATATTGACTTTTTGAAAGAGGTTAAAGTGAATGGTTGTACTTTTATCAGTATAGCAATAACATTAAGAAGTACTATTCTATAAACGAAAAATGTCTGATTTTAAAATCGGGTTCATCACCTTAATTTTAAAATCAGACATTTTAAGTCAAATACAAAAGTCTATTTCAAATGCTCCAACATATCCACGGTCATACTTTCCAAATCAAATTTGTGTTTCCAGTTCCAATCTTTTCTGGCTTCAGCATCATCGATGCTCGCTGGCCAGCTGTCGGCTATTTTTATTTTTTTGAAATATCACTAAAAGTGGGTATTTTATTAATAATTTATTTTCTATATTTTTTGAAAAACTTATTTATAAAAGTAACTTAAATCAAATACTTATGAGTATACGATTATCGCGCCCTGCTCTTTTGTGTTTCTTATTGCTACTCATAGTTTCCTGTTCTAAAGACGAGGATTTACAAATCAATACAATCGCCACAATTGCAAATCAATTAAAAAATGACTTGAAATTGAATCAATTCAAAAACAAAAACATTGCAGAGAATATATTTGTAAATTGGCATGATGTAAAAAAAATTGAAAAAGATGGTTTTGAAATTTTTGAAATTGAAGTTAGCGAAAATAAACCCAGCAAAATTGAATCTAATCTATTTCAAAGTGAATTAAAATATGAATTAATTGCAATTAAAAAAGACAATAAAGTTTATTCCTATCTAATTGAGGTTTATTCAAAAAAAAATCGTGAATTATTCACTAATTCTTTACAAAAATTAAAAAATTTTACAGGAACATTAAATATTTATGAATTAGGAGGTGAGAAAATTGACCAACTTGTTGTTTTTGATGGAGATTGTAAAAATCCGTCAAAAAAGGAATATTTAAAACCCTTGAATGAAGCAATTAATTTGTTTTATAATCCAAATAAAATAACTAGTAGATTACCTGAATGTAATCAAGTTATGACGGTTCTAGTGAAAGAAGAAGTATATATTGACCATTTCAGTGTTTGGACAAGTACTTCAGGTTCATATATTGGCACTTATTTAAATTCCTCCACTTTAGTTAGTACAAGTTATTATTACGCAAGTTATCCATATGATTGTGGTTCTAACGGAGATTCTAGCACTATAGTTTATAGAACACCAAGTTATGAACATAATTCTGAAGGAATTCCCCTGAGTGAAGATGAATTTAAAGCAAAAATTAATTCCGCTACTCCCGATGGTTGGGATTTTGAATTTATTACAAATCAAAATACAGTGACGGCTAAAGCTACATTTCTTTTTCTTCCATGGGCAGGTGTCAAAATTATGGTTGATCAAAATGCAGCTAACATATTTACGATTCAAAATGTTACTAGTGACACGTTTGGTTTAACTTTAGGTTACTCATGGACTCAAAACACATATAATCAAAGTACGGTTGGAAATATAACAACAGTAAATGTCTATGGGACTTTAAATTATACTATGTTTGCACAGGGTATTGGCAATGTTTATTCAAGCCCAATTATATTTCAAATAAAAATTAACAATACAAACGGACATATCATCTCAGGAATAAGACTACCTTAAAATAAAATTATGGAAACAACTTTCAAAGATTACGACGTTACTTTATTTATTTTTCAAATTATAAATATTGTTGTTTTATTATTTGTGATTTATTTACTTTATAAAGTATATAAATACCTTAAAAATCGTCCTTAAAACAATAATTGATAAAAAAACGTTTTGGTTCAACCAAAACGTTTTTTTATCAATTGATTTTAATGAAATTCATAGTTACGGATGTATTTTAAAGGAGTTAACTCAAATGCTCTAACATATCCACGGTCATACTTTCCAAATCAAATTTATGTTTCCAGTTCCAATCTTTTCTGGCTTCAGCATCATCGATGCTCGCTGGCCAGCTGTCGGCTATTTTTTGACGGAAGTCAGGTTCGTAAGAAATAGTAAAATCAGGAATGTGTTTTTTGATTTCAGCAGCAATTTCTGTCGGAGTAAAACTCATTGCGGCGAGATTATAAGCAGAACGAATTTTTATTTGTTCGGCTGGCGCTTGCATAATTTGTATCGTTGCGGCAATGGCATCGTCCATATACATCATTGGCATTTTTGTTTCTGAGGATAAAAAACATTCGTATTTTCCGTCACTTAAAGCCTTGTAATAAATATCTACCGCATAATCTGTCGTTCCGCCGCCCGGAGGCGATGACCAGCTGACTAATCCAGGATAACGTACACTGCGAACATCTACACCAAATATATTATGGTAATATTCGCACCATCTTTCGCCAGCTTGTTTACTGATTCCGTAAACCGTTGAAGGTTCCATGATGGTATATTGTGGGGTATTTTCTTTCGGTGTTGTAGGGCCAAAAACAGCAATGCTGGAAGGCCAGAATATCTTTTTTATTTTTTTGGCTTTCGCCAAATTCAAAACGTGAAACAATGAATTCATATTCAAATCCCAGGCAAAAGCAGGGTTTTTCTCGGCTGTTGCCGATAATAAGGCGGCCATTAAATAAATTTCATCAATTTGATGAACTTCGACAAGATGCTCAATCTGATTAAAATCTAATGCATTCACTACTTCAAAAGGACCTGAATTTACCACGTCAATATTCAGTTTTCGGATGTCAGAAGCAATTACATTATCGATTCCATATATCTTTCTTAGTTTATGGGTAAGCTCCGTTCCAATTTGTCCGCAAGCGCCTATAATCAATATTTTAGTACTCATTTTGTCTGTTTTAGAAATTCAAAGATAACGTTTTCGTAAATAACATAATTTTGGATAAAAATAGTATCAAATTCTTAAAATGATATTCATAATCGTAATTAAATTATTAATATTTATAATTTAAAACATGAAAAAATCATCTGAAATAGTAGATTGTTATTTGAAAAGCGCAAATGAGATATAAATTAAATTCAAAGCTTTTTTGAGAGATGCAAATCTCCAGTAGTTTACTAAGTTATTCCTAATTTGGTAATTCATTATTGTGAATTTACTTTGTAACTTTGTCCTTTAATGTATTCACTTATGAAATATAAATTATCATGCTTCTTTTTTCTGATTTTCATTTTGTCTGCGTGCAAAAATGACAATCAAAAACGATTAGCAGAAAATGAAAAACAGGCTAAAAAAAACGAACTCATTTTTTCAAATATAAACAAAGGCTGGGTTTTTTATGACACGCCTATTAATTCAACGTCTGAGGCTACAGTAGCCAGCTGGAACGAATTGCGAATATTTTTTGCGGAATTAGTCGTTAAACCTAAAAAAACAATCGGAGCGTTTCAAAAAAAATCAAAAGCATTGTCGAAAAAAGTAATGGCTTTAAATGAAAATATTCCTTCACAGTTCAACAAACCTCAGATAAAAAGTAGGGTTTCCACTTTAATTACCAAGGTTAGATTGTTGGATTTATTCCTTAATCTGGATAAAATTCCGGATCAAAAAGTAATTGTTTTGGTTTCAGAAATCAATGCGGAGCTCGTTTCCTTGCAAAGACAAATGGACAAAATTGTAGAAAAAAGTAAAATTCCTGTCGAAGAAGGAGAATCGGAATTAATGAAAATGATGGATACTTCCAGAGCAATTCCGAATACACCAACCGATCCAAATCTACCACGCGTTGAGTAAAAAAGCTTTATATAACACCTACGATGATTCTCCAAAAATGCAACAGATTGTTGTTCGTTTGCGAGAGAATAATCAAGTAAAAATGCATCTTGATGGATTATTGGGATCTGCGATTTCTTTTGTCATTCGTTCTGTTTTCAAGAAAGCAGAACTTCCTTTTTTAATTGTTTTTAATGATAAAGAAGAAGCCGCGTACTATTTGAACGATTTGGAACAAATGATTGGCGACCAGGATGTTTTGTTTTATCCCGGTTCCTACCGTCGTCCGTACCAAATTGAAGAAACCGATAATGCGAGTGTTTTACTTCGCGCCGAAGTCCTGAACAGAATCAATTCCCGCAAAAAACCGGCAGTTATTGTCACCTATCCCGAAGCATTATTCGAGAAAGTGGTAACCCGAAAAGAATTGGATAAAAACACGTTGAAAGTTGCTGTTGGCGACAAGATTTCTATCGATTTTATCAATGAAGTTTTGTTCGAATATGAATTCAAAAGAGTTGATTTTATTACGGAACCGGGAGAATTTTCCGTTCGTGGAGGAATTGTCGATGTTTTTTCGTTTTCGAATGATAATCCGTATCGAATTGAGTTTTTTGGCGACGAAGTCGAAAGTATCCGAAGTTTTGATGTAGCGACGCAATTGTCGATTTTACAGCAAAAGAAAATTACGATAATTCCTAATGTAGAAAATAAATTTTTTCAGGAAAATAGAGAAAGCTTCTTGGATTATATTTCGGAGAAAACGGTCATTTTTATTCAAAACACGGAATATCTTTTATCACAATTAGACAAACAATTTGCGAAGGCCGAAGAAGCTTTTGAAAAATTATCGCAGGAAATAAAACGTTCGACACCGGAACAATTATTCTTGAATCAAGCCGCTTTTATTAAAAGAGCCGTGGATTTTTCGATTGTGGAATTGAGTTCAAAACCTATTTTTAGAACCACCAAAAAATTCGAATACCACATTCAGCCACAACCGTCTTTCAACAAACAGTTTGATTTATTATTGAATAATCTGAATGAAAATCATTTCAATGGTTATAAAAATTATTTGTTTTGTTCCAGTGAAGCCCAAGCCAAGCGATTTCATGATATTTTTGAAACCTTGGATGAAGCGAATTCTGAGAATATAAGGAAACAATATCATACCGTTGTTTTGCCTTTGTACCAAGGATTTATCGACGCGGAAAACCAAATAGCCTGTTACACGGATCATCAAATTTTTGAACGCTACCATAAATTTAATATAAAAAGTGGCTATTCAAAAAAGCAAAACATCACTTTAAAAGAACTGACTACTTTATCCGTTGGGGATTATGTGACGCACATTGACCACGGAATCGGGCGATTTGGAGGATTACAAAAAATACAAGTAGAAGGTAAAACTCAAGAAGCAATCAAACTTGTTTATGCCGATAATGATATTGTATATGTAAGCATTCATTCGCTGCACAAAATTTCAAAATACAACGGAAAAGACGGCACGCCGCCCAAAATTTACAAATTGGGTTCGAATGCCTGGAAGATTTTAAAACAAAAAACCAAGGCACGCGTCAAACATATTGCATTTAATTTGATTCAGTTGTATGCCAAGCGAAGATTGGAAAAAGGATTCCAGTTTGCACCCGACAGTTATTTACAAAATGAACTGGAAAGTTCATTTATTTATGAAGATACACCGGACCAAACCAAATCAACGGCAGAAGTAAAAGCGGATATGGAAAGTGACCGCCCGATGGATCGGTTGGTTTGTGGGGATGTGGGTTTTGGTAAAACCGAAGTGGCTATACGTGCGGCTTTCAAAGCAGTCGACAACAGCAAACAAGTTGCGATATTGGTTCCTACAACAATTTTAGCGTACCAACATTACAGAACTTTTACGGAACGATTGAAAGATATGCCAGTTTCTGTGGGGTATTTAAATCGTTTTAGGACGGCCAAACAAAAAGCGGAAACGCTAAAATTATTGGCCGAAGGAAAACTCGATATTGTGATTGGAACACACCAATTGGTCAATAAAAATGTTGTTTTCAAAGACCTTGGATTGTTGATTGTGGATGAGGAGCAAAAATTTGGTGTCAACGTAAAAGACAAACTCAAAACCATTGCTGCCAATGTGGATACGCTGACATTAACTGCAACGCCAATTCCGAGAACCTTGCAGTTTTCCTTAATGGCAGCGAGAGATTTATCCGTAATAACCACACCGCCACCTAATCGCTATCCTATTGAGACGAATGTCGTTGGTTTTAGTGAAGAGATGATTAGGGATGCAATTTCGTATGAAATTCAGCGCAACGGTCAGGTTTTCTTTATCAATAATCGCATAGAAAATATCAAGGAAGTGGCCGGAATGATTCAGCGTTTGGTCCCAAATGCCAGAGTGGGAATCGGTCACGGACAAATGGAAGGAAGAAAACTCGAAGAGTTGATGTTGGCTTTCATGAACGGAGAATTTGATGTTTTGGTTGCCACCACAATTATCGAAAGCGGACTAGATGTTCCAAACGCGAACACTATTTTTATCAATAATGCGAATAATTTCGGCTTGTCTGATTTGCATCAAATGCGCGGTCGCGTAGGACGTAGCAATAAAAAAGCATTTTGTTATTTTATTTGCCCGCCATATTCAGCCATGACGGATGATGCTAGAAAACGAATTCAGGCATTGGAACAGTTCAGTGAATTGGGAAGTGGTTTTAATATTGCGATGAAAGATTTAGAGATTCGTGGTGCCGGAGATTTATTGGGAGGAGAACAAAGTGGTTTTATCAACGAAATTGGTTTTGATACCTATCAAAAAATCATGAATGAGGCCATCGATGAATTGAAAGAAAATGAATTTAAAGAGTTATATCCAACCGAAAATAACATTGAAACCAAAGAATACGTAAAAGACCTACAAATAGACACTGATTTTGAGTTGTTATTTTCTGATGAGTATATCAATAATGTATCGGAACGTTTAAGTTTGTACAATGAATTAGGCGCAGTGAAAAATGAAGAAGAGCTTATTGTTTTTCAAAATAAATTGATTGACCGTTTTGGTCCTTTGCCTCCACGAGCCAATGCGTTAATGAATAGTATTCGTATTAAATGGATTGCCACTCGTATTGGAATCGAGAAACTAGTGATGAAACAGGGTAAGATGATTGGCTATTTTGTATCGGATCAACAATCGGATTATTACCAATCGAATCGTTTTCAGGATGTTTTGCAGTTTGTGCAAAAACACAGTTCTATTTGTAAAATGAAAGAAAAACAAACGCCAGCTGGTTTGCGATTGCTGTTGACTTTTGACAATGTGAAAAATACCAGAACAGCTTTGGAATTAATGGAGATGTTGGGGAAATAGAAATTGAAATAGCAGTTTTATTATACAAAAAGAGGGATTGATTTACTGAAAATCAATCCCTCTTTTCTTTATCTAAATAGACTTTTCTAATTCTTCAAGTCTTTAATTACTTTAAAAGCAACATCCACTTGGTCTTCACTTACTAGTATGGTAAATTCATTTGAAGTCGAAATCACCTCATTAATTATAATTCCTTCCCAAGCCAATCGCTGAAAAATAAAATAATAAATGCCTGGAACAACGATGTTTTCTTTTGGTAATTTTACTGTTATTGAAGCAAGATTGTCTAGTTTTTGAATTAATTTCTCCGTTGCAAAATGCTTGTCAACTAAATGAGTTACACTATTGCTTACCACAATATTAGTTTCGTTAACACCTCGTGATGAGGTATAAAAAATATCTGGAAAAGAGTTGATATCCGTAATTAAATCAGCTTGTTTATTTAAAACAGTTTCAGATGCTGCAAAAGTAAAGTCGGTCAATGCGGAGCGAACAGTGATTTCTCCAATATTTTTTATTACTTTATTGATTTTATGATTCAGTCTAAAATCTAGTTCTTCGGTTAATCTTTTTAGTGCCATAACGACCGCGCCTTGCTTAACCTCTTTGCCAAATTCACTTTCCAATTCGGTCATTATATTTCTGGATAATGAAGTCAGATTGATAATTCCAAGTGATAAAGCATTAAGTAAGAAAGGCTTAGTTTTGATGTAGTTTTCTACAATAGAAGAAACAGTTTTCATAGTTGTACGGGTTTAGTTTTTTTGGTAAATAGTTGTAGTTAGTAAATAGTTGTGTTAAAAACCAATGCAAATATAATAAAAAAACAATTTGTTACAAATACAACATTAAAAATTTATCATTAAAAATGATAAAAAGCGTCGATAAGGTGCTCAATTACAAAAGATTTACCTTCTTTATGGATGGCAATGATGTCAAAACGGACGTCAATGTCTAAATTTCGTTCGTTTACATAGGCGTTAACTGCTTTTAGTAAAAGTTGAATTTTTTTTGGTTTTACAAAATCTTGTGGTAAACCAAATTCGAGGGACGAACGGGTTTTTACTTCAACAACTGCAAGCGTGTTTTCTTTCTTGGCAAGGATATCGATTTCCGCTTTTTGAAAAGTCCAGTTGGTTTCCAGTATAGTATAACCATCTTTTTTCAGGTATTCAACGGCTAATTCTTCTCCAATTTTTCCAAGTTCGTTATGTTCAGCCATAAGAATAGTATTCAGTGTTCAATCGCAGTTTGAAAACTTCTGCAATCAAGAAAGCTTTTTTGAGATTAGGGAGTTGCAAAAGCAACAGTGCTTAAAGTAGCATTAACATCCATCGTTACTTTGCTGCCTAAAACTAAGGCTCTATTATCCTGAATATGACCGGCAGGGAAATTATACAAAACGGGAATGTTGTATGTTTTTGTCACATCATCTATGATTTCAACAGCATTTTTTCCCCATGGAATATCATTGTCTTTCATTTTTGTCATCGAACCCACAATAATTCCTTTTATGCTTTCCAGACAACCATTGCGTTTTAAGTTCATCATCATGCGGTCAATATGATATAAATATTCGTCTAGATCTTCGATGAATAAAATTTTATCGGTACAATCAATAGCGGATTTTGATCCAAATAAACTGTATAAAATGGATAAATTACCGCCTACTAATTCGCCAGATGCTTTTCCTGATTTATTCATCGCGAATGGGCTAACTTTATACGATAGTGTTTCTCCAAACATAGCAATCCGCAAAGATTCTATAGCTTCCTTAGATGCATGAGGAATGCTTATTGGCATAATTCCGTGAATGGATTTAAAGCCCAAAGTACTCAAATGGTTGTGCAAAACGGTAACGTCGCTAAAACCTATAATCCATTTTGGATTTTGTTTGAATTTGGTAAAATCCAATAAGTCAATCATTCGCACTGTTCCATATCCTCCTTTGACGCACCAAATGGCTTTAATATTCGGATTGTCCAATTGTTGCTGGAAATCGGCAGCGCGCTGTGCATCAGTGCCCGCTAATTGATTATCGTCTAAACCAATTGTATTACCTATAATCACTTCAAGACCCCAACTGTGCAATAAGTCTACAGCGGGTTTCAGATTGTCATCTACATTTTTTCTGGCTGTTGCCAAAATGGCTATTGTGTCTCCTTTTTGTAAAATGGGTGGTGTTATCATTGGGGTATTGTTGGCTTGACAGTTGAAGGCTTGTAAAATAAAAACAAGAAATAGAAATTTATATAAAACAAAATTGCTGTTTATAAAAGTAAATCGGGTCACATGCATTTTTATTTATTTTTTATAAATATATCAAATTCTAAGAAATAGAAGTCTATTAATTACTAAAACAAAGATAAGCAATTAGAAAATAATTAAGACTTCCATCTTAAAATGAAGTATTTTTACAGATAGCCGACCTAAAACGAGCGAATAATTTCAAATAGCACAATTAAAAATTATGAGAATAACATCTTTGATTCTTCTGTTAATTTTATTCTTCTCCGATGCAACTTCAACTGCACAGCAAAAAAATTATATTATTCATACCGTGGCATTTTATAATTTTGAAAATTTATTTGACACTATAAATGATCCAGTTACTAATGATGATGAATGGACACCCACAGGATTGCAGCGTTGGACATCCAAAAAGTACCATCATAAACTTGAAAACTTAGCAAGAGTATTATCTGAAATTGGATCTTCTGAAAATTCGGATTCTCCTACATTTATAGGCGGTTCCGAAATAGAAAACAGGGGTGTTCTGGAAGATTTAATCAAACAACGCAAATTGATTAACAAAGACTACGGAATCATACATTTTGACTCCCCTGATAAAAGAGGAATAGACGTGGCTTTGTTGTATCAAAAGAAACAGTTTCGACCTACAAGTTTTTCTAATATTCCTTTGTATGTATATAGGAATGACACCAAATCAAAGGAAGTTACAAAAATAGAATCGGATGAGAAAACAGATGATGTTTTGCAAGTAAGCTCTCAAAGCCATCGCATTTACACCAGAGATCAGCTTTTGGTAACCGGTTTTTTGGATGGAGAAGAAATCAATATCATTGTTAATCACTGGCCGTCCCGTTCTGGCGGAGAAAAAAAAACTAGTCCTTTTAGAGAAGCTGCTGGAGCTTTAAACAGGAAAATTATCGATTCTATTCAAAGAATTAATCCAAATGCAAAAGTGATTATTCTGGGAGACCTAAATGACGGTCCGTATAATAGGAGTGTTAAAATAGGGCTTGGCGCAAAAGCAAAAAAGGGAGAGGTACTTCCACTAGGAATATACAATCCATTTGAAGAGATGGCCAAAAAAGGCATGGGGACAATTGCTTTTCGGGATGCTTGGGATATTTTTGATCAAATAATGGTTTCAGAATCGCTGTTAAAATTGGATAAATCTTCCTTTTCTTATTGGAAAGCTGGAATTTATAACAAAGCTTTTTTAATTCAAACCAGCGGACAATACAAAGGATATCCTTTGAGGCATTCATCGACTGAAATAGGATTCAGTGATCATTTTCCAGTCTATATTTATTTAATCAAAGAAAAAAAATGATTCTGTTGAGATGCACTACGGTATATCTCTACCTATTTTTTATTTCATAACTTTACATTTAAAATTATAAAACATGGCAATAGCAAAACCTTTCAACCTAAATAAATGGGTAGACGAAAACCGTCATCTTCTTAAACCACCGGTAGGAAACAAAAATTTATATACAGAATCAGGGGATTATATCGTCATGATTGTTGCCGGTCCTAATGCCCGAAAAGACTATCATTATAACGAAACCGAAGAATTGTTTTACCAACTCGAAGGTTCTATAAAAGTAATTGTACAAGAAGATGGCCAGCGAAAAGAAATGTACCTTCACGCTGGGGACATGTACCTTCATCCCGCTAAAGTGCCACATTCTCCGGTTCGTTCACAAGGTTCAATAGGTTTGGTAATCGAGCGAAAACGTGCCGGACAAGGTTATACGGACGGTTTATTGTGGTTTTGCGATAAATGCAACTATAAATTACACGAAGTTTATTTTGAACTTCATGATATCGAAAAAGATTTTCTGCCTCATTTTGAACATTTTTACAATTCAGAGAAATTACGAAGTTGCGAAAATTGCGGAACCGTAATGGAAGCTGATCCTAAATTTGTAACCAAAAAATAATATTTAGGAGCTATTCCTGCTTTACGTTACAATCCCGTGACTTCGGAACTCACGAAAAAGTAAACATTTAATATAGCTGCAAGAGCTTCCTTTGGTCGCTTTGTAGCTATATTAAATGTAAGCCAACATGACTCTGGGCTTTCCGCTTCCATCGAGGATCAAACAGGAGATGTACTAAAAAACTTTTGGTTACCCTGCAGAGATGTTTATGAAATCCTGCAAAAAATAAAAAATTGTATTCAATAGTTATTTTTTAAGGTTTATATAATATCTTTACAAAAAAATATAACAAATTTCATTAAAAAAGTTACAATGATAACAATGACAGATCAATTTGGAATGAAAGAAGCATTGGCGCAATTAGGTGTAAAAGCCATAAACGAAGGAACTTCAACAGGTGTAAACCATTTTTCAAACGGAGAAATTCTTGAAAGTCATTCGCCAGTGGACGGACAATTAATCGCATCAGTAAAAACAACTACTCCTGCCGATTACGAAAAGGTAATGCAAACCGCTACCGAAGCTTTTAAAACATTCAGATTGATGCCAGCACCACAACGTGGTGAAATCGTGCGTCAGTTTGGAGATAAATTACGTAAAAACAAAGAAGCTTTAGGCAAATTGGTTTCCTACGAAATGGGAAAATCTTTGCAGGAAGGATACGGAGAAGTTCAGGAAATGATTGATATCTGTGATTTTGCAGTAGGCCTTTCCCGTCAATTACATGGATTAACGATGCATTCAGAACGTCCAGGACATAGAATGTATGAGCAATATCACCCGTTGGGAATTGTTGGAATTATTTCAGCATTCAACTTTCCAGTGGCAGTTTGGGCGTGGAATACAGCATTAGCTTGGATTTGTGGAGATGTTTGCGTTTGGAAACCTTCTGAAAAAACACCACTTTGTGGAATTGCCTGTCAAAACATAATTGCCGAAGTAATCAAAGAAAATAATCTTCCAGAAGGAATTTCTTGTCTAATCAACGGTGATTATAAAGTAGGAGAAATGTTGACTAACGATAGACGTGTACCATTGATTTCTGCTACAGGATCAACTCGTATGGGGAAAATAGTTGCGCAAGCAGTTGCAGGACGTTTGGGAAGATCGTTATTGGAATTAGGCGGAAACAATGCAATCATTGTGACTCCGGATGCTGATATTAAAATGACTGTTATCGGAGCCGTTTTTGGTGCCGTAGGAACAGCAGGACAACGTTGTACTTCAACGCGTCGTTTGATTATTCACGAAAGTATTTATGATAAAGTAAAAGATGCAGTTGTATCCGCTTACGGACAATTACGTATTGGAAATCCATTGGACGAAAATAACCATGTTGGACCGCTAATTGATACTCATGCTGTTGATATGTATAATAATGCGTTGACAAAAGTCATTGCCGAAGGTGGAAAAATCCTTGTTGAAGGTGGCGTTCTTTATGGTGAAGGGTACGAAAGTGGTTGTTATGTAAAACCTGCTATTGCGGAAGCGGATAACTCATTCGAAATAGTACAACACGAAACTTTTGCGCCTGTTTTATATTTAATAAAATATTCAGGTACTGTTGAAAATGCTGTTGATGTTCAAAACGGAGTGGCTCAAGGATTATCTTCAGCTATTATGACTAACAATTTAAGAGAAGCAGAACATTTCTTATCTGTTGTAGGTTCTGACTGTGGAATTGCAAACGTGAACATTGGAACTTCTGGAGCTGAGATTGGTGGTGCTTTTGGTGGAGAAAAAGAAACTGGAGGAGGAAGAGAATCCGGTTCTGATGCTTGGAAAATCTACATGAGAAGACAAACCAATACAATCAATTATACGACGAGTTTGCCATTGGCACAAGGAATCAAATTTGATTTGTAAATACTAATAAGCATAATTAAAAAGGCAATTTAAATTTCTAAATTGCCTTTTTTTAGTTGTAAAAGATTCTATTGAGAATAGTTCTGACTATTTAAGCGAATGTTACAAATTGAAAGAAGCTCCAACATTAAACGCAAATTGGTTATTTAGTTTATCAAAACCTACCGAGTTCGTTTTATAACTTGCAATAGGAATTCCAGCTTCTGTGAAAACACCAAGAACTTCTGTGAAGAAATAACGAAATCCTACATGTGCACTAAAATTTCTTAACCCTAAATCAAGACCTGAATAAATGTCCATTTTTTTATCAAGTTGAAAAAAAATTCCTAAATTACCATTGAATCTAAATTTAGGATCGATTCGTCTCCAAATTCGGGTTTGTTTCTAAATCATCTGAACTCGCAGATAATAGGTAAGAAACAGCAAAACCATAGGACATGTTTTCTCCAAGTCCAAAATCAGGAGAGATACCAATCTTTCACCCGCCATTTTGAATATGTGCACCAACATCAAATTTAACGTCTCCTTTTCCTTTGAAAGCTTGGGAATTTACGAAACCAACTGCCAAAAATAATGACAATGGAATAAACTTTTCCATACTATTGAACTTTTATAGCTTTAGGCAAAATTTTTTTAAATAAATTAATTCCTACCTTTTTCATTGGGGTATAAAGATGGCAAAGGTTCACTCTGCCAGAATTCTTTTGTTTCCACATCCATTATCGTTAATGGTCCTTTAAAAGCAGCGCCCGTATCCATATTCCAAACGCAAGCCATTTGAACCGGAGTAGTTTTGGCAATTCTGGTAACTGGAGTGTGACCTATATAAATCTCTTTGTATAATGTAAATCGTTTGGGATATAGCAAATCATCAATTTTCATGCTTTTATCTAAAGCCAAAGCAGTTTCCCAGAGGGTTCTGTCCCAATAAAAAAGTTTTGGAAAATATTCAAAGTCAATTCCGTTCATATTGGTAAAACCAGCATGGATAAACAAACGGTTGTCGTCATCCAAATGAAAATCCTCTAAAGCATGCAGGAATTCAATATGTTTTAGTTTGGTTGTCGCGCTTACATTAGCATAAGCAAGAACAGTAGCTTCGCCTCCATGTTTGTACCATAACAAATTGTCTTTGCTTTCATCAAGCCAGGTGCGCAAAAGTTCATCATGATTCCCTCGAATGAAAACGCAATTATGTGTTTTATTTAATTTAATCAAAAAATCAATGACTTGAGGGGATTGGCTCCAGCCATCTACATAATCTCCCAAAAAAATCAAGTTGTCTTTTTTGGTAACGGCTGCTCTTTCCATTATTTGGTGTAATGCGTGTAAACCACCGTGTATATCTCCTATTACGAGTGTTCTCATTTCTGGTAGTCTCAATTTGTTCTTTTACAAAAATAGCAGAAAATAAGTATTGTGTTGTATTTATTTCAATGTCCTGGCTATTCAAAAAAAGTAATTGTTAAATTTTGTCAAAATGCAGTCGACTTAAATTGCAATAAGAAGTTGTATCTAAATGAAGCTATTCACAAGCGTATTAAAAAGGAAGAATTATTGCACATCATATTTCATCTTTCTTAAAATTCGCAACGCTTCTTTAAACGACAAATAGATTGGGTTGAACGGCTTCAAAAGCGGTTTGGCATCAATTAGTTTTTGTCTGGCATCTTCAAAACCGTTGAGGTAACAAATCATAAATGTTGAAGGTAAGTTCTCTAAATCTTTCTGTTCCCGCTCGGATAATGAAAGTTCTTTTTGAAGTTTTTTCAGCAAAGCAATATTAGAATTGTAAATATGGAATAACATTTTTTTGTTGAATTCCGGTGGCTGAAAAAGCATTTCTCTCTCAATTTTGTAATAACCATTATCATGAAAATGAATGGTTTGTTTCTCTAAAGGATAATAGCTTGTTTTGTCATTCAAACCCAAAGGAACATATTCAATAATCGTGAAAGTATCTTCGTTATAAATAATTTCGACCACGTCCTGAGCCGAATAAAATAGCTTGATTTGCTCGTTTATCAATTCAATGTCAACACGGGACAAATAGGTTTTGTCACGGTATTTTTTCGCAATTCCCGCCCAGCAAATCACGAACAATTCCTTGAACACTTTGTATTTCGGTGCCATGTCTTTGTGCCGGAAATTCATAAAATCAATAACGCTATCAAGCGTATATTCGATGCTGTTTCTGGAATTGTTTTCGATGCCAATAACGGTTTCCGTGTTTTGGTAATTCTTTTCGATCTCTCCTTCTACCGGCATTGTATTGCTGCCTCGTCGCATAAAAACGGATTTGGCAGAAATAGTATGGATTCCTTTTTTGAAATAAGAGGTTTTACTTTTGGGTTTTATCGTTACGAGTCCTATGACTTTGTCTTTAGGCAGGTTTGGGAAAGGCACATTTTCGTATTGAATTGTGGGAGGATTTTCCAGAAATGCATTCACTAGATTCTGAATCCGACTGTCGTCAAAAAAATCGTCGCCTACAATGGCATTGTCTTGATCTTCTACCCCGACAACAATATAGGAATTATTCGCTGGATTCGAATTTGACAAGGCACAAATATGTTTCAGAAACTTGGCTTTTCCTTCTCGGGTATGCAAATTCAACTGACGTTTTTTATCATAAAAACTGCTCTCATCATTGTGAGCGAGAAGATTTTTGATAAGAATACGTTTGTTGATCATTACTATTAGATTTTTAGACTTCTTAGACGGTTGGGTTTTTAGATTATTTAGACAATCTAAAAATCAATTTAAAGATCTCTTTTTAAAATAGTCGCCGATGCCTGCGCGGTGGGATATACAATCAAATCAGCAATATTTACATGATACGGTCGCGACACTACAAAGTGAATGATATCAGCGATGTCTTCTGGTTGTAAGGCTTTAAAACCTTTATAGGCATTGGCAGCTCTCTCAGTGTCGCCTTTGAAACGAACGGCACTAAATTCCGTTTCCACCATTCCTGGATTAATGGCGCCCACCCGAATTCCAAATGGATTCAGGTCCATTCTCATAGCTTGGTTTAGGGCATCGACAGCATGTTTTGAAGCACAATATACGTTTCCGTTTGGATAGACTTCTTTTCCGGCAATGGAACCAATGTTAATAATATGACCCGATTTTTGTTCAATCATTTTTGGAATTATTGCTTTCGAAACATATAAAAGTCCTTTTACATTGATATCAATCATCGCATCCCAATCGTCTAAATCTCCATTTTGTATCGAGTCTAAACCATGAGCATTTCCGGCATTATTAATCAAAACGTCAATTTTAGAAAATGCTTCAGGCAATGAATTGATACTTTCAAAAACGGCCTTTTTATCGCGAACATCAAAGGACAAAGTACAAACTTCCGTAAATTCAGATAATTCTTTTTTTAGTTCTGCCAATCGGTCTTCACGGCGTCCGCAAAGAATAATTTTATAATTGTTTTTAGCTAATATTTGTGCTGTCGCTTTACCAATTCCACTGGTTGCGCCAGTAACTAAGGCTATTTTATACATCAATTTTATTTGTGTTATATTTTAAATTAATGTCCGGTTAAAACATCAAAATAAAATGGATTTACTTCTTTTAATTTTGCCACAGATTAAAAAGATTTAGAGCAATACAATTAATAAACTTATTTTCTATTGTCTAAATCTTAAATCTGTGGACTAAACCAGTTCTAAATACTATTGTTAAGGTACATTTTTTCCGATGCTTTCTGACCAAATGGCAAACCAATCTTCGTTTTCCAGTTCTAATTCGACTGCTTTCATCAACGATTGTATTCTGGCTACATTTACTGTTCCGGCGATAGGAATAACTTTAGCAGGATGTTTCAGAACCCAAGAGAGTAAAATGGTGTCAGAACCCAAATGATATTTGGATACCAATGTTGCCAATAACTTTTTTAGTCGGTGCGTCTGTGGAATATCTTCTCTGAAAACAGATCCTAACGGATTCCATGACATGGGCCTAATATTGTGCATTTGCATGTAATCAAAACTTCCATCAAGCATAGGTTGGAAATTGGTTGCCGAAAATTGCACCTGATTGTAGCTAATGGCTGTTTTTTGACGAATTAATTCTGTTTGAGTAGCAGTAAAGTTAGAGAGACCAAAATCAATAATTTTCCCCTCGGATTTTAATTTTAAAACTGCTTCGGCAATTTCATCTGCTTGCATCAAAGGACTTGGTCTGTGCAATAAAAAAACATCCAAATAATCTGTCTGTAAGTTCTTCAGGGAGTTTTCAACGGACCAAATAATATAATTTTTTGAATATTCGTAATGTTTAATGGTGTTTTCACGGTTTTCCGTAACCATTTGAATACCGCATTTAGAAATCAGCTGCATTTTTTCTCTGGCTATTTTGCTGGAAGCAAAAGCTTTTCCAAAATCAGATTCGGTGGTATAATCACCATATATATCGGCATGATCGAAGGTAGTGATTTTGTTTTCTAAACAGATATTAATCATGTTTTCCATTTCTTTGGTATTGAGATTTTTATCCCAAATTCCCCAATTCATGACACCGGCCATAATAGGTGATAATTTTGTTTTGCTCATGGTTTTTATTTTTAATTGAAATTCTTAAATCTTCGATTTCAAAGTATATTTTTCAAAGTTCTTAAAAATAGGTAAATTCTATCATAATTCGTCCTTAAAATTAAGGTGTTGATCGAAGTTTTAACCATTTTTTAACATCTTACTTCTAAAAAAAAATTCAATTTGCACCATCAAAACGACGGCATTAAATTCAAGGTTTTAAAAATAGGAAAATGGAAGAAAATACAGCGACTTTAGACATTAGAGCAATCAATGAAAAAATTGAAAGAGAAAGTGCTTTTATAGACCTTCTCACCATGGAAATGAACAAAGTTATTGTGGGTCAAAAGCACATGGTAGAGCGTTTATTAATCGGACTTTTAGGCCAAGGGCATATTTTGTTAGAAGGAGTACCCGGATTAGCAAAAACATTGGCTATAAATACGCTTTCGCAAGCTGTTCATGGATCTTTCAGTAGAATACAGTTTACACCAGATTTATTGCCTGCCGATGTTGTGGGTACTATGATTTACAACATTAAACAAAATGAATTTTCGATAAAAAAAGGACCAATTTTTGCCAATTTCGTTTTGGCGGATGAGATTAATCGTGCACCAGCCAAGGTACAATCAGCACTTTTAGAAGCGATGCAGGAAAAGCAAGTTACTATTGGTGACACAACTTTTAAACTAGACCGACCCTTTTTAGTTTTGGCAACCCAAAATCCAATTGAACAAGAAGGAACATACCAATTGCCTGAAGCACAAGTCGATCGTTTTATGTTGAAAACGGTTATTGACTATCCAAAAATGGAAGATGAACGTCTAGTAATTCGTCAAAATCTAAAAGGAAGTTATGAAAAAGTAAATCCTGTAGTTTCAGTAGAACAAATTTTGCGAGCGCAAGAAGCAGTTCGCGAAGTGTATATGGATGAAAAAATCGAGAAATATATTCTTGATATTGTTTTTGCGACTCGTTACCCGGAGAAATATAAATTAGCCGACTTGAAGCCGTTAATCAGTTTTGGAGCCTCACCACGTGGAAGTATCAATTTAGCGAATGCCGCAAAATGTTACGCTTTTATCAAACGTCGTGGGTATGTAATTCCGGAAGATGTTCGTGCTGTGGTACATGATGTATTGCGTCACAGAATTGGAATTACGTATGAAGCGGAAGCAGAAAATATTACTTCAGTTGATATTATAAACAAAATCATAAACGAGATCGAAGTACCTTAAAACAGTATGCAGTAAACAGAATTCAGTTTTCAGTAACTGAACACTGAACACTAAACACTGAACACTGAACTTATGGATACAAAAGAGCTTTTAAAAAAAGTACGGAAAATAGAAATTAAAACCCGAAGATTGAGCGATCATATCTTTTCAGGGGAATATCATACCTCTTTCAAAGGACGCGGAATGACATTCAGCGAAGTGCGGCAATATCAGTACGGTGATGATATTCGTGCTATTGACTGGAATGTGACCGCAAGATATAACGAAGCCCATGTAAAAGTTTTTGAAGAAGAGCGTGAATTGACCATGATGTTAATGGTGGATATTTCAGGCTCGGAAAGTTTTGGTTCTAAAAACCAATTCAAGAAAAACATTGTTACGGAGATCGCAGCGACGATGGCATTTTCAGCTACTCAGAATAATGATAAAATAGGACTGATTTTGTTTTCAGATGAAATCGAATTATATATTCCGCCTAAAAAAGGAAGATCACATGTGTTGCGTATCATTCGAGAATTGATTGAATTTCAGCCAAAAAGTCAAAAAACAGATGTTGCTCAAGCCTTGAAGTTTTTATCAGGAACACAAAAAAAGAAAGCCATCGTATTTATGATTTCTGATTTCATGTCAGAAGAGTACGAACAAACTTTAAAAATTGCTTCCAAGAAACACGATATAACGGGTATTCGCGTCTATGACATTCGAGAAGAAAAAATGCCAGATTTAGGAATGGTTTCGATGCTCGATGCCGAAACCGGTGAAATACAAGTGGTGAACACAGGTTCTAAATCAGTGCGAATGAATTATGAAAAACTGTATCAGGAAAAAGTGAACTATTTTAAGGAAACATTCAGTAAATCAGGTTCGGGTGTTGTAAATACTAGAGTTGACGAAAGTTATGTCACTAAATTATTAAGCTATTTTAAATCGAGATAAAAACAAAACGTAACCCTATCAGGGTTTAAAACCCTGATAGGGTTAACTAGATAAAAAATGAAAATTAGACTTTACCTACTTTTTTTACTGGCTACAAGCTTTGTTTTTGCACAGCAAAAACAAGTGGTTACAAGTATTGACACAATTAAAAATAAAATTGGTGCCGAATTTAAATTATCCATAAAGACGACTGTTGACAGTTCGTCTAAAGTGGTTTTTCCAAAATTAAAAAACTTTGGAGCCCTGGAAGTAATTCAATCGTATCCTATTGATACTGTTAAAACGGACGGCCGTTATGAATTAATAAAAAAATATGGTTTAACCCAATTTGATTCCGGTAGATATGTTATTCCGAGCATAAAGATTTTTATCGACAGTGAACCGTTTATGACGGATTCGCTTTTGGTTGAAGTTGCGAATGTGAAAGTCGATACTTTAAAACAAAAAATGTTCGATATCAAAGACATCGCTCCTGCGGACAATTCAATAGGAAATTGGTGGAAATACCTGCTGATTGTAGCATTAATTATTGGAATTGGAGCATTGATTTATTGGTATTTAAAAAAACATCAAAAGAAAAAAATAGAGGAAGAAATTTTCAAAACGCCAATTGAGAAAGCGACCAGTTTGCTGAATAATCTGGAAAAGAAAGAACTTTGGCAAAAAGGAGAAGTCAAAGCCTATTATAGCGAATTGACGGATATTGCCAGAAATTATATCGAGGAAGCAATTGAAATTCCCGCCATGGAGAGCACGACTTCTGAATTGATTCAAGGACTTAAAGCGGCTTCTGTCAAAAAGAAAATGACGGTTTCGCAGGAAACAATCGAAAATCTGGAACGGGTGTTGAAACAAGCCGATTTGGTAAAATTTGCTAAATCAAAACCGTTGGATTTTGAAATCACCGAAGATCGCAATAAGATTCAAAAAGCAATTTTAACGTTAGACAGTTCTATTCCTATTGAAGTTCCTGTAGAAGAAGATACTTTGCTAAATGAAGCACAAAGGCAAAAGCAGATACAAATTCAATTGCGAAAAAAGAAAAAGAAACGTATCGTCATTACGGTTTCATCGGTTGCTTTTATAGTAGTAGCTATAACCACTTTTTTTATCGTTCTCAAGGGATTTGATTATGTAAAAGACAATATTATTGGAAATCCTACAAAAGAATTACTGGAAGGGGAGTGGATAAAAAGTGAGTACGGAAATCCGGGAATTATTATAGAAACGCCTAAAGTGCTGAAGAGGGTAGATTTGACCAAGACATTGCCTAAAGATGGGATGGCTTTGATTAAAGAAATGCAATCTTTTGCTTATGGAAATATTCATGACAATTTCTACATTATGATTTCTACCTTAAAATACAAAAAAGAAGGTGAAATTGATTTGGCAAAATCGATGGATGGTGCTTTGCAATCGTTAGAATCTCAAGGAGCTCAAAACATGATTGTCAAACAAGAAGATTTTGAAACAAAAGAAGGAATTAAAGGACTCAAAGCATACGGAACATTTTCGAAAATAAACAGTGCTACTCAAAGCAGTGCAAAGTTATATTATGAAACGTTGTTGTTTAGCCAAGAAGGAGGATTACAGCAAATTATATTTTTTCATGAAGAAGGCGATGGTTATGCAAATCAAATATCAGAACGAGTTTTGAGCTCAGTTGAATTAAAACAATTAAGTAAATAATGGATAAGATAACTTTTTTAAACCCAGAATTTTTTTGGTTGTTTCTTCTGATTCCAGTTGCTGTTGTTTGGTTATTTTGGAAAAAAAACCAGCAATCGGCAACGCTAAAGATTAGTTCTATTCAAGGATTTAAGAATTCCAATTCTTTATTAGTAAAGCTGAAGCCAATTTTGAATGTGTTTCGCGTAGTGGCCTTATCTTCCTTAATCGTCGCGATGGCCAGACCAAGAACGGTTGATGTAAGCAATAAAACAAAAACCACGAAAGGAATTGATATTGTTATGGCGATAGACGTTTCAGGAAGTATGCTTGCAAGGGATTTGAAACCGGATCGAATGCAAGCACTCAAAAGATTAGCCGCAGATTTTGTTGAAGAAAGACCAAACGACAGAATTGGGCTAGTAGTTTATGCATCAGAAGCATATACTAAAACTCCGGTAACCAGTGATAAAGCCGTTGTTCTAGATGCTATTAGAAGCATAAAATACGATAATGTTTTAGTGGATGGAACAGGAATAGGAATGGGATTGGCGACTGCAGTAAACAGATTAAAAAGCAGTAAAGCAAAAAGTAAAGTGATTATTTTAATGACTGATGGGGTAAATAATGCGGGTTTTATTGAGCCAGACACGGCATCGGATATCGCCAAACAATACGGAATAAAGGTATATACCATAGGAATAGGAACAAACGGAATGGCAATGTTTCCGTACGCAGTTGCACCAAATGGACAATTTCTTTTTCAAATGATGAAAGTGGAAATTGACGAGCAAATGATGAAAAAGATTGCAATCAATACAGGAGGGAAATATTTTAGAGCAACCAGTAATAGCAAGTTGGCTGAAATTTATGAAACAATAAACAAGTTAGAAACTACAGAAATTGAAGAGCTAAAATTTTATGATTATGATGAAAAATTTAGACCATTTGCATGGTTTGCCTTTTCTTTGTTATTGCTTGAAATAGGATTAAGAAAAACAGTTTTTAGGGGCTTTATATAATGAGAGTTGCAAACTAAAAACTGTGACTAAAAGATAAAAAATGGAATTAGACGAAAAAAAATATTTATACTTACTGTTTATACTGCCCATTGTGGTGTTGGTTTTTCTAATTAATTTATATTGGAAACGAAGAAAACAACGCGAATTTGGAGATTTGGAATTGGTTAAAAAATTAAGCCCTGAAAGTTCTGTTTTTAAACCTGTTTTGAAGTTAGTATTGCTGCTACTGGCGCTAGTTGGAATTATTTTTGGATTAGTGAATCCAAAAATAGGAACTAAAATGGAAACCGTAAAACGAGAAGGAATTGATATCGTTTTTGCTATGGATGTCTCCAAAAGTATGCTGGCTGAGGATGTTGCGCCTAACAGATTGGAAAAAAGTAAGCAGATCGTTTCCCAGATAATCAACCAATTAGGAAGTGATAGAATAGGAATTGTGGCTTATGCCGGAAGTGCTTTCCCCGTATTGCCTATCACAACAGATTACAGCGTTGCCAAAATGTTTTTGCAAAGTATGAATACCGAAATGGTTTCTTCACAAGGAACATCGCTCGATGAGGCTATAAAATTATCTTCGACTTATTTTGACGATAAAAGCAAAACCAGCAAGCTGCTGATTTTGATTTCGGACGGGGAAGATCATTCTGAAGGAGCGGAATCAGCAGCGGAAGAGGCAAATAAGTTGGGAATGAAAATTATTACAGTAGGTATTGGAACTGAAAAAGGAGGTACAATTCCATTGAAAAAAAATGGGATAGTGGAAAGCTTTCAGAGAGACAACAACAATCAGGTTGTGATAACTAAATTGAATCAGGCTGGTTTGATCGCCATCGCAAAAGCAACAAAAGGAGGTTACGTAAATGGTAATAATACCAAGGAAGTACTGGAATATATTAAGAATACTTTGGATAAAATTCAAAAAACAGAATTTGAAGCTACAGAAATGGCTGATTTTCAATCACAATTTCAATGGTTTTTAGGGTTTGCTTTTATTTTGTTATTCGTGGATATTTTTCTTTTGGAAAGAAAAACAAGTTGGGTAAACAAATTGAATTTATTTAACGAGAATAAATAAAATATAAAGAGTAAAGTATTGGAACATTTTCCATTATTGGAATAAAAAAATATTTGACTTTTACATTTAAAAAATAAAATGAAGAACTTAATCTTACATCTTTTATTGCTTATTACTTTTGTTGCAAACGCACAACAAAAGGATAAAATTTTGCCTAAAGCAAACGCGGAATATGCCGAAAATAATTTTGTTGATGCAGAAGCGGATTATAGAATTTCTAATTCGAAATTTCCGAATAAAACTGTTGCGACCTACAATTTAGGAAATGCTATTTATAAGCAAAACCAGGTATCAGAAGCAAAATTTGCTTACGCCAAAGCATTAAAATTTGCCAAATCAAGACCTGAAAAACACCAAGCATATCATAATTTAGGAAATGTTTTCATGAAAGAAAAGGATTATACCCAAGCAGTGGAAGCCTATAAAAATGCACTGCGAAACAATCCTTCGGATGAAGAAACACGTTATAATTATGCGTTAGCTAAAAAAATGCTAAAAGAAAATCCTCCAAAGGATGACAAGAAAGACGATAAGAAAGATAAGAAGGACGACAAGAAAGATAAAGACAAGAAGGACGATAAAAAAGATAAAGACAAAGAGAAGAAAGACGATAAAGGAGACAAGGACAAAGACAAAAAAGATCCGAAACCAAATGAAAATGGTGAGCCAAAACCAATGCCAGGAGGAATGTCTAAAGAACGGTTAGAAAATCTTTTGGACGCAGTAAATAAGGAAGAGAAGAAAGTTCAAGATAAAGTAAATGCCCAAAAAGTAAAAGGAAAACCAATAAAAACCGAGAAGGATTGGTAATTCAATTAAGATAATTTGACAATGAAAAGATTTACAGTAGCGATTATTTTAATGGTGTGTAGCTCACTTAGCGCTCAAGTACAATTTGAAGCGAAAGTAAGTAAAACCACGCTAGGCCTAAACGAAAGACTTCGTATCGATTTTATGATGAATGTGGATGGGGATAATTTTAGCCAACCTTCTTTTGACGGTTTTAGAATTATTGCCGGACCAAGCCAGCAAGTGAGTCAATCCTGGGTAAACGGAAGGAGTTCTTTTGAGAAAGTGTATTCTTATTTTCTTCTGCCAAATAAAAAAGGAGTTTTAACAATCAAGCAGGCAGCCATTGAATACAATGGACAAGTTTATAAAACATCGCCTGTTAAAATAAACGTTACTGCGGCAACAGAGCAACCAAGAGATCCGAATGATACTCAGATTTCTGCGGATGATAACCTCTATCTTGTAGCCGATGTTTCCAAAACAAATCCGTACATTAATGAACCCATTACGGTAGTTTATAAATTGTATTTTAGTTATAATATTGGGATTACCAATTGGCGAGAATTAAACAAACCTAAATACAATGATTTCTGGAGTCAAAATATTGATATAAAACAATTGGTTGCGCAGGAAGGCATGTTTAAGGGCGAAAAATACCGCTATGTAGTGCTGAGAAAAACTGTATTGTATCCTCAAAAATCGGGGAAGTTAGCAATTGAACCTTTGTCGTTAGACATTGATGTGCAGTTGCCTACTAATCAAAGAAATATGTATGGGCAGGTTGTAGTAAAAGAAGGCAGTAAAAGAGTTTCGGCAGGATCAAAAATAATTACTGTCAAAGCACTTCCCGAGTTGGGAAAACCAGAAGATTTCTCCGGTGCTGTTGGAAATTTTGATTTTAAAGTAACGCCTTCAAAAAAGGATTTAAAAAATGGTGAGAGCCTCGATCTCGTAGTTAGTGTAACTGGAAAAGGGAATATGAAATTATTCAGCTTACCAAAACCAATTGTGCCCAATGCACTGGAAATGTATGAGGCTGTCCATAAGGAACAAGTAGATACACCGCTTACAGGAATGGTTGGTAAAATTTCAGACAATTATACTATTATTCCCCAGTTTAAAGGGAATTATCCCATAAAGCCATTGCGTTTTTCTTATTTTGATCTGGGCTCAGGAAAATATAAAACACTAAGTTCTCCGGAAATAATGATTAACATTCTCGACGGACCAACTGCTGCCGCAACAGCGAATTCTTCAGATAAAAATAAAATATTGAATGTTGAACAATTCAAGTATATTAAGTTAAAAACAAAGCTTTTGACTATCGATAAGGAAGATTTTTTTGCGTCTGATTTATATTTAGGGCTAGTGTTTTTACCATTTTTAATACTTCCTGTGATTGTATTAATTAAAAAGAAGAAGGAAGCAATTGACGGAGATGTTACCGGGAAAAGGATAAAAATGAATAATAAATTGGCCAAGAAATATTTATCTGAAGCTAAAAAACAAATCAATAATAAGGAATTGTTTTACATCGCGCTGGAAAAAGCGATGCATAATTTCCTGAAAGCCAAATTACATATTGAAACATCAGAAATGAGTAAAGATAATATTCAGGAGCTTTTGTTGTCTAAAAATGCTAATTCGGAAGCAGTAAATGATTTTATTGCGCTAACTGAAAACTGTGAAGTGGCAAGATATGCGCCATCGTCAAGTGTTGCTATACAGCAGGATTTTGATAAAGCCGTTTTGATTATTTCAGACTTAGAAAAACAGATCTTTTAACTATCGATGTCATTGTGAGGAACGAAGCAATCTCACGTAGATTTGCGAGAATGGCTAATCGAAAACTTATAAAATTAAAATGAAAAATATACTGTATATAGTATTGTTGACAACCCAAGTTTTCTATGCCCAAAGCGGTTTTGAAAAGGGAAATGAATTGTATAAAAATGGGAAATACGAACAGGCGGTGGAAGCGTATGAAAATGTATTGAAAGAGAATAAGCATTCAGCAGAATTGTATTTTAATCTTGGGAATAGCTATTATAAATTGAATAAAGTGGCGCCATCAATTTATAATTATGAAAAAGCATTGGTACTTAATCCAAAGGATAGCGAAAGCGCAAACAACTTAAAATTTGCTCAAAAAAGAACTATCGATGAAATCAAAGTAGTACCAAAAGTAGGTTTTGGAAAGTTACTTCGCGATTTCACAGGAATCTACCATTATAACACTTGGGGATGGATTTCAGTACTATTGGCTACTTCTTTTTTATTGTTTTTTATTGGCTATTATTTTTCAGAAACTACGGTGTCAAAAAGGATTTTCTTTTTTGGAATGTTTGTACTTATCTTTCTAATTCTTATCAGCGTTTCATCAGGTATTTTTGAAAAGAGCCATTTTGATAATGAAAAGCCAGCCATTGTTTTTGCTGAAATGACCGACGTAAGAGCTGAGCCACAAAGGGCGAGTGCTGCGGTTATTGTGCTGCATGAAGGGACAAAAGTCTATGTGCAGGAAAAAGTAGACAATTGGAAAAAAGTACAGTTAACAGACGGTACTGAAGGCTGGATGGAGAGTAGCGCTATTCAGGAAGTGAAGTAGTTCAGGTATCTGAAAACTGCCTACTGTGATTAAATAATGCTTAATTCTTCTTCCATTCCTGATACCAATTCTTAATTGACGGGAAAATGTAACCGGCTGTTTTTTGAATCGGATTATAAAACAAGGAATTATCTAAGGTTTCTTTCTTGGCTAAAAAATTATGGTAGTTTATTTTTTCGAAAACAGTAAAAACGATACTCACTATCAAAACTGTTTTCAGTACTCGAAACAATCCACCTCCCAATTTGTTGAGCCATCCTAGGAAAGCCAAATCATTTACTTGTGTAAGGATTTTTGCAAATATCGATATTCCAATCACGACTAACATAAAAGTAAGGACAAAAGCAACAACCTGAATCGTATTGGGATTCCAATGAACAAATCCGGAGAGCACGCCCTTCATAAATGAAGAGAATTTTATTGCAACGTAAATGCCAACGATTAGTGAAATCAATGATGCTAATTCGATGAAAAGTCCGTTTTTAATTCCTTTATAGAAAGCAAATGCCAATATAACACCCAAAATAATATCCAAAAGTCCCATAATAATTCAATATTAATAAAAAGAACAAATATAAAAGAATTGTTGATTATCAATTGCCAATTTTCAAATTCTTATCTTTACAAAAAAATAATTCGATTACAATTTTCGAAAATCTACAATTAAAATCCTTAATCTACTATTAGCAATCAATATGTCAAGAGACACACAACTTAAAGAACGCTGGGAACAGCTTGTAACCATACTTTCCGATCAATTTTCTCAAGGAGAAGATTTAGATTTAGACGCCATTATTTACTTAGTCGGCGTGCAAGAACTCGGGAAAGTGCATAAAGAATTTAAAAAAGACGAGAAACTTAACCTGATGCACATCGCAATTTGCAGATTATTGGAGCCTTATGGATTCTATGAATTCGAATTTTTTGACGAGGAAGGTTGGCCACACTATAAAGTAAAAGAAGAATTGCCACCACTAAAAGCTGGTGAGCAATCAGTTTTGATGAAAGAAGCAATTGTTAATTATTTCCTCGAAAGAGAAGTAATTTCGTAGTTTGCAGTCTCAGTCTCAGTTTTCAGAACGAATCTACTGAAAACTGAGACTGAAAACTGAAAACTTTTCCCTAAATTTGCACTCTCAATTATGGAATGAAAATGATAGATAAGATAAAAGAATATATCGGCCAAGCACAAGCTTTTTCAACGCAAAATGCAGCAGAATTAGAAACATTTAGAATTAAATTCTTAGGAAGTAAAGGACTTTTGAAAGAGCTTTTTGCGGAGTTCAAGAATGTTCCTAACGACCAGAAAAAGGAATTTGGACAGGTAATTAATCTGTTGAAAACTTCTGCCGAAGAAAAAGTAAAAGCCATACAGGAGTCTTTAGAAAGTAAAGAAGAAAGTAAAGGATTTTACGGTGATTTGACTCGTTCAGCTGAGCCTATGATTATTGGTTCCCGTCATCCTATTTCATTGGTAAAAAACCAAATTATAGATATCTTTTCAAACATTGGTTTCAATGTTTCTGAAGGACCAGAAATCGAAGACGACTGGCATAATTTTACTGCGTTGAACCTTCCGGAATATCACCCGGCACGTGATATGCAAGACACATTTTTCATACAAACCAATCCTGATATTTTGTTGCGTACCCATACGTCATCGGTACAGGTGCGTTACATGGAAAACAATAAACCGCCGATTAGAACAATTTCTCCGGGAAGAGTATTTCGTAACGAGGCTGTTTCGTCCCGTTCTCACTGTATTTTTCACCAAGTGGAAGGATTATACATCGATAAAGACGTTTCTTTTGCTGATTTAAAGCAAACGCTTTTATATTTCACCAAAGAGATGTTCGGGAAATCAAAAATCCGTTTGCGTCCGTCATATTTTCCATTCACGGAACCAAGCGCGGAGGTCGATATTTATTGGGGTCTAAAAACAGAAACCGATTACAGAATCACCAAAGGAACCGGTTGGTTAGAAATCATGGGTTGCGGAATGGTAGATCCAAATGTTTTGAAAAACTGTGGCATCAATCCAGACGAATATAACGGTTTTGCCTTCGGGATGGGAATCGAAAGAATTGCGATGTTGTTATATCAGATTGGCGATATCCGCATGTTCTATGAGAATGACGTTCGTTTCTTAGAGCAATTCAAATCCTCAATTTAGTCAAAAGTTATAAAGTCGTAAAGTCGAAAGAAATACCTGTTATAGTTTTTCACTCGACTTTATGACTTTATGACCTTAGACATTAAGACTAACTTATGAAAAAAGACATCATCATTCCAGAAGTAGAAAATGTTTTCCTAGCCGCTGTTCAAGAATGGAGCGACGATTTCATGGAAAAAGTATGGTATGCCTATTTGGTAAATGACAGTGATTTTCTCATCGAAAGTGTCATGGTAGTTTCAAAAGCTTTTGGTACTATCGATGGTGAAATGAAAAAAACATCACTTTTACGTCACGCTTTTGTATCAGTACCTTCCGTTTCCGTAATGAAAATCGAAATGATAGAAAAAAGTGTCTTGGCACTCAACAATGAATTCATGTTGACTTTCTTCATTGGAGACAAATTGTACGATAAAAAATTCATTTTCAAATCACATTCCATCAGTGAGGACTTCGTAGAAGAAGTGCCGATTTTATTTATTGACGGAGTTATTGTGAGGTAGATTTATTCGATTTTAAATCGAAATTATTATAAAACAAAGGCACTATCTTTATTTAGATTAGTGCCTTTTTTATGTTTTTTTTTTGTTATTGGATATGTATGATTTAAATATGTTAATCCAGTTTGTCTGTTAGTTTTTTGAATACAGTCTTCGCATCTTGTCCGTCATAAAGAATGTTGTAAACGGCATCTATAATTGGCGTTTTTGCACCATAACCCTGATTTAGCTTATAAGCACTTTTTACGGCATAATATCCTTCGGCAACCATGCTCATTTCCATCATCGCCGCTTTCACGGTGTAGCCTTTGCCAATCATGTTCCCAAACATTCTATTTCTGGAAAATACAGAATAACCGGTTACCAATAAATCTCCTAAATAAGCGGAATCATTGATGTTACGTTTCATTTTGTGGACTTTCTTGATGAATTTTTTCATCTCCCGAATCCCATTACTCATCAAAACTGACTGAAAGTTATCTCCATAACCCAGTCCATGCGCCATTCCTGCTGCAATAGCGTAAATATTCTTTAGCATGGCTGCATATTCAGTTCCTATAATGTCATCGGTGATTTTAGTTTTTATGTAGTTTCCGGATAATTTTTTAGCTACAACTTTTGCTTTTTCTTCATCACCACAAGCAATAGTTAGATAAGACAACCGTTCCATCGCTACTTCTTCTGCATGGCAAGGTCCTGTAATTACACCAATATTATAATAAGGAATATCATATTTTATATGAAAATGTTCGCCCACAATCAAACTCGTTTCGGGCACAATTCCTTTAATTGCTGAAAAAATGATTTTGTCCTCCAGGGAAACAGTCAGTTTTTCCAATTCAGCATCTAGGAACGCAGATGGAATTGCAAAAATAATATAATCTGCGTACGCTACAGCCTCATTTATATCATTGGTAAGCTTAAGTTTTTTAGTGTCAAATTCAACCGAACTTAAGTAATTTGGATTGTGTTTGTAGGTTTTAATGTGTTCAATAGCAGCGTCATTACGCATGTACCAAGAAATCTCAGAAAGATTTACACATAACATTTTTGCAATAGCTGTCGCCCAACTTCCACCACCAATCACTGCGAATTTTATACTTTCGGCCATCTTTTTCATTAAATTTAATCAAAAGTACTTAAAAATCTATTAATTAAACAAATAAAATCGAAACAAGAAACCGCTATTTTCGGAAGTTTTTAGAATAGAGAATTATGAACAATTACAGTTATTTATTTTATTTTTATTATTTAACACAATATGTATATGCTATTTGCGTTATAACTGATTATAAATCGGTTGTTTAATAAATATAATGAGAATTGAATTAGTTAGTTTTGTTTAGTATTTTAAAAGGCGCTCCTATAACAAGTATGAGAACGCCTTTTTTTAATTTTGGATTCGGGCTAGTAAATTAGCCTTTTGCCGATTAAATTAATAACTCATTTCAACAATTGCCTTCAATTTTTCTAAAGTAATGTTTTGTTTTTCTCCCAATGCTACCCAACCTCTTTCTTCAAAGCGATTGACAATAAAATCAGCTGTATGATCAAACTTATTGGTATAATCGGATAATTTGGTTTGCATTCCCATAGTATGATAAAATTCAACCGTTTTATTGATGGCTTCATTAGCAATCTCATCTTCACTTCCGGTTAAATTAAAAATACGTTTCCCGTATTGGGCTAATTTTCCTTTTTTAGTTTCAAACATTACTCGGAATAAATTTGGACCTACAACTGCCAAAGTTCTGGCATGATCAATTTCGTATAAAGCGGTTAATTCATGCCCTATCATGTGTGTGGCCCAATCAGAGGGAACTCCTTTTTGAATTAATCCGTTCAATGCCATTGTACAACTCCACATAAAGTTAGAAGCCAAGGCATAATCCGTAGGTCTTTCAACAACTTCGGGACCAACTTGTATTAAAGTTTGCAGGATACTTTCTGCAATTCGGTCTTGAAGATATCCGTCATGCGGGTAGGTAAGATATTGCTCTAAAACGTGAATGTAAGCGTCTACAACACCATTTTGTATTTGTCTTTTTGGTAAAGAAGCGATTACGGTTGGATCACAAATAGAGAATTTTGGATACATGGCAGAACCACCAAAATCTAATTTTTCCTGAGTAGCTTCAATCGTAATTACAGCACCCGAATTCATTTCGGTTCCCGTTGCGGGTAAAGTTAAAATGGTTCCAAAAGGAACTACTTTTGCACCTTCTGTAAACATGATTCTCTTTTTAAGAATATCAATTGGATTTCCTTCAAAATGTACGGCTGCCGATATAAATTTCACTCCGTCAATTACCGATCCGCCCCCTACAGCAAGAATAAAATCGATGTTTTGTTCCTTAATAATCGCAACGGCTTTCATTAATGTTTCAAAACGCGGATTCGGTTCTATTCCGCCAAATTCAACAATATCAAACCCTTTTAGATTGTTGATTGCTTGCTCGTGAATGCCATTTTTGAAAATACTTCCGCCACCATACGCTAAAAGGATTTTTGCTCCTTGTGGTACTAAAGTTGGTAATTTTTCAATTTGTCCTTTTCCAAAAATTAAATGTGTAGGATTGTATAATTCGAAATTTAACATGTTTTTATTTTTTTGAATTCAATTGGTTTAATAATTTTTCTGCAACTAATTTAGAGGAAGCTGGGTTTTGACCTGTAATCAATAAACCATCTTCAACTGCATAAGGCTGCCAGTCGCCTACTTTTGAATATGTCGCGCCATTCGCTTGCAAAGCGTCTTCCAGTAAAAAAGGGACTACATCAGTTAAGCCAACAGCAGCTTCTTCTGTATTAGAAAATCCGGTTACATTTTTACCTTTAACTAAAAATTCTCCATTCACTTTTACGTTTTTCAATACTGCTGGTGAATGACAAACAAAAGCAACTGGTTTGTTATTGGTGTAAAATGCTTCAATTAATGTGCTTGAGTTTTTATCTATGGCTAAATCCCATAACGGACCATGACCTCCTGGATAAAAAACGGCATCATAATCAGCCTCTTTTACATCCGCTAATTTATGTGTGTTTTTTAGTTTAGCTAATAGTTCCGTATCGGCATCAAATCTTTTAGTATCCTCCGTTGCAGCAGATGGATCTTCACTTTTTGGATCAATTGGTGGCTGCCCACCTAGTGGTGTGGCAATGTCAATGATTACACCTTTATCTAATAATTCGTAATAAGGTGCGGCTAATTCTTCTGTCCAAAATCCTGTTTTCTCTCCCGTGTTACCTAATTTATCGTGACTGGTAACAACAAATAATACTTTTTTCATACCTTTTTTATTTTGTGCTGTTGCAGAGATGCAAGTTGCGGTTAATGCTATAATGGTAAATAATGTTATTTTTTTCATTTCTAATTTACTATGTACAAATATAGTCCGATTATGTTATTAGTAAAAATAATTTAAATTATGTTTGTGATAAATATATTTATATCATGGTAAATCTGGAATGGTACAGAACCTTTAAATCGGTTTATAAAAACGGAAATTTTTCTTTAGCTGCCAAAGAGTTGTTTATTAGTCAACCTGCTGTAAGTCAGCAAATATTAATGTTGGAAGCGCATGTAGGTTACAAACTTTTTAATCGAAAGTCAAAAGGTGTAGAGCCAACGGAATATGCTAAGTTACTTAATAATCTAATCATTGAGGCTTTAGATCGATTGGAAAATGTAGAGAATGGTTTTCGTGCCAAAGCATTCAATGCGAACCGACTAATAGCAATTGGAATTTCGAAACATTTGATGAGCTGTCTGGGAAGTTGTTTGATTTCAAAATTTGATTTTATCGATTTTAGCTTTCATGAAAATGACACGCTTTTTGAATTGGTTGATTCTAAAAAGCTGGATTTTGCTATTGTCACCAAAAAATACGATACGTTTGACACGATTCAAAAAAAGGTTGGAGAAATTAAACAAGTGATTGTGGGTTCAAATACTATAGATGCTTCCGAATTAAAAACCAATATAAAATAAAGGATCACTCAGTAATTGAACATTGGTTAAATGACCAAAAATGGTTCAGTCATAATGCCCAAATTCCACATATCAAATTATTTTGGTTGCATGTTTTTAATAAAAAAAGACCGTCCATGGTTCCTAACTACATTATTCCTTCTGAATATGAAATGATAGCGATGCTTTCTAAAAATAGCGGAATTGCTGTTGTATGGAACATAAACGCAAAGAATTTGATTCAGGAAAAAAAGATACAATTGTTATGGAATAGCGAACAAATGCCTAGTACAGATGTTTTTCTGTTGTCTGGTAAAAATGACAATTTGAGTGCTATTTTTGAGAAAATTGAATTGGAATTGAAAAACGTTTTGGGGTAATTACTTTTTATAGAAGTTATTATGGTCAATGTATTCCCAAACTTTATTGGGTAGCAAAGGTTGTACATTTTTGCCTTTCTTAATATTATCCCGGATAAATGTAGCCGCTATTTCTACAACTGGAGCATCAATCATGTGGATTTTTGGGTGATTCTTGAAAGTTTCATTTTCGGCTTCCAAAGAAATTCGTGGGTAAACGTAAATTTCATAATTTTCAAGAATCACTTCGTGATTTTTCCATTTGTGTAAAGACTTGAGATTGTCTTCTCCCATAATCAAGGAAAATTCGTAATTTGGATATTTTTCTTGTAGATGAACCAAAGTGTTCACCGTATAATTGGGCTGCGACAACTTAAATTCAATATCCGAAGGTTTGATTTTGGGGAAATCCTCAGTGGCAAGATGCACCATTTGTAAACGGTGGTAATCATCAAGCAAAGTGCTTTTTTTCTTCAAAGGATTATGTGGCGTAACCACCATCCATACCTGGTCTAAATCCGCATGCTCCGCCATGTGATTGGCAATAATGAGATGCCCAATATGAATGGGATTAAATGTTCCGAAATACAATCCTATTTTCATTAATTTAATTTAAAGATTTAAAATTAAATGATTTTAAAGATTAGATATAATGCTTTAGAATTTTTCAATTCTTTAATTTTTCAATCTTTTAATCCTTCACAAAATTCTTTACCAATTGATAGGCTTCTTCCAAAGCAATGTCTAAATCGTAGTTTTTAATAACAACATCAAACTGAGGCGCTGTTGCCAATTCAACAGAGGCTTTGGCAATACGCATATTGATTTTGTCCTCACTTTCGGTAGAACGTTTTTTTAAACGGATTTTCAATTCATCGATACTTGGTGGTTTTACAAAAACAGCCAAGGTTTCTTTTGGGAATTTATGTTTAATTCGTAAACCGCCAGAAACGTCAATATCAAAAATTACATTTTTTCCTTTGGCCCAGATGCGTTCCACTTCACTTTTTAGCGTTCCGTAAAAATTATCGCGATACACTTCTTCCCATTCCAGAAAATCTTCGTTTTTGATGTGTTTTTTAAATTCCTCGGTAGACATGAAATAATAATCTTTTCCAGTTACTTCTTCCCCCCTTGGCTCACGAGAAGCTGCCGAAATAGAAAATTCCAGATTCAGATCTTCTTTTGATAATAAATGTCTAACGATGGTCGTCTTTCCAGATCCCGAAGGTGCCGAAAAAACTATTAATTTTCCTCCTGTGTTCATTGTTATTGTTTTTTTAGACGTGAGAAATCACTTCTAATTTTTATGCAAAAAGTCGCGATCAATTGCGACTTTACTTACTGTTTTTTATAACACGTTTAGAACCTGTTCTTTGATTTTTTCCAATTCGTCTTTCATCTGAACGACTAATTTTTGCATTTGTGCGTGATTGGATTTAGATCCCATAGTGTTAATTTCACGTCCCATTTCTTGGGTAATAAAACCTAATTTTCTACCGTTAGCTTCCGTTCCGTTGATGGTTTCCAAGAAGTAATCCAAGTGATTCGTCAAACGCACTTTTTCCTCGGTGATGTCTAATTTCTCTAAATAATAAATCAATTCCTGCTCGAAACGATTTTCATCAACATTTACTTTTAATTCGGCAATTGCAGTTTGCAAACGGTCTTTTATAGCTTGAACGCGTTCTGGATCAAGTACCAAAGCTTCAGTCATATACTGACGAATATTGCCAATTCGCAATTGAAATTCTTTTTCCAGCGACATTCCTTCATCTCTTCTAAAGGTCAAGATGTTTTGTAACGCTTCTTCGATAACGGTTTGGATTTGTACCCAGTCGTTTTCATCGATTTCATCACGTTCTATTTTCATGGTATCCGGCATGCGAATAGCCATTTTCATCAGTTCCGTTTCATCAGCATCGGCATACACTTCTCTCAATTGGTTGATGTATGCTTTTACAATCGGCACATTCACTTTCGTAGAAGTTTGTTCCGCGGTACTTTCGATAAAAATAGAAAAATCTACTTTTCCTCTTTCCAGCTTAAGTGCAATTTGGTTGCGTAAACCCAATTCCATTTCTCGGTACAGCGAAGGCATTCTCACATTCAAATCCAAACCTTTACTGTTTAAGGATTTTACTTCTACCGTGATTTTTTTGGTTGGTAATTGCAAAGTGGCTTTACCGAAACCCGTCATTGATTGTATCATATAATTTTCTAAAAGAGGTCAAAGATAATAAAAAAGTGGTCAGTGGTCATTTTTTAGTGTGCAGTGCTTTTTTTATAAATAGGTTTGGACTTATAAATGGATTGAAATTAGAAGGTTCTAAATTAACAACTGAATACTTATTACTGAACACTCTTTTTTTGCGTCACCAAATAAACACCAACAAATATCAAAATAGCCGAAACTATTTTGACCAGACTCAATTCGTCTTTTCCTAAGCCAATTGCGAAAATAGTAGCGAATACAGGTTGTAAATAAATAAAAACGGCAACAGTTGTTGGTTTTAATTCTTTCATCGAAAGCAAATTCAACAAATACGTCAAGAAAGTCGAAAAAACCACGACAAACCCTATTTTCCAGCAAATATCCATTGGAACCAAAGCCCAGTTCACAGTTTTAAATTGACTCCAGCCAAAAGGCAAAACCATAATAAAACCGAATAAATAAATCCATTTTACAAAGGTAAACGCATTGTATTTATCCATTAACTTCTTGACGATAATCAGGTAAAATCCATAGGAAATGGCGTTGACCAAAACCAGGAAATTTCCCAAACCGGCATTTGTCGCACTGCCAATAGATTTTCCGTAAAGAATAAGAAAAGCAGTTCCTATTAAGCCAAGAATAATTCCCAAAACCATTCGTTTTTGCATGCGTTCTTTTATGATAATGGCCGAAAGTGTCAGGACAATCATAGGCGTCGAAACCATGATTACAGCAGCACTAATAGGAGAAGTAAGGCTCAATCCTTTGAAAAAAGTAAGCATATTAAAAGCCACACCAAAGAATGCGGCAGCAATAATTCTAGGGAAATCATTGCGCGCGATTTTTTCTTTTGGCATAAAAAGCCATGCCAGCCAAAATAAAATCACGGAACCGCCCACGCGCAACAAGATGAAACCATAGGCGTCAATGTAGAAAGGCATGACATCTTTGGCAATGGTAAACGTGACACCGTAAATTATGGAGACAATTGTGGCACCAATTAGTGCAAGATTTCTTTTGGACATTATACCAACGCTTTCATTACCTGCAACATATTTTGCTGGGTATTGCCGATGTAAATTTTATCCTTGATGATAAAAACGGGACGACTCAAAAACGTGTAATGTTCCAAAATGTATTTTTTGTAATCGTCTTCGGTTAATGATTTATTCTTTAAATCCATTGATTTGTACAATTGCGCTTTTTTGCTGAAAAGCGCCTCGTAACTGCCGGAAAGCTCACGCATTTTTTCTATTTCGGCAACAGTAATTGGATCTTGTTTGATATCATGAAATTTAAAATCATGTTCTTTAGGTAATGATTTTATTATTTTTCTGCAGGTGTCGCAAGAAGCGAGGTAGTATATTATGTCCATGTAAATAGCGATTTCTTTATGCAAAGAAAATTCATTTGACACGGAAAATGATTATTTTTATCAAAAAAATAAAAAAATGAATCAATTATTCGACGTTAGCACTACAAGCAGAAATATGGTTTCAAAATTTCTATCAGGATATACTCTTGATCAACTCAACACGATTCCGGAAGGATTCAGCAATAATTTGATTTGGAATATCGGTCATATAATCGTGTCGCAACAACTATTGGTGTATAAGCTTTCTGGTTTGCCTATGATGATTTCTGATGATTTAGTTGAGAAATACAAAAAGGGAACCAAGCCGGAACACATTGCTACGCAAGCCGAAGTAGACGAAATCAAATCGTTGTTGTTTGAAAGCATCAATCAAACTAAAGTTGATTATGACAATAAAATTTTCAAAGACTATATGGAATATACAACTTCAACTGGCGATCATGTTTTAAGAAATGCTGAGGATGCAATGTCTTTCAGTAATTTCCACGAAGGGCTTCACATTGGGATTATGATGGGTATTAGAAAATTTATTTAGAAGCTATTTTACTTCATCAGTTCGCTTTACTCGTGTCCCGCGATTCGTTACAATTTTTTACTTTCTAAAGAAAAAAAGTAAAAGAGTTTTCATTATTATCGGGTTTAGGCAATCCCTAAAAAACACTATTTGGTCTTTAAAAAAGTTTTGATTTTTAAAGACCATTTTTCTATTTAATGGACAAATATTCGTTCACTTCTTTGTATGATAACAATAATTCCTTAGGTCCATCAGAATAAGAGGCCGCTTCGTAAGGGTTGTAATATAAAAGCAGGCCTTTGTCTGTGTAAAAAATGTTTTGCGGAAGTTCAAATTTTTCCTCTTCAAATTGATATCCCGTTGCGTTTATGGGCTGGTTTTCAGGGATTTTATATTTGACTCTGAATTTTTTTTCGGCAAAAGCCTTGAAAGCATTTCTGTCTTTAAATAATTTATTGTTTGGAATTGATTTTCCGGTTTCCGGATCAAAAATTAAGGAACGTAAACCTTGATATCCGTGAGCGCCACCAGTATAGGTATAATGCTTGATCTCTATATTCAATATACTATCTGATTGGTATTTTATGCTGCCTTCAATTTCAGCTTCCCAGCCAAAAACGTCTCTTGGATATTCTTTTTGCAGTTTTTCGTAGGAGCCAATAAATGAGGATAATAAACCATTGTAATTGGCGGATGTATATGGTTTTTCTCCAAAATAAATAATCTCTTTCAAAACAGAAAACACTTTTTTATTGATGCTGTCAGCTACAACCGGGACGTCTTTCGCAATGGGAATTCGTACATTGATATGAGGACAATTTTTTTTGCATGGCAATGTCGTTTTTTTTTGAAAGGATTGGTCTTCAAAAACTAATTCTTTAGAGCAACGGTTCATTGAAAAAAGCAATACGGCAAAAATTATAATATGTTTCATCTCAAAATTGTTAATTAAATACAAAGGTATCAACTTGTGGCTTGGATAGAATGAATTAAAGGGTAAATTTGTGAAACAATTTCGCACTTTAAAATTAAAACAGATGAGAGGAGCACTACATAATCTGGATTTAAACCCGGATGAAGATATGCAAATTCCATATCCAATTAAAAAATAAATAGTATCTACTTATGAAATTCAATACTAAAGCCATTCACGGTGGTCAACACCATGATCCAAGTACAGGAGCCGTTATGCCTCCGGTTTACCAGACTTCAACATTTGTGCAAACCAGTCCCGGCAAACCAGTAAATCCAGATTATGAATATAGTAGAGCCGCAAATCCTACCAGAACGGCATTGGAAAATGCATTGGCAAGTATTGAAAACGGAACAAGAGGTTTAGCTTTTTCATCTGGATTAGCAGCTACAGATTGTCTTTTACGTTCTTTTAAATCTGGTGATGAAATCATTGCAATGGATGATTTATATGGTGGCACCTATAGAATGTTTACCCGTATTTATAAAGATTCGGGAATAAAATTTCATTTTGTTGATATGAATGATATGGAGAAATTCACTTCATTAATCAGTGAAAAAACAAAATTAGTTTGGGTAGAAACACCAACAAACCCGCTAATGAAATTGGCGGATATTCAAGAAATTGCTAAAATCACCAAAGCAAAGAAAATTCTTTTTGCGGTAGATAACACCTTTGCTACTCCATATTTGCAAAAACCTTTAGACTTAGGAGCTGATATTGTGATGCATTCTGCGACGAAATATCTTGGCGGACATTCTGATGTTATTGCAGGGGCTTTGATTGTAAAAGACGAAGCACTGGGAGAACAATTGCATTTTCAACAATTTGCAACGGGAGCTACACTAGGACCAATGGATAGTTTCTTAGTGCTGAGAGGCATTAAAACATTGCATTTACGCGTGCAGAGACATTGCGAAAATGGAGAAAAAGTGGTTGAATTTCTAGACAATCATCCAAAGATTAAAAGAGTGTACTATCCAGGATTAGTAAGTCATCCCTATCATGAAATTGCGAAAAAGCAGATGAGTGGTTTTGGAGGAATGGTTTCCTTTACTTTCGTTTCCGGTAAAAAAGAGGATGCAATTGACTTTCTTGAAAAATTAAAAGTATTCACTTTAGCAGAATCTTTAGGCGGAGTAGAATCATTAGCGAATCACCCCGCTTTAATGACGCACGCATCGATTCCAGAAGATAAACGAAAAGAAATTGGAATTACAGATGACCTTGTTCGATTGAGTGTAGGGATTGAAGATGCCGAAGATTTAATTGAAGATTTAAAACAATCTTTAGCGTAATTTATAAATTAGTTCTCTCTACTTTAGCGATATTTTGGAGGTAATAAAAAACCCTCGACTGTGAAATTTTTCAGAGATGGGGGATTATTCTTTTTAATAAGATTGGATTTCTCCTATTGTAAATAATAAATGTAACCAAAATTAAACCAAACTAACCAGTCGTTTGCTTTATTCTCTTTGTAAATAGCCGGATTAGGATTTAAACCATCCACCCAATTAGAGAAAAAATACTGAAATCTTAAATCGACCATCAAATCCCTTAGAGGGCTTAATTTATAACGGGTTCCTACACTTGAAACCACTGACCATACAGAGCCTCCTTCAGTAGAAAAACCGTAAGGGCGGCCATCGGTTGGCGTTAAATATTTAGGGAAAGTAGTCAAAGGTGTTCCTAAAGGTCCCATGGTTGAGTATGCTTTGGCATTGTAATAACTGAATTGAGCTCCAAGACTTACAAAAGGGCCTATCTTTCCAATTGAGGCGGTGAAATCGCGAATGCTTAAAGGGAAATATTCTAATTGCATTCCTACATTGGTGATGGCAGTATTTCCTCTCATTGCTCTTAGCTGATCTGCTCCAAGTGAAGTTTTATTTGGTTCAACCCATTCTCCAAAATGTTTCAATTCTGTTTTGTTATAAGAAAGCTCGCTTCTTAATTTGAAATGATCATTGAAATAAGTTTCAGGAGTATAACAATTACAATCAGCTTTGTAAGAAAAATTTAAATAATGAATAATACCAATTCCTATTCCAGTATTTCCAGAATTGGTTTTTAAATCGTGGCGCTCCCCATAGTCAGATTGAAAGGCTATGGGCCCAGCAATAACTCCTATTTCATGAGAAAATCCAAACTGTGCATTTGAATGATGTGAAAAACTCAACAGGATAAATAAAGTTAGTAGTTTGCGTTTGATCATTATAAGTTAAATTTTCAAATCTTCACAAATATATAAAAACATCACTCATTAATTAAAAAAATAAAAATTTAAAATAAGTGAACATATTCTTATTTGATTACGAAAAATAGAACGATTTCGGGATAAATGACGGTTAAGAAGAGGATTTCTTTGTATTTGCTTAATAAAAAGATAATTCTATTGATAAAACAAAAAAAAAGAGGGCGATATTCCTAGAAGATGTATATTTGTAATCACTAACGAAAACGTTTTCTTAAACGTTAATAATCTATTAATCATGTCACAAAGTATTACTACTTTTATCGAATCGGTTGCTAAAAAGAATCCGAACGAGCCGGAATTTATGCAGGCAGTTTTAGAAGTTGCTGAAACTGTAATTCCTTTTATAGAAGAAAATAAAAAATACCAAAACAAAATGCTTTTGGAAAGAATGGTCGAGTCAGATCGTATCATTATGTTTCGTGTAACTTGGATTGATGATAAAGGTGAAACTCAAGTAAATAGAGGGTATCGTATTCAGATGAATTCGGCTATTGGTCCATATAAAGGAGGGCTTCGTTTTCACCCCTCCGTGAATTTAAGTATTTTGAAGTTTTTAGCTTTCGAACAAACTTTCAAGAATAGTTTGACCACATTACCAATGGGTGGGGGAAAAGGTGGAGCTGATTTTGATCCAAAAGGAAAATCAGATAATGAAGTAATGCGTTTTTGCCAAAGTTTCATGACTGAACTGTGTAAACACATTGGTGCTGAAACAGATGTGCCTGCTGGAGACATTGGTGTTGGTGGAAGAGAAGTAGGCTATATGTTTGGTCAATACAAAAGAATCAGAAATGAATTTACAGGTGTTTTAACTGGAAAAGGAATTTCTTTTGGCGGTTCATTAATCAGACCAGAAGCAACAGGTTACGGAGCGGTATATTTTGCTCAAAGCATGTTAGCTACAAAAGGAGATAGCTTTACAGGAAAAACTGTTGTAGTTTCCGGTTCAGGAAATGTGGCGCAATATGCTACTGAAAAAGCAACTCAATTAGGTGGAAAAGTAGTTACAATGTCAGATTCTGCAGGATATATTTATGATGCTGATGGAATTGATGCTGAAAAACTAGCGCATATAATGGTGATTAAAAATGAGTTAAGAGGTAGGATCAGTGATTATGTAACTAAATATCCAAATGCAAAATATGTTGCAGGGAAACGTCCATGGGATGTGAAATGTGATATTGCATTACCATGTGCTACTCAAAACGAATTGAATGAAGAGGAGGCAAAAGCTTTAGTAGCTCACGGATGTATCTGTGTTGCTGAAGGAGCAAACATGCCAACTGTGCCTGATGCAGTAATTGTTTTTCAAAAAGCAAAATTATTATTTGCTCCAGGAAAAGCATCTAATGCTGGTGGAGTTGCAACTTCAGGTTTAGAAATGTCTCAAAACTCCTTAAGATTGAGCTGGAGTTCTGAAGAAGTAGACGAAAGATTGAAAGGAATTATGTTGAATATTCACGCTTCTTGTGTGAAATATGGTTCTGATGCAACTGGATATGTTGACTACGTAAAAGGAGCAAACATTGCAGGATTTGTAAAAGTAGCTGATGCTATGCTAGCTCAAGGAGTAGTGTAAATCAGTTTTTATTATAATTTAAAATGCCTTCTACCTATAGTAAGGATGGAAGGCATTTTTTTTGTGTAACAAAATTCTAATACTTTTGTTTGTTCTATATTTGTATACCAATATTTAGGCAAATAATGAAAAATAGGCTTTTACATTTTGTAGTGTTAATTACAGTACAGTTGGGTTTTGCCCAAAGCAATTTCTTGTGGCAAGGCTATTTTTCTTATAATGAAATCACAGATCTTTCTGAATCTTCCACCACAATTTATGCTGCTTCTGAAAACGCATTATTTTCTAAAAATACTGCGACAAGCCAAATTAAAACTACCAATACCATTGACGGGCTTTCCGGGCAAACAATTTCATCGTTATATTATAGTGAGACCTTCAATAAAACATTGGTTGGGTATGAAAATGGTTTGATGATAGTCATAAATGAAGCTGATGGGAGCATGCTGAATGTAGTTGACATTATTAATAAAACACTTCCTCCAAACACAAAAAAAATCAATCATTTCTTAGAATTTAAAGGGATTGTTTATGTCTCTTGTGATTTTGGAATTGTTCAGTTCAACTTGGCCACTTTGCAGTTTGGTGACACTTATTTTATTGGTGCAAATGGTGCAGAAATAAGCATATCACAAACTACAAACTACAATGGATTTATATACGCCGCTTCAAATACAGGAATACGAAGAGCTGCTATTTCCAATAAAAACTTAGTGGATTATAAACAATGGGAGTTGATTGCCGCAGGGAGTTGGTCGGGTATAACAACTTTTGGTACCGATTTATTTGCGGTGAACGCTGCAGGGGATATTCATAAATATGATGCTAACGCGAATACTTTTATAGGATATACAGCTCTAGCGCAACCTTTATTAGATATAAGAGCTACGGCTAATTATTTGATAGTAACAACTGTAAATAACATTTATATTTACAACAAAGAAATGACGCTCATTCGCCAAATAAATACCAACCAAATTACCGAAAGCAATCCCAGTTTTACTTGCGCAACAATTATTGGTAACATCATTTTTATTGGAACCAGAGAAGACGGAATGATTACGACTTCTCTTTCTTCAACTTCAGTTTTTGATAACAGTACTCCTATGGGGCCTTTACGGAATAATATATTTGCGCTTCAAACAACTTCGGATGCGCTTTGGACCGTCTATGGCGATTATACTGTGGATTACAATCCGTATGATTTAGATAGTTACGGTGTGAGTAAATTTAGCAAGAAGGGATGGTTAAATATCCCTTACGAAAAAGTTTTAGGAACAAAATCATTAACCAGAATTACGGTTAATCCCGCAAATGAAAATGAAGTGTATGCCAGTTCTTTTTTCTCAGGGTTACTAAAAATTGTAAATGATGAACCCAAAATTTTGTACAACCAAACCAATAGCGGTCTTGAATCATTGACCTTTCTTGGACCAAATTATATTGATGTTAGGATAAATGGAGCAGCATTTGATAAATCGGGAAATCTTTGGGTTACCAACAGCAGAATAAAAAATGGACTAAAGGTTTTGAAATCCAGCGGTCAATGGCAAAGTTACGCTATGGATAATATTCTGAATTCAGCGATTGACAATAGTTTTGGAAAAATGGCAATCGATAAAAATGGAACTAAATGGCTTACTACGAACAGAGATGGCGTTGTCGGTTTTAACGAAAGTATCAATAAATTCAAAAAAATAACAGTGGGCCCTGATATGGGTAATTTGCCTATTTCGGATGCAAGGATTGTTGCAATTGACACCAGAAACCAACTTTGGATAGGAACCACAAAAGGTTTGCGAATTTTGCCTAATGTTGGTAGTTTCTTATCCGATGATAAATTAACTAGTAATCCCATAATTATTTTAGAAGATAATCTGGCGCAAGAATTACTTTATGAACAATTTATTACTGATATTGTTGTTGACGGAGCCAATAATAAATGGATTGGAACCGCCGATTCCGGTGTGTTTTTAGTCTCGCCAAACGGTCAGGAAACCAAATATCATTTTACGACCAGCAATTCGCCTTTGCCTAGTAATGTTATAAATGACATTGATATTAATAGTACAACAGGAGAAGTTTTTATTGCTACTGCAAAAGGTTTAGTTTCATTCAAAGGTGTTGCGACAGCAGCGAGTAATGATCTAAACAATGTATTTGTGTATCCAAATCCGGTACGGCCAGAATATGAAGGAACCATCAAAATTGCCGGATTACTTGACAAAGCTAATATAAAAATCACGGATATTGAAGGAAATCTTGTTTTCGAAAAGATATCAGAAGGAGGAACAACAGAGTGGGATACAACTGCTTTTGGAAAATACAAAGTGGCCTCAGGGGTGTACATGATATTTATTTCGGCGCAAGACGGAGTAGAAACCAAAGTCAAAAAAGTAATGATAATCAGGTAATTTAAAAGAATGAATTTTTCAATCTTTAATTTTTCAATCTTTAAATTAAATTTGTGTTAGTTAAAACCAAAGCTATCGTCATTTCGTCTTTAAAATTCCAAGAGAAAAGCTTGATTGTAAAGTGCTTTACACTTTCTCATGGTTTGAAATCCTATTTTGTTCGGGATGCTTTTTCGAGCCGAAAATCCAATCAAAAGATTGCTTATTTTCAACCGATGACCATTCTTGAAATAGAAGCTGTTCATAAAAACAAAGGCACGTTAGAAAATTTTAAAGAAATAAAAATTGAGGCTCCTTTTCATTCGATACATTCGGATATTTATAAAAGCACGATTGTAATGTTTATTTCCGAAATGCTGCATCATTCGATTCACGAAGAAGAAACTAACGAGCATCTGTTTACTTTTCTGGAAACCGCTTTGCATTGGCTCGATAATCATGACGAAATTGCCAATTTTCATCTGATTTTATTATTGGAAACTACAAAATATTTGGGTTTTTATCCTGATATTTCTGATATGGATATGCCTTTTTTCGAAATGAACGAAGGCGTTTTCACACCCTTTCATGCTATCAGTTCACTCACGGAACATGAAAGTAATTTGTTCAAAAAACTGATTGATTTAAAATTCGATACCAATCAAAAAATATTCCACGTCATTGAAAGACAAATCGTTTTGAGAATACTTATCGATTACTACAGTTTTCACTTGGATGGTTTTAAAAAACCAAAATCACTGGATGTTTTAAAAGAGGTTTTCTCCTAAATTCTTGGGCGTGCCCTTGCGTAAAAACTCCGGGTCAGGCTGTCCGCTGTATCTTTTATTCCGTAAACTCCATAAAAGGATGCCGCTTCCATCCTTCACGCAAAACCTCAAGATAAATTGTACAAAAACAATAGACTTGTAGCTTATTTTGTACTAATTGTATGTATATTAGCTGAAATAAATGCTGCTGTTTGCAAGATAAAGCACCTTGTTTTGGGTGTAAATGCGCAATAGAGTGGCGTGTATTTGTGAGTTGGTGGAAACTGTAAAAAATGAGGAGAATTTAAAAATTTTACAGTACAAAGTATTGAAATAATTAATGAAAAGGGTCTACTTCTATACTACCCTTACAAACGTATAGAAAAATATAAATTAATTTTTATGAAAATGTCGTTAAAATAAAAAATCAGTTTGATTTTGTTTAGTGTTGCGGTAGTAACAATGCCACTATTGTCAGAAGTTGCTACGCAACATTCTGATGCTTGGGCAATTGCAGCAAATCATGGTGTAGAGAACACTAGTGTAGATGGTGCAATTGTACTTGGAGCCGCTGTAAACATTGGGTGGGCGTTAGGCGCGCTTTGCGGTGTTCAATTAGTAGTTGGAATTGTTGTAGCTGCTTAATTTCAGAGGGTCTTAAAATTTTTAAGACCCTTTTTAAAATCTAAAAATATAATATTTAATTAATGAAAAATTTCATTTACTTTTTAATCATATCGGCAGTATCATTCACTATAACTATCTATTTATGCGGGAATGAATATTTAAATATTTTTTCAATTTGTAGTCAATTATTTTCAATTTGTGTTATTGGTGCATTCTACGACACTAAAACACCAAAACTTCATAATAAAAATTTATCGCTAAACTCAATCAATCCCTATTTAATTGTAAAACATATAAATTTAAAAAACATTAACATATATGTTATACTTATATTAGTTTTTACAATTGTCTTTGGACTAGTAAATGCGTATTTAATTGTTAATAGGCTTGAAATCGATCAAAATACAAATAATTTTTTAAAAATAATCAGTTACACATCATTAGGAATCACTCAATTTGGAGGATGGTTTTTTCAATCTGTTCTTATTTATACATTGTCAAATATTATTGGTTCCAAATTATTATTTAATACATATTTAAAAATCGTTGGAATTGCTTACATCGGCTTTTTATTACTTTCTGTTTTTACATTGCTATATAATCTTATAAGTTTGCCACAAAACATTTCAATTGAAAACTTTAACGACTTGGTGAAAAATTCTTTAGTTTACTCTATAAGTGGAAAAGTTTCAGAATTTTTTGTATTATCAATTATTGCATGCGGAATTTCTGCAAATGAACATTTTAAGCCTACGACTTCGTTATTCATTTGTTTTTTACCAAGCTGTTTATTACTCACCTTCAAATATATATTTGAATTAATATTATAGTATGAACCTAAACATAAAATCTAAATATATTGCAATTGCAATATTAATTTTAATAACGCTTTTTCTTCAACTCGGTTACTATTCATCAACTTTTAAACAAATTGAATTATTTAACCAAGGAAATTATTTAACAAATTTTGATTTGTTTGTAAAAATACTTGTTCAAAATAGTACATTCTACTTTTTGATAATTTTAGGTTCACTATTTTTCAATATATCATCAATAATGCTAATATGCTACAATAGTTATGCTTGGGGGTATTCTGCAAAAATGACTATTTCACAAATTGGATTTTTCAAATCATTCCTTTTAATCGGTCCACATATTACTATAGAAATATTATGGATTATTTGCTCGTTTTTAATAAGTTTTAAAATATCTTTACTTTTATTATCATTTTTTAATAATCATATAAATGAAGAAGCATTCGTAAAATCAATTAGAAGTAAAATAAAATTATCACTTTACGGTTACTGCTTAGTTATTTTTGGTTGTTTTGTTGAAATTTTTATATCACCTTTAATTTTTAAATTATTATGAAAATCAAAAAATTTTTATCATTCATTATTATATTTGGATTTTTCTGTACAGCTGATTTAGCAGTAACAAAATTATGGGGCTTTCCATTAGGGATTATGTTTACCTTTTTAAACACACCCGTTATATTTTTGATAAGAGAATATGTAATTGAAAAAAAAATTAGTACTAATAAATAATACTGCAAAAAAGAATAGCACCCGATAGCGCGGATTTGCAATCCGTGCCCACAAAAATTAGCAACTTTGTCCAATCGAGCGGATTCGAGATGGCGAATTAGTTATAAACTGCGCCCTAACTGACAGTGAGCCACCTTAAACTTGCATTATTTTTTGTCTAATCGAGCGCAGTCGAGATTCAGTTTTGGCTCTTAAATTATCAAAGTTGTTTGGCAAACCAGTTAATAATTTCTTTGAATTAGAGGGAAACGAGTAATTTTAGTGTAAATACCATCAAAATTCTACACTGTGATTTTGCCTCAGTACGTAACTTTCGACTTTCGACTTTCGACTTTCGACTTTAATTTATTACTTTCGCACCTTGATTTAGAAAAGGATAAAATGAGCACAAAATTTACTGAATACAAAGGACTTGACTTACCAACTGTAGCGTCAGAAGTTCTGGATTTTTGGAAGAAGGAAAACATATTCGAGAAAAGCGTAACCACTCGTGAAGGAAACCCACCATTCGTGTTTTTTGAAGGGCCGCCTTCGGCAAATGGATTACCGGGAATTCACCACGTAATGGCACGCGCCATTAAAGATATTTTTTGCAGATATAAAACTCAAAAAGGGTTTCAAGTAAAGCGTAAAGCAGGCTGGGACACCCACGGTTTGCCTGTGGAATTAGGTACTGAAAAAGAATTAGGAATTACCAAAGAAGATATTGGAAAAACCATTTCCATCGAAGAATACAACGAAGCGTGTAAAAAAACCGTGATGCGTTATACAGACGTATGGAATGATTTGACCGAAAAAATGGGATATTGGGTTGATATGGAAGATCCGTATGTGACCTATAAATCCAAATATATGGAAACGGTTTGGTGGATTTTGAAACAAATCTACAACAAGGATTTGATGTACAAAGGCTACACCATCCAGCCGTATTCTCCAAAAGCAGGAACCGGGTTGAGTTCACACGAAGTAAACCAACCGGGAAGTTATAGAGATGTAACAGATACGACTGTTGTGGCGCAATTTAAGGTGATCGATGCGCACAAGGAATTGTTGTTCTCTAAGTTTTACGATTATATAAGTTCTAATAATTTACGGCATTACAAGTTAGAAGCTTTGGATTTAGAGGAAATCTTTATCTTGGCTTGGACTACTACACCTTGGACTTTGCCAAGTAATACCGCTTTGACTGTAGGTCCGAGAATTGAATATGCTTTAGTAAAAACATTCAATCAATATACGTTTCGTCCGGCAACATTGATTTTGGCTAAGAATTTAGTTGGAAAACAATTTGGGAAAGGCTTCTTCGAAAGTGCTGATCCTGCGGATTTTGAAAACTTCAAGGAAGGCGATAAGAAAATTCCGTATCAGGTTTTGGCGGAATGCAAGGGGGCTGATTTAGTTGACATTCGGTACGAACAATTAATGCCATTAGTGCTTCCGTATCAGAATGCTGAAAATGCTTTTAGAGTAATTTCAGGAGATTTTGTAACTACCGAAGATGGAACAGGAATTGTGCACACATCGCCTACTTTTGGTGCTGATGATGCCAAGGTAGCGAAAGAAGCTACGCCAGAGATTCCTCCAATGTTAGTTCTGGACGTAAATGGAACTCCGGTTCCTTTAGTGGATTTACAAGGAAAATTTACTTCACATGTGGGGGAATATGCTGGTAAATATGTAAAAAACGAATATTATAACGACGGTGAAGCGCCAGAGCGTTCAGTAGATGTTGAAATCGCCATTCGATTAAAAGAAGAAAACAGAGCATTTAAGGTAGAAAAATATCTTCACAGTTATCCACATTGCTGGAGAACGGACAAACCTATTTTATATTATCCTTTGGATTCATGGTTTATTAAAATCTCTGAAGTTAAAGACAGAATGTTTGACTTGAACGAAACCATCAACTGGAAGCCAAAAGCAACCGGAGAAGGACGTTTTGGAAATTGGTTAAAAAACGCCAATGACTGGAATTTGTCACGATCCAGATTCTGGGGAATTCCATTGCCAATCTGGAGAACGGAGGACAAACAAGAAGAAATCTTAATCGGTTCTGTTGAAGAATTATACAACGAAATCGAAAAATCAATAGCAGCTGGTTTTCAAAATCAAAACCCTTTCAAAGGGTTTGAAATAGGAAATATGGCAGAAGAAAATTACGATTTAGTGGATTTGCATAAAAATGTAGTTGACGAAATTACTTTAGTTTCTGCCTCTGGAAAACCGATGACGCGAGAAGCTGACTTGATTGATGTTTGGTTTGATTCAGGTTCGATGCCTTATGCACAATGGCATTATCCTTTTGAAAACAAAGATAAAATTGACGAGAATAAAGATTTTCCAGCGGATTTCATTGCCGAAGGAGTGGATCAAACACGCGGTTGGTTTTATACCTTGCATGCCATTGGAACCTTAGTTTTTGATAAAGTAGCGTATAAAAATGTGGTTTCTAACGGATTGGTTTTAGACAAAAACGGACAAAAAATGTCTAAACGTTTAGGAAATGCCGCAGATCCATTCGAAACATTAAAAGAATACGGTCCAGATGCAACGCGTTGGTACATGATAGCGAATGCGAATCCTTGGGACAACTTGAAATTTGACTTAGAAGGAATCGCTGAGGTTCGCAGAAAATTCTTTGGAACATTATACAACACGTACTCATTTTTTAGTTTGTATGCCAATATTGATGGTTTCAAATTTGAAGAAGCAGAAATTCCGTTAAAAGAAAGACCGGAAATTGATCAATGGATCATGTCAGAATTGCACACTTTGATAAAAGAAGTGGATGGTTTTTATGCGGATTATGAACCAACGAAAGCGGCTCGTGCAATTTCCGAATTTGTACAAGAAAACTTAAGTAACTGGTACGTTCGTTTGTGCAGGAGACGCTTCTGGAAAGGGGAATATGCACAAGACAAAATCGCGGCTTATCAGACCTTATATACCTGTTTGTTAACCATAAGTAAGCTGGGTGCACCTATTGCTCCGTTCTTTATGGACAAACTTTATAGAGATTTAACGTTAGCAACACAGTCGGAAAAATATGACAGTGTACATTTGGCGGAGTTTCCAATTTCGGTTGAAAACTATGTTAATAAAATGTTAGAGAGCAAAATGCAGAAAGCACAAACCATTTCATCGTTGGTTTTATCACTCCGAAAGAAGGAAATGATAAAGGTGCGCCAACCGTTGCAAAAGGTAATGATACCAGTACTTGACGAGAATCAAAGAGCTGAAATTGAGGCCGTTTCCGACCTTATAAAAGCAGAAGTAAATGTAAAAGAAATCGTACTTTTGGATGATGCTTCCGGTGTTTTGGTGAAACAAATCAAGCCTAATTTTAAGGCACTCGGACCCCGTTTTGGAAAGGATATGGGCTTGATTTCTAAGGAAATACAAGGGTTTTCAAAAGAGCAAATCAGTAAATTGGATAAAGAAGGAAGTCTGAATATTGTTATTGCAGGAAATGACGTAATTTTAACTTTAGAAGATGTAGAAATAACATCACAAGATATTGAAGGTTGGCTGGTTGCCAATGCTAACGGAATAACGGTTGCGCTTGATATTACAATTTCTGAGGAGTTGAAACAAGAGGGGATTGCAAGAGAATTGGTAAACAGAATTCAGAATATCCGTAAAGATTTAGGATTTGAAGTTACTGATAAAATTAAGGTTCAATTGAAAAAAAATGGACTTTTGGAACAAGCGATTCTTAAAAATGTAGACTATATTAAATCGGAAACATTAACTAGTGAGCTGGTTTTTGTGGACGAAATAGCAAACGGTACGGAAATTGAATTTGATGAAATAAAAACAATGCTATTAATTTCAAAATAACTTAAAAATGGTAGATGAAGCTACAAGATACTCTGACGCAGATTTAGCAGAGTTTAAAGAGATAATACTTAACAAAATACAGAAAGCACAAGCAGATCTAGATTTGATCAAAAGTGCGTATATGAATGATTTGAATAATGGTACTGATGATACGTCTCCAACATTTAAAGCATTCGAAGAAGGAAGCGAAACGATGTCTAAAGAAGCAAACTCGCAACTGGCGATTCGTCAGGAGAAGTTTATTCGTGACTTAAAGAATGCGCTATTTCGTGTAGAAAATAAAACATACGGTGTATGTAAAGTTACCGGCAAATTAATTGGGAAAGAAAGATTAAAAATCGTTCCTCACGCTACAATGAGTATCGAAGCAAAAAATTTGCAAAGATAAACCAGTTGTTGTGTAATATTTAACGCTCCTAAAGGAGCGTTTTTTTTGATTAAATTGTTATTTTTACGCCATTAAAATTTATAAAATGTCATTACGAAAAGCGTATCTCCTTATTTTTATTATATTACTTGTCGATCAAGTTTCAAAAATATACATCAAAACTAATTTTATTTTAGGAGAAGAAGTTGAAGTATTCAAATGGTTTAAAATTCTTTTCATTGAAAATGAAGGAATGGCTTGGGGAACTGTAATTCCGGGACCTTATGGAAAATTATTTCTGACGCTTTTTAGATTAGTAGCCGTAGGTGGAATTGGTTATTGGTTGTGGGATTCTGTGGAAAGAAAACACAGCTCTAATTACTTAATTGTGGCTATTGCATTGATCCTTGCAGGAGCTTTTGGAAATATAATTGATTCTGTTTTTTACGGAGTTATATTTGATGACAGTCACCAGCAATTGGCCACTTTGTTTACAGACAGACCATATGGAACATGGTTTCACGGTAAAGTAGTCGATATGTTTTATTTTCCTTTTTGGCAGGGAGACTTACCTTCTTGGGTGCCAATATGGGGCGGAAGAAATTTTACTTTTTTTAATGCTATTTTCAATATTGCCGATATGGCGATTTCAACAGGTGTCGGAATTTTGATATTTTTCAATAAAAAAGCATTTCATCATAAATAGATTCAACTTTTTGATAAAAATAAAAAAGACCTATTTCATAATTTGAAACAGGTCTTTTTTTTATTTGTTTTGTCCTGGGGCGTAGCGTTTAGCGCTTTTTCCACCATATATTTTTTTTGCTTGTCCTGGTGGAAGTTTTTTGGCCTTATAAGAAGATCTGTTAGTGCCCGTTCTTGTCTGAATGGAACAATTTGATAATGAAATTGTAAATACAGCAACTAGAACAGTTACTGCGAATCCAGAATTTTTAAATATTTTCATAGTTTAGCTTTATCTACTGCGAAAGTACGGATTAAAAATTAAAAAGAATAAATTGAATTTGGCGTAACGCAGAAATCCAATTGTATGTCACTTTCGAAGATATCTGTAATTGATTCTTCGGCTTCAAAAAAAGATAGTCCAATTTTAATGGTTACCGGTTTGCATTCAGACAAAAAATGGTCATAGAATCCTTTGCCGTACCCCACGCGATTTCCTTTTTTGTCGAAAGCTAAAAGCGGAACAAAAACAACCTCAATTTTATTGGGAGGAACTTCAATTCCATCAAGTGGTTCCGGTATGTTGTATTCGTTTTTTTTAATTTTGGTATTGTCCGTAAGTAAGAAATGGGTCATTTTTCTACTTTCAAAATTGCTTTTAGAAATAATGATTTCCTTGTCTTTACCGGAAAGCAGATGCAGAATAAATTCGGTATTTACTTCCAGATGTTCAGTTATGGGCAAGAAAATATGAAAATAGCTTTTCTCCCAAATAGGAAGTTTCAGTAGTTTATTGGCAATGGCCAAACTCATTTCCTCCAATTCATTTTCAGAGAGTTGTTTCCGTAATGTTTTGTATTTTTGTCGTAATTCCTTTTTTAGCATGAATAGTAGCTTTTAAATCGGCTATAAAAGTAATCAAATGATCTACTTCAACGTGGTCCATAATCACAATTTTATACCATTGATTGCCATTACCGTGTTTTTGGGGAACCAAATCGTATTTTTCTTCCAATATTTTAGTGATGTGTTCTGACGGAATTGTTACAATGTTCATATACGATTCCCTGAAATAAGTCAGATTTAATTCGTCTAACTGTGCACATAGCCACTCGGTTCGCATTTGTAAAACGCGTATTTTTTCGCACCACCCAAAAGGACCATAGGTAAATAATATCATCCAGACTGCTATGGCATTTGCCCCCGAGCGGCTTCCGCAAAGCGTCAAATCCATTCCTTCAACATATTCGGCTTCTTTGGTTAATACGTTTTCGATTAAACCTTTTCGGCAGATAAACACCCCGGTTCCGTATGGGGCCTGAAGCATTTTGTGTGCGTCAATGGTTATAGAGCTTATTTTTGTATTCTCAAAATTGATGTTGCAATTGTTATTGCTAAAAGGATAAACAAATCCGCCATAGGCTCCATCAATGTGCAGTTTATATGTCAGCTGATGTTTTTCTAGTATCTGGATATAATCGTCTGGATTGTCTACGGCGCCAAACATGGTAGTTCCCATATTTGAAATTATGATGAAATATTTTTTACCTCGTTCTTTTGCATTTATAATGATATTTTCGAGAGAAAAAATATCTATGACACGGGTTTTGAAATCAACAGGGATTTTTAACCAATCAAGCATCAATAAATTTGCCGCTTTGGGAATGGAATAATGCGTATCTTCTGAAGCAATAATTGCTATTTCAGCAGGTTTTGCATTCTGTTTACACATAAAATAATTGCGATACATCCATATAGCTTGAATGTTTGCCTCTGTTCCGCCGGGAGCAATGTAACCATCAAAAGAACTGGGTTGCGCTTTAAAAATATCCACAGCAAGAACATTTAATACTTCACGTTCCATTTCCTGAGTTCCTTTGAATGCTTTTTCGGAGGTGCCAAGGGTATGGCATCCAATATGGTTGGGATTGGCAACATACGTTTGAAGAGTAGGAGCGTCTTTTAGGAAAGGCGCATCACTATTGAATACTTTTCCATCTAATTTAGATGCAGGATAACCCAAAGAAGCATCATGGGCAAAATTCACGTTTTCGTTCAACGCTTTTTGAATGCGTTCTTGTCTTTCATTTTGGGGTAATTTTTTCCAGAATTGCATACCAATAGTTTTGACTAAAAGTATTGGTATAAAACGATAAAAAACATGATAATTGTTAGGTTTTGGTTTCCCTGAAATAGTGTTGATTATTAAAATAAATATTTACCCAAAAGAACTATTGTTCTTCTCCATTTTCAGCAGTATTCGACATGTGATAAATAGCATCGCCTTCATATACAATAGGCGAAAGATTAGCATTTATTACGTAACCATCATTTGGGGCTTTTACTTTTCGTTCAAATTTTCCATAAGGATCCGTTATGGTTGCCAGGACGGAACCTTTTTTCAAAAAGGTTCCAATGGTGTTGTAGTCGTGCAGTAAGCCGGAACATTTGGCTCTGACCCAACCGGATTTTTCAATATAGATAGTTGGCATTTTTTGCTGCATTACATTGTGTTTTGGATCTAACATGTCAAGATGGGAAAGCAATCGTTTCACTCCATTTACGCCTTCATCGGCGATATGATTATTGATGTCTAGGGATTTTCCACCTTCAAAAAGAAGCATTTTCACATCTAATTTTTCACTTGCGCTCCTAAAGGAACCCGCAATATTTTTTGAATATAAAGTAAATGGAGCGTTGAAAATATCCGCCAATATTTTTAATTCTTCATTATGTTGTGCGAGACGAATTTGTGGAGCATTGAATCGGCTGGCTCCACCGGCATGAAAATCTACGGCGTAATTTACAACCGGCATGATTTCAGTCAAAATATGAAAAGCAAATCTGCTGGCTAAAGAACCGGTTTTACTTCCTGGAAACACTCTGTTTAAATCTCGTCCATCAGGAAATTCTCTTGACTTATTGACAAATCCATATACGTTTATAATAGGAATACAGATGATAGTTCCTTTTTTTGGTTTGTTTATTTTTTTACTGATAAGTTGCCGAACGATTTCTACACCATTAATTTCGTCACCATGAATTCCTGCTGAAAACAGTACAACCGGTCCGTCAATTTTAGAACGACGAACAATTACGGGGATATTTAATTTTGTTGTGGTATGCAATCGGGCGATTTCCACATTGATGGTTTTGCTTTCGCCTGGGATAATGCTTTCGCCAAAAATTATTATTGGTGCGGAATTATTTTTTATCATAAGTTCTTGAAACCATAAAAATAAGGATAATAACGAATTAGAAACTAAAATTCTGGTAAAACTATCAACAGAAAGATTTCAAGAGTATTGATTTGTATTTCGTGATTTTTGAGATTAACTTTGTTACATGAATTTAGCAACTTTAACCCTTCAAATCCAAACCTTGCCTGATAGTCCTGGTGTTTATCAATATTACGACAAGGAAGGGAAAATTTTGTATGTTGGCAAAGCCAAAAATTTAAAAAAAAGGGTGTCTTCTTATTTTAATAAAATTCATGATACAGCCAAAACTAATGTGCTAGTAAAGAAGATTGTAACCATAAAACACATTGTTGTTCCTACAGAAACGGATGCACTTTTATTGGAAAATAACCTTATAAAAACCTTGCAGCCACGATACAATGTGTTGTTGCGCGATGATAAAAGCTACCCTTGGTTGTGTATTAAGAAAGAACCTTTTTCGCGCATTTTTGCCACCAGACGGATGGTCAAAGACGGGTCGGAATATTTTGGACCTTATACGAGTTTTAAAACGGTGAGCACTATTCTGGAACTGATCAAAGAATTGTATCCGCTTAGAACCTGCAATTATGATTTAAGTAAAAGCAATATCGAAAGCGGGAAATTCAAAGTTTGTCTCGAATATCATATTGGTAATTGCATGGGGCCTTGTGAAGGTTTTGAAACTTTAGAAAATTATCAAAAGCAAGTTGATGCTATTCGCGAAATCTTAAAAGGAAATTTCAAGGAAAGTATGAAAGATTTCAAACGGGTCATGACGAATCTTGCCGCTGACATGCATTTTGAAGAAGCTCAAAAAATCAAAGAAAAAATAGAAATACTGGAAAATTACCAATCACGCTCTACGATTGTAAATCCAAAAATCACCAATATCGATGTGTTTTCGATAGTTTCAGATGAAAGTGCCGCCTATGTGAATTTTCTCCAAATTTCTCATGGTTCGATTATTCGTTCGCACACGATGGAAATCAAAAAAAAACTGGATGAAACCGATGAAGAATTATTAGAATTGGCTATTATAGAATTGAGAGAGCGTTTTCATTTGTTGTCCAGAGAGGTAATTGTTCCGTTTCACGTTGATTTGGGAGAAAACATAAAAATCACCGTTCCGCAATTGGGAGATAAAAAGCAAATTCTGGATTTATCGATTCGTAATGCTAAATTTTACCGAATTGAACAATTGAAACAACTTCAAATTGTAGATCCGGATCGCCATACGAAAAGGATTATGGTTCAAATGCAAAAAGACTTGCGATTGCCAGTGGAGCCACGACATATTGAATGTTTTGATAACTCGAATATTCAAGGAACGAATCCTGTGGCGGCTTGTGTGGTTTTTAAGGATGGAAAACCAAGTAAGAAAGACTATCGCCATTTTAATATTAAAACAGTCGATGGGCCGGATGATTTTGCTTCGATGACCGAAGTGGTTTATAGAAGATACAAACGATTGCTGGATGAAAATGAACCGCTTCCGAATTTAATTATTATTGACGGTGGAAAAGGACAATTGTCATCAGCGTTGAAAAGTATCGATGAATTGGGTTTGAGAGGAAAGATTGCCATAATTGGTATTGCAAAAAGATTGGAAGAGTTGTTTTATCCCGGTGATTCCATCCCTTTGTATTTGGATAAAAAATCAGAAACCCTGAAAGTAATCCAGCAATTGCGTAATGAGGCGCATCGTTTTGGGATTACACATCATAGAGATAAAAGGAGTAAAGCGGCACTAAATTCTTCGATAGAAAGCATTCCTGGCATTGGAGAAAAAACAATGCTCGCACTAATTCAACATTTTAAGAGTGTTAAAAGATTAAAGTTGGCTGCAGAAAAAGAAATTTCTGACGTTATAGGTATATCAAAAGCCAAAAAAATTGTCGAATTTTACAAGGCAACAAATGATTAATTAACATTACCCAATTCTTATAATACCAAATTGCTGCTTATGAAGAAGATTGCTCTATTTTTCATTTTTTTTTCTATGAGTCTCACTTTGTTTTCACAAGAGCAAAAAAGACCTAAAGTCGGTTTGGTTCTGAGTGGCGGTGGCGCCAAAGGATTTGCACATATTGGTGTTTTGAAAGTTTTAGAAGAATCAGGAATCAAGATTGATTATATAGGCGGTACCAGTATGGGAGCGGTTGTCGGAGGATTGTATGCTTCGGGATACAATGCAAGTCAGATTGATTCTATTTTTCAGGCAACAAATTTCGATGAATTATTAAACGATTTCATTCCAAGGACATCAAAAAATTTCTATGAAAAGCGTAATGATGAATTATATGCATTGGTGTTGCCATTTAATAAATTTAAAATTGGAATCCCGGAAGCGTTATCAAAGGGGATGTACAATTATAATTTAATGAGCAGACTGACAAAGCACGTTAGGCATGTGAGAGACTTCAGTCAGCTTCCAATTCCTTTTTTATGTATTGCTACTGATATAGAAACAGGACGTGAGGTGCTCTTAAATAAAGGTAATTTGGCACAAGCAATGATGGCTAGTTCCGCATTTCCATCTCTGTTTTCTCCGGTTGAAATTGATGGAAAATTACTAGTTGATGGAGGGGTTTCCAATAATTATCCAATTGAGCACGTAAAGGAATTGGGGGCTGATATTATAATTGGTGTAGATGTTCAAGATGATTTACTAGACAGGACGCAGCTTAAAAACGCAACAAGAATTTTAGTTCAAATTACAAACCTTCATTCAATAGAACGAATGAAGCAAAATATAAAAGAAACGGATATTTACGTAAAACCAGATATTAAGGGATTCGGAGTGATCTCTTTTGATAAAGGGAAAGATATTATTAGAACAGGTGAAGACGCAACATTCTCTGTTTACGAAAAGATAAAGATGCTTGTTGATGAGTCAAATCCATATAAGAAGCCGAAATTAAAAATTGAATCCGACAGTTTACAAATTAACGATATCAATTGTAATGAGTTGGATAATTATACAAAAGCGTATGTCATAGGGAAATTAAGATTTAAGCCAGGTGTCAAAACGGATTATAAGGGTTTGCTAATGGGAATAAATAACATTAATGCCACGCAGAACTTCAGTACAATATCATATAGTTTAGACCCCAACAAGAATGGGGATGAGTTGAATCTTAGTTTAAAAGAGAATGCTACAAAATCCTATTTGAAATTTGGATTGCATTATGACGGATTATTTAAAAGTGCCGTATTAATAAACCTGAGCCGTAAAAAAACGTTATTTAAAAATGATATTGCATCTTTAGATTTAGTTTTGGGGGATAACTTTAGATATAATTTTGATTATTATATTGAAAATGGATTTAATTTAAGTTTAGGTTTTAAATCACAATTTAATCAGTTCAACAGAAATGTTACCAGTGATATCAGCAGTATAGATTTATCTCCGTTGGGAATCAGCTCTATAAATGTCGATTTTTCAGATGTTACAAATCAGGTCTATTTTCAATCCTTGTTTGTGCAAAAGTTTTTAATAGGAGGTGGAATCGAATATAAATTTTTGAAAATAAATTCTGAAACTTTATCAAATATAAATCCTTTAATTGACAAGAGTACCTATGCCAGTATTTTTGGATACATGAAATATGATTCTTTTGACAACAAATATTTCCCTAGAAAAGGGTGGTATTTTTCAGGTGACATCCAATCCTACTTATTTTCGTCAAATTATACCGGGAATTTTAAGCCTTTTTCTATTGCAAAAGGTGATTTTGGAATAGCAGCAACCCTTTTCAAAAATACTACAGTTAAATTTCAAACGGAAGCTGGTTTTGCTATTGGTCCTGAAAGTATTGCTTTTTTTGATTTTATTTTAGGAGGATATGGTTACAATATGATAAATAATTTCCGGCATTTTTATGGATATGATTTCTTAAGTATTGCGGGAAATAGCTATATTAAATCCACAGGAACCATAGATTATGAGTTTTATAAAAACAATCATTTTAATTTTTCGGTAAATGTCGCTAACATTGGGGACAAGCTTTTTGAAACGGTAGACTGGATTTCAATACCCAAATACACAGGCTACGCAGTAGGATATGGATTAGAAACGATAATTGGACCTATAGAAATTAAACATTCCTGGTCGCCTGAAACGGGAAAAGGATATACATGGTTTAGTGTTGGGTTTATGTTTTAATTGTAATTTATTTCAATAATAATTCCGACATTTGTTATTATGAAAACAATTTGGACCGGTTTATTAGGATATCTGTAATTTCTTATTAAGAGAAATCCTGAATAAGAAAGCAATTAGATAACAGAAATTTAAGTTAGAGATTCTCTCGAATCAATCTAATTCTATCATTAACTAAATACTTTATTATTTCATTGTATAATTATCTAATTTAAAAAATCATGCCTTTATACCATAAATTGGGAAATTTTCCTCAAAAAAGACACACGCAATTCGAAAAACCAAATGGAGGTTTGTATTACGAGCAACTATTTGGAACAGAGGGTTTTCATGGTAATTCTTCTTTGCTTTACCATGTTCATAGACCAACTCAAATAAAAGAAATTACAAAATCGTATTCGGTTGAACCAAAAATCGCCATTGGAAAAAACATCAAATCGTTATTATTAAAAGGTTTTGAGTTAAAACCCGAAGATGATTTTCTAGACAGTCGCAAATCGATGCTTGTTAACAAAGACTGTACTATAGGATTAGCTGCGCCAAGACAGTCTTTGCGTAATTATTTTTATAAAAATGCCGATGCTGATGAAATGATTTTCATTCACAAAGGAAAAGGAAAATTGCGCACCATGATGGGAAATATTCCTTTTAAATACGGGGATTACCTTATTATTCCTCGTGGAATAATTTATCAAATTGATTTTGAAACATCAGACAATAGACTTTTCTACGTCGAATCTTTCGCTCCATTTTATACGCCAAAAAGGTATAAAAATGATTCAGGCCAACATTTAGAACATTCGCCATTTTGCGAGCGTGATTTTATTTTGCCAACAGAGTTAGAAACGCATGACGAAAAAGGCGATTTCCTGATCAAACTCAAAAAAGAGGGAATGATGCACGAAATAATTTATGCCACGCATCCTTTTGACGTTGTGGGTTGGGACGGTTATAATTTTCCTTATGGATTTAGCATTCACAATTTCGAACCTATAACAGGCCGCGTTCATCAGCCGCCACCAGTACACCAAACTTTCGAAACTTCGACTTTTGTGGTTTGTTCTTTCGTTCCAAGGCTGTACGATTACCATCCAAAAGCCATTCCTGCACCTTATAATCACAGTAATATAGACAGTGATGAGGTTTTGTATTATGTAGATGGCGATTTCATGTCGCGTAATAATATTGAGCAAGGTCATATCACGTTGCATCCCAAAGGAATTCCTCACGGACCTGCGCCAGGCGCTATGGAACGTAGTATTGGTCATACTGAAACACATGAATTAGCGGTAATGGTAGATACATTTCGTCCATTAATGGTGACTGAAGAAGCTATGGGATTGGACGATGGACAATATTATAAATCCTGGGTAGAGTAAAACTAATTAGATAATGCAATAATTTAGATAATAAGAAAATTACTTAACGATGAATAATTATCTAATTCTCACATTAACAAATTATCTAATTTAAAAACATGACTTTCAACGAAAAATACAAAGACAATGCGCTTTTGGTTAAAACTTTCAGTTTCGCACTAAAAATAATTGATTATACAGAAGATTTACAAGAAAAAAAAATTTGTAATTGGAAATCAATTGTTGAAAAGTGGGACTTCAGTTGGCGCTAATTCAAAAGAAGCTTAAAATGCTGAAAGCAAACTTTATTCATAAATTAAAAATTGCAGTAAAAGAAGCTGATGAAACTGAATATTGGTTATTTCTTTGTGATGCCCACAAATCATACCCAGATTGTAAAGAATTATTAAATGATTTGTCAGAAATTCTAAGAATACTAAATAAAATAATTTCAACATCAAAACTAAAATAATGAGAAAATTAGAAAATGTTTCAATTGATGATTTATTTGTCACTTGCATTTTCTAATTTTCTCATTGACAAATTTTCTAAATTATATATCATGTCAAAAGAAGTAAAATCAGTAGAATACGGACTAGAAAAAATATTTGAAGGAGCACAAGATTTTCTTCCTTTATTAGGAACCGATTATGTAGAATTCTACGTGGGAAATGCAAAACAATCAGCGCATTATTACAAAACTGCTTTTGGTTACCAATCATTGGCTTATGCAGGATTAGAAACCGGGGTAAGAGACAGAACGTCTTATGTGCTAAAACAAGATAAGATTCGAATCGTATTAACCACGCCATTAACACAAGATTCTCCTATACATGAACATTTAAGAAAGCATGGAGACGGAGTAAAAGTAGCTGCGTTGTGGGTAGAAGATGCTACTAGTGCTTACGAAGAAACCATGAAACGCGGCGCCCGCTCTTTTATGGAGCCAACAGTCGAGAAAGATGAATTTGGAGAAGTAGTGCGCTCCGGAATTTATACCTACGGAGAAACCGTTCATATTTTTGTAGAACGCAAAAATTACAACGGTGTTTTCTTGCCTGGATATAAGGAATGGAAATCAGATTACAATCCGGAACCAACAGGGTTAAAATACATTGACCATATGGTGGGTAATGTAGGCTGGAACGAAATGAACACTTGGGTTAAGTTCTATGAAGAGGTAATGGGATTTGTGAATTTTCTTTCTTTTGATGACAAACAAATTAATACCGAATATTCGGCCTTGATGAGTAAAGTAATGTCGAATGGAAACGGAAGAATCAAATTTCCAATCAACGAACCCGCTGAAGGAAAGAAAAAATCGCAAATAGAAGAATATTTAGATTTTTATGGTGGACCAGGAATTCAGCATATCGCCATCGCAACGGATGATATTATTAAAACCGTATCGCAATTGAAAGCAAGAGGAATCGAATTCTTATCCGCTCCCCCGCATACTTATTACGAGGCTATTCCGGAACGTTTGGGAGAGCATATGAAAATGATGAAAGAAGATTTGAATGAAATAGAGAAACTTGCGATAATGGTCGACGCCGATGAAGAAGGGTACCTATTACAAATTTTTACAAAACCCGTACAAGATCGACCAACGTTATTTTTCGAAATTATTCAGCGCATGGGAGCCAAAGGTTTTGGTGCGGGTAATTTTAAAGCGCTTTTTGAATCAATTGAAAGAGAACAGGCATTACGAGGAACACTATAGAAACATAATTTTTTTATATAATGTGAAATTTTAACCGACGAAGTACCTGTATTTTTGAGTAATTTGTGTTAAAGTGTATTTTTTAGTAAAAAAAACTGGGTTTGTTAATTACCTTTGCACTCGCAAAACAGGAAGGGGTGGTTTCCTTCCGAAATTGATATAAATTTCATAATTTATAGTTTTTTGGTTAGTTAATAGCATAAAAACTCAGTCATTATTTGACTGAGTTTTTTTGTTTTAATATATTTGGAACAAAATTTGCAGTTACGGTCAATAATCTGACGAAAAAAGCAATGAGAAAAATACTACTACTCCTAATATTTGTTACAGCTGTAAGTTTTGATTCTAAGAAGGAAGATGCGTACGATGTGGGTGAATGGTTTAAATTCAGAATCCATTACGGTATAGTGAATGCAGGTTACGCAACTTTAGAAGTTAAGGACGCGACTGTAAACAGCAAAAAATCATTTCATGTAATCGGGAAAGGGTATACGACCGGAATGTCCCGATTTTTTTTCAAAGTAGATGATTTATATGAAAGCTACATTGATAAAGAAACCGGAAACCCGCATCAATTTGTAAGAAATATAAACGAAGGAGGCTACACTAAAAATCAAGAAGGATTTTTTAATCAAATTACAAACAGAGTTCTTGTTAAGGATTATAAGCACAAAGAGGAAAAAACGCTTATGATTCCAAAAAACACGCAGGATATATTGTCGGCTTTTTATTATTTAAGAAATTACCAAGGTATTGATAAATTAAAGGTGGGGGAGTCAATAGCAATTGATATGTTTTTTGATGATGAAACTACAAAGTTTAAGTTAAAATTTATTGGACGTGAGGATATTACAACTAAATTTGGCGCTGTTCCAGCTATGATTTTTAGACCTTTGGTTCAGTCCGGACGCGTTTTTAAGGAGCAGGAAAGTCTAACGGTTTGGGTTTCAGACGACGATAATAAATTACCATTGCGAATTAAAGCAAGTCTGGCTGTAGGATCGATCAAAGCAGATTTGGATGCATTTAAAGGATTGAAGAGTCCGTTTAAAATAAAAAAATAATGACTAGTAATAATAATACGGAAGAAATTTTAAAAGAAATTGAACTTAAATACCAAGCAATAAACCAAAAAACGGAGACGCAACTTGAAGGATTACTTTGGTCCAAACCAATCACTTATTGGGATTATATCCAAACAGATGCATTATTAAATCTTCAAACTCAAAGAACAACTCTTCCGGACGAAATGGTTTTCATCATGTATCATCAGGTAAACGAACTGATCTTTAAAATGATACTTTGGGAAATGAACCAAATTTCATACGCAAAAAACATTGAAACCGATTTTTTTACCGAAAGGTTAATGAGAATTAGTCGATATTTTGATATGCTGACTACTTCTTTCAGTATTATGGGGGACGGAATGGATGTCGAGCAATACATGAAATTTAGAAATACTCTTACACCGGCAAGTGGTTTTCAAAGTGCACAATATCGTTTAATAGAATTTTCTTCGACAGATTTAATAAATCTGATAGATCACCGTTTTAGAGATACGATTGACAGGGGCACTCCTTTTGAATTTGCATTTGAACATTTGTATTGGCAAGCTGCCGGTAAAGATTACCAAACTGGCAAAAAATCATTTTTGTTGGAGGAGTTTGAAAAAAAATACAAAAAAATGTTCTTAGGCCACATGCAAGAATACAACACCGTAAATATTTGGCAAAAATTTAAGCAACTTCCGGCTATAGATCAAAGAAACCCAGAATTAATTAAAGCGATGCGTCATTATGATCACACCGTAAATATTACTTGGGTGATGCAACACCTTAATACGGCAAAGAAATATATTGATCAAAGTGGGAAAGGAAGCGGAGAAGCAACTGGTGGAAGCGACTGGAAAAAATACATGCATCCAAAATACCAACGAAGAATATTTTTCCCTGAATTATGGTCAGCTGTTGAGTTGGCGAATTGGGGAGAAGAAAAATAATTTAAAGTACAAAATGAATTATAGTTTGAAGAAAGTATTAATTAGTATCATAGTTTTATTTTCATTAATATCGTGCAAGAAATCCGAGATTACATTTGAGGATGAAATTATAAGACCAGTGTTCAAAAAAGTTGAATTTGGATTTAAATATTCTGATTTTAATGTTATAAAAGACACTATAAAAAAGGGAGATACTTTTGGTACAATTATACAAAAGCAAAATATTGGCAATAGAGAGGTATTCGAAATTGTTAAAAAAGTAAAGGACTCATTTGATGTAAGAACTATTAGATTAAACAAGCCTTATACTTTGCTTAGATCCAAAAATAAAACCAACAAATTACAGGTTTTTATTTACCAGCCAGATGCATTACACTATTATGTTGTTGATTTACGAGATACAACTATAGTTGCTTATGAAAAAACCTATCCTCTAACTTTTAAGAGTAGAACAATTGGTGGCTTGTTGAAAGGTTCATTGTCAGAAACTTTGGAAAATGCTAAAGTCGAAGGTTCCTTAGCGAGTAAAATATCGAAAATTTATTCGTGGTCAATAGATTTTTTTAAACTAAAAAAAGGGGACCGATTTGGAATTACTTTCAAAGAGCGATTTATAAACGACACTGTTTATGACGGTGTAGAAGATCTTGAGGCAGCATTTTTTGAATATAAAGGAAAAATTATTTATGCCTTCCCTTATGCCCAAAATCCTTCATCGGGTAAAATCGAATATTATGATGAGGAGGGAAAAACGCTTAAAAATTTCTTTCTCAAAACACCAATAAAATTCAGCAGAATATCATCCCGATTTTCTTCTAATCGATTTCATCCTGTGCAACATACGTGGAAAGCGCATAAAGGAACAGATTATGCTGCTCCATACGGAACACCGATTACAGCCACTGCCGCTGGGACTGTTGAACAAACGGGTTTTACTGCCGGTAACGGAAATTTTGTTAAAGTAAAACACAATGGAACCTATTCAACCCAATATTTGCACATGTCGAGAATTTTGGTGCGTCGTGGTCAACATGTCAATCAAGGACAAGTCATAGGTCGCGTCGGAAGTACCGGCTTAGCAACAGGTCCGCATGTGTGTTATCGATTTTGGAAAAATGGGGTTCAGGTTGATGCTTTACGACTTAAATTACCTAATGGCGAACCTATGAGTGGCAGGGATAAAAGTCGTTTTTTAAAGACGATTGCTCCCCTAAAATGGGAATTAGATAGTGCATCTAACTTGTAGTTTAGTTAAATCTATTGATTACAGTATTTTATGAAAAATCTTGGATTGCAATACAGACTTTATGTATTCAGCGTTTTTATAATATATTGTTATATAATTGTAAACGCATTTTTCATTAAAACTAATTTCAGTATTTTTGCCAAAAACTAAATAGAACTACAATCCAAATAGAAATGGCATTAAATAAGATAAACCCTACAGAAACAATAGCTTGGAAGAAACTTGAATTGCATTATGAAGAAATGCGAAAAGCTTCGATGCATGAAATGTTTCTATCCGATACCTCAAGAACAGAAAAATTCAATTTGAAATGGAATGATTTTTTAATTGATTATTCAAAAAACATCATAACTCAGGAAACGATTGCATTGTTGCTGGAATTGGCAGATGAAGTTGGACTTAAAAGCGCGATCAAAGATTATTTTGATGGAGAGATTATCAACCAAACAGAAAATAGAGCTGTGCTTCATACGGCTTTAAGAGCCAAAGAATCAGCTGTTGTAAATGTTGAAGGTATAAATGTAGTTCCTGAAATTTATGATGTAAAAAATAAAATAAAAGCATTTACAAATGAAGTTACTTCTGGTAAAAGAACCGGATTTACGGGGAAATCTTTTACGGATATTGTAAACATAGGTATTGGTGGATCAGACTTAGGTCCAGCTATGGCAGTTGAAGCATTGCAATTTTATAAAAACCATTTAAACGTACATTTCGTATCGAATGTTGATGGGGATCATGTAAATGAAATTATCAAAAAATTAAATCCAGAGACGACTCTTTTTGTTATTGTTTCTAAAACATTTACAACACAAGAAACATTGACTAATTCAGAAACGATCAGAAAATGGTTTTTAGAATTAGCAAAACAAGAAGATATTGCTAAACATTTTGTAGCGGTTTCTACCAATATTGAAAAAGTAACTGAATTTGGAATAAATCCGAACAATGTATTTCCTATGTGGGATTGGGTTGGCGGACGTTTTTCTTTGTGGAGTGCGGTTGGTCTTACAATTAGCTTAGCGGTAGGATTTGAAAATTTTGACGAATTATTGAGTGGTGCAAATGAAATGGATGAACATTTCAAATCGGCTGATTTCGATCAAAATGCGCCAGTCATTTTGGCTTTATTAAGTATTTGGTACAATAACTTTTTTGGAGCCGAAAGCGAAGCGTTGATTCCATACACTCAATATTTACAAAAATTAGCGCCTTACTTACAGCAAGGAACAATGGAAAGCAATGGAAAAAGCGTGGGTAGAGACGGTACTCCGGTAAACTATCAAACGGGAACTATTATCTGGGGTGAGCCGGGAACTAATTCTCAGCATGCCTTTTTTCAATTAATTCATCAGGGAACTAAGTTGATTCCGACTGATTTTATTGGATATGTAAAACCATTATATGGAAATGAAGAGCATCATGATAAATTGATGTCTAACTTTTTTGCGCAAACTGAAGCGTTAATGCAAGGAAAATCAAAAGAGCAGGTTCAAGCAGAATTTGATAAGCAAGAGCTATCAGCTGATAAAGCAAAATTTCTTTTGCCTTTTAAAGTTTTTACGGGAAACAAACCCACGAATACTATATTAATACAAAAATTGACGCCAAAAACCTTAGGTTCTTTAATCGCATTATACGAACATAAAATCTTTGCGCAAGGAATTATTTGGAATATTTTTAGTTTTGATCAATGGGGAGTTGAACTTGGAAAACAATTAGCAAATTCTATTTTAGAAGGAATTAATACAAAAGAAGTAAAAAATCACGATAGTTCCACTGCATTTTTATTGAATCATTTTTTGAAGAATAAATAGATTATCAGAACAATTTATTGAAAAACCTCAATTTTATTATATGAAATTGGGGTTTTCTCTTTATAAGTGTCTAGATGATAGTTTTTTGATTAATTAAATTTTGGAATTTTGTTTTTTTTGAATGTTATTTTTTTGTGAAATTATCAATAGAATTAAAACATACTTTACGTAAGTGTATATTTTTAACTATTTATGTAATTAATGTATTTAATAGTAATATAGCAATATTTAAAACATGCTTTCTTAACGTTATATTAACTTTTCAAAGTAAAAATGTTATATTTTTGCCAATAATTAATAAACTAAACAAAAAAGCAGAAATGAGAAGAATTATTTTTATTTTGATTATTTTTTTATCAGTTGTTGGTCATGCGCAGGTTACTAGTTCTGCAATGTCCGGGACTGTTAAATCGAGCACTGGCGAAACTTTACCAGGCGCTTCAGTGCAGGTTGTTCATACGCCTACAGGAACAAAATATTTTTCAACTACTGGTTCTAACGGAGGATATGCCGTTCAAGGAATCAGACCAGGAGGTCCTTACACTGTAAAAGTTACTTATGTTGGTTACAAAACAACAGAGATTACAGAGATCAATGCACCTTTAGGAAATAATATAATAGTGAATATTGTTGTAGATGAGGAATCTAATGCTTTAAAAGAAGTGGTAGTTGTTTCTACAAAATCAAAAGGAACTTTCAATAAAGGAAGAACCGGAGCGTCACAACAATTTTCAAATAGAGAATTAACAGCTGTTCCTGTTACAGGTGCAAGATCGATTAATGCAATCACTAAGTACAATGCAAATGCAGGAGCTAATGGTAGTTTTGGAGGTCAAGATTCAAGATTAAACAACTTTACGATTGATGGATCTGTATTTAATAATGGTTTCGGTCTTGGAAATGATTCACAAGCTGGAGGAAGAACGGGTTCTACTGCGATTTCTTTAGATGCAATTGAACAGTTACAAGTTAATATTGCTCCTTATGATGTACGTCAATCAGGTTTTCTAGGTTCTGGAATAAATGCAGTTACAAAAAGTGGAACAAATGAAATTGAAGGTTCAGTTTATAATTCATTTAGAAGTAACAAGAAGGATTTTATAGGGACTAAAGCAGGAAATACTGTAATAGTGCCTGGTAAATTTAATGAAAAAATTTGGGGAGCTAGAATTGGAGCTCCAATCATTAAAGACAAATTATTCTTTTTTGGAAATTTTGAGACAATAGAAAATACAAGCCCGGCTACAACTTGGACCTCTACAGGTTCACCACAGCCAAGTGCTCAAGTTTCTGCGCCTACATTTGCTCAAATGCAAACACTTTCAACTTTTTTGAAAGACAAATTTAATTATACAACAGGTCCTTGGGAAAACTATGATGCAGCAAAAGTTTCGAAAAAATTCCTTACAAGATTAGATTGGAATATCAACGACAATCATAAACTTACGGCTCGTTACGTGTTTCATAACTCTTCATCAGATGAGTTAACTTCAAACTCTGCCTCTTTAGGATTTGGTAATAGAAGAACTAGTGCACTTGCAATGTCTTTTCAAAATAGCGGTTATGTTATTCAAGATAATACGAGATCGATAGTCGTTGAATTGAACAGTAAATTAAGTAATTCATGGTACAATAATTTTATCGGCGGTTATGACAAACAAATTGAAGATAGAGCCTTACAAGGTGGAGGTTTGTTTCCTACCATTGATATAAAAAACGGATCAGTTAATCCTATTACTGGAGTTGTTACAGCAGGAACATCTAATCTGATTTCTGCAGGTTTAGATCCTTTTACTCAAGGGAATAAATTATCGTATTCGACTTTACACTTTACTGACAATTTAACTAAAACAATAGGTAAACACTCTTTATTATTTGGTGCTAACTTTGAGCACTTTAAATCAAGTAATTTGTTTTTCTCTGGTTCTAATGGAGTCTATGTTTTTAATTCGTTGGATCAATTTTATAAAGCGGCTGAACAATCAGCTCTTAATGGTGGTGCGCCATCTACAATTGTTTCCGGTATTGATCGTGTTCAGTTTAGATATTCAGCTTTGGCTGGTGCTGAAGAGCCTTTGCAAATTTTGAAGTCAAATAAATTTGACTTGTATACTCAAGATGAAATTAAAGTTTCGGATCAACTTAGAGTTACTTTAGGACTTCGTGCTTCAGCTGTTTGGTTTTCTGATACAGCACTTGAGAATCCTAAAGTTACAGCAATGACTTTTGCTAACGGAGAAAAATTCAATACTGGTGATATGCCAAATACTCAGTATTTGTTTGAACCTAGAATCGGTTTTAATTTAGATGTAACTGGAGATGCTACAACACAGGTTCGTGGAGGTAGTGGTGTATTTACAGGAAGAGCGCCATCGGTTTTCTTATCTAATGCGATTGGTAATAACGGCGTTCTTACCGGTTTTGTTGATGTTAGTGGTGCTGCGATTGCTGCAGGTGGATACGGTTTTACACCAAATCCAAACAATTATTTCATTCCTGCTACACCTACGCTTCCTTCTACATTTGAATTAGCGTTTACAGACAAAAAATTTAAGTTTCCACAAGTTTGGAAAACAAATATAGCAGTTGATCAAAAACTTCCTTTAGGTTTTGTAGGAACTATAGAAGGTATTTTCCAATCAAACATTAATGCGATCCATTACTACAATGCAAATTTTGAAACTCCACTTGGAAACTTCAGTGGTCCTGATACTAGACCAAGATATGCTCGTAATGACAATGGAGTTAGAATTAATGACAATGTTTCAAGCGCAGTTGTATTAACAAATACGAATAAAGGATATTTTTACTCTACAACATTTAAATTAGAGTATCCATACAAAAGAGGTCTTTGGGGTTCAGTAGCGTACACGCATTCAAGTGCTAATGATTTATTATCAGCAGGTTCTATTGCCTCTGGTTCTTGGACTGGTGCTAGATCAGTAAACGGGAATAATGACTTACCTTTATCTTTATCTAGTAATAATACGCCGCATAGAATTGTTGGTATATTAGGATATAAAATTGAGTACGGTGATAAACTTGGAGCTGCTACTTCGATTAACCTAGGTTACATTGGAGAACAATCAGGAGGGATTTCTTATGCTTATAATGGCGATATGAATGGTGATAGAGTAAATGGAAATGATTTATTATTTGTACCAAATAATGCGAATCAAATTCGTTTTCAACCATTATCAGTTACAAATGTAGTAAATGGAGCAAATGTAGTAACAGTATATACTGAAGCACAACAACAACAAGCTTTTGATTCATACATTTATCAAGATAAATATCTTTCTACAAGACGAGGCCAGTATGCTCAGAGAAATGGAGCTGTCATCCCTATGTTGCATAGATTAGATTTATCAGTTACTCAGGATTTTTTCTTGAAAATATCTGGAAAAAAGAATGCTTTCCAATTCAGAGCTGATATCTTAAACTTTACCAATATGTTAAATAAAGATTGGGGTGTTACACAAAGAGTTACAAATTCAAATGTTTTGAGCTACGTAACTACAACTGCAAATGTGCCTTTTTACCAATTAACAACTCAAACAGATGTTGCAGGAACAAAAACTTTAATTAAAGATACCTTCCAAAAAAATGCTTCAACTTTCGATGTTTGGCAAGCACAATTAACACTTAGATATATTTTTGGTAAATAATATCAAAAGAAATATTTAAAATTAAAACCACGCTTTAAAGCGTGGTTTTTTTATGCCTTTTTTTCTTATATTTGTTAAAACAAAAACAAGTTATATGTACGAATTTATTCAAAAATTTCATTCTGGTTGGGCTTATTTAGCACTTTTAGTATTAGTTGTTGCAGTGGTTAATTCCCTTATTGGAATGTTTTCCAAAAAAGAATTTACTGCAAAAGATAGAAAAATTGCTTTGTTTGGATTAATAGGGATACATATACAATTATTGATAGGCTTGATTTTATATTTTGTTTCTCCTTTAGGTTTTGCATCTTTTGGGCAAATGTCAGATAAGGCATTACGGCTAACTTCGTTAGAACACCCTTTAATCAATATTGTTGGGATTGCTTTAATCACAATTGGATGGTCTAAGCATAAAAAGTTGGTGACAAGTGAATCAAAATTTAAAACTTTTTCTATTTTTTACGGTTTAGGACTGCTTCTTATTTTGAGTAGAATCCCATGGTATATGTGGTTTTAAAAATCTGTTAAAGCTCTAGAAATAGAGCTTTTTTTATCTAGGTATGGTTTTTGCAAATAGGGTTAACTAAAATAAGAATAAATGAGAAAATTAATTACATTATTTTTTTTACTAGCAATTATAGGTTTAGTCAGCAGTCAAAGCAGCGGTTTAAATAAACAAAAAGCTTCTGTTCAAAAGGATACTATTAAGAAAAGTAAAATGGTGTTTGGACGTCAGGAAATTATTTCAGATACTTTAGTACTAGAAAACGGCAAATTTAAAATCTATAAGACAGAGGCTCATGCTTCGTATTATGCGGATAAATTTAACGGAAAAAGAACAACAAGCGGCAGGAAATTCGATAATAATAAATATACTGCAGCCCATAAAAAATTGCCTTTCGGAACAAAAGTAAAAGTGACTAACGAAGCTAATGGTAAATCAGTTATTGTAGAAATCACAGATAGAGGTCCGTTTGTAAAGTCAAGAGAAATTGATTTATCAAAAAGAGCTTTTAAAGATATTGCTTCACGTAAAGACGATGGAGGAATGAAAGTTACAATTGCAGTTTTGAATAATTAAATTACCATTTTTTGTAGGGATGATTACTTAGATAAGAATTGTAATAACGTTTGTCTTTTGTGACTTCTTCTCCTAACCAATTTGGTTTATTGAAGGTTTCAGTTTCAAAATTAAGTTCGATTTCGGCGATAATTAAGCCTTCGTTTTCTGCATAAAATTCGTCGACTTCAAAAATATGATTGTCTATTTTTATTTCAAAGCGCGTTTTGTCAATAACTCCTTCTTCACACAAAAGCAGTAGTTTTTTGGCTTCATTAACAGGAATTTCTTTTTCCCATTCAAAACGAGACATGCCGGCATCGTTAGACAAGCCTTTTATGGTTAAATAGCCTTTGTCTCCTTTAATGCGCACTCTTACCGTGCGTTCAGGGACTGAGCTCAAATAGCCTTGCGTAATACGATTTTTATTAAAAGCCGCAACCTTAAATGAATCGTTTAAAACCAGGAATTTCTTCTCTATTTCTATCATTTTCATGCTTTAAAGTTATTTTAATATTTTAAATTGTTCTATTTTTCATTTCAGGGCTAATAATTTGGATTCAAATAAAAAATAATTTAATCCGAGATTTCCATTGCAGCATGGGCTAATATTATATTTCAAAGATATAACTATTCTCCGGATGATTAATAATCATGTCCCTATTAAATCTGCAATTACTTTCGTCTTACTGATTTTTATAATTCCTTATTTTAACTTCAAGAACTGCTTTTTATGATGAAGTTAATGAAAGTTAATAGACCAAATTGTACTTTTACAAAAAAGGAGACTACTAAAATGAAATTATTTTTCAAAACGAAACCCAAACCTACTTTCTCGGAATTGTTAACTTCTTGTTTTGATGACAGTCAATCTTGGCGTAATAGAGAGGATGATTTAGAGGTCCTAGTAACCTTAGTTGAACTCATTCGGCCGTTAAAAATCAAGAAATTACAAACAGTCGACTTACAGGAAATTATTTCTTTTTTAAAAGAAAATGATTCTTGCCGTACGCAGTTTTCTATTTATATAAAAGAAATTTTAAAAGGTAAAAAATTTAATAAGATCCTTTCTGATGCTGCTATACTGCAAGATGTTGATTTTATTTTTGAAGTAAAAAAAAGGATTTTCTCTAAATTTTTGCCCTATCAGCCACAAAAAAACACTTTAGAATATGTTCTGAACCAAGTGTTTTATAATCAAAATGACGCGCTTTGGATTAATAGATTACAATCCAATCAATTAGGTGAATTGTATACCCTTTTAGAATTTAAATCAATTTATGAAACCGCAGCTGCTCATACAAATTTGTCAGAGCTGTTGATTGCTATGTCTTTAATAACACAACGAATTAGTGGACGTGCTATGGAAACCGATGTACTTAAGATGGTGCCGGAGTTTGATGATTTTGAAAGTCCGTTTGGCGCTTTTGAAAAAGAATTACTTCAGATTGGGGATAAAATTAGAAATTTTGATTTGCATTATATAAAACCGGATGATTTGTCCTATGCACAGGTACTGGTACTACATAAACAGTGCGAGGCTTTTGTTGATAAGGCATTTCATAATAGTTCTAAATATGGAATTTCGCTGAGAGTAAATCAGAATTTGTTAAAAATTAGACAACAATTAGATAGATTAAAACATTTAATTCCATTTTTAATAGTCGGTAAACAGCAGGATATCAAAGCGAACGGAATTGCTTTGGCTTTGCAATTAATAAGATACAATTGTTATAAAAATAATGTTAGGAAATTTATTGGAGAAAGCACACAGTTGATTTCTTATGAAATAACGCAACATACAGCTAAAACAGGAGAACATTACATTACAGAAACGCGAGGCGAATATTTTAAAATGTTTCGAACAGCATTGGGCGGAGGATTTATTGTGGGCATAATGTGTATAATTAAAATACTGCTTTCTAAAGTGGATGCAAGTTTTTTTGGGCATGCCTTTATTTATAGTATGAACTATGCTTTTGGATTTATTGTTATTTATCTGTTGGGATTTACTTTGGCAACTAAGCAGCCCGCCATGACTGCTGCTGCTTTAATAAAAGCATTGGAAGAAGGCGAAGTAAAACAAGGAAAAGATTCTGAAAAATATCAAGCCTTTGCGATTCTTTTTGCACGTGTTTTTCGCTCTCAGTTTATCGCTTTTGTGGGGAATGTGATTATGGCTTTTCCTATTTCATTACTTGGAATATGGTTAATAGATTATACTTTTGATTATAATATTGCAGCGACTAAATGGGAGAATTTACTCATTGACCTAAGTCCTGCTCATTCCTTAGCTATTCTTCATTCTGCTGTTGCTGGTGTATTTTTATTTTTGTCCGGAATCATTTCTGGAAGTGTAGCCAACAGAGATAAACACAATCAGGTTTATTTTCGAATAGCGGAACATCCTGGGTTAAAGCGAAGTTTTGGGAAATTACGCACGCTGAAACTGGCAAAGCTGTACGAAAAAAGATGGGCAGGGATTATATCTAATTTCTGGTTTGGTATTTTTATGGGTAGTATTGGTTCAATTGGCTTATTTTTAGGGCTAAATCTGGATATTAGACATATTACTTTTGCTAGCGGGAATTTGGCTTTAGGATTGTATGGAGCAAATTACGCTGTCAGTAATTCAATGCTATTTTGGGGAATTTTTGGAATTGGTATTATTGGATTGGTCAATTTTATGGTAAGTTTCAGTCTTTCTTTGGGTTTAGCATTCCGTTCAAGAGCTATTTCTGTATTCGAGTTAAAATTCGTTACCGCTTCTATTTGGAAACATTTTAAAGCAAGGCCAATCAGTTTCTTTTTTCCGACAGAAAAGAAAATTAAATCAGTAACGGTTGAAAACTACTTAAATACAGAGAAAAAGGAATAATTTTTATGTAATTTGTAAATAATGCCGTAGGACTACAGCAATAATTGTTATACTATGCAAGCTTTAAATCCAAATAGGAAAATCATACACATCGATATGGATGCTTTCTATGCTTCAGTAGAGCAAATGGATAATCCTTTATTGAGAGGCAAACCTGTCGCTGTTGGTGGTTCTGAAAATAGAGGGGTGGTAGCTGCGGCAAGTTACGAAGCCAGAAAATTTGGCGTTCGCAGTGCTATAAGTGGTGCATTGGCAAAAAAGTACTGCCCGGAACTTATTTTTGTCCAACCGCGATTTGACAGGTATAGGGAAATTTCAAATAAAATTAGGAAGATTTTTTATGAATATACGGATTTGGTGGAGCCGCTGTCTCTTGACGAAGCCTATTTAGACGTTACTAAAAACAAGAAAGGGAATCCAAGTGCTTCTTTATTGGCACAAGAAATAAGATTGCGGATACTTAATGAAACAGGGTTAACTGCTTCGGCAGGAATATCAATTAATAAGTTTGTAGCAAAAATAGCCAGTGATTATAATAAACCTAACGGTCAAAAGACAGTTAATTCAGATGAAGTTATTCCTTTTTTGGAGGAATTGCCCATTAGGAAATTTTATGGAGTAGGGAAAGTTACTACCGAAAAAATGTATCAGTTAGGGATTTTTACCGGTGTAGATTTAAAAAGTAAAAAATTGGATTTTTTGGAGAAACATTTTGGGAAATCGGGAAATTTTTACTTTGATGTGGTGCGGGGGATTCATAATAGTGAGGTAAAATCAGATCGGATTTCTAAATCAGTTGCAGCCGAGCACACTTTTTATAATAATCTTTCGTCAGAAATATTTATGATGGAAAAATTGGAAAGTATTGCTATTTCTCTGGAGAAAAGACTGAAGAAATACAATATCGCTGGTAAAACGGTCACGTTAAAAATAAAGTTTAGCGATTTTACGCAACAAACTCGTAGTAAAACGGTGCCCTGTTTTATTTCGGATAAAAGATTAATTTTAGAAATCGTCAAAGAACTATTGTTTCAAGAACGAATGAAAGATTCTGTACGATTATTGGGAATTTCTTTGAGTAATTTGAATACCGAAGAAAAAAAAATCCTCGGAGTGCAGTTAAAATTTGCTTTCTAATTTGATAAAAGAATCGTTCAACAATGGTTAAAATTAAATATTTACTATTTTATTTTTAGAAATAAAATTATATTTGACTAATGTAATCAAAAAAGTTATGAGCAATTTAAATCAATATGAAGGAGCTATTGTAAACTATCACAATGATTTGCGGATTAAATCGCTTCCTATTGTTTGTGTAGATTTTCATTATGAGTTTTTAAAAGAAGTAAAACAATCGTTTCTCGACTTAAAAAACCTCAAAAAAATGGCGTACCAAAATAGGTGGAAACTTTCGCCGGATTGGGATATTTCTTCTCCAATAAAAGAAGAAGTAATAATCGTTACAGATTCCAAATTAACTATTGTTTTTGCTTCACACAACATGATCAAAATGAATGGCTACTTACAAGCAGAAGTTTTGGGTAAAAGCCCGAAAATGTTTCAAGGTCAAGTCACCGATACAATTGTATCAAATGAGATAAATACTGCAATTCAGTCACAGCAGCCTTTCGAGAAAACGGTGTTAAACTATAAAAAGAATGGAGAAATATACGCTTGTCTGATTAAAGGATATCCTGTTTTTAATTTGAAAGGACAACTCAGCCATTATATCGCTTTTGAGAAAGCAGCATAAAAAAAACCTTTCTGGAGAGAAAGGTTTTTTTAGTATTTTGATAATGGTGTTACAATTAGTTTTTGCTGTTCAGTTTTGATAGTAATCTTAAAAACTCAATATATAACCATACTAAGGTTATCATCAAGCCCATTGCACCATACCATTCCATGTATTTTGGCATTTTTTGTTCCGTTCCTTTTTCAATACGGTCAAAATCTAAAAACAAATTTAAAGCTGCGATTACAATCACAAAAACACTGATACCAATACTCATCATTGAATTACCATAATGAACGGGTACATAGCTGGAAAACATAGAAAATAACCAAGATATTAGGTAGTAAGTCGCAATGGCAAGTGTCGCAGCTACAACAACTGATTTGAACTGCTCTGTTACTTTTACAATTTTATATTTATATAATCCAAGGCAAATCATGAAAGTTACAAAAGTTGCTCCAACTGCCTGTATAACAATTCCGGGATACATAGCCTCGAAAATTGCTGAAATTCCGCCAATGAATAATCCTTCAAACAAGGCGTAACCGGGAGCCAAATAAGGGGAATATTCTGGCTTGAAAGCAGATATAAGAACCAAAACAAGACCTACAATAGCTCCACCTATTGCGGGAACTATTGGATTCAGGCCATTAAAAGCCATCCACCAAATCACCATTGCGGAGGCAGTAAGAAGTAAAAATAGGATGATACTTTTGTTGATTGTTCCTGCCAAAGTCATCTCTTGATTGTTATCAATTAATGTGGCGTTGTGAACTTCGTCTTTTCTTGATACTGCTGATGAAAAAGATTTATTATTTAAAAATGGATTTTTCGAATTGAAACTCATAGTTGATAAGATTTTTATGCATCAAATATAAATTTTATTTTACAGAAGAATGTTTAATTATTCTTAATTTTTTTTGAAGAAAAATGAGGGCAAATTATTATAAAAAATTAATTCAAAAAAAAACCGTCTCGTTATTTAACAAGACGGTTTTTATAAGAATTCAAAGAGCTTAAATCTATTCTATTTCAGAAACTCTCAAAGTATTTACCATTCCTTTCTCTTTTATAGGCATTGCTGCTAAATTGATTAGAAAATCTCCTTTTTGTACAAAACCTTTTTGTTTCACAATTTCGTTTATGTCCGTTACAGTGTCATCCGTACTTACTGTTTTTTCATAAAAGAAAGATTTTACACCCCATAATAAATTCAATTGTGTAAGGATTCTTTTATTAGATGTAAAAACTAAAATATGTGCATTTGGTCTCCAAGCTGAGATTTGAAATGCGGTATAGCCACTGTTCGTCAAAGTACAAATCGCTTTTGCTTTGATTACATTAGCCATCGTTGCAGCATGATGACAAATGGTTTTTGTAATGAAACGTTTCGTTTTTATCTGTGGCGTATCTTGTGGAACGTGAATTAATGGAGAATCTTCAACGGCTTCTATGATTTGAGTCATTTTTTGGATTACCTGAACTGGATAGTTCCCTGTAGCGGTTTCGCCAGATAGCATTACGGCATCTGCACCATCCATAACGGAGTTCGCAACGTCATTTACCTCCGCACGTGTTGGTGTAAGAGAGGTGATCATTGTTTCCATCATTTGCGTAGCAACAATAACCGGAATACGAGCTGTTTTAGCTCTACGAATTAATTCTTTTTGAACTAAAGGGACTTCATGTGCAGGAAGTTCAACTCCCAAATCTCCACGTGCAACCATCAAAGCATCGCAGTAAGCAACAATTTTGTCAATATTTTCTAATGCTTCCGGCATTTCGATTTTGGCAATAATTGGAATTTTATATTCTGAATGTTCGGCAATTAATTCTTGTAAGTCTTGTAAATCTCTAGGTGTTTTTACAAATGATAATGCAATCCAATCTACGTTCTGCCCAATGGCAAAAATAGCGTCTGCAATATCTTTCTCTGTCATTGCAGGTAAAGATATTTTTGTGTTAGGAAGATTAACTCCTTTTTTAGATTTCAATTCACCACCTTGAATTACTCTAGCAATAACCTCTGATTTTTTATCAGTCTCAACAATTTCAAAAATTAGTTTACCATCATCAAGTAAAATCCTTTCCCCCGGATTTACATCATTTGGAAAGTTTTGGTATTTCATAAATACTTTTTTGGCTGTACCAAGAATGTCTTCGGCAGTAGTAAAGGTAATTAGGTCGCCATCACGCACTACAACTCCTTCTTCCATAACCCCTACGCGAAGTTTTGGACCTTGTAAATCACCAAGGATTGCAGTTGTGTAACCAAACTCTTCATTTAGACCGCGTATCAGATTTATTTTTTCTTTTACATCTTCGTAGTCAGCATGTGAAAAATTCACTCTAAAAACATTTACACCTGCGTCAATCATGTCTTTTATGATTTCTCTTGTACTACATGCAGGCCCAAGTGTGGCTACAATTTTCGTTTTTTTGTTTGTAAGCATTTGTATTAAAAAATTAAATTGTTTTTTGATTTTATTTGATTCGTTTCAACCGTATAAATGGCTGAGATACTATCAATTTTGTTTAGTATTGTTTGTATTTTAGATACGTTTATGATATTGTCAGTATTTTCAATTTTTAGGAAATAATCAACTTTTTTAAACTCCGGAAGTAAAAAAACTTTTGTTGCCACTTCCATGATTATATTTGAAAATAAATTTTGATTATTTCCTTCTTTCTGTTGGATGACCTCACTTTTATTTTGAATCAAATTCCAAGATATTACATTTTCAATATCATAGTAATAAAATCTTGAGAAATTAGTCTCTCCTTCCTTTATATTAATTTGAATTTCGGTTTCGTTTTTACTTAGATTAATCGGAAGACTTTGATTAATAAAATAAGCCAGACGATAGTCTTCTAATGAAGTGTGAATAGCAATAAGATAATAATCTATTTCGTCAAATTCGCCAAGATCCAATTTATGAATGCCCATTTTGTGCAAAATATGATGTAAATATAGTATTTCTATTGAAGTTTTATCTTCTTCAAATGAGATGTTTGCGTTAATTTATAAACGAAAACGTTATAGTTTTAAGAAAATTGATATTATTTTCTATCCATTTTTTCTTGAAATGCAAAATAGGCACGTTGAGAAGCTTTTTCTTCTGCTTTCTTTTTAGAAGTGGCTCTGGCTTTCGCAATTACTTTATCATCAATGCTGAGTTTAACCCCAAACAAACGTTGTCCGTCAATTGCATTGTCCTCAAAAATATCAAAATGAAATATTTTTTTCTCTTTTTGACACCATTCTATAACTAAACTTTTGTAGCTGATCACTTTTCCTTCCAATCTGGCAATATCAACATAAGGAACGATAACTCTTTTTTGAATAAATTTTTCGCAATAAACATAGCCCTGGTCTAGGTAGATTGCTCCGACTAATGATTCAAATATGTTTCCGTGTATGTTTTCACCAAAATGCTGTAAAGGCACTTTGCTTTCTATGTACTGGACTAAATTTAGATCTTTTCCTAATTCGTTAAGGTGTTCTCTGCTTACAATTTTGGAGCGCATTTTGGTTAAGTAACCTTCGTCACCGGCAGGAGCTTTGCTGAATAGGTGGGCAGCGATTACGGAGCTTAGCATGGCATCGCCTAAGAATTCTAACCGTTCGTAATTGATTGGATTTCCTAAAACATCCAAGCGATTAGAGGAACGGTGGGTGAATGCCTTTTTATAATAATCTAAATTTATAGGAGCAAAACCTAGGATTTTCTGGATAGAATCAAAAAAAATCCCGTCTTCTAGAGAACGGGATTTTGAAAATATTTTTCTAATTATGCGCATATAATTAGATCTCTAATTTTTTTACTAATACACAAGCATTATGACCTCCAAAACCAAAAGTATTACTCATGACAACATCCATATCTCTCTTCTGCGCTTTGTTAAAGGTGAAGTTTAATTTTGAATCGATATTTTCATCGTCAGTAAAATGATTGATTGTAGGCGGTACTATTCCGTGTTTCAACGAAAGAATGGAAGAAATTGTTTCTACTGCTCCAGCTGCTCCAAGTAAATGACCAGTCATGGATTTAGTCGAATTTAAATTCATTGTATAAGCATGTTCACCAAAAACATGCAATATAGCCTTAGATTCTGCAAGGTCGCCAAGTGGTGTGGAAGTTCCGTGCATATTTACACCATCTACATCAGTTGCTTGAAGACCTGCGTCTCTCAAACAGTTTAACATAACATTTTTAGCGCCCAGTCCTTCCGGATGCGGAGCGGTAATGTGGTAAGCATCAGCAGACATTCCGCCACCGCCTATTTCACAATAAATTTTGGCTCCACGTGCGATGGCGTGCTCATACTCTTCAAGTACCAATGCGCCAGCTCCTTCACCTAAAATAAAGCCATCTCGGTCTTTGTCCATTGGTCTGGAAGCAGTTTTAGGGTCGTCATTTCGGGTAGATAAAGCATGCATTGCATTGAAACCGCCCATACCCGCTATTGTCACTGCAGCCTCAGAGCCACCGGTTACCATTGCATCAGCATGACCTAATCTGATATAATTGAAAGCGTCGATAATAGCATTTGTAGAAGAAGCACAAGCTGAAACAGTTGTAAAATTTGGACCTCTGAATCCGTATTTTATAGAAATATGGCCACCGGCAATATCGGAAATCATTTTTGGTATAAAGAAAGGATTAAATTTTGGTGTTCCATCGCCAGCGGCAAAGTTCAACATTTCAATTTGAAACGTTTCTAATCCACCTATTCCCGATCCCCAAATAACTCCAACTCTGTCTTTGTCTAATTTTTCGAAATTAAAACCAGCATCAAGTACCGCTTCATCAGATGAAACCATGGCATATTGTGCGTAGCGGTCCATTTTTCTAGCTTCTTTTCTATCTAAGAAATCTTCAGCGTTAAAATTTTTCAATTCGCATGCAAATTGAGTTTTAAACTTTGAAGCGTCAAAATAAGTTATTGGTGCAGCACCGCTAACACCGTTTATAAGCCCATTCCAATATTCTTGAATGTTATTTCCAATAGGAGTAAGCGCACCTAAACCTGTAACAACAACTCTTCTTAATACCATAATTTTTTATTTTGTTATCTTTAAACAAATAAAACCCACGCTTTCTTCACTGTATTATTATTACAAAAGAGCCATGGGTATTACAATAAATATCTTTTTTGATTGAATTTCAATCGCGAATTTAATTTTAAAAAAAATAATAACACCCGTATACAAGATTGCAAACGGGTGTGTACTTTATTATTTTTTAGCTTCCTCTATGTAAGAGATTGCTTGACCTACAGTAGCGATGTTTTCTGCTTGATCGTCTGGAATTTGAATGTCAAATTCTTTTTCGAATTCCATAATAAGCTCAACAGTGTCTAATGAGTCAGCTCCTAAATCATTAGTGAAGCTTGCTTCTGTTACAACTTCGTTTTCGTCAACACCTAATTTGTCTACGATAATCGCTTTTACTCTTGATGCAATGTCTGACATAATCTTTAATTTTAGAATTTAATTTGTTGGCAAAAATAAAAAACTTTATTTTAAAACAACTAATAAGTTAATAAATGTGACAACTAATTTATAAAATATATTTGACAAAGCTTTCTGAATGTTATTTAATTTCATTTTTTATTCCTTTTTTTGCATAATATAAATGAGTTGAATTATGAAAAAAATTGTCATTTTTGCTTCGGGATCGGGGACTAATGCTGAAAATATTATAAAATATTTTGCTGAAACAAAAAATGGAACGGTCGTTGCCGTTTTCACAAATCGTCCAGATGCCAAAGTAATTGAAAGGGCCCAAAACCATCAAGTTCCAGTCGTGGTTTTTTCGAAATTCGACTTAATTGAAAGTAAAATACTGCAAAAATTAAATGCATTCCGTCCTGATCTCATAGTTTTAGCTGGTTTTTTATTAAAATTCCCACAGGATATCATTGAAGCTTACCCGGATAAAATAATAAATATACATCCGGCATTATTGCCTAAATATGGTGGTAAAGGAATGTATGGGATGAATATTCACAGAACAATAGTCGAAAACAAAGAAAAAGAAACGGGTATTACGATTCATTTTGTCAATGAAAATTATGATGAGGGAAATATTCTTTTTCAAAAAATTATAATCTTGGCTGGCAATGAAACTGCTGAGGAAGTGGCTAATAAAATACATGAATTAGAACGAGAGCATTTTCCACAAGTTATTGAGAGATTGTTAGAAAAGTTGACTTTTTAGAATAGTTACGATAGCACAAGAAAAAATTTAACAATCTAAATAGGGTTCAAGTCTAAAAATCTAAAATGGAACACGACGTACATATATATACTGATGGTGCCGCCAAAGGAAATCCGGGTCCCGGTGGTTATGGTGTTGTTATGGAATGGGTAGGCAAGCCTTATAAGAAGGAATTCTACGAAGGTTTTCGTCTAACGACCAACAATAGAATGGAATTATTAGCTGTAATTGTAGGGTTAGAAAAGCTTAAAAATTTAAATACCCGAGTTTTAGTGATTTCAGATTCTAAATATGTGGTTGATTCCGTTGAGAAAAAGTGGGTTTTAGGTTGGGAAAAAAAAGGGTTTGTTGATAGGAAAAATTCTGATTTGTGGAAACGTTTTCTGATTATTTATAGAAAACATAAAGTCAATTTCAAATGGATAAAAGGACATAATAATCATGTTCAGAATGAAAGATGTGACCAGTTGGCAGTTATGGCTTCGATGCAAAAGCAACTTTCGATAGATGCTTTTTATGAAAGTAAGAGTGAGTAATTTTTATATTTGAGTAATTGCTAATTCGTTTTTTTTGTATTTATTTGAGATCAAATCTTTATTTATTGTACTGTGGATAATGTTGGCGAGCGCTTCAATTGTTCTAATTTTTGCATAAGGGCGATGATAAATAATGCTCATTTCGCGAACCGGAATGGGTGTATTAAAAAAACTGACTTGTTTTTTTCTTTCGCAGGAAAGGGTATTGTAATATAATTCAGGAATTAAAGTTAATCCGCCAAATTCGTCAATCATATTCAATAAAGTATCAAACGAACTTGCTTCCAATTTTAAATTTTCAACCATTTTTTCTTTTTTCTTTAAAGAGCATAATTTAATAAATTGTTCTCTAAGGCAATGACCTTCTTCCAAAAGCCAGATTTTATGATTTCTAATTTCATCGGGTAAAATGTAGTTTTGTACCGGATCAATATCACCATACACCATTAAAGTTTCATAAAATAAAACGATATCTTCAATTTCGGTGTCATTTAATGGGGTAGCAACAATTCCCATGTCAAGTTGCCCTTCTTTCAGCTGTTTTGTAATAGATTTAGTTGTTTGTTCTGAAATTTCTAATTTTAAGTCAGGGAAGTTTTCTAAAATAGGTTTTATGATTTTTGGCAGTAAAGAGTTTGCTATTGTCGGGATGATTCCAATTCTAATCTTCCCCTCAATTTTCCCATTAGTCTTTTTGGCATTGTCTTTTAAAAGCTGGCTGTGAAGAACTACTTTTTTTGCATTTTCAACAGTTTCCATCCCAATTTCGGTAGTCTCCGTTGGATTTTTCTTTCGGTCAAAAATAATTATTTCAAGCTCTTGCTCTAATTTTTTGACCATCGTGCTTAATGTTGCTTGTGTGACATTGCAATACTCAGCAGCTTTTGTAAAGTTTTTTAATCGATCTACGGCGATTATATATTCTAATTGTTGGATATTCATGTATATAGATGTTGTCAATGACAAAGATATAAACTTTCAGTTATGTCAATATGTTTTTTGTCGATATTTTTGCATTAATAAATAAATAAAATAGTCTTATGAAACAAAAAGCATTAGTCTTATCAATAGCAATGTTGATAACTCAGCTAACATTTGGTCAAACATTAACAACAAATTCTGGAGCTCCAGTAGGAGACAATCAAAATTCAAAAACAATAGGGCAAGATGGACAAGTCCTGCTGGAAGATATACATTTGATTGAAAAATTAGCTGCCTTTGACCGTGAACGTATCCCGGAAAGAGTGGTTCATGCTCGCGGAACTGGTGCTTTTGGAGAATTTGTTGCAGCCTCTGATTTTTCGGATGTTACCATGGCAGATTTTTTAAACAAAGCGGGTAAAAAAACACCTTTATTGGTTCGCTTTTCAACGGTAACGCATCAAGCCGGTTCTCCTGAAACGTATCGTGATCCTCGAGGTTTTGCAGTTAAATTTTATACAGAACAAGGAAATTATGATTTAGTAGGAAACAACTTGCCAGTTTTCTTCATCCGTGATGCGATGAAGTTTCCGGATATGGTTCATGCATTTAAACCTTCTCCAATAACAAATGGCGCATCAGATCCGAATCGAGTATTTGATTTCTTTTCAAATGTGCCAGAATCAACGCACATGTTAACGTGGGTATTTTCTGATTATGGAATTCCAGCGAATTTTCGCCAAATGGAAGGTAATGGAGTACATGCTTACAAATGGGTAAATACGAAAGGCGAAGTTACCTATGTAAAATACAAATGGGTTCCGCAACAAGAAGTGCGTAATTTATCGCAATCAGAAGCCAATGCAATTCAATCCACACAAATTGAACATGCTACTTTGGATTTGCGTAATGAAATAGAAAAAGGGAATTTCCCAAAATGGGATTTGTATGTTCAAATGTTGAAAAAAGAAGATTTTTTGGCTTTAGATTTTAATGCCGTTGATCCTACTAAAATTTGGCCTGAAAAAATTGCTAAATTGATAAAAGTAGGGACGATGACTTTGAATCAAAATCCTTCCAATTATTTTCAGCAAATAGAGCAAGCCGCTTTTTCTCCTGCAATTTTAGTTCCGGGAATTGAGCCTTCGGAAGATAAATTATTACAAGGGAGATTGTTTTCTTATTCTGATACACAACGCCATCGTTTAGGAGGTAATTTTCAACAAATTCCAGTAAACATGCCTAAAAACGGAGTAAATACCTACAATGAAAATGGATATATGTCGTTGCGCCCTCAAACAGGTGATGTGAATTATCAGCCTTCAACAAATAAGCCGGAGGTAAAGGATGATGCAAAATTCAAATATTCAAAATCAGAATTTGCAAACGTAACAACAGCACAGTCAAAAATTTCGAAACCAAATGATTTTGCTCAAGCGGGCGATTTGTACCGTTCTTTTTCTAAGAAAGATCAAGATGCATTAATTTATAATTTATCTGGAGCATTGAAACAGGTGAAAAATAAAGTAATTGTTGCTAAAATGATTGCCCATTTTTACCAAGCGGATAGAGAATACGGAATGCGATTAGCAAAAGAGCTTAAAATGGATCGTAAAGAATTAGAATCTTTGATGATGCAATAAAGCAGGATTTAATAAAGGAGCGTTTTTAACGCTCCTTTATTTATTATTTAAAAATATGAAAAAAATAATTTTCACTCTATTGATTTTAATTTCTGGTATTTTGAATGCACAAAACACAGCTGTTTTTGAAGCGGCAAGAACGAATGATTTAAAAACGATTGAAAAGTTTATAAAGGAAGGGAATGATATAAACGTATTAAATTCCTCCGGTTACAGTTTGCTTATTCTGTCCGTTTACAATAATAATTATGAGGTTGCAGTGTATTTGATTTCGCAAAAAGCGAATTTAGATATTCAGGATTCTTCGGGTAATTCCGCTTTGATGGGCGCTTGTTTCAAAGGGTATTCTTCCTTAGCAGAATTATTATTGATACACCAAGCAAGTCCAGACTTGATAAATTATAATAATGCCAATGCGTTATTTTTTGCTGCAACTTTTGGACAGGTAAAATGTGCGGAAATTTTGTTGAAATATAAAATTAATACGCAACAAAAGGATGTTTTTGGAAAAACGGCATTGGACTATGCAGTGAATCAAGAAAATGAGGCTATTATTTCCTTGTTAAAATAAAGACATTTTGATTAAATCTGTAGATTGTAAAAAACGAGATTTTTTATTATTTAAGATTTAAATTAGCAAAACTTTACGACTGAGACCCGTTGCAATTTTACAACTTATAAACTATCTTTGCGCCTTAATTCGAAACTCATAAAATGAATAAATTATTAATTGTTGGAAGTGTTGCTTTTGATGCCATAGAAACGCCTTTTGGCAAGACTGATAAAATTTTAGGTGGAGCGGCGCCTTATATAGGAATTTCGGCTTCTTTTTTTAATTTACAATCAGCCATAGTTTCTGTAGTTGGCGATGATTTTCCACAAAAATATTTAGATTTATTAACAGCCAGAAATATTGACATTTCGGGACTTGAAGTGGTTAAAGGTGGGAAAACGTTTTTTTGGAGCGGTCTTTACCATAATGATTTGAATTCAAGAGATACATTGGCAACGGAACTTAATGTTTTGGGTGATTTTCAACCAAAGGTTCCTCAGGATTTTAAAAATGCCGATATAGTGATGTTAGGAAATTTGCATCCATTGGTACAAAGTAGTGTAATTGACCAAATGGAAACGAAACCAAAGTTGGTAGTGCTCGACACTATGAATTTTTGGATGGATTGTGCTTTACCAGAATTATTGGATGTGATGAAGCGTGTTGACGTAATTACAATCAATGATGAAGAAGCAAGACAACTTTCGGGAGAATATTCTTTAGTGAAAGCGGCTGCTAAGATCCAGAAGATGGGGCCTAAATACGTAGTAATTAAAAAAGGAGAGCACGGAGCACTTTTGTTTCATAATAAAGAAGTTTTCTTTGCGCCAGCACTACCTTTAGAAGAAGTTTTTGATCCAACAGGAGCAGGCGATACTTTTGCAGGAGGTTTTGCAGGATATTTAACACAGAGTGAAAACATTTCTTTTGAGAATATGAAAAATGCGGTAATATACGGTTCTAATTTAGCTTCCTTTAGTGTGGAGAAATTTGGAACAGAAAGGATGGTTACTTTAGATAAAAAGGAAGTTGTGTCTAGATTGCAACAATTCAAATCATTGACACAGTTTGACATAGAATTATAATGCATGAAAACCTCGGAAACGGGGTTTTTTTTGTTAAAAAAAATATAAGGGATACCTTCTGGTTTGATTATTGTCACACACATAAATTAGTCAAATTCAATTTTAGAATAACACAACAACAAACAACAACACAATGAGCGACGCTTTACAACACGAATGTGGAATAGCACTAGTTAGACTACTCAAACCGCTTGAATTTTACAAAGAGAAATACGGAACGGCTTTCTACGGAATACAAAAAATGTATCTCCTTATGGAAAAGCAACACAATCGCGGACAAGACGGAGCTGGTTTTGCAAGTATTAAAATGGATGTTGAACCTGGGGAGCGCTATATAAGTCGCGTGCGATCCAATCATTCGCAACCCATTCAAGATGTATTTAAACAAATAAATGAAAGAATAAATGAAGAAATGGCAGCTCATCCTGAATATGCGGATGATGTTGCGCTTCAAAAAGAGAATATTCCGTACTTAGGGGAGTTATTTTTGGGTCATGTGCGTTACGGAACTTTTGGGAAAAATAGCATCGAAAGCGTTCATCCCTTTTTGCGTCAAAGCAATTGGATGCATCGAAATTTGATATTGGCCGGAAATTTCAATATGACCAATGTAAAAGAACTTTTTCAAAATTTAGTAGAACTGGGCCAGCATCCAAAGGAAATGGCAGATACGGTTACGGTTATGGAAAAAATCGGTCATTTTCTAGACAAAGAAGTGATGCAGTTGTATCAAGATTGTAAGGAAGAAGGTTTGTCTAAAAGAGAAGCTTCTCCTGTAATTGCAGAGCGCTTAGATATTGCTAAAATTTTGAGACGTTCTTCTAAAAATTTAGATGGAGGTTATGCTATGGCGGGGCTTTTAGGACACGGTGATTCATTTGTGTTTAGAGATCCTGCAGGGATACGTCCGGCTTATTTTTATCAGGATGACGAAGTTGTTGTTGTTGCTTCTGAAAGACCGGTTATACAAACCGTTTTCAATGTACCTTTCGAAAAAGTACAAGAAATAGAACCTGGAACGGCATTAATAATTAAGAAAAACGGAACTGTTTCAATGGAAGAGATTCTTCCTCCAACAGTTAAAAAAGCATGTTCTTTTGAACGTATTTATTTCTCGAGAGGAAGCGATGCTGAAATTTATCAAGAAAGAAAAAAATTAGGAAAATTGATTTTGCCTGCTGTTTTGGAAGCTATTGATGAAGATACGGATAATACGGTTTTCTCTTATATTCCTAATACTGCTGAAACATCATTCTACGGATTGGTTGAAGCGGCTCAGGATTTTTTAAATCAAAGAAAGAACAATTACATTTTAGAAAACAGAAATACATTAACTAAGGATTCCTTACAAGAATTACTTTCGGTAAAAATCCGTACAGAGAAAGTAGCGATTAAAGATGCAAAACTAAGAACATTTATTACGGAGGACAGCAGCCGGGATGACTTGGTTGCCCACGTTTATGATGTAACGTATGGCGTTATCAAACCAACAGACAATTTGGTGATTATTGATGATAGTATCGTTCGTGGAACTACCCTTAAAATGAGTATCATCAAAATGATGGATCGTTTGAATCCAAAACGAATTGTAATCGTTTCATCAGCTCCTCAAATTAGATATCCGGATTGTTATGGAATTGATATGGCTAAACTAGAAGGTTTAGTAGCATTTAAGGCGGCATTAGAATTGTTAAAAGAAAGAAACTTGTATCACATTGTTGATGAAGTGTATTTAAAATGTAAAGCTCAGGAAAATTATATAGACAGTGATATTGTCAATTATGTAACCGCAATTTATGAGCCTTTTCAACCGCAAGAAGTTTCAAACAAAATTGCTGAAATGTTAAGTTCTCCTGAAATAAATGCTGAAGTAAAAATAATATTCCAAACGGTAGAAGATTTGCATATTGCTTGCCCAAAAAACTTAGGGGACTGGTATTTTACGGGTGACTATCCAACACCGGGAGGTAATCGAGTGGTGAATCGTGCGTTTATGAACTTTTACGAAGGAAAAGATGCCAGAGCTTACTGATAAATGACTGTAATTCAGTAATTAAACGTTTTTATTTGTTATTCATCTAATTTATTTGCTTAGAACATATAACTACTATAAATTTACTCCACCATATAACATTAGTAGGTTATGTTTATGGTAGATTTGGGGCAAAAAGGGTGGAAGCAATTCCACCTTTTTTATTGAAATAAAGTCAAAAAATGACATAAATAAAAGCGCCGATTTCAAAATTTGAAATCGGCGCTTTTTTACAAGAGAAAACAAAGAAGAGGCAAGATTTATAGAAATATTCTACTAAATCTTTTATATTGTCTCTTTCATCTAATAAAAAATTATTTTTCTAAAGCATATCTTCTTGAAACTTCCGTCCAGTTAATTACATTGAAAAACGCTTCAATATAATCAGGTCTTCTGTTTTGGTAATGCAAATAATAAGCATGTTCCCAAACGTCCATTCCTAAAATTGGAGTTCCTCCGCAACCTACACCAGGCATTAATGGATTGTCTTGGTTTGGAGTGCCGCATACGTCTAGTTTTCCCCCTTTATGAACACATAACCAAGCCCAACCAGAACCAAATTGTGTAACACCAGCTTTACTGAATTTTGCTTTAAACTCTTCAAAAGTTCCAAAAGCAGCTTCAATTGCTGCCAATAAATCACCGGTCGGAAGACCACCACCGTTCGGAGTCATTACAGTCCAATACAAATTGTGGTTGTAAAATCCACCACCATTGTTACGAACCACCATGTTTTTCATGTCAAGATTAATCAAGATATTTTCAATCGTTTTACCTTCTAAATCTGTTCCGGCAATCGCTGCATTAACATTGGTAATGTAAGCGTTATGATGTTTTGTATGATGAATTTCCATCGTGCGTGCATCAATATAAGGTTCTAATGCGTCATACGCATAAGGTAATTGTGGTAATTCAAATGCCATAATATGATTGTTTAAATTAATTTATAATAATATTTTATTCAAATTTATACATTTAACTTTATAATCGGAAATTCTATTTAGTTATAATTTCATTAAATTAACTGATAGTGTGCCCTTTTTAATTTGTTATGTAATTGTAACAGGCTCGTTTTTAGGAGCAATTTCCTGCTTTCCACTGCAAATGAAATTCACTGAACACCAATTAAAATAAAAGTATAGTGAAGCAATCTTTTTATTCGCCGAAAAGGCGAATAAAAAGGATTTTCGTTGCAAGCAAAGTTCATTGAACTCCTGTGGAAATGAAAGTTAGGTGAAGTAATCAGCGCTAAAAAAAACACTATTTTCCACAATGCTATTTCATTTTTAAAATATAGTAGAAGTTTAAATTACTTTTTTGATGTCAATATGAAGATTAAAAAAGCTATTTTAAGATTGTGCCATCGCCATGCAAATTATACTGATTTTAGCCCCTGGAATTTTCAATAATGCACGAGAACAAGCTTCTAAGGTTGCTCCGGTTGTAATAACATCATCGATTAAAAGGAAATGTTTATTGTGTTTTTTTTCCGTAAAAGAAACATCAAAAATAGTTTCAATTCCTTCCGTTCTTCCCAAAAGGCTTTTCTTAGATTGTGTTTTTGAATATACATTTCTAATTAGTAGGGAATCATTATAATCTAAATTTAAACTAGCAGAAAGTGCAGTCCCAAAAGCCGTTACTTGATTGTATCCTCTTTCTTTTAATTTTTTTGGATGCAATGGAACCGGAATAATTTCATCAACAGATTGTAATAACTTTATATTCTTTAAATCTTCGGCATACCATTCGCCCAAAACAGTTCCTATTTCCTCATGTCCTTTGTATTTCAGATTATGGATGAGTTCTTGTACAATCCCTTTTTTATGAAAATAAAACAAAGCCGAAGTATGAATTACAGGAATTCTTCCATAAAACTTTTTGAAGGCGTCATTCTCTGGATTCAAGTGATGATTCGTCAAGGGAATATTGTGCCTGCAAACGGTACAAATCACATTTTCATTGGATAATAAAAAGGAGCTGCAACCGGAACAGACTTTTGGAAAAAAGAGATTTATAATGCTTTCAAACATGTAATCAATGATTTATTTATAAAAATAGACAAATCATTGCTTCAATCTTTAACAATTTTCTTTTTTTTAAGTTCACTTTTTATATTTTTGCACTATTATGGCAAAACAAGAAGATTTATTTAAGAATGTAATTTCGCACGCAAAAGAATACGGATTTATTTTTCCGTCAAGCGAAATTTACGATGGTTTAAGTGCAGTCTATGATTATGCACAAAATGGAGTAGAATTAAAGAAGAATATACGCGAATATTGGTGGAAAGCGATGGTTCAAATGAACGATAACATCGTAGGTCTTGACGCGTCTATATTGATGCATCCAACCACTTGGAAAGCTTCAGGTCACGTAGATGCCTTCAACGATCCATTAATTGACAACAAAGATTCGAAAAGAAGATATAGAGCCGATGTTTTGATTGAAGATTATGCCGAAAAGCTGAATCAGAAAGCAATCAAAGAAATCGAAAAAGCAAGAGCTCGTTTTGGTGATGCTTTCAACGAGCAGGAATTTGTAACTACAAATGCTCGAGTAATTGAATACAAAGCCAAAGAAAGAGAAATTCTGGAAAGAATGGCGCGTTCGCTTGGTAACGAAGATCTTGAAGATGTGAAAGCATTAATCGAAGAATTAGAAATTGCCGATCCGGAAACGGGTTCTAGAAACTGGACCGAAGTGCGTCAATTTAACTTGATGTTTGGTACAAAATTAGGTGCTTCAGCTGATACTGCGATGGATTTGTACTTACGTCCAGAAACCGCTCAAGGTATTTTTGTAAATTTCCTGAATGTACAAAAATCAGGAAGAATGAAAGTTCCTTTTGGAATTGCACAAACCGGGAAAGCGTTTAGAAATGAGATTGTAGCAAGACAGTTTATTTTCCGTATGCGGGAATTTGAACAAATGGAAATGCAATTTTTTGTACGTCCAGGCGATGAAATCAGATGGTACGAACATTGGAAAACAGCTAGACTGAATTGGCATTTGTCATTAGGACTTGGTAAAGAAAATTACCGTTTTCACGATCATGAAAAATTGGCACACTATGCTAATGCAGCTGCTGATATTGAGTTTAATTTTCCTTTTGGATTCAAAGAATTAGAAGGAATTCACTCGCGTACTGATTTTGATTTGAAGGCACACGAACAGTTCTCTGGTAGAAAATTACAATATTTTGATGCCGAATTGAATCAGAATTATGTTCCTTATGTAGTAGAAACTTCAGTAGGATTAGACAGAATGTTCTTGGCAGTATTTGCAACTTCTTTAAAAGAAGAAACATTAGAAGATGGTTCTACGAGAACAGTGCTGAAATTACCTTCAGTTCTGGCTCCTACCAAAGCGGCGGTTTTGCCGTTAGTTAAAAAAGATGGATTGCCAGATATCGCACATAAAATTGTTGACGATTTAAGATGGGATTTCAATGTAGCATATGATGAAAAAGATGCTGTAGGACGACGTTATAGAAGACAAGATGCTCTTGGAACTCCATTTTGTATTACTGTAGATCATCAAACTATTGAGGACGAAACGGTAACCATTCGTCACAGAGATACAATGAAACAGGATCGTGTTAACATTGCCGACTTGAAAGCAATTATAGAAAATGAAGTTTCGATTAAAAACTGGTTGATGAAAATGTAATCAAACATTGTGTTTATAAAAAAATGCTTCTCGATCGAGAAGCATTTTTTGTTTAAAATCGATAGCCAAGTGTTATTCCACCCCGACCTACAACTTCAGGGCTATTGCTGTTGAATAAATTCCTGCCAATACCTGCGTTTATTTCAAAAACAAATCCTCTCTTTTGTACCCATTTTGCACCTAAACCAAAACCCAGAGCAACATCTGTGAAATTTTTTCCTTCTACAGTATAATAGTTTTGATTTACGGAATCGTATTCTGAATAACGTCCAGCATTTCCCGAATTAATCATTCCGAACCCTTCTACAAAAAAACCAGCTGCTATTTTTTTGCCAAAATAAGATCGGTAGTATGGTGTTAAACTAAATTGTGTGTCAAAATCTTCCTCTTTAACAAAAAATAATGAAACGCCTAATCCAGAATCTTCATTTATTAATCTTTCGTAAGTAATTTCAGCAGCTCCTAATACTAAAAATAGCGCATTTCCTTTAATCTCATTTCTTTTGAAATCGGTTGTTTCTTTCTCTTGAGCAAAACCGGATAAAAAAGAAGATAAGCACATTATAATAAATAGTTTTTTCATAGAATTAGTTTTTTGTATAAAAGTAAGATAAATTGGTAAAAATGATACTTTTCACATTTAATTTAATGTTGGTCGTTGAGATAAAATGCCTCTCAAATACTTTACTCTTGTTTTCATCTTAAGTATTCCTAAGCGGAGAGTTTCTTGTTGGGCCCCGAAATGTTTTTTAAGGAATGATTGCGATGAATTTAATTTCGAGTTTCTTTCTGAAATAGAATCATGTACTTTATCGGATTTATTTGCAGTTCATCTTAATGTATTAACATTTGTTTAAAACATATTAACAAGATCTATTGAAAAATGGTTAAATGTTTATTTTTAGAATGTTAACAAGAATCTTGAAGTGGAAAATTTCTTTTTTAGTTTAATTAGTGTAACTAAACTACTCATAATAATTTGATAATTTGAAGTGTAATTTACTTTGGACCACTGATAAAATGCCTAACCATAGCAGGAAAAACAATTGATGAATTATTCGTACATTATTATTGACGATAATCAGGAAAGTTTTTTGAATACGAAAGCCGTTGCAGATGGTTTTTCGGAGCTCGTTTTTGTGGCAGCAGCAAACAATTATAATGATGGTTTAAATCTCATATTAGAATGTAAGCCGGATTTAATTTTTCTCGAAATTGATCCAATTAATAAAGAAAGCAACTTATCATTAGCGCTTATCAATGAATTATATAGGTTCTTGAATGTAGTGCCGAAAATCATTGTAACAACTACAAGTAAGGATTTAGCTTTTGACGCAATACAATATGAAGTGACGGATTACTTGTTGAAGCCTTTGGTAAATATTGATTTGGTAAAATTGATTTCGAAATTGAATAAATCCCATGCTTCATTTCAGCCACCAAAAGAGCAAACAATTATCCTTGATGAAAAACCGGTTTCTAATACACAACAGCTGCCTATAGTTGAGGAAAAACCACTGATATTATGTATAAAATCCTATGGTGACTATAGATATATTGATGCCAAAGATATTTGTTATCTTCAGGCAGATAATAATTCAACAGATATACATCTTAATAATGGTGAAATGATCACTGCGTTCAAAACATTGAAGCATTTTGAAGGAATTTTATCCTTTCCTTTTATTAGAATTCACAACAGTTATATCGTAAATCGCAATTATATTTCCAGAATTCATACCGGAAATACAGTATGTTATATTAAAAACACTACAGTTAAACTACCTTTTTCTAAATCCTATAAGACAAATGTAGACCAGATTATCTCTGATTTCTCTAACGGGAATTATCTTGAAATTTAAAAAATAGTCATTTACCCTAATTTGAATGTCATTTACTATCAGATGGCCATATTCTACCATATGCTCCTTTTTTTGTAGGAAAAATTAAAGTTCCTTATGTAGTTTTACGAAAGAAATTCTTGCTAAAAGAATGGTAATTAACGTAAAATCAAATAAAAACATAAAAATCCCCTATTATGAAAAAAGCAATCTTAACAATCGGTTTATTCTCTTTAGTAATGGTATTAACATCATTTACTACACAAGAATCAAATACTACTACAAAGTCTGATACTAATATTAATATCGTTGGAGGAACTGGGACTTCACAAGGCAATGTGAAAGTAGATATTGTTGGAGGAACTGGGACTTCACAAGGCAATGTGAAAGTAGATATTGTTGGAGGAACTGGGACATCACAAGGTAATGTGAAAGTGGACTAATAATTTTAAGTAAACTTTTCTAATAATATTAGGGCTATCAATTTTTGATAGCTTTTTTTTATGTTAATAGGTATATTTTGCTATTTTTGATAAATCTAATTAGCAACTATTGAAAAATAAATATTACATACCTCTATTATTATTGTTTCTGTTGTTTCTTTTTTTTGCATGTATCAAAAAAAATGAAGGGGGCATTCTTGTTAATTCATCTCAAGATAGCCTTTCAACCTATTTTTCATTGGCAAATGATTTCAGTCTAGCTCGAGAAAAAAGGCAAGCATTTACTCGTAAAGCGTTTGATATAGTTGTAAATCAGGAAAATGATTCACTCAACCGAATAAATATCTTTAAAGTTGCCAATCGGTATTATAACATAAACGATTGGAAAGACTTTAATAAAACAGTTCACCTTGTTTTAGACAAGTCAGAAAATGCTAAGGATACTATAAATATAATAAAAGCCTATACCTATTTGGGAGATTATTATGTATCTCAATCGGTTTCAGACAGTGCTTTTTTGTTTTATTATAAAGCGGAAAAGATGTATGTTAAATTGGGAGATAATTTTAATGTAGGTAAAACACTGATTAATAAAGCTACCCTACAGTATATGGCGGGGGATTTTTTAGGGAGTGAAAAAGCGGTTTTCATCGTATTGCGAATAATTAAAAATGAGAAGCAAGCCAATAATATTTTATATGATGCATATAATCTTTTGGGGATCATATATAGTGAACTTGGTGAGGATGAAAATGCAATTACATATCACAATAAAGCATTATTAATTAGTGATGATGAAATAATACCTAAGGAATTCCAGTCTAGAGCCACTTCTTATAATAATATCGGATTTCTTTATCTCAATACTCAAAATTATTTGCTCGCAAAAAGGTATTTTCAAAAAGGATTGGAACAAAAAAAACTAGCTATTCAAAAACCATCCATTTATGCGATGTTGTTGGATAATTTGGCTTATGCAAAATTCAAATTAAAAGAAACGGATGGCTTGCCGCAACTATTTTACCAGTCGTTGAAGCTGAGAGATAGTTTAAAACTGAATTCTGGAATATTTATCAATAAAATTCATTTGTCAGAATATTTTTTTTCAAAAAAAAATAGAGTCAAAGCTTTCCAGTATTCCAAAGAAGCACTTTTATTAGCTCGAAATACTAAAAATTCAAGAGATATTTTAGTTGCTTTGAAACAGTTGGCCATTATTGAGCCGGAAAAAGCATCCTTTTATACCAAGGAATACATTCGGATAAATGAAAGCTTACAAAAAGAAGAGCGTAAAATGGGAGACAAGTTCTCTCGTATAGAATATGAAACGGATCAGATAAAAGACGAGAACACTGATCTGGAAACTAAAAACAGGAATTTATTATTTGGGTTTAGCGCCTTTGCTGTCTTGGGATTATTTATATATATCCTAAAAGCTCAAAAAACTAAAAACAGAGAATTACTCTTCAAACAGGAACAACAAAAGGTTAATGAAGAAATATATAATCTTATGATTTCGCAGCAAAGCACCATTGAAACCAGTAGGGTGCAAGAGAAAAAAAGAGTTGCGCAAGAATTGCATGATGGGGTTTTGGGGAGAATGTTTGGCGTACGGATGAATCTAGATGGCTTGAATAAATTCAATGATGAGCCAGCCATTAAACAGCGAATTAGTTATTTGTCTGAATTAAAAAATATAGAACAAGATATTCGTGAAATTTCGCATGATTTGAATAGAGAAAAATCAGAATTAATTAATAACTTCGTTGCCATTGTAGATAATTTGCTCGAAGATCAAAAAAAGACATTCAAGCCAAAATTATTAGCAACGATTGACAGAACGATCAAATGGGAATTAATTAGCAATTCCGTTAAAATAAATTTGTATCGGATTATCCAAGAATCACTTCAAAATATTAATAAGTATGCTGAAGCGAATAGTATTAAAATAGAAATCAAAAAAAGGGATGGGGATTTATTTTTAACCATAACTGATGACGGGAAGGGATTTGATGTAAAAAAATCAAAAAAAGGGATAGGTTTGCAAAATATACAATCCCGAACCACAGAATGCAATGGAACTGTTGATATACAATCAAAAAATGGAAATGGGACAATCATAACGATTGCAGTTCCTTTTGAAAACAAACAAATACTCACATAGAAATGACAATCGTCTCAAATCTAAAGACTACAATAAAAAACAATATACTAATCGTTGATGATCATCCTTTTATTATTGAGGGATACAAAAATGCGATTACAAGGTACAATCCTAAAGACTTTGAGTTTTTGATTAGCCAAGCAAAAGATTGCGAATCGGCATATAATATAATTACCGACCCCGATACTACTGTTTTTGATATTGCTTTTTTAGACATTAGTATGCCTCCTTACGAAGAAAAAGGGATTTATAATGGCGAGGATTTAGCAAAATTGATTTCGGAATATATGCCTAGCTGTAAAATTATTTTACTTACCATGTATACCGAATTACTAAAAATAAAGACCATCATCAAAACAATTAACCCAAGTGGTTTGGTTATAAAAAATGATTTGACATTTGATGAATTGATTTTTGCTTTTGATAAGGTAATAAAAGGCAAAACATATTATAGTGAATCAGTTTTGAAAATGTTGAGCTTGTCTGAAGAAGATACTATAGAAATTGACCAATTTGACAAACAAATTTTGTTTCATTTATCGAAAGGGACAAAGTTGAATGACATACCGCAGTACATCCCAATATCGTTAGGTGCAATTGAACGAAGGAAAATAAATTTGAAAGAATTATTGAAGGTAGAAGAAGGAAGCGATCTTGAATTAGTTCGAGAAGCTAAAAATAGAGGATTACTTTTTTAACATTTAAAAAATTATTAAACAAAAAAGACACTGAATAAGTGTCTTTTTTGTTTAATAAAAAAATTTATTCTTCTCGGATTGCATCCCAACCACGAGCTTTTAAAGCAATTCTTGTATTGGCTCGAGTTACTAAGTGAATCCCTTCACTTTCTTGTGTCATGTGTCCAATGATCGTGAAATTTGGATTTCCTTTTATTTTTTCAAAATCCTCCATAGCAATAGTGAAAAGCAATTCATAATCTTCACCTCCATTTATTGCAACGGTGGTGCTATCGATATTGAATTCTTCGCAAACATTTATAAACTGAGGGTCGATAGGTAATTTGTCTTCATATAAATTACATCCCACTTTAGACTGCTTGCATAAATGCATAATTTCCGAGGATAATCCATCCGAAATATCAATCATTGAAGTTGGTTTTATCTCTAAGGCATGCAACAAAGTGCGCACATCTTTTCGGGCTTCTGGTTTTAATTGACGTTCTATAAGATACGTATAAGCGTCTAAATCAGGTTGTGAATTCGGATTAACCTGAAAAACTTGCTTTTCTCTTTCTAAAACCTGTAAACCCATATATGCAGCACCAAGATCACCTGTTACAACTAATAAATCCGTTTGTTTTGCGCCGTTTCTATAAACGATTTCCTCTTCGTCTGCTTCACCAATAGCAGTGATGCTAAGTATTAATCCTTTTTGTGATGAGGTAGTATCACCACCAATAACGTCTACTTTGTATTCGTTGGCCGCATGCGTAATTCCTGCAAATAATTCGTCTAATGCTTCTAATGGGAAACGATTGGAAACTGCAACAGAAACGGTAATTTGAGTTGCTTTAGCATTCATGGCACAGATGTCAGAGATATTAACGACCACTGCTTTGTACCCTAAATGTTTTAAGGGCATATAAGCCAAATCAAAATGCACGCCTTCAATCAACAAATCAGTAGAGATAACTACCTTTTTATCTTTGAAATCTAAAACTGCAGCGTCGTCGCCAATCCCTTTTAGAGTTGAAGGCTGATTGATTTCAAAGTTTTTTGTCAAATGGTCAATCAGTCCAAATTCTCCTAATTGGGCGATACTTGTACGTTGTGGGGTTTTATCTTCGATCATTATTTTTTATTGTTTTGAGGTTGCAAATATACAAAGAAATTTTCGCCTTGAATTACATCTATTTTTGCCATTTTTTTTCGCACCTTTAAGTTATTAAATTCATAAAAAATGAAATCATTTGAAATCTTTACGATAACAGTTAATCCTGCTTTGGACAAAAGTACTCACTTTAAAGGCCTAATACCAGAACAGAAAATACGATGTGATGAACCGCAGTTTGATGCTGGTGGAGGAGGAATCAATGTATCTAAGGCAATCTCCCGTCTAGGCGGAACTTCTTTTGCTGTCTTTACTTCTGGGGGTCCTACAGGTAAAATGCTTGAAGAATTGGTCGCTAAGGAAGGAATTGCCTTTGAAAGTATTGCCGTTGAGAGTTGGACCAGAGAAAGTTTTGTAGCCGTGGATGATAATACTAATTCTCAATACCGTTTTGGATTTACAGGTGGAAAAATTTCCGAAGAAGAAAGCAAAAGAATATTAGAAACCATAGCAGCTTTAAAGCCAAAATTCTTAGTTGCCAGCGGCAGTTTTAATGAAGGTTTGTCCGTTGATTTTTATTCGAAAATTGCAGAAATCGCCAAAAAATCAGCTGCTAAATTAATTGTGGACACCTCAGGTGAAGCATTAAAAAAAGCATTAGAAATTGGTGTTTATATGATAAAACCTAATGTTGGCGAACTCGCAAAACTGATTGGCGTAGAACGATTGGAGCTGGAAGAAGTAAACGAAGCCGCCAAACAAATCATTGCTAAAGGCGGCGCTGAAATAGTAGTCGTTTCTCTTGGTCCACAAGGTGCAGTGCTGGTTACAAAAGATTCTTATGAGTTTGCCCCAGCTCCCAATGTAGCCAAAAAAAGTACTGTAGGTGCCGGAGACAGCATGGTGGGCGGAATGGTTTGGGCACTTTCGCAAAACAAAAGCCTGAAAGAAGTTATTCGGTGGGGAGTGGCTTGTGGCTCGGCAGCAACGATGAATGAAGGAACTCAATTGTTTAAATTCGAAGATGCCAACCGATTGTTTGAATGGTTGAAGAATAAATAAAAATAGAAAACCTGATAATTGTTATATCATCAGGTTTATACCTTAATACTTAGAAATCTAATCATTCAACTTCAAAACAGCCATAAAAGCTTCTTGTGGAATTTCAACATTTCCAACCAATCTCATTCGTTTTTTACCTTTTTTCTGTTTTTCCAATAATTTACGTTTACGGGATATATCTCCACCATAACATTTGGCGGTAACGTCTTTACGCAACGCTTTTATTGTTTCACGAGAAATCACTTTTACCCCAATGGCCGCTTGAACAGGAATATCAAATTGCTGACGTGGGATTAATTCTTTCAGTTTTTCACACATTTTTTTACCAATGTGATATGCATTGTCTGCATGCATCAAGGATGATAAAGCATCCACAATGGTGGCGTTTAATAAAATATCCACTTTAACCAAATTAGAAGTTCGCATCCCAATTGGCGTATAATCAAACGAGGCATATCCTTTAGAAACGGTTTTCAAACGGTCGTAAAAGTCAAATACAATCTCTGCTAATGGCATGTCAAAAGTCAATTCAACCCGTTCCGTCGTCAAGTATGTTTGATTGGTGATTAATCCACGTTTTTCGATACACAAACTCATCACATTTCCAACGTAATCGGATTTGGTAATAATAGTTGCTTTTATAAAAGGTTCTTCAACATGGTCTAAACGAGAAGGCTCCGGTAAGTCTGAAGGATTATTTACGATAAGTGGTGTAGTAGGATCTTTTTTGGTATAAGCCAAATACGAAACGTTGGGAACGGTAGTAATTACAGTCATGTTAAACTCTCTTTCCAAACGCTCTTGGATAATCTCCATGTGCAACATTCCTAAGAATCCGCAACGGAAACCAAATCCTAAAGCTGCTGAACTCTCCGGTAAAAACACCAACGAGGCATCGTTCAACTGCAGTTTTTCCATAGAGTTTCTCAACTCTTCATAATCTTCAGTATCCACAGGATAAATTCCCGCAAAAACCATTGGTTTTACATTTTCAAACCCTTTGATAATATTTGTTGTTGGTGTTTTTGCATCCGTCAACGTATCTCCTACTTTCACTTCTTTCGCTTCTTTAATTCCAGAAATTAAATAGCCAACATCACCTGCTGAAATTACTTGTTTTGGAACTTGATTCAGTTTTAAAGTCCCAATTTCATCTGCAAAATATTCGTTTCCGGTAGCCATGAATTTTATCTTCTGACCTTTTTTAATTTGACCGTTTTTTACACGGAAAATAACTTCAATTCCTCTAAACGGATTGTAATGCGAGTCAAAAATTAACGCCTGTAAAGGCTCGTCAATATTTCCTGATGGAGGAGGAATTTTTTCGATAATCGCTGCCAATATATTTTCGACACCAAAACCAGTTTTACCCGAAGCGTGAATAATATCTTCCAATTTACAGCCAAGTAAATCAATAATGTCGTCACTTACTTCCTCAGGATTAGCACTTGGTAAATCCACTTTGTTCAAAACCGGAATAATTTCCAAGTCATTCTCCAAAGCCAAATATAAATTCGAAATCGTTTGTGCCTGAATACTTTGCGCTGCATCTACAATCAAAAGTGCGCCTTCACAAGCTGCAATTGATCGTGAAACTTCGTACGAAAAATCTACGTGTCCTGGAGTATCAATCAAATTCAAGATATATTCTTGTCCTTTGTACGTGTATTCCATTTGAATCGCGTGACTTTTTATGGTAATCCCACGTTCGCGCTCCAAGTCCATATTGTCTAGCAATTGCGCCTTTTCCTCACGAGCAGTAACGGTTTGTGTGGCACCTAATAATCGGTCAGCGAGCGTACTTTTTCCGTGATCAATATGTGCAATAATGCAAAAATTACGTATATGTTTCATATTTTATGGTATTGTTTTTTGAAAACATGAAATGCATAACATATCATCTTCTTTTTTCTATCTGTCCAAGGCTTTCTATGCCCTACTTTGAGTTTGCAAATATAAAGCAAACTTTTCACAATTTCTTTAAATATTTTGCCGTCCAAAAGAAGGTTTTCACTAGAACACAAAAATGTTAAATAGCTGTTTTACAATTATTATTAACCTTACTTTTGTTTGAATAAAAGAAAGGAAACGGTATAGTGGATTACGATAAAATCAAAGAAAAATTAGAAATTCTGGCAGACGCAGCAAAATATGATGTATCCTGTTCCTCAAGTGGCGGGAACCGAAAAAACATCAATAAAGGACTCGGCGATTCATCGGCTTCTGGAATTTGTCATACCTACACCGAAGATGGACGATGTGTTTCCTTGCTAAAAATATTACTTACCAATTTTTGTATTTATGATTGCGCGTATTGTGTCACTCGAAAAAGTAATGACATTCAGCGAGCCGCTTTTACCGTAGAAGAAGTGGTTGATTTGACCATCAATTTTTACAGAAGAAATTATATTGAAGGTCTTTTTTTAAGTTCAGGAATTTTTAAAAATGCCGATTATACGATGGAACGTTTAGTTCGAGTAGCCAAAAAATTAAGGTTAGAACATAATTTCAATGGGTACATTCACCTTAAAAGTATTCCTGGAGCTTCTGATGAAATAATGCGAGAAGCCGGATTATACGCAGATAGGTTGAGTATGAATTTAGAAATTCCTACTGAATCTGGATTGAAATTATTGGCGCCAGATAAAAATCATCAAGACATGATTAAGCCGATGCGTTTTGTAAAAAACGAATTGATTCAATACAAGGAAGAAAAGAAAAAATTCAAAAGCACACCTAAATTTGCACCAGCTGGACAAAGCACACAAGTAATTGTTGGGGCAACTCAAGAAAACGATTTTCAAATCATTCAGGTTGCCGATCATTTTTATAATAATTTTAATTTAAAACGTGTCTATTATTCTGGTTATGTGCCAGTTTCCAATGATGCACGATTGCCAGCCATCGGTGCTCAAGTTCCGTTGGTACGTGAAAACAGATTGTATCAAGCCGATTGGCTGATGCGTTTTTACGGGTTTAAAGCCAATGAAATTCTGGAAAAAAATAACCCATTTCTCGATTTAGAAGTTGATCCAAAAATGGGATGGGCTCTTCGGAACATCACGCAGTTTCCAGTAATTATTCAAAATGCTCAGCTTGAAATGATTCTTCGTGTTCCGGGTATAGGAGTAAAATCGGCACATAAAATTGTTCATGCCAGACGATTCCAAAATCTTTCCATGGAACATTTAAAAAAAATAGGTGTATCGATTAACCGAGCAAAATATTTCATATCCGTAAGCAACGAAAATACCCATTTAAAATTTTTGAACGCTTTGAATTTAAAGGAAATTATTCTCAGTGATATGAAATCAAAATTTGAGAAACCGTTTGATAATCAATTATCATTACTCAATGACACAACTTTCCTACGATAATACTTTTGAGGGTTTATTAACTGCAGTTTTTGAAATCTATGAATTCAAATATTCAAACCCAAAAATCAGTAAAAAAGACGATTTACAGCACAATTTATTTGCTGAAAAAATAGAAATTAGTACCGATATTTCTAAATCCGATCGGGTTATTAAAAAGCTCAACGCACAAATTGGAAGTGATGGTGTTCGCTGTATCATTTACGCTTTTCTGTCGGAAAAAATAGGTGTTGAAGATGTGATTTTTGATATGATAAATTATGCGGTTCAAAATCCTACCATAAATATTATGAAGGATTTTGCAAATGAAAGTGTATTGCAAATTTCTCAACTAACCAAAAATGTGGGGCGCGAAAAGCACCGAATGGAAGCCTTTATTAGGTTCGAACAATTGAAAGACGGTATTTATTTTGCCAAAATTGATCCTGATTTTGATGTTTTAACATTGATTATTAAGCATTTTAAAAACCGGTACCAAGATCAGAAGTGGATTATATATGATTTACGACGTAAATATGGTGTCTATTACGATTTAAAAGACGCCGAAATTGTGATGATGGATTTAGATATTAAATCATTAGATGATAAAAACAATCAAGTTTTTTCGGACACAGAAATCAATTATCAGAAACTGTGGTGGGAATATTTTGACCATACTAATATAAAAGAACGAAAAAACACCAAGCTACACGTACAGCATGTTCCAAAACGCTATTGGAAATACCTAACCGAAAAGAAAATGTTTTAGACTTACAAACATTTCCGTATTTTTGCAAAAAAAATTACCTTGATAAAAATTGGCAACATAGAATTACCAGATTTCCCGTTACTTCTTGCACCTATGGAAGATGTCAGCGATCCGCCGTTTCGTAGATTGTGTAAAATGCATGGTGCCGATATGATGTACTCCGAATTTATTTCTTCCGAAGGATTGATTCGTGACGCGATCAAAAGCCGAATGAAATTAGATATTTTTGATTACGAGCGTCCTGTTGGAATCCAGATTTTTGGTGGTGACGAGGAAGCGATGGCAATGTCCTCAAAGATTGTGTCTACTGTAAACCCGGATTTAATAGATATCAATTTTGGTTGCCCCGTCAAAAAAGTGGTTTGTAAAGGTGCAGGAGCCGGAGTTCTCAAAGATGTAGATTTGATGATTCGTCTGACTAAAGCCGTTATTGCCAGCACGCATTTGCCAGTAACTGTAAAAACGCGTTTGGGTTGGGACGATAATTCTATTAATATTGATGAAGTTGCGGAGCGTCTGCAAGACATTGGTGTTGCCGCTTTAAGCATCCACGCCAGAACTCGTGCGCAAATGTACAAAGGCCATTCTGACTGGTCGCATATTGCCCGTGTAAAAAATAATCCAAGAATTACCATGCCTATTTTTGGTAATGGCGACATTGATTCACCCGAAAAAGCATTACAGTACAAAAACGAATACGGGATTGATGGCATCATGATTGGTCGTGCTGCGATTGGTTATCCTTGGATTTTTGACGAAATCAAACATTACTTTAAAACTGGAGAACATTTAGCTAAACCTACCGTTATTGATAGAGTCGAAGCAGTTCGAAATCACCTCACTTGGGCCATGGAATGGAAAGGCGAACGATTGGGAATTGTGGAAACAAGACCACATTATACCAATTATTTCAAAGGAATCCATTCTTTTAAACCATTCAAACAACAATTGGTAACCTTAGACCGACCTGAAGAATTGTTCGCCGCTTTGAATGAAATCGAAGAAGCGTATGCGGGTTATGAGGTTGTTTAGTCGTTCAACCTTTTTAGGGTTTAAAATCCTAAAAGAGTTAGTTTAGGTTTTATTCCAACAGCTTCTTGCTCACGCGGCTACTCGCAATCAGCGAAGCAATAAAGCCTAAGGCAACAATTGTTCCCATAACAATCAATACATTTTCGAGAGAGAAAATCACGGGATACGCCAGTGTAGGTGTGATCATAACCAGTTGAAAATGTTGTTGCAGCAACACAATTACAATCCCTAAAACCAACCCGATAATTCCGCCAAAAACACTCAATAAAGTACCTTGAAGCAGAAATATTTTTCGCAAATCTTTGATTTCGGTTCCCAAATTAAAAAGGGTTTTTAGATTCCCTTTTTTGTCTAAAATCATCATAATCAAAGCGCCAATCAAGTTAAAAAGGGCTACGACGATTACCAATGTAAATATTAAATAAACCGCAATATTTTCGGTATTCAACATTTTGTAGAGCGACTCGTTAAGTTGAGCCCTATTTTTTACGGTGATTTTATTGTTGAAAATGGTTTGAAGTTGCTTGATGATGGAACTGTCAGCAGCACCAGTTTTCGTTTTGATTTCAATTCCTGAAACCTGATTGGTTTTATATTCCAATAATTCTTGTGCTAAACCTAAATCGGCAAAAACATATTTCGAATCTAAATCTTCGCTGATGGCATAAATCCCTACAGGAATGATATCTGTTTTGTTAAAGGCTTGTTCTTCATTTTCAATACTGCCTTTACCAGCCTTTGGCACCATTACTTCCAGTTGATTATTAAAATCAAGTAAACCCATCGAAAACTTCTGGGCAATGCCATAACCAACGACCACTTGATACGTATTTGGTTTCAACCATTGACCGTTAAAAAGCTTTTTTTTAATAGCGTTAACTTTGCTGAAATTAGCATCAACACCTTTGAGATAGGTAACTTCTTGTTTCCCATCAAAAGTAAATAAGACCCGTTCTTCAATTATTTTGGTATATGAAGCAAGACCGTCAATTTTCTTGATTTGGCTTTCCTGATCAGGAGAAACAAGAAATGATTTCCCTAAAGTACTGCTTATTTTTAAATCGGGATCAATGTCATTGGTAAACGAAAGACTAAAAACTTTCAGCCCGCTAAAAACAGATAAAACCACAAACAAAGCCATCGCGCCAACAATAATTCCCATGCTGGCAATTCGATTGATGATGTTGATCGCATTGTTTTTACTGTTGCTACGAATATAGCGTTCGGCTATGTAAAGAGGGAAATTCAAGTTTTATTGGAATCTGCGTTTGTCCAGAAGGTCTCTGTTTTCTATAGGATTATCTCTATTCGCTAAGGCATTATCAATTTTTTCAATGTAATCTAAAGAGTCGTCAATAAAGAAAACCAAATTTGGAACTTTTCTTAATTGTAAACGAACTCTTTGTGATAAATCATGTTTTATTGTTTTAGCATTGGACTTTACCGCCTCTAAAATTTCTTTGGCTTTATCCTGAGGGAAAACGCTTAAATGCACTGTCGCTACTGATAAGTCTGTAGTTACCGTAACCTTGGATACCGAAATGATTAAATTAGCCAGTCCGTTTTTTCTCACTTCACCTTGCAGAATATCAACCAAATCTTTTTGGATCACCCCACCTATTTTTTTCTGTCTATTTGTTTCCATGCTGCAAAAATACTACTTTTAAATTTTATCCCGAAGTTTCGGGACAATTTTTAAAAACAACCTAGCAATAGTTGTATTTTTAGGAGCTATTTCCTGCTGTTCACTATATCTTTCCTGCCACCCCGAAGCTTCGGGACAGCAAGAAAGGATGTCGTTTCCATCAGGGCTAGGGGATTTGGGGAATTATAACGCTACTTCTAAATCCAAAATCGTAAATCAGAAATCAAAAATTTAAATGCAAAGACCTTCCTTCTCCATATACGATGCATCAGCAGGTTCCGGAAAAACTTATGCGCTTGTCAAAGAATACCTAAAAATCATCCTTGTTGCCAAAAAAAATGATGCTTATCGCAACATTCTCGCCATTACGTTTACCAACAAAGCGGTACACGAAATGAAAAGCCGAATCGTAGGCAGTTTATCTGAATTTGCCAAAGACGAACCAAGTTCAAAAGCACAGGATTTAATGCAGGATTTGGCTGTAGACACGGAACTTTCCATTATTGAAATCAAAATTAAATCGCAACAAATCATCAAGCATATCATTCACAATTATGCTGCTTTCGATATTTCTACCATTGATAAATTTACGCATAAAGTGATTCGGGCTTTTGCACACGATTTGAATTTACCCATGACTTTTGAAGTCACTTTGGACACTGAAAATTTATTGATTGAAGCCGTTGATGCCATTATTGCCCAAGCCGGAGAAGATGAAACATTAACAAAACTGTTAATAGATTTCACGATGGAGAAAACCGACGATGATAAATCTTGGGATATTTCACGCGAGATCCTCGATACTGGTCGTTTAGTTCTTAATGAAAATAACAGAAACGAAATCACGCATTTTCAAGATAAATCCATCGCTGAATTTGTTGAAATAAAAAACAAATTATCCGAAGCCTGCAAAGTTTTAGAAAAAGAAAGCGTTGTTTTTGCTGAAGAAGCATTGTCATTAATAGATAAAAACGGAATTGATACTAAATCATTTTCGGCGGGGCATTTTCCAAAACATTTGTTGAGTATTCAAGAAGGAAAATTCAATCCAAAAAACAAAACCTATCACGAGTTTGATGATATAAAAATCAATAAAACGGCAAAAGACAGAGCGATTATTGAAAACATAATCCCGGATTTATTGCAGATTTTGGATCGTATTTATAAAACTTTCGAAAAAAGAGATTTTTACAAAGCTTTTCTAAAAAATATTACGCCACTATCATTACTGAATACGGTGAGCAATGAATTAGCAAAAATTCAAAGCGAGCAAAATGTACTTTCCATTTCAGAATTTAATGCAATTATTCATAGGGAAATTCAAAACCAGCCAGCGCCTTTTATATATGAAAGATTGGGAGAGCGCTATCGTCATTTTTTTATTGACGAATTTCAGGATACGTCCGAAATGCAATGGCAGAATTTAATTCCGCTTATTGATAATGCGACTTCCAGTGAAATTGATGGCGAAAAAGGAACTTTGATGATTGTAGGAGATCCAAAACAATCTATTTACAGATGGCGTGGCGGAAAAGCGGAGCAATTTATCGACTTAAGCAAAGACCAAAATCCGTTCAATAATCCAGAGAAAGTTCTGGAACATTTAGATAAAAATTATAGAAGTTATTCTCAGGTAATTGAATTCAATAATGATCTTTTTCAATTATTATCAAATGAATTTGAACATTTAGATTATAAAGATTTATACGAAAATCACAGTCATCAAAAGACAAATGATAAAAAGGGCGGTTATGTAAATATTTCGTTTATTCCAAAAGTGGAAACTTCAGAAGACGAAGAAGAAGCCTTGGATAAAACCGAATTATATGTTTTAGCGACATTAAACATGATTCAAAAAGTAATTAAGAAAGGTTTTGAATACAAGGATATCGTGATTCTGACCAGAAAAAGAAGCCAGGGAATTGCGATTGCTAATTATTTGACAGAACAAAAAATTCCGCTTTTGTCATCAGAAACCTTGATGATACAAAACGCCACTGAAGTTCGTTTAATAATTCATTTATTAAAATACTTAAAAAACAACGCCGATTTGGAAGCGAAGGCTTATTTCTTGCATTATATTGGAGAGCATATTCAGGATAAAATGCCAGTTCATGATTTCATTGCGCAAGGAATGGCTTTATTTCAAGAAACCGACTTCGAAAATTGGCTGAAGAGTTTCGATATCTCACTTTCGTTCCAAAATATTAGAAAAAAATCATTGTATGAGGCTGTCGAGGTTATTATTTCAAAATTCCTAAATCCAAAAGTAAGCAACGCCTACGTCCAATATTTTCTGGATATTGTTTTGGAACGAGACATTCGAAACCAAGCAGGAATTTCTGATTTTATAAATTTTTGGGATAAAAATGCCGAGAAATTCAGTATTCCTTCGCCAGAAGGAAATAATGCCGTTCGGATTATGACCATTCATAAATCGAAAGGTTTGGAATTTCCGGTGGTTATTTTTCCTTTTGCTGAAGAAGATTACAATAGAAAGCCCAAAGATAAACTATGGCTCAACGCCGAAGAGGAAACTATAGGTTTGCCTAAAGTTTTAATTGATAATAGTAGTGCGGTAAAAGGATTTGGCGAGGAAGCATCATTGGTTTATAACCTAAAAAAGCAGGAAGAAGTGTTGGATAATATCAACGTTTTGTATGTGGCTTTAACTCGTGCCGAAGAACAATTATATGTTATTTCCAATATGAATTTGTCCCGAAAAGAAGAAATTCCAAAAAATAACACGTGTGCTTTTTTTATAAATTATTTGATGAGTAAAGGAGAATTTGACGAAAGTAAATTGGAATATGAATTTGGGAATTCAACCAAATTATCAGATGAAAAGAAGCATGTCGATACTTCTAAAACGATTCCCGTGGTGACAGAAATTCTCAATCCCAAAAACATAAAAATTGCACAACGCGAAGCTCTTATGTGGGGAACGTATCAGCAGGAAGCGATAGAGTACGGTAATTTAGTTCATGAGATTTTATCTTTCGTAAAAACAAAAGCCGATGTGGATTTAGCGATTACAAAATCTATCGAGAGTGGATTAATTACTTTTGGACAAAAAGAAACGGTTTACAATAGTATTCAGGAAATTGTTAATCATAGTGAACTTTCAACTTATTTTTCTGAAGAAAATGAGGTTTTAAACGAACAAACGATAATCCAAAAGCAAGGGAAAGCCATTAAGCCTGACCGAATGGCCATTAACAAAGATAAAGAAGTGTTTTTGTTGGATTATAAAACAGGAACTCACAATCCAAAATACCAATTACAATTGGAAAATTATCAACATGCAATAGAATTAATGGGGTATAAAGTGGTAAAAAAAGCGCTTGTGTATATAGGTTCAGCAATCGATGTAGTACATTTGTAATCTAATTTATAAACTTAGGCTTTTATAGCATCAGACAAGGCTTTAAATATTAAACTTTAAAAATATCATGTACGGAAAAATACAACAACACCTGCAATCAGAACTTAAAACTATTGTAGATAACGGGATTTTTAAATCAGAAAGAATAATCACTTCACCACAAGGAGCCGAAATCACGATTTCAACAGGAGAAACAGTTTTAAATTTTTGTGCCAATAATTATCTTGGATTGTCATCACACCCTGAGGTTGTACAAGCTGCAAAAGATGCCTTGGATACGCATGGCTTCGGAATGTCATCCGTGCGTTTTATTTGTGGAACTCAGGATATCCACAAGACATTGGAAAAAAAGATTTCTGAATTTTACGGAACCGAAGATACTATTCTTTATGCAGCTGCTTTTGATGCTAATGGTGGGGTTTTTGAGCCACTTTTAGGAGAACAAGACTGCATTATCTCGGATAGTTTAAATCATGCTTCTATTATCGATGGGGTTCGTTTGTGTAAAGCGGCACGCTATCGCTATGAAAATAGCAATATGGAAGATTTGGAACAACAACTGATAAAAGCTACGGAAGATGGAAGTCGTTTTAAATTGATTGTTACGGACGGTGTTTTCTCTATGGACGGAGTAGTAGCGCCTCTGGATAAAATTTGTGATTTAGCTGATAAATATGATGCTATGGTTATGGTTGACGAATGTCACGCTGCCGGATTTATTGGCGCAACTGGAAAAGGAACGCTCGAGGCAAAAGGGGTGATGGGTCGTGCAGATATCATTACAGGAACTTTAGGAAAAGCACTTGGAGGCGCCATGGGTGGTTATACGACAGCAAAAAAAGAAATTATTGAAATACTGCGTCAACGATCCAGACCTTATTTATTTTCAAATTCTTTGGCTCCTGCCATTGTTGGAGCTTCCATAAAAGTCTTTGAAATATTAGAAAGGGACACTGTTTTACGGGATAAATTAGAGTGGAATACTAATTATTTTAAAGAAGGAATGAAAAAAGCCGGTTTTGATATCATTGATGGCGATTCAGCGATCGTTCCGGTAATGTTATATGATGCCAAATTGTCACAGAATATGGCAAACGAGCTGTTGAAAAAAGGAATTTACGTAATTGGCTTCTTTTTTCCGGTGGTTCCAAAAGATAAGGCTAGAATTAGAGTCCAATTATCAGCGGCTCACACTAAAGATCACTTAGATAAAGCAATTAATGCTTTTATTGAAGTGGGTAAGATGCTAAAAGTTATATAATTTTCATTTGAAGTTATATAATTTCCACTTTTGACCTAATTTGTAGGTTTATTTTAACATTTCATTTTGTATTTATAAAATTACGCATTACTTTTGTTTGTAATTAACTAATTATTTAATTAAAAAAAAATAAGTATGAAACATCTTAACAAACTTTTATTTGCTGTAATGGTGGTGATGGGATTAAGCTCTCACGCACAAGACAGTAACAATCCATGGGCAATCTCTTTTGGAGTTAATGCTGTTGACACCAGAACAAGTGCTGGTGGCGGAAAAAATTGGGCAGATCGTCATTTTTCTCAACCATTTGCTGTAAAAGACAACTGGAACATTCTTCCTTCAGTATCATATCTTTCTGTATCAAGATATGTAGGAGATGGTTTCACTTTTGGAGTTCAAGGTTCTGTAAACAAAATTACTAAATATGTTCAATTTGCTCCAAATGCTGTTGGTCATGATTCTCGTGGTTACATCATAACTAACCCTGGTGACTTAATGTATTATGGTATTGATGGAGCTATTAGATATAGTTTTATGAATTTACTTAAATCTAAAGTAATTGATCCTTCCCTGTCTGTTGGTGGTGGATATACGTTCTTTGGAGACAGTAGCTACGGAACTGTTAACCCAGGTGCTGGTTTAACTTTTTGGTTTACTGATAACATAGGTTTATCTTTTGCTACAGCATACAAAAAATCATTTGGTGATAGAGAAGATGCTGCTGGAAAACCTGATGCTCCATCACATTTCCAACATACTGCTGGACTTACTTTCAAATTTGGTGGTAAAGACACAGACGGTGATGGAATTTATGACAAAGATGATGCTTGTCCAGAAGTTGCTGGTTTAAAACAATTCAACGGATGTCCTGACACTGATGGAGATGGTATTCAAGATAGTGAAGATGCTTGTCCTGATGTTGCTGGTTTAGCTGCATTAAAAGGTTGTCCTGATACTGACGGAGATGGTATAGCTGACAAAGATGATGCTTGTCCAGAAGTTGCTGGTTTAGCTGCATTGAATGGTTGTCCAGATGCTGATGGAGATGGTGTTGCTGACAAAGATGACAAATGTCCTACAGTTGCAGGTCCTAAAGAAAACGCAGGTTGTCCTTGGCCAGATACTGACGGAGATGGTGTTTTAGACAAAGATGATAAATGTATCGATGTTAAAGGTACAGTTGCAAATCAAGGTTGTCCTGAAGTTTCTGAAGAAGTTATGATGAAATTAAATGAGTACAGTAGAACAATCTTGTTTGATTCTGGAAAATCTACATTCAAAAAACAAACTTACCCAACTTTACAATCAATTACTGCAATCTTAAAAGAATATCCGTATTCAAGATTCTTAGTTGAAGGTCATACTGATAGCGATGGTTCTAACGAAATGAACCAAACATTATCTGAAAACAGAGCTGCTGCAGTTAAAAATTACTTAATTGAGAATGGTATTGCTGCTGATAGATTAAAATCTACAGGTTTTGGTGAAACTAAACCAATTGATACTAATAAAACTGCTAAAGGAAAAGCACACAATAGAAGAACTGAAATTTCTTTAATCAAAGAATAAATTTTTCTAAAATATTTATAGAAAACGCCTCGATTTATCGGGGCGTTTTTTTTATTTTTATAAAATGACAAATACTTCTTTTTTAGATAAAATAGCCGCCGTTTTAATTGAAAATTATGCTGATAAACTTTCAGATGTAATAGTTGTTTTGCCAAACAAACGAGCCAAAATATTTTTGATAGAAGCTTTAAAGAATAAAGTTTCAATTAACATACTTTCACCTGAAATTATTAGTGTTGAAGATTTTATTCAGGATATTTCAGGTATTCGATCCATAGATCCAATCGAATTGTTGTTTGAGTTTTATGAAGTTTATTTGTCTATAACTGAAAAATCAAATCAACAGTCGTTTGAGCTTTTTGCAAATTGGGCAAAAACATTGTTGCAGGATTTTAATGAAATCGACCGGTATTTACTTGATCCTTCCTACGTTTTGTCTTATCTGAAAGATATAGAAGACATAAAAAAATGGGGAATCGAAGTTGAAAATAAAACGGCATTGCTGGAGAAATATATTGATTTTTGGAAATTACTCCCTAATTATTATCAATCACTTTACAGTCATTTATTAAATAAAGGAATTGGTTATCAAGGTTTAATTTATCGCGAAGCAGTAAATAATTTAAATCATTTTTCAAATTCAATTTCAGACAAACAGTTTGTTTTTGCAGGATTCAATGCGTTGAATGCCGCTGAAGAAAAAATTATTCAACATCTAATCGCTTCTGATCTTGCCAAGATATATTGGGATGTAGATCAAACTTTTCTCAATGATCCATATCATGATGCAGGATTGTTTGTAAGACGTTTTAAAGAAAGTTGGAAACATTACAAAACCAATCCTTTTGAATGGATTGTAAATGATTTTTCGCAAACAAAAAATATTCATGTTATAGGTACGCCAAAATCTATTGGTCAAGCCAAAATTACAGGGAGTGTAATAAAAAATATTATCAATAATAATCCAGACGCGCCATTAGATAAAGTGGCGGTTGTTCTCGGCGAGGAAAATTTATTGGTTCCACTTTTGTATTCTTTGCCATCAAGTGTAGGAGCCTTGAATATAACAATGGGCTATTCGAGTAAAAATAATCCAGCTCAGATTTTGATTGCTAAATTATTCAAGATGCATACAAATGCTTTGTCCAGAAATGCAAAAGATTATGTTTTGTATTATAAGGATGTACTGGATATTTTGACGCATCCTTTAGTAGAGCCTTATGCGAAAACCAGCGTATTAGTCAATACAATTAATAAAAATAATTATACATTTATTACTCATAAAAAGCTGCTTGAACTCAATTTGGATGTGAGTGATTTGTTTTTGGTACTATTTAAAAAATGGGAAAATGGTTCGATTGCAGTTTTAGAATCTATTACTAATTTACTGCAGACAATTAAAAACAATCTTAGTAATGATAGCGAAGAGGAGAAAATAACCAAAGCTTTTGTCTTTGCTATTTTTAAAACAATTAATAAACTGATTAATTACTATTCGCAACACAAGCACATAGATGAAATTGAAACACTTTACGCGATTTATAAACAAGTAATTGATTTGGCTGAGGTTTCTTTTGAAGGAGAACCTTTGAATGGTTTGCAAATTATGGGTGTATTGGAAAGTCGCGTATTGGATTTTGATACCGTAATCGTTACTTCAATGAATGAAGGAAAATTTCCTGCCGGGAAATCCCAGAATTCGTTTATCCCGTATGATGTAAAACGCGAATTGGGTTTACCAACTTTCAAAGAGAAAGATGCGATTTATACGTATCATTTTTATCATTTGTTACAACGGGCCAAAAACATTTATTTGCTTTATAATACCGAAAGTGAAGGATTAGACGCGGGTGAGAAAAGTCGATTCATTACCCAACTGGAAGTAGAAAAGCAAAAAAATCATACGTTAACGCACGAAATTTATAATGCTGTTTTACCCGAAACGGCATATCAGCCAATGGTAATTCCAAAGTCAGAAAGTGTGATGGTGCGATTGAAAGAAATTGCAGAAAAAGGGTTTTCTCCATCAGCGTTGACGAGTTATATCAGGAATCCGATTCAGTTTTATTTCCAAAAGATATTGCGCATCAGCGAAGTCGAAGAAGTCGAAGAAAACATAGCTTTGAATACTTTAGGAACCATTATTCATGAAACTTTAAAGGTTTTATATGAACCTTTTATTGGTAAATTTATTTCGGGAAGTGATATATTAAACTGTTTCAAGCAAATTGATGTTGAGGTGTTGAAACAATTCAAATTAGTTTACAAAGAAGGCGAAATTAAAAAAGGGCGCAATCTTTTGGCTTTTGAAGTAGCGAAACGCAATGTTTCGAATTTCTTAAAAGTGGAATTAGAAAGTATTAAAAATGGGGATGCAATTAAAATCTTGGCTTTAGAAAAAACTTTCGAGAGATCATTAAATCACCCTAGCTTGCCTTTTCCGGTATTAATAAAAGGAAATGTTGATAGAATTGAAGAACGAAACGGAACGATTCGAATTATCGATTATAAGACGGGTAAAGTTGATAAAGCAAATGTTATTCTTAAAACCTGGAAAGGTTTAACAGAAGACATCAAAAGCGATAAAATTATACAGGTTTTGTCCTATGCGTATATGTATGAGGAGGAGGCGAAAGGAAAGCCGATAGAAGCAGGGATTATTTCCTTTAAGAATCTAAAAGGAGGATTTCTTCCATTTGCTTTCAAAGAAGAAAAAGAAATGAATTCAATTATCAACGAGGAAGTTTTATCCAATTATTTAGAACAAATAGTCGTTTTGTTGATGGAGATTTTAGATGTAAAGATTCCTTTTAAGGAGAAAATAATTTAAATTCTTTTAAAAAACAACAATAACACGTTTAATAATTCTTCTTGGTTTTCAATGTGACTCATGTGTCCGTCTGGAAAAGTAACGAGTTTAACTTCGGTGTTTTCTGTTTGTCCTTTGGTTTCTGAGTAATTTAAAACAGGATCTTTTTCTCCTAAAATTAGCAGTTTAGGATAGGGAGTAAGGTGCAATAAAACTTCTCGGTCTTTTCTGATTTTCATTCCTTCCAATGAAGCTACAATTCCTTGAAGGGGTGTTTTTAAAGCTTTGATTTTTACACTTTCTATTTCTGATGAAAGTCTTTCTCTGTTGTCTTCGCTAAATAAGTTAGCAATGGACAACGATACAAAATTTATAAAAGATTGTTTCACCGCTTTAATAGCGCGATCGCGATTTATTTTTCGTTCTTCGCTATCTGCTTTTGCAGTTGAATTCAATAAAATTAATCCTTTTATCTTTTCAGGATACAATTCTGCGAAAGCCAGAGCGACATAACCGCCCATAGAATGTCCAACAAAAATGGCCTTACGGATGCGCAATTCCGATAAAACTGCGTGAACAGCATCGGCATTATCTTCCATCGTTTGCACGTAACTCAAACATTCCGTTTCGCCATGTCCCAATAAATCAATCGTGATAACGCGATTTTTTTTAGCAAACTCCGAAATATAAAAATCCCACATGCCTTTGTTTTCCAAGAAGCCATGAAGCAAGACAATAGCGATGCCTTTCCCGGTATCGGAATAGGAGATGTTGGTGTTTTTAAAGAGTATTTGTTTCAAAATGGAAATTTAGTCTACAAAAGTAGCATTTTATTTATTTAACCATTTAAGAAATATAAGGTCATGTAAGTAATTCATGAATGCGCTTGTATTAAAAATAGTATATTTGAGAAGAGCAATTTATAGATTTGTACGATTATGTTTGATGAACGAAAATATTACGGTGAAATTTGGATACCAGAGTATGACAATATAAAATATTTTTGTGTTTTAAAGTTTTTAGATGGGGTTGTTTATTTGGAGACAAATCTTTCTAGCAAATATCCAGAATACAAAAAAGAACTTATTTATGGTGTTTTTAATAATCTTGGATATTTAACTTTTGTCAATAACTCGATTATATAAAGCTCTGTTGGAATAATAAGTTTTAAGAAATATTCTCCTGAATATGTTTTTGTTTCATCACATCACAAAATAGATCCATATAATCTAAAAATAAAGGAATTTAAAATTGATAACTCAGCTTTTAATGAATGGATAAGAAGTTTTCATTGGTATGATAACGAAAACAAGAAGTTAGAAAAGGAGGATGACGTTAGGCATAAAATAATTATAAAAGAAAAATTTTTAGAAATTGAAATTATAAAAACAATCAGACATACATCTAATTTAAATTCTCTAAATATTATCAATGTTGGATATGTTTCATTTAGCTCGCAAAATAAATTAAGCGTGATAGAAATGATCGATATATATAAAACGTTTCAAAAATTTTTAATTCTTTTCTATGGCAAATCAAATCATTTTAAAGCATTTAGAATAAAATGTTTAAGCTGTGGCGAATGGTTTTCTTTATATTATAATAAAGATTTCGTTAATGAAAATAATAGTGATTATATTAGTTTCGATTATATCGATATAAAAAAAGACTTAAATAAAATTTTGCAAGAATGGTATTTAAATGAAGATATTCAGTTTTGTAGCGATATTATTTTAGGAAATATATTATCTATAAAAGTAAGCCATAGTAGAAGATTTACAAATTCCCTAGCTTCATTTGAAGCTTTTAATAAAAGATTTGGAGCTAATCATAAGAACCCAACAGTTGAAAAGTATTTTAATGATTTAAAATATATATTTATTGAAATAATGATCATTGAAGAAGAGTTGTATAAAAGTTTTGTAAAGAAGGTTATAAGAACTCGTGACTATTATGTACACGGAAATAAGACACAAGTAAATATTTTTTCAAAATTTGACTTGCTTTATATATCTTTTCTGATAGATTTTGTAATTGGAGTTGAATTATCAAAACAACTCGGCTTTTCAAGTGAAAATATAAAAGATATTATAAATAAAGCAACATCAGTTTATGTTTTAATGCAATCAACAAATCGGATATTAGACAAAAATATATTATAAATCAAATTTTTTAAAATATTGATTTACAAGTAAATTAACACATACAAAGCTTTTGAACCTTGTAGGGTTATTTAAATTTAAAATCGTCTATCTCCATCAAGCAAACTTCCTAATCCGCCCAATAAACGTCCTTCGTCGCGACTATTTCCGCCAGCTTTTGGTGCGGATGCAATAATTCTATCGGCAAGTCTGCTGAAAGGTAAGGATTGTACGTAAACCGTTCCCAGACCGCGAAGTGTGGCGTAAAATAATCCTTCTCCACCAAAAATAGAATTCTTGATACCGCCAATGAATTCAATGTTATAATCGACATCTTTGGTGAAACCTACAATACAGCCAGTATCCACTTTTAGAATTTCGCCAGCTGCTAATTCTTTTTGGCCAATTTTCCTCCGATATGTACAAACGCCAGACCGTCGCCTTCAATTTTTTGCATGATGAAACCTTCGCCGCTAAAAAGTTTGCGTCCTAGTCTTTTAGAGAATTCAATTCCTATAGAAACGCCTTTGGCGGCACAAAGAAAGGAACCTTTCTGGCAAATGAATTTTCCACCAAATTGGGTCAAGTCTATTGGAATTATTTTTCCTGGATAGGGAGCGGCAAAGGAAACGTTGCTTTTAGTATTGTTTTGATTGATGAACGCTGTCATAAACAGACTTTCACCTGTAAGAACTCTTTTTCCGGCATTCAGAAGTTTGCCAAACAATCCAGATTGTTGTTTTGAACCACTCCAAAAATGGTTTCCATTTGGATATTGTTGTCCATCATCACAAAGCTTCCGGCTTTGGCAATTACGATTTCCTGTGGATCTAATTCTATTTCTACATATTGCATTTCCTCGCCATATATGTGGTAATCTATTTCGTGTACTTGCATGATTTCTGTAATTTAAGTTTTTAAATAAGTCGGAAGCTTGATTATGAAGTTAGAGCTTTAAGATGAATTTTGGAATTGATGTTGTTCAGTTATAGATTTTCTCGTTGAAGCGCGCAAGGGATAGCAGCGGAAAGCCCATAGTGCCGCGCTTTTGCGGCACGAGGACTTCTAGCGGATAGCCCGACGCAGCTGGAGTTTACGGAAGCTGGGTTGCGCCCAAAAAAAAATCGGTTCACATTGCTGTAAACCGATTTAGTTGTATGTATTTAAGGAATTAACTGTTCATTAATTCTTCGATTTCGTCCACTTCAATTGGGATGTTGCGCATCATGTTGAAGGGTTCGCCACTTTCCTGAACGATGATGTTGTCTTCCAGACGGATTCCGAAACCTTCAGCAGGAATGTAAATTCCCGGTTCTACCGTGAAAACCATATTAGCTTGCATAGGTTCCGTTAGAATTCCGTAATCGTGCGTGTCCAATCCCATGTGGTGAGAGGTTCCATGCATGAAATATTTTTTATAGGCTGGCCAGTCTGGGTTTTCGTTTTGCACATCGGCTTTATCGATTAATCCTAAACCTAGCAACTCAGAAGTCATGATTTTCCCTACTTCGATATGGTATTGTTTCCAAAGCGTTCCCGGAGCAAGCATTTTGGTCGCTTCATTTTTTACACGCAAAACAGCATTGTAAACGTCTTTTTGTCTGCCGGTAAATTTTCCCGAAACTGGAATGGTACGCGTCATATCGCTGGAATAATTAGCATATTCAGCTGCCACATCTAGTAAAATCAAATCACCGGCTTTACATTGTTGGTTGTTTTCGATATAATGCAAGACATTGGCATTGTTTCCTGAAGCGATAATAGGTGTGTAAGCAAATCCTTTGGAACGGTTGCGAACAAATTCGTGAATCAATTCGGCTTCAATTTCATATTCGGTGACGTTGGGTTTCACGAAAGGCAATAATCGTCTAAAACCAAGTTCAGTAATGTTACATGCTTTTTGGATTAAATCCAATTCTTCGCTTTCCTTTACAGAACGAAGACGTTGCAATATCGGATTGCTTTTTGCGACCGCATGAGCTGGATATTTCTCTTTCCACCATTTTACAAAACGGGCTTCGCGGGTTTCAGTTTCCACTTTTGCACGATAATGCTCATTCGTATTGATATAAATTGTATCAGAGTGCGTCATCATTTCGAACAGAATTTTTTCAAATTCGGGTAACCAATATACAGTTCGGATTCCAGAAACTTCTAGAGCACGTTCTTTAGTCAGTTTTTCACCTTCCCAAATGGCAATGTGTTCGCTGGTTTCTTTCAGGAATAACATCTCTCTTTGGTGTTCGTAAGGCGCATCAGGAAAAAGTAACAAAATACTTTCTTCCTGATCGACTCCGCTTAAATAAAAAATATCTCGGTGTTGTGCAAAAGGCAAAGTACTGTCAGCAGAAACGGGGTAAATATCGTTGGAATTAAATACTGCTACACTTTTTGGCTTCATTTGAGCTGTGAATTTAGCACGATTTTTTATAAATAAGTCACGGTCGATTTGATGGTATTTCATTTGTTGAATTTTATATTTTTTTTGTCAAATGTAATTCGCATAGAGGTACTATTGGTATTTACGCCATTTCTCTTTATGCTTATTTCATAACAATTGTGTTTAAACTTTTGATTACTCAAAAATAGTAAGTTTAAATCATTTTAGTTACGAATTTGGCAAAATTCGTAAAAAAACACAAAACGTAGTAGGTTGAAATTTGTTTTTCAGACCAAATACATTTTGTGTTCTTAATTACTTTGTTTTCTTAAAACTGCGCTACTTCAGTAGAATCTTTCATGGCTATTGTAGAAGATTTTCCTGTGGTAACCGTATTTTGAACGGCATCAAAGTAAGATGTTCCTACGAAACCTTGATGTTTTACGGCTTTGAAACCGTGTTTTTGCAAGGCAAATTCTCTTTCCTGTAATTCAGAATAACCGGCCATTCCTCTTTCTTTGTACGCTTTTGATAATTCGAACATACTGGTGTTTAGCGCATGAAATCCAGCTAATGTGATGAATTGAAATTTGTATCCCATTGCAGCAAGGTCTTCTCTGAAGGTTTCCATCTCAGCTACGGATAATTTTGCAGCCCAGTTGAATGAAGGCGAGCAGTTATACGCTAACATTTTGCCTGGAAATTCTTTGTGAATCGCATCTGCAAATTGTTTGGCGTAAGCCAAATCAGGGTTGCTGGTTTCCATCCAAATTAAATCAGCATAAGGTGCGTAGCTCAATCCTCTGTCAATTCCTTGTTCAACTCCACAATTTACATAGAAAAATCCTTCTCCTGTTTTCTCACCTGTAATGAATTTGGCATCTCTAGGATCGATGTCGCTTGTCAATAAATTGGCAGCATCAGCATCAGTGCGGGCCACGATTAAAGTTGGAGTTCCCATAACGTCAGCTGCTAATCTTGCTGCGATCAGTTTGTTAATCGCTTCTTGAGTAGGAACCAATACTTTTCCCCCTAAGTGTCCGCATTTTTTTGCAGAACTTAATTGATCTTCAAAGTGAACTCCGGCAGCGCCTGCTTCGATCATTGATTTCATTAATTCGAAAGCATTTAGATTGCCACCAAAACCAGCTTCGGCATCAGCAACTATAGGAACTAAATATTGTTTTTTATCAGTCGTTCCGTTTACAACTTGTATCTGATCGGCGCGTAAAAGTGCATTATTGATTCGTTTTACTACCAATGGAACGCTGTTTGCAGGATATAAAGATTGGTCAGGGTACATTTCGCCTGCAACATTTGCGTCAGCGGCAACTTGCCATCCGCTTAAATAGATTGCGTCAAGACCTGCTTCAACTTCTTGAATTGCTTGATTGCCTGTTAGTGCACCAAGTCCAGCTACAAAATCTTGAGAATTAAGTTTATTCCATAGGTTGTTAGCTCCAATTTTTGCGACGCTGTGTTCTATGATGTAAGACCCTTGCAGTTTTACTACTTCTTCCGCTGTGTATGGGCGTTCAACTCCTTTCCATCTTGGGTTTGTAATCCAATCTGCAACTAATTCCTGAATTCTTGTTTCTGTTGTTTTCATTTTCTGCGTTTTTATGGTTGTTTGTTAATAGTTTTTTAAATGTATTTGTACCCTAAGATGGTCAAAAATTCGATGAAATTATCGTTTACTACTAAGATGTCTAATAGTTGCTCTGCCAATCTGTATTTTTGCTTTTCATGATTTTCGTCTCCAACACTTTTTCTGATTTTTTCAAATTCTTCCATTGCCATTCGATGGTAGTATTTTTCGTTTAATACTTTTTGATTGTCTAAAACCACTTCGTTTTTAAGCCACTGCCACAATTGTGATCTTGATATTTCGGCAGTTGCAGCGTCTTCCATTAAATGGTGTAAAGCTGCGGCACCTTGTCCGTTTAACCAGGATGCGATATACAAAACAGAAATGCTGATATTTTTTCGAACTCCTTCTTCGGTGATTGTTCCTTTTGGAATTTCTAATAAATCTTTCTCGGTTACATGTACGTCTTCTCTTTTTACATGAATTTGGTTTGCTGTTGGCATGTATTTGTCGAAAACTTTCATGGCTAATGAAACCAAATCCGGATGCGCAACCCAAGTTCCGTCGTGTCCGTTTTTTACCTCACGTTCTTTGTCGGTGATTACTTTATTGAAAGCAATTGCATTTGCTTCATCGTCGTTTTTTATCGGAATTTGAGCGGCCATTCCTCCTATTGCATGAATATTACGTTTGTGGCATCTTTGAATAACCAACTGCGAGTATGCGCTCATAAATGGAGACGTCATTGTTACTTGATCTCTATTTGGAACAATAAAAGCTAGATTATTTCTTAATTTTTTGATGTAAGAAAAAATGTAATCCCATCTTCCGCAATTAAGACCAACAATGTGATCCTTTAGTTCAAAAATGATTTCGTCCAATTGAAAACTGGCCGTTATGGTTTCGATTAAAACCGTTGTTTTGAATGTTCCGTTTGGAACCCCCAAATATTCCTGTGTAAATTCGAAAACTTCATTCCACCATCTTGCTTCTAAATAATGTTCCAATTTTGGGATGTAAAAATAGGGGGCGGATCCATCTTCGATAAGCTGTTTGTAATTATGGAACGCATACAATCCAAAATCAATAAGAGATCCTGAGGCTTGCTCGCCATCAATCAAAATATTTTTTTCCGTCAAATGCAATCCTCTTGGGCGAACTATTAATACAGCCGTTTTTTCATTTAAACTGTATTTTTTAATTTTTTTAGTGTCTTCTAAAGTGATAGTCTTGTTTACTGCATCTTTCAAGTTTTGTTGCCCGCTCATCAAATTACTCCAGGTTGGTGAAGTGCTGTCTTCGAAATCGGCCATGAAAGTTTTTGCTCCCGAATTAAGTGCATTGATGACCATTTTTCTGTCAACGGGACCGGTTATTTCCACTCTTCTGTCTAATAAGTCTTTTGGCGTTTTTCCGGCTTGCCAATTGCTTTCTCTGATGCTCTTTGTCTCAACTGGAAAGGTTGGTAGAGCTCCATTATCAAATAAGACCTGTTGGTTTTTTCGGTCTTCCAATAACGCAAGTCTTTTGTTATTAAATTTTTGATGTAAGTCAGTTAAAAAATCGATGGCCTCATCCGTCAATATTTCTGGATAATGGTGATTCGTTTCAGTTAATAACTGAAGTAATCTTTCGGTTGTTTCGTTTTGGTGTATCATGGCTAATTCGTTTTACATGACAATAGTACAAAAAGTTTTTTACAAAACAAGCGAACGTACGCTAAAAATTAAAAAAATATTTTTTTGTCGTTTTTGTTTTTTAGCGTATCTTTGATTTTATGAATATAGAAAAGGATTATATAAAGTTGATTTTTGGGTTGAAACTCAAGCAGGCCCGTACCAATAAGAACTTATCTTTATTTGGTTTGGCTAAAATTACAGACCTTTCAAAATCGTACTTAAACGAAATAGAGAAAGGAAAAAAATATCCAAAAACAGATAAGATTATTCTCCTTTCGGAAAAGCTGGATGTTTCTTATGATCATATGGTTTCTTTAAAACTGGATAATAATTTGGCACCTATTGGGGAAATTTTAAAATCGGGTATTTTAAAAGAGATTCCTTTGGATATTTTCGGAATTCAGGAAAATGATCTTATCGACATCATTGCTAATGCTCCTGCAAAGGTAAATGCCTTTATAAGTACTATTATTGAAATTGCCCAACACTATAATTTAACACGCGAAAGTTTTTTCTTGGCAGCATTGCGTTCGTATCAAGAAGCCCATAATAATTATTTTGAAGATTTAGAATTGAAAGTATTGCAATTCTCTAAAGCATTTCATATTAAGGTTGATGCTGAAATTTCTATTGAGGAATTGTCTGCCATCTTAATAGAGGAATATGGTTATACTATTCAAGAAATTGTTTTTTCGGAGCAAGAAGAATTAGGTGATTTAAGGTCGATATTTGTTCCTAAAAGTAGAACTTTGTTACTTTCGTTGGATATTGATGAGCCGCAAAAAGCATTTATTTTGGCCAAAGAAATCGCTTATAATTACCTGGAAATTACAGAAAGGTTGTTCACTTTTAGTTGGATAAAATTTGATAATTTTGATCAGGTTCTTAATAATTTCTATGCTTCGTATTTTGCCGGAGCATTGCTTATACCCAGACAACAACTGATTGATGAATTGAATTTGTTTCTGTTAAAAACAGATCCAAAGCCACAAGAGATGATTCAATTGATGGGAAAATTCAATGTTTCGCCCGAATCTTTTTATCAAAGGCTGACTAATATTTTACCTAAGGATTTTCAGTTAAAGAATCTCTTCTTCTTGCGATTGTCGCATAAAATTGGCGCAGACACCTATCAAATAAAGAAAGAATTACACATTACAAATCAACAAGAGCCGCACGCCAACGAAATGAATGAGCATTACTGTCGAAGATGGGTGTCGATCAAGACGATAGAGAATGCTATGAAACAAAACAAGAATCACTTTTTTGATGCGCAAATTTCTCGTTACGATAATAGCAGTAATGAGTATTTGGTTTTCTCGTCAGCAACATTGGATCCATTCAAAAAAGATTGTTTAAGGAGTATTTCTGTGGGAATATTAATTACGCCAAGTGTAAAGAAAAAATTCAAATTCATCGATAATAAATCCATCCAAAAACAAATTGTAGGTGTAACTTGCGAGACTTGCGCCGTTAAAAATTGTCTGGAAAGAGCTTCTCCTCCAATTCAATTGCAGCAGAAAATTCGAAATGAAAATACAGATTTAATTGTACAGCAGTATATGGCTAAATTTAGTTAGACGTGTATTTTATCGACGAAAAGCACCTAAAGTTCGATTAAGAATTCTCGGTGCTTTTTTTACTCGCTTGAAAAATTAGTCTATCCATTTGTAGTAACGAGCTCCTAATAGATTAGGAATTTCATTCTCTATTCGGTCTAAAACCCATTCTTTTTTAGGGAGCTGAATGCTTTGTTTTTGTTCTTTTTTATGCAGTTTTTCGTATGTTAGAAAATCAATTTCAAAACTTTCATCTAATGTTTCAAATAGTTTAATACCAGCTATTGCCGTTCTCCAATCTGGTTGGATCGTTCCTTCAAAAACTTTCGATTTAGAGCCGCTTCCGTAAGCAAGAAACCCAAATTTACTATCGCTTATTTCTTTTGCAGTATCATAAAAATGAGCCAAAGTCGATAGCAGTCCCATAAAAATGGAGCCGGTGTATAAATTACCGATTAATGAAGAAGCGAGTTCGGCAGGCATCAATTTATTATGTACAAAATTTTGGTAGTCTTCGGATTTACTGATTCCTTTCAATTTATTTTGATATTCGGTTGCGTCTTCATCTCCAGTGATGATTTTATTTTCGGCATCCAAAGCGTAAATCTCAAATAGCATGCGACGTCCTTGAAACGCGTAAGGCAAATGCATAATGATGCTTTTCCATGATTTGTAGATTGTTTCGTTTGTGTTTTTTAATTTTTTTAATGAAAAATAAGCATTTCTGGTGCGATCCATATAACATTGGTTGGAATATTGTCCATCAAAAACCGGTTGGTCTTTGTGGATTTCTATTTCGTCTTCAAGGTTGTCAAACCAAGGCTCGTTAGTTGAATTTCCTGTAATTGCTTTTTTTGAAATAGTGCGGTACGGTTTAAAAAAGTCAAAAACCCCTTTTGTACTTGTTGCCCAATTGTTGTCAAATGCAATAATTCTGGGGTCTGAAACAATTAACATTGCTACTGCGCCGGCACCTTGGGTATATTCACCGGTAGAGTTTAAATCGTATTTAGCAAAATCAGTTGTGACAACAATTGCTTTCTTGGTAGGGTTTAATTGAATAAAATCCAAGCAGTTTTGCAAGGCGTCAACACCACCAATGCAAGCAAATGTAAAATCAACCACATCACATTCTGATAAAATGTTTTCCCCAAATTTTTGTTCCATCAATGCGATTAGAAAAGAACTTATCGGTTTTGAACTATCAATCGAACTTTCGGTTCCAACATAAATTCTTGCAATTTCACTAAGATTAAGATTGTTTTCTTGAATCAGTTTGGTCAAAGCGTTTGCGGCAAAAACAACCGTATCTTGATGTGTATCCGGTAATGTCATTTTTATTAAGCCCAACCCTTTTTCTAATTTTTCAGGTTCAATATGTCTGGCTTTTGCCAATGTTTTAATAGGTAAATGTATTTTAGCAACATCAAAAGAGATGGAGTCAATTCCTGTTTTCATTATTCAGTTTTTAACTTGTAAAGTTAAAAACGCATTGTCTTGATGCAATCGTTTTACGGATATAAATTCAAAGGAGGAGATGTTTTTATTAATTTGTAAATAAACAATAATTAAAATTATTGAATCGGTAATTTTAGTCTTTTTGTAGCGTGATTTTTGATATTTACCGCTACCTCTTATTTAAGATTTCTTTCTTTTTTGTTTAACCATTTTTTGAATTTTGTTTGATTTTTAGAGATTTCTTGGTGTTTTGTGTAAAACACTTTAAATTCATTATAAATAACAGCGAAAAGGTTGTAGTTACTGTCTAATTGCTTTATTTTTGTAGAATTTTTCAAAACAAATTATATAAATCTTATGGCAAAATCTGCATTATTGAAATCGTCAATAGCAAAAAAAGTAGCTATGGCACTTTCAGGACTTTTTTTGATGTTGTTTCTAGCACAGCATTTTTTTATCAATATGACATCGGTCTTTAGTGCCGATACATTCAACTCGATTTCTCATTTTATGGGAAATAATCCTTTAGTTCAATATGTAATTCAGCCTATATTAATTGTTGGGGTAGTTTTTCACTTCATCATGGGTTTTGTTTTGGATTTTAAAAACAGAAAAGCCAGGCCAATTGGGTATGCGAAAAATAACGGAGCTGCTAATTCTTCGTGGGCTTCCAGAAATATGATAGTTACTGGGTCAGTTGTTCTAGCCTTTTTAGCTTTGCATTTTTACGATTTTTGGGTTCCTGAAATGGTATATAAATATGTAGAATCTAATCCATTGAATGAAACAAGATATTTTCATGAATTAGCAGAAAAATTTGAAAGCCCCGTTAGAACAGGATTGTACAGTTTGTCTTTTTTATTGTTGTCTTTGCACTTGTGGCATGGTTTCAATTCTTCCTTTCAGTCAGTAGGTTTTAATAATAAATATTCAAAATCTTTGCATACATTAGGATATGCTTTTGCAATTGTAGTTCCTTTTGGTTTCATTTTCATTGCATTATTTCATCATTTTAATCATTAATATTAAATTATAATGGCATTAGATTCAAAAATTCCTACCGGTCCAATTGCGGACAAATGGACAAATTATAAAGATCATATTAATTTAGTAAACCCTGCTAACAAACGTAATTTAGATATAATTATAGTGGGTACAGGTCTTGCTGGAGGTTCTGCTGCTGCAACATTAGCAGAATTAGGATATAACGTAAAAGCATTTTGTTTTCAAGATTCACCCCGTCGTGCGCACTCCATTGCTGCACAAGGAGGAATCAACGCTGCAAAAAATTATAAAGGAGACGGTGATTCAGTTCACAGATTGTTTTACGACACCGTAAAAGGTGGTGATTATCGTGCTCGCGAGGCTAACGTACACCGTTTGGCGGAAGTTTCCGGTAATATTATTGACCAATGTGTGGCACAAGGCGTTCCATTGGCTCGTGAATATGGAGGGTTATTAGATAACCGTTCTTTTGGAGGAACTTTGGTTTCTCGTACTTTTTATGCACAAGGGCAAACAGGTCAACAATTACTTTTGGGCGCTTACTCAGCAATGAATCGCCAGATAGGTCGTGGTAAAGTAAAAATGCATCACCGTCACGAAATGCTGGATTTAGTAATCGTAAACGGAAAAGCAAGAGGAATTATCGCTCGTAACTTAGTTACCGGTGAAATAGAAAGACACTCGGCTCATGCGGTTGTTATTGCTTCTGGTGGGTATGGAAATGTGTTTTTCCTTTCTACCAATGCAATGGGAAGTAACGCTACTGCTGCTTGGAAAATCCACAAAAAAGGGGCTTTCTTCGCCAATCCTTGTTATACACAAATTCATCCTACTTGTATTCCGGTTTCAGGAGATCACCAATCAAAATTGACATTAATGTCAGAATCATTGCGAAATGATGGACGTATTTGGGTTCCTGCAAAATTAGAAGATGCGCAAGCGATTCGAGAAGGAAAGAAAAAAGCAACCGATTTATCAGAAAGTGAAAGAGATTATTTCTTAGAAAGAAGGTATCCGGCTTTTGGTAACTTAGTGCCTCGTGATGTAGCTTCCCGTGCTGCCAAAGAAAGATGTGATGCAGGTTTTGGAGTAAACAAAACAGGTGAAGCAGTTTATTTGGATTTTGCGGCAGCTATTCAACGGTACGGAAATGAGCAAGCGTATGTAAAAGGATTGGATACTAATGATACTAAATTAGTAACTAAATTAGGTACTGAACTTGTAAAAAGTAAATACGGGAACTTGTTCCAAATGTATTATAAAATTGTAGATGAAGATCCTTACACTGCTCCAATGATGATTTACCCTGCGGTACATTATACAATGGGAGGTACTTGGGTTGATTATAACTTGCAAACTACAATTCCGGGTTGTTTTTCCATTGGGGAATCGAACTTCTCAGATCATGGAGCCAACAGACTTGGGGCTTCGGCTTTGATGCAAGGTTTAGCAGATGGGTATTTCGTATTGCCATATACTATTGGAGATTATCTAGCTCCAGATATTAAAATGGGTGCCATATCTACAGATTTACCTGAATTTGTTGCTGCTGAAAAAGCGGTAAAAGATCAAATCGAAAGATTCATGAACAATAAAGGAACACATTCTGTTGACTATTTTCATAAGAAATTAGGGAAAATTATGTGGGACAAAGTGGGAATGGCTCGTAATGAAAAAGGATTAAACGAAGCAATTGTAGAAATTGCTGCTTTGCGCGAAGAGTTTTACAAAGAAGTAAAAGTTCCTGGTGATGCGAATGGTTTGAATCAAGAATTGGAGAAAGCAACTCGTGTTGCCGATTTCCTTGAATTGGGGGAATTATTTGCTAAAGATGCGTTACATCGTAATGAATCTTGTGGAGGACATTTCCGTGAAGAATACCAAACAGAAGAAGGAGAAGCCCAGCGTGACGATGAGAATTTTGCTTACGTAGCAGCATGGGAATACACTGGGAAACCAAGCGAAGCAATTTTACACAAAGAGCCGTTGGTATTTGATAACGTGAAATTAGTTCAAAGAAGTTATAAATAATTTAGTCTAATGTCTAACGTTTTAAAGTCAAGTGGCTCAATGTCAATCGACTTTCGACTTTCGACTTTATGACTTTCAAACTAAAAATATGAAACTTACATTAAAAATATGGCGTCAGAAAAATGCCGCTGCAGAAGGTAAAATAGTTGAGTATCCTATAGATCATATTGAGCCAGATATGTCATTTCTTGAAATGCTTGACATTTTGAATGACGAATTGATCATGAAAGGGGATGAGCCAGTTGCATTTGATCACGATTGTCGCGAAGGAATTTGCGGGATGTGTTCTTTATATATCAATGGGGAAGCGCACGGACCAGACCGAGGTGTTACCACTTGTCAATTGCACATGAGAATGTTCAAGGATGGTGATACCATTTTTATTGAGCCGTTTAGAGCCAAAGCTTTTCCAGTAATTAAAGATTTAGTGGTTGACAGAAGTTCTTTTGACAGGATTCAACATGCGGGAGGATTTATATCCGTAAACACCTCAGGAAATACTATTGATGCTAATACGATCCCTATTAATAAGGAAGATGCGGATAATGCTTTTGATGCGGCTACTTGTATTGGTTGTGGAGCTTGTGTGGCGAGTTGTAAAAACTCATCGGCGATGCTTTTTGTCGCTGCAAAAGTATCTCAATATGCGTTGTTGCCACAAGGAAGAATTGAAGCTACTGACCGTGTATTGAATATGGTGAGCCAAATGGATGCTGAAGGTTTTGGAAACTGTACTAATACTGGAGCTTGTGAAGTAGAATGTCCAAAAGGAATTTCTCTTGAAAATATTGCTCGTATGAACAGAGAATATTTGTCAGCAAGCTTGAAAGGATAAGACTTAATATGTGAAATTAAAAAACGCATTCAATGTAAAAGTTGAATGCGTTTTTTTTTATCTTTATAAAAATGATTTAAAATGAAAGTAACGCTTATCCAATCGCCTTTAGTCTGGGAAAGTCCAAAAGAAAACCGAAACTATTTCGAAGCCAAAATTAATTCAATTTTCGGAAGTACAGAATTGATTGTGCTACCTGAAATGTTTACATCGGGTTTTACAATGAATCCAGAGCTCGTAGCGGAAACTATGCAAGGGGAAACGGTAGGGTGGCTTAAAGTATTGGCAAAAGCTAAAAAAAGCGCCATTACGGGAAGTATTGTTATTAAAGAAAAAAGTAATTTCTATAATAGGATGTTATTTGTTTTTCCATCAGGAGAAATTCAGTTTTATGATAAAAAACATTTATTTACTTTGGCTGGGGAAAACAAAGTCTACACCAGTGGAACGCAAAAAGTTATCGTCAATTATTTAAATTGGAAAATTTGCCTCCAAGTATGTTATGATTTGCGATTTCCTGTATTTTCTCGAAATTCGGAAGATTATGATTTGCTAATTTATGTTGCAAGTTGGCCAAAAACAAGAATAAATGCTTGGGATACGTTACTCAAAGCGCGTGCTATAGAAAACATGAGTTATGCTATTGGTGTTAATAGAATAGGCGAGGACGATAATGGATATCAGTATACGGGACATTCGCAAGTTGTCGATTATCTTGGGGAATATTTACTTGAACCGAATGAGTCTGAAGTTATTTTTCCGGTTGAATTAGATAAACTGAAAATGATGTTGACAAGACAAAAATTAGGATTCCTTAATGATAGAGATGATTTTAAAATATAAGAATAAAATATTTAGGATTATCGATTTTTGATTCCAGCGGATGAAGAAATCTGAAATCAAAAACGTTAATTATCATTCTTAAATCCCTACTTCTTCACCACTTTCTTTTTCGGTTCGGGACTATATGGAACACTTAAATCAAAAATCTGGTTTACATCCCAATTTGCACGAACGTCAATTTCTTTTGAGAAATAAATAACTTCTTCGGCTTGGCGTTTTTCTAAATAATTTCCTGTATCCCATTCCTTATTTTTATTCACATCATAAATGGCTCGCAGAGAATATAAAGCGGGTTCAATTAAATTAAAGTCTATTGTGGCGTTTTTTTCTGCGTATTCAGCGGCTAAAAGCTCTCCTTTTTGATTTGTCAATTCAATAATGACGGGAAATTGTTTTACATTTTGTAAAGAAATGCTAAGATTCCCATACTCTGCAGTAGTTTTAGTTATAGCCTTATATGTCAAGGTGTCATTTGATTTTTCGAAAAAATCAGTTAATGCACCAGGATTAATTGTAAAAGCATATTCTTCAGAAGGTTCCTTCTTGAAGTCGAAGTATAATTTTTGATTAAATTCGTCGTATTCAGAAGTGAAAGGAACTGCTGTTCCCGCTTTATTGACTAATTTAATTTTTGTATTATCAAATTTGACTAATGGTGTAGCGGTTTCGAAAGCCAAACGATCTCTAAAATTTAAAACGCCATTTTGCATAGCAATAATGTTTAAAGTGTCTTTTTTCTGTTCTTTAATTTTAATTGTAAAATGCTCTAGGTACTTGTCCCTGTTAACCGTTACAGCTAATGAATCGGTCTTTAAAGGTTTAAACCATATTTGCAGCGAATCCTTCTTTGGCAACCGAGTAACGATAGAAGGAAGTACGTCATTTTTGTTTTTTAAGATTATTTTAGGTCTTTCATTTACTGAATTTGCTTTTCCTTCATAACCGATGATTAATCTGTTGCCGGATACTTGACTTGGCTTGTAAGCTTTAAATGGTAAAACTTCTTTGAATACTTCCAGTTCGTAAACCGTGTCATTTGGTATAGTTATATATTGTTTGTTAAACCCAATTTTGTCGTTTTTTGGGTTGAATTTGTTGTTGTTGTTGTAATCTTTCATAGCCACAAGAAGATATTTACCTGCTTTTAAATTATCTAATTTAAAAGTTTTCAAGCTATCAAGTGTGTTGATGATGTATCTAGGGTTATCAGAGTAAATTACAGAGTCTTTAAAAGTGTTATTTATCTCGTAAAGCATTATAGATACAAATGATTCTGTTTCTTTGTTATATGCATCCTTCACTTTTCCATTGAGAGAAAGTGAATCGATGTGGTCGCCAGTTGAGAATACATATTTGAACTGGTTGTAAGGATTTCCTTCATTATTGTCAGAGATACTTTGACCAAAGTTGAAACTGTATGTGGTATTGGGCTTAAGGGTATCTTTTATTTGAATGGTAATAAACTTACTGGCAGTAGTTGGTAAAATCAAAGGCTCCTGTTTCATTGGCGGAGAAATGATCAATTGTTTGTTTAAATTCTTTAATATGATATTTTCGTCGAAGACCAATTTTATTTCATTTCCTTTAAAGTTGATGCTGAAATTCTTAGGAAAACTCATTTTTAAAACGGGCGCAAGCGTATCTTTTGAACCTCCGGTTATGGTTCCTCTTTTTGCGCATCCTATCATTATTAAAAGCAATAGCAGGGAAATATATCTTAAATTGTTTTTCAACATATCAAATTTGGATTAGAATTACAAAATAACAATTATAATTAATGGAATTGAAACTTTTTACTGTTTTATTACAGGTATTTGACTAGGCTTACTTTTAAGTTTCTATATTTTCTTTTTGTCTTTTAATGTGTAAATTTACCTCGATGTAAAGTTTGTAATTTTAGATAATAAATAAGAAATGAAAAAAATTGAACACATAGGAATTGCGGTTAAAAATTTAGAAGTTTCAAATTTAATTTTTGAAAAGCTATTGGGTGCTCCCGCTTATAAATTTGAAGACGTCGAAAGTGAAGGGGTGAGTACTTCTTTCTTTGCTGTTGGGCCGAATAAAGTAGAACTTCTGGCGGCTACTAATCCGGATAGTCCTATAGCTAAATTTATAGAAAAAAAAGGGGAAGGAATACATCATATTGCTTTTGACGTGGAGGATATCGTATCGGAAATAGAACGTCTGAAATGTGAGGGTTTTGTTGTTTTGAATGAAGTACCAAAAAAGGGAGCCGACAATAAATTAGTTGTCTTTTTACATCCTAAAAGTACAAATGGAGTTTTGATTGAGTTGTGTCAAGAAATTAAATAATTCAATCGTAAAGTTTAGAAATCTAATAATCAATGGTTTTCTGTCAGATGGTTCTAAATATTGGGGGTAATTGAAAATCTAAGCAAAAAATATTTGGAGCAAACGAAAAATAGTAGTAATATTGCAAACTCTAAACCGGTCCTATAGCTCAGCTGGTTAGAGCACCTGACTCATAATCAGGTGGTCCCTGGTTCGAGCCCAGGTGGGACCACGATAATCCCCTCAAAATATATATTTTGAGGGGATTTGTTTTTTGGGGTGTATTAAAATAAGAATTCATTAAAATTCATATCTTTGTATTGTAAGAAGTGATTTTTGTAAAAAAATGAGTTTTTGTTTGCTGTTTTGGTTGATTTAATAAGGATTGACAACAGAGATTGATAATAAATAGTTGAAATTACTTTTTTTAAACGATTGATTTACTATTTTTGGAAATTATGAATATTTTGCCAAACAAATTTTATCTTTTAATTGCTTTCCTGCTTGGGACCTTGTGTGCTATTGCAGGTAATGGCGGCCCTCCTACTCCGGGTATTGCAGGTAAGCGCAAGCCACCTCCACCACCAGGGCTTTCTATCGATGAAAATATTTCTGTACTACTAATAATTGCATTGCTTTTTGGATTTTATATCATTTACAGTCATCGTTTAAAAACAAAAGCTCCAATTTAAATTGGAGCTTTTGTTTTTATAAGATTGTTTTGTTATTTATTTAGATATAATCGGGAGACATACTTGCCTATTACATCAAATTCAAGATTTATTTTTGTGCCAACTTCAAATGATTTAAAATTAGTATGTTCATGAGTGTATGGAATAATGGCCACGCTAAATTGATTCTTCTTTGAGTTTACGACCGTTAGGCTAACACCGTTTACAGTGATTGAGCCTTTTTCGATTGTGATATTGTTTAGTTTTTCATCGTATTCAAAGGTATAAAGCCAACTTCCGTTAGTTTCTTGCGCTACTATGCAAATTCCTATTTGATCGACATGACCTTGTACGATATGACCGTCAAGTCGGTCTCCAAGTTTCATAGCTCTTTCAAGATTCATACTGTCTCCTGTTTTCCAAGACGATAAATTCGTTTTTTTAATTGTTTCGTCAATAGCAGTTACGGTGTAAAGGGTGTCTTTTAGAGCTACGACAGTCAGACAGATTCCATTATGGGCAACACTCTGGTCAATTTTAAGTTCGCTTGTTATAGAAGAGTCTATTGTAATGTGAATATTGTCTTTCTCTTTTTTTATTTCTTGGATTACGCCAAGGGTTTCTATTATTCCTGTAAACATTTCTTGTTTTATTTTACTAAATTTGCACTTCAAAATTAGCAATAAATAACGTTAGATCATGATGAAAAAAGCAGAAAATATAATCGTTGGGATTTCAATTGGAGATTTAAACGGTATTGGAAGCGAAGTTGTTTTAAAAACATTCGAAGATTCACGAATGTTAGAGCTTTGTACGCCGGTTATTTTTGCGAATGTGAAAATAATGTCATTTGTAAAAAAGAGTTTTGAATCAACTTCAATGCTGCATGGAATTGATAAATTGGATCAAATTGTTACAGGGAAAATTAATGTTTTTAATCTTTGGAAAGAAGGAGTTGATTTGAATCCAGGAACAAACGATGAAAAAATTGGGCAATATGCTATAAAATCATTTGTTGCGGCTACTAATGCTTTAAAAGAAGGTGTTGTTGATGTGTTAGTCACTGCGCCTATAAATAAATATAACATCCAGTCGGAAACATTTAAGTTTCCGGGCCATACCGATTATTTAGATCAAGAGCTAGAGGGGAATGCGCTGATGTTAATGGTTCAGGATAATTTAAGAGTCGGACTGTTGACCGACCACATTCCCGTAAGCGAAGTGGCATCAAAACTAACCGAAGAGTTGATTATTAAGAAAATTGAAACAGTAAGGCAATCGTTAATTCAAGATTTTAGTATAAATAAACCTAAAATTGCCGTTTTAGGTTTGAATCCACACTGCGGTGATGGCGGAGTAATTGGTAAAGAAGATGATTTGGTGATCAAGCCAGCATTGAAAAAATTATTTGAAAAGGGAACATTGGTATTCGGTCCTTTTGCTGCAGATGGTTTTTTTGGTAGTAGCCAATATGAAAAATATGATGCAATTATTGCTGCGTATCATGATCAAGGATTAATCCCCTTTAAAACATTGTCTTTTGGTAAAGGAGTGAATTATACTGCTGGATTAAATAAAATTAGAACGTCTCCTGATCATGGGACAGCCTATGATATTGCAGGAAAAGGCATAGCAGATTATAATTCATTTAAAGAAGCAGTTTATCTGGCTATTGATATTTATAATGCTAGAAATCAATATAAGGAAATCAGTGAGAATCCGCTAAAAACAAAAGAAAAACAGTTATAAACAAAAAAAGGTGAATAAGATTATTAGATTTGCAATAATTTTATATCTTTGCACTCCCGAAGTTTAGGGTAAATTGTTGTTGAAATGAGCAAGACAAAAGAATATTTAATTCCTTTCGTAGGATTAAAGCTAGGCAAACACCAATTTGAATTTCAAATTAATAATGCGTTCTTTGAAATCTTTGAGTATGATGAATTTCAAAATTCAAATATCAAAGTTAATGTAGTTTTAGAGAAGAAAAGCAACATGCTGGAGTTAAGTTTCAAGCACTCGGGTACTGTATATGTGCCTTGTGATCTTACCAGCGAAGATTTTGATTTGCCAATAAAAGGCAAGATGAAATTGATAGTTCGTTTTGGTGAAACCTATAATAATGACAATGAAGATTTGCTCATTTTACCGTTTGGCGAATTTGAAATAGATGTTTCTCAGTCTATTTATGAAATGGTAGTGCTCTCAGTTCCTCTAAGACGGGTTCATCCAGGAGTGAAAGATGGAAGTTTAAATACGGAAGCCTTGACAAAACTGAAGGAATTGACAATAAAAGAACAGAAAAAAGAGCATAAAAAAGAAATACAAAAAGAAGAAAATATTGACCCGCGTTGGGACAAATTAAAGCAACTATTAACGGATAAATAATATAGTAAAATGGCACATCCTAAGAGAAAAATCTCCAAAACAAGAAGAGATAAGAGAAGAACACATTACAAAGCTACTGTAGCACAAATCGCTACTTGCCCAATAACTGGGGAAGCACACTTGTATCACAGAGCTTACTGGCATGAAGGAAAAATGTATTACAGAGGGCAAGTTGTTATAGATAAATCTGTAGCTGTTGCTTAATATGTTTTTGTAAATGATATTAGAACTCTCACGATGTGAGAGTTTTTTTGTTGTTTATAATTTTCGTTAAATAAGAGGTTACAAATCAATGCAAATGAATTTTTTTTTTGTAATTTTCAAGTCTTTTAAAAAATTTTCAAGTGGCAACATTTGATAAGAAATAATTGAATACAATGAATACAATTACGGCCGCAATTACCGCTGTTGGAGCCTATGTGCCAGACTTTGTCCTTTCAAACAAAGTGCTAGAAACAATGGTTGACACAAATGACGAGTGGATTACTTCTCGTACAGGAATAAAAGAAAGAAGAATTCTTAAAGATAAAGATAAAGGAACTTCCTATCTTGCTATAAAAGCAGCACAAGATTTATTAGCTAGGGCAAATATAGATCCTTTAGAAATAGATTTAGTGATAATGGCAACTGCAACACCTGATATGCCTGTAGCAGCAACCGGAGTATATGTGGCAACACAAATAGGCGCAACTAATGCATTTGCATATGATCTACAAGCGGCATGTTCCAGCTTTTTATTCGGAATGTCTACTGCTGCGGCTTACATAGAATCAGGACGTTATAAAAAAGTACTTTTAATTGGAGCAGATAAGATGTCTTCAATAGTTGATTATACGGATAGGTCTACCTGTATTATTTTTGGGGATGGTGCTGGTGCAGTATTATTTGAACCTAATTACGAAGGATTAGGACTGCAAGATGAGTACTTAAGGAGTGATGGAGTGGGACGTGATTTTTTGAAAATTGATGCTGGAGGATCTCTTCATCCTACCTCTTTTGAAACCATAACCGAGAACAGACACAATATTATTCAAGACGGTAAAACGGTTTTTAAATATGCGGTTACTAATATGGCCGATGCGAGTGAGATTATTTTGAAAAAAAATAATCTTACTAATGAAGATGTAGATTGGCTAGTTCCTCATCAAGCTAATAAACGTATCATTGACGCTACGGCAAATAGAATGAATTTGGATGACTCAAAAGTTTTAATGAATATTGAAAAATACGGGAACACCACTTCTGCAACTTTGCCATTAGTACTCAGCGATTTTGAACATTTATTCAAAAAGGGAGATACAATTATTTTAGCAGCTTTTGGAGGAGGATTTACTTGGGGATCCATTTATCTAAAATGGGCTTACGACAAAAAATAAATTTAAACTAAAAATAAACAATTATGGATTTAAAAGAAATTCAAAATTTAATCAAGTTTGTGGCTAATTCAGGTGTTGCAGAAGTTAAATTGGAAATGGATGATGTTAAAATCACTATTAGAACAACTTTAGAAGGAAATGTAACCGAGACTACGTATGTACAACAAATGCCAAATCATACTCCGCTTCAACAAGCAGTAGCACCGCAACAAATTGTTGCCACTGCTCCAGTTGCAGAAGTTGCTCCAGTGGTAGAAAATTCTCATTACATCACTATAAAATCTCCAATTATTGGAACTTTCTATAGAAGACCATCGCCAGACAAACCAATGTTTGTTGAAGTGGGTAAAACCATAGCTAAAGGAGATGTGCTTTGTGTTATTGAAGCTATGAAATTGTTTAATGAAATTGAATCTGAAGTGTCTGGTAAAATTGTAAAAATATTGGTTGATGATATGTCGCCAGTAGAATTTGACCAACCTTTATTCTTAGTAGATCCATCATAATCAATTAAGAATTAAAAATTAAGAATTAAAAATCTCATAAAAGTAGCTTTCTAATTCTTAATTCGTAATTTTTAATTTTTAATTTAAAAAAAGATGTTTAAAAAAATATTAATTGCAAATAGGGGAGAAATTGCGCTTCGCGTAATTAGAACATGCAAGGAAATGGGTATCAAAACAGTAGCTGTTTATTCTACTGCCGATGCTGAAAGTCTTCATGTAAAGTTTGCAGACGAAGCAGTTTGTATAGGACCGCCTCCAAGTAACTTGTCTTATTTAAAAATGTCAAATATTATTGCAGCTGCCGAAATTACCAATGCAGATGCAATACATCCAGGTTACGGTTTCCTTTCTGAAAATTCAAAGTTTTCTAAAATTTGTCAGGAACATGGTATCAAATTCATTGGAGCATCTCCTGAAATGATTGATAGAATGGGGGATAAAGCTTCCGCAAAATCGACCATGATTGAAGCTGGTGTTCCTTGTGTTCCAGGTTCAGTAGGAATTTTAGAATCATATGAGCAGGCTTTACAGCTGTCAAGAGATTTTGGTTTTCCAGTAATGTTGAAAGCCACTGCTGGTGGTGGTGGAAAAGGAATGCGAGCTGTTTGGAAAGAAGAAGATCTATTGAAAGCTTGGGAAGATGCCCGTCAGGAATCGGCTGCCGCTTTTGGGAATGATGGGATGTATCTGGAAAAATTAATCGAAGAACCTCGTCATATTGAAATTCAGGTTGTTGGTGATTCTTATGGAAAAGCGTGCCACCTTTCTGAAAGAGATTGTTCTGTTCAAAGACGTCATCAGAAATTAACTGAAGAAACTCCTTCTCCATTCATGACTGACGAATTACGTCAAAAAATGGGAGAGGCTGCTGTTAAAGCTGCTGAATATATCAAATATGAAGGTGCTGGAACCGTAGAATTTTTGGTTGATAAAAATCGTAATTTTTACTTCATGGAAATGAATACACGTATTCAAGTGGAACATCCTATTACGGAGCAAGTTATCGATTATGACTTGATTAGGGAACAAATTATGGTCGCAGCAGGAATACCTATTTCAGGTAAAAACTATTTACCACAATTGCATGCCATAGAATGTAGAATTAATGCGGAAGATCCTTACAATGATTTCCGTCCTTCTCCAGGGAAAATTACGACACTTCATATGCCAGGAGGACACGGTGTTCGTTTAGATACTCATGTGTATTCAGGGTATACTATTCCGCCAAATTATGATTCTATGATTGCTAAGTTAATTACAACGGCACAATCAAGAGAAGAAGCAATTTCAAAAATGAGAAGAGCCTTAGACGAGTTTGTAATTGAAGGGATAAAAACAACTATTCCATTCCACAGACAGTTGATGGATGATCCTCGATATATAGCAGGTAATTATACAACTGCTTTTATGGACACCTTCAAAATGAATGATCCAGAATAAATAAAAATTATTTATAAGAAAACCTCACTGAAAAGTGAGGTTTTTTGTTTCCAAACCATTTGTAAATTTACAATGTTTCGTTCAACCATTTGTAGAACTCTTTTTGCCACACTTGGGCATTTTGTGGTTTTAGTACCCAATGGTTTTCTTCAGGGAAATATAAAAATCTACTTTTTATTCCTCTTAGTTGTGCCGCCTGAAAAGCTTCTTGTCCTTGTCCTATTGGCACACGAAAATCTTTTCCTCCTTGTATGATTAAGATAGGTGTATTCCATTTTTCGACCATAGTCATCGGATTAAAAGTCGTATAGGTTTTTTGGGCAACTGCATTATCTTTTTCCCAATACGCACCGCCAAAATCCCAGTTGTTGAAGAATACTTCTTCCGTAGTCCCAAACATACTTTGCGTATTGTAAACGCCATCATGAGCAATGAAAGTTTTGAATCTATTGTTGTGAATCCCTGCTAAATAAAATACGGAGTAACCACCATAACTAGCGCCTACGCATCCTAATCTTGTTTTGTCTACATAGTTTTCTTTAGCGACATCATCAATCGCAGATAGGTAATCATTGATGACTTGTCCACCCCAGTCTTTACTTATTTGTTCGTTCCAAGCTACGCCATGACCTTGCATTCCGCGACGGTTTGGTGCTACAATAACATAACCATTTGCGGCCATTAACTGGAAATTCCAACGAAAAGAATAGCTTTGGGTTAACGGAGATTGTGGCCCGCCTTGGCAATATAAAAGCGTTGGATATTTTTTTGAAGCATCAAAATTTGGTGGAAGAATTACCCAAACCAGCATTTTTTTACCGTCGGTTGTCGTAATATATCTTCTTTCGGTTTTGCTTAACGCCAAGGATTTATAAGTTGTCGTATTTACATTTGATAATTGTTTCCAACTATTTTTCTTTAGATTATAAGAAAAAATTTCAGCGGCATGATTCATGTCGGTTCTGGTTACAATAATGTTGTCTTCAGAAAATCCAACTAAATCATTTACGTCGAAATCGCCGTTAGTAATTTGATGGACATTAATCGTGATTTTAGTCAAACCTGGAAAATTTACTTCGAATAATTGTTTCGTTCCATCGATTGGCGCAACAAAATAGATCTTTTTACCATCTTTACTCCACATAAAATGATCAACGGTGCCATCCCAACTAGTAGTTAGGTTCAACTTCATTCCGTTGAAGTTCACTACAAGGTCATTTTTATCGGCTTCATAACCGTCACGTTTCATTTGTAACCATGTTAAATTTCCGGTTGGTGAAAATTGGTGTGCCATGTCGTAACCAAGATTATCTTCGGTTCTGTTTATGGTTTTTCCAGTTTCCAAGTTGTACTCGAAAATATTGGTATTTGTTGAAATAGCATACTGTGTACCTTCTTTTTTCTTGCTTACGTAAAGAATACTTTTGCTGTCAGGCGACCAAATATAATCTTCGTCACCTCCAAAAGGTTTTTGTGGGCTATCAAAACTCTCGCCTTTAAGAATATCAATCCCTACAGCACCTTCTTTGTTTTCTTTGTAAAAAACATGGTTGAATTTACCTTCGTTCCAGGTATCCCAATGGCGATAATCGAGCCCGTTGTAGATTTGAACTTGAGATTTTTCCAATTCAGGATAATAATCTTTTCCAAGAACTTTATCGATTTTCACTTCTTCATTGTAAACAATATACTTTCCATCCCGAGATATATTTTTGTCTTTTAATACTTCTTTCGTATCTTTTACTTCCGTCGGATTTCCTCCGTTAACAGGTAGAATGTAAAATTTAGAATTTGATTTATTTTCTTCAATAGAAGGAGTAGAAACTTTGTAAACTACATTTTTTCCGTCTTTCGAAAGGCCTAATGCAGTTACTCGTCCTAATTTCCAAAGTAATTCCGGGGTCATTACATTTTGTGCCATAGCATTCAGACTCATCATTATTAGGGGTATAAGCAGTGCTTTTTTCATATGAATAATTAATTTTTTCGAACTATAAAAATAGCTAATTTATTTCGATGTTCGGCGCTTTCACGGTGGCTATTTCACCCTGATTACTTTACTGTACATTTATTTTATTGGAGTTCAGTACATTTTATTTGTAACGGAAATCCTTTTGTTTTATTTCTTGAAAGAATTAAAAGATTACGACACATAGCGGGATTAGCTTCTGAAATAAATTCAAAATAAATCCAAAAAAATATTATTTTTATAAAAAATATTGCGAGATGGATTTAAGCTATTGGGAATTAAAAAATTGGTTTACAAATGTAGATTACACTATAGTAGGAAGTGGTATTGTGGGACTCCATGCTGCATTACGCTTGCGCGAAAAATTCCCTGACGGCAAAATTCTGGTTTTAGAGAAGGGAATGTTGCCACATGGCGCCAGTACAAAAAATGCTGGCTTCGCCTGTTTTGGAAGTTTGTCAGAAATCATAGATGATTTAAAATCCCATTCGGAAGAGGAAGTTGTTAATCTTGTCAAAAAACGCTGGAGTGGTTTACAATTATTAAGGAAAAGGCTTGGTGATGCGGCGATAGATTTTAAACCTCACGGTGGTTATGAGTTGTTTTTAGCAGACAATGAAAGCGCTTATTCCGAATGTGTTGTAAAACTGTCATTTATAAATGAAATCCTAAAACCGATGTTTAAATCCGATGTTTTTGCTAAAGAAGTTGATCGTTTCGGATTCGGTGGCATTCATGAATACCTTATTTTTAATCCATTTGAAGCACAGATTGACACCGGGAATATGATGCAGGCTTTGATTAAAGAAGCGGTCTCGGAGAATATTTTGATTTTAAATCAGCAAACGGTAACTTCGTATTTGGATAAGGGAAATAGAGTTGAGGTAGCGCTTGGGGATTTTAGTTTCATCACAAAAAAATTATTATTCGCGACCAACGGTTTTGCAAATGCATTAACTAATGGAGCAGTAAAGCCGGCAAGGGCTCAAGTTCTAATTACGGAACCGATAGAAAATTTAGATATCAAAGGTACTTTCCACTTGGATAGAGGTTATTATTATTTTAGAAATATTGGGAATCGAATTTTATTGGGAGGTGGCAGAAATCTTGATTTTGATACGGAAACTACAACCGAATTTGGGCAAACAGAAATTGTTCAAAATAGATTGGAACAACTATTAAAAGAAGTAATTTTGCCAAACCAAAAATTTGAAGTAGCCCATCGTTGGAGCGGGATAATGGGTATTGGCAACAGCAAGAATCCTATTGTTTCCCAATTGACTGAAAATGTATATTGCGGGGTACGGTTAGGAGGAATGGGAGTGGCAATAGGAAGTTTAATAGGAACAGAATTAGCAGATTTAGTATGATGGCGACGAAAATAACACTCAAAAAATCAAAACAAGCAGTAAAAAAAGACACAACTCCTTTTATGAGTAAAGTAAGCAGATTTCTATTCAAAATTTTATTATGGTTCATTGGGCTTTCCATTTTCTTCGTCGTTCTTTTTAAATTTTTGCCTGTGCCGTTTACTCCGTTGATGGTTATTCGGGCCATTGAGAATAAAGCTGCAGGGAAAGAACTTTATTTCAGTCACGATTGGGAACCTCTTGAAAATATTTCAATTAATCTACAAAAGGCTGTAATTGCCAGTGAAGACGGTACTTTTCTCAAACACAATGGTTTTGATTTTACAGCGATGCAAAAAGCGTACAAAAGCAATGAAAGAGGACGTAGGATAAAAGGTGGCAGTACGATATCACAACAAACTGCCAAAAATGTATTTCTATGGCAAGGTCGAAGCTATTTAAGAAAAGGACTGGAAGCTTATTTCACCGTTTTAATTGAAACCATTTGGGGGAAAAAACGTATCATGGAAGTCTATTTGAATAGTATCGAAATGGGCGATGGGGTTTATGGTGCCGAAGCTGCAGCGCAACACTGGTATAGAAAAGATGTTTCAAGTTTAACGCCACAACAAGCAGCAGGAATTGCAGCTATATTACCAAATCCAAGAAAATATTCGGCTACAAGTTCTTCATCTTATATCAATAATAGAAAAACTAAAATTGCCCGTATCATGCGACATGTGGGAAAACTGGAATATTAAATCAGTTTCGTTCCAATCTTTCTTAATATTGTAAAAAACAAAAAACCGTAAATACTTAATTAAAAGGATTTACGGTTTTTGTTTGTGGAGAATACCGGATTCGAACCGGTCACCTCTTGCCTGCCAGGCAAGCACTCTAGCCAAATGAGCTAATCCCCCAAACTACTTGGCAAATATAACATTTAAATTTTCCATAAAGCAAATTTCAAAATACAAATCCGCTCTATTTGAAAAAAAGTAAAATCCTCGTTTACTTTTTTTTAACTTTACATCAAAATCTCCACTATGATATCAGAAAATCCAATAGGTTCCCTCTTCACAACAATTAAAAATAATATCGCAACCGTTTCATTTGGGCATCCTGCCAGCAATTCCTTTCCACGGGAATTATTGGATAGGGTAACAAATGCGATCAATAGTTTAAGCGATAATTCGGATGTTTCCCTTATTATTATGCGAAGTGAAGGTGTCGGTGCTTTTTGTGCAGGTGCTTCATTTGATGAACTCTTGGCGGTTTCAAATCTGGAAGAAGGAATAAAATTTTTTTCCGGATTTGCGCATATAATCAATGCCATGCGAAGTTGTAAGAAATTAATTGTAGGTCGTGTTCACGGTAAAACAGTAGGTGGTGGTGTAGGAATTGTTTCGGCTTGTGATTATGTATTTGCTACGAATGATGCTTCTGTAAAATTATCGGAATTGGCGATTGGTATCGGTCCGTTTGTTATAGAACCATCTGTTTCAAGAAAAATTGGAAAAACGGCATTGACCGAAATGACTTTGGCAGCTCACGAATGGAAATCTGCAGATTGGGCAAAAGACAAAGGATTGTATGCCGATACTTTTGAAAACACAGATGATCTTGATGTTGCATTAGAAAAATTCTGCTCCAAATTAGCCAGTTACAATCCGGAAGCTTTAATCGAGATGAAAAAAGTGCTATGGGAAGGAACTGATCATTGGGGAACGTTATTGTTAGAACGTGCCACAATCACCGGTAAATTAGTGCTTTCAGAGTATTCGAAAAAAGCATTAACACAATTTAAAAAATAAAGTAAAATGACAATCATAACACTTGTTCAACAGGTAAATATTGCAGAAAAATTAAAAAACGCAACTGATAGCAGTTATCAGACCGGCGTAATAATCGGGTCTTTTGTGCCCTTTGTAATTTTAATCGGATTGGCGTATTGGATGTATTCCACTGCAAAAAAAAGAGACAAAAACGGTTAATTATTCACTAAATTTGCAATCAAAATAAAATCTGATGAGCAATATAAGAATTACAAAACAATTTAGTTTCGAAACCGGCCATGCGTTATATGGCTATGATGGGAAATGTAAAAATGTTCATGGGCACAGTTATAAATTATCAGTAACCGTAATCGGGACCCCAATCACGGATAGAAATAATGTCAAGTTTGGAATGGTAATCGATTTTACAGATTTGAAAAAAATTGTTAAAGAGGAAATTGTGGATCAATTTGACCATGCAACGGTTTTTAATGAAACGACACCTCACATTGAGTTAGCAAACGAATTAATAAGCCGCGGTCATCATGTTATTTTGGTAAATTATCAGCCGACAAGCGAGAATATGGTTGTCGATTTTTCTCAAAGAATCATTGGAAGACTGCCAGAAGGAATTAAACTTTTTTCCTTGAAACTGCAAGAAACAGATTCATCTTTTGCCGAATGGTATGCAAGTGATAATTTCAAATTCATACTTTAACTTGATGCAATTAACGAACAACAAAAAAATATATTTCGCCTCTGATCAACATTTTGGAGCCCCGACTCCTGAATTGAGTTTTCCAAGAGAAAAAAAATTTGTGGCTTGGCTTGATGAGGTAAAAAAAGATGCAGAAGCTATTTTTTTATTAGGCGATTTATTTGATTTTTGGTTCGAATACAAAACAGTAGTCCCAAAAGGGTTTGTTCGAGTTCTGGGGAAGCTCGCCGAAATTAGAGACAGCGGAATTCCTATTTATTTCTTCGTAGGAAATCACGATTTATGGATGGAAGACTATTTTCAGAAAGAATTGAATATTCCGGTGTATCACGACAATCAAGAATATACTTTTGGAGATAAAACATTCCTTATTGGCCACGGTGACGGAAAAGGTCCTGGCGACATGGGTTATAAACGAATGAAAAAAGTATTTACAAATCCATTTTCAAAATTGCTGTTCAGATGGCTTCATCCAGATATTGGCGTGAAATTGGCGCAATACCTTTCGGTAAAAAACAAACTGATTTCTGGCGATGAAGATGTCACTTTTCTTGGCGAAGACAACGAATGGCTGATTCTCTATTCCAAAAGAAAATTGGAAACTAAACACTACAATTACCTTATTTTTGGCCACCGTCACTTGCCTATGAAAGTAACCGTTGGAGAAAATGCCGAATATGTGAATCTGGGAGACTGGATTACGTATTTTACCTATGGTGTTTTTGATGGTGAAACTTTCGAAATCAAAAAATATAGTAATTAATTCATTCCCTCCCCATACAAATAATCATCCAAAGTTATTTTAAACAAAGTGCCCTCTACCAAATCTTTTACGGCATTTAATTCTTCCATGGAAACGGCTAAATCGATTTGGGAACAAGGTGTTTTTAATAAGAATTTGTGGCATTGATTTTTTAGTTCACAATCTTCGCAACATTTGTTTTGGATATAACTATCTTCAATGCAATTCTTAAATAGATAAAGTTCCTGTTTGGTAAAATAAAACCCCGTTTCTCTAAAAATCAATTGCACTTTATCCATTACCAATCCATCCTCTTTTCTCCAGTAGAAAGAAGTTCCTGAATCATTGTAATATATTTGCTTTATTTCTTTCATTCAAAAATTCTTTGGAACAAATATAATAATTATTTAGATTTATTCTAAATTAAAAAATATAAAAAAGTCACAAAAAAGTCGGTACGTAATTCGGATTATTTACCAACAATTTATGTGGTTTGTATTTTTTAAGAACAAAACACTAATTATTCCTACCGTTTGGCTACCAGTGCAAATAAGAAAATAGAAGACACAGATTAAGCCGATTTTCATTGACTTTATAGGTCAATATGTAAAAAAAAAAGCAAATTTCATTAATTTACACCAATTAATTCGTGTAAATTAATGAAATTTGTGTTTAAATATTCTTTCTAATATTTGTGTCCAGACGGTAGCTAATTATTCTCCCTTTTCATGCTCTTCAATATCCTTTTGCAAGTCCAGTTTTCTAAAGCCTGGCGAGAATATTCCTGTTCCAAGTACAATTAGTAGCGTCATGCTTCCGCCAAAAACAACGGAAGTTACCGTGCCCATTAGTTTTGCGGTTAGTCCACTTTCAAAAGCACCCAGCTCATTGGAAGAACCTACAAATATTGAATTCACTGCCGAAACTCGGCCTCGCATATGATCCGGTGTTTTCAATTGCAAAATAGTCTGACGTATCACCACCGAAATTCCATCGACAACTCCACTAAAAAATAATGCCAATACAGATAACCAAAAAATAGTAGAAAGTCCAAAAACAATTATACAAAGTCCAAAGGCAAAAATGGCGGATAATAGTTTCATTCCTGCATTTTTATTCATAGGAACATACGCTGAAACAATCAGTATTAAAAAAGAACCAACCGCTGGAGCCGCTCTCAACACTCCAAAACCTTCAGGGCCAACTTTCAAAATATCTTGTGCGAAAATGGGTAACAGCGCAACGGCTCCACCAAAAAGAACCGCCACCATATCCAATGATAATGCACCCAAAATGGTTTTATTTTGGAAAACAAACTTCACACCTTCTTTCAAACTATCCGTAATGGGTTCTCCTATTTTAGGATTCAAAATAGGCTTAGTAGATATTTGAGATAAAGCGATTAATGAAAATACAGAACAGGCAAAAACAGAACACATCGACCAATGAACGCCAATCAAAGTAATAGAAAATCCCGCTACCGCAGGTCCTAAAACCGAACCTATTTGCCAAACCGAACTGCTCCATGTAGCAGCATTTGGATATACTTTTTTAGGAACAATTAAGGATAAAAGCGAAAATATGGTTGGACCAAGAAAGGAACGTACAATTCCTCCCAGAAAAACCATAAAATAGATACCGTACAAAATCGATTTTGTAGAATATCCGCTAACAATTGGCGGCCATGTTAATAAAAACAAGCCGAAACTGATTACAGAAAACCCTAAAATACATTTGAAAAGAAGTCCTTTTTTTTCCTTTTGATCTACAATATGTCCTGCAAATAAAGCCATTGCAATGGCAGGGATTACTTCCATTAATCCAATGATTCCTAATGAAAGTGGATTTTTGGTCAAACTGTACACTTGCCATTCAATAACAATAAATTGCATAGACCAGGCAAAAACCATCGCAAAACGCAATAATAAAAAGGTGTTGAATTCTTTATAACGCAAGGCTGCGTAAGGATCGTGTGCTTTCTTCATTTCAGTAACCTAATTATTTAATGTCTCTCAATCGTAATTGTAAACTTACTTTTCCGTTCCATTCATTTTCATCAATGCAGTACACGGCATCAAATGTTTTTTGGTTAGTAGTCAAATCGAATTTATCACCTAAGCCAAAACCAATGGCAGCAATACCTTCAGAGTTATTTTGTTTTACAAAAAGTCTTAAATGTTCTTCTTCTTGCCCCATCGGTTTTCCGTAACCGGTATCTTTTACGTTTTTGGTCAGGAAAATGGGTGTCATATTTTGTGGTCCAAAAGGCTCGAATTGTTTTAGAATCCGTGTTAATTTTGGAGTAATATCGGCAAAATTAATTTGGGCATCTACTGATATTTCTGGAGTCAGCATATCGGGATGAATGGTTTTTTCGACCTCTTTTTCAAAAGCATCTTTGAACCGCTGGTAGTTTTCTTCCTTCAAAGTCATTCCGGCAGCATACATGTGACCGCCAAATTGCTCTAAATGTTCAGAACAGGCTTCGAGTGCATTATAGACATCAAATCCTTTTACAGAACGTGCCGAAGCTGCGTATTTATCGCCACTTTTAGTAAAAACAAGTGTTGGACGATAATAGGTTTCTATCAATCTCGAAGCTACAATTCCTATTACGCCTTTGTGCCAATCTTCTTGAAAAACAACGGAAGTAAACCGCTCTTTTTCTTGGTTGTCTTCAATCTGCGAGAGCGCTTCTTTAGTGATTTGTTTGTCTAATTCTTTCCGATCTGAATTGTACTTTTCAATTTCGGAAGCAAATTGTTGCGCTTGCTCAAAATCAAATTCGGTTAATAATTCCACCGCATGATTCCCATGTTTTATTCTGCCGGCAGCATTAATTCTTGGTGCGATGATAAAAACTACATCGGTAATATCTAACGTTTGTTTTTTTACTTGATGGATTAACGCTTTGATTCCTGGTCTTGGTTCGGAGTTGATTACTTGTAAACCGAAATAAGCCAAAACCCTGTTTTCACCGGTCATTGGAACGATGTCGGCGGCAATCGCGGCCGCCACTAAATCTAAATAGGGAATTAAATCATCAATCGTCTGATTTCTATTTTGGCCTAAAGCCTGAATCAATTTAAAACCAATTCCGCAACCGCACAATTCATCGTAAGGATAATTACAATCGTCTCGTTTTGGATCGAGAACGGCAACTGCTTCGGGTAAAAATTGACCGGGTCTGTGGTGGTCACAAATGATGAAATCAATGTTTCTCTCTTTGGCGTAAGCCACGTGATCGATGGATTTTATACCGCAATCTAAAGCGATGATAAGAGAAAACTCATTGTCATCGGCAAAGTCAATTCCTTTAAAAGAAATCCCGTACCCTTCGTCATAACGATCCGGAATATAAGTCGCCACATTTGAATAATAGGTTCTCAAATACGAAGAAACTAATGAAACCGCTGTTGTTCCATCGACATCATAATCACCAAAAACGAGAATGTTTTCTTGATTGGCTATCGCTTTTTCTATCCGTTCCACTGCTTTTTCCATATCTTTCATCAAGTATGGATCATGTAAATCATCTAAACTCGGGCGAAAAAAACGTTTGGCATCCTCAAAACTTTCAATACCGCGCTGCACTAATAAAGTAGCTACAAAATCTTCTACATTCAAAACTTTCGTCAAATGTTGAACGGTATCTTCGGAAGGTTTTGGTTTTAGAGTCCAACGCATATCAGTTTAGGATTTTAGATTTTATGAATTCGGAAATGTACTATTCGCTAATTTATGTCTGACATTTTAATTTTCGAATTATTAGCTCAGGTATTTTATTTTAATACTAAAGTACTTCCGTAAAATGCAATCCCATCCCAACCGGTTTTTATGAAATTACGAATATTTTGATGATCGGTTCCGTTTGGATTTTTTAAAACATCTTCGTAGTAATACGCTCCAAAACAAGATAATGTTTCTGCTTGGGTTAGATTTTGAATTTCGGCGAAAGCCAATAATTTACAAGAACCCGAATTTTCTCCAGCGGCATTATGTTGCAGCCCGTTTTCAAATGCCGTTGGTGTGAAATCATAGTTTGCTTCAATAACCGCGATGGTTTCTGCAAAGGTGATGGCTTCTGGAGATTGTTTTAATTTTTCTAAGAAAGATGTTGTACTCATATTTATATTATTCTTCAGGTGAGAATTTAGATTTTTTAGGTTCTTTTGTTACTGGTCTTCCGCCTACAACCACAACAATTTCTCCTCTTGGGGCTGTTTTTTCAAAATGAGTCATTACTTCTCGTACCGTTCCTCGGATATTTTCTTCATGTAATTTTGATAATTCTCTACAAACACAAACTGGTCTGTCTTCTCCAAAATAAGTAATAAACTCCGTTAAAGTTTTTAGTAATTTATGCGGCGAAACATATAAAATCATCGTTCGGGTTTCTTCGGCTAATGCCAAATAACGAGTTTGTTTCCCTTTTTTATCCGGTAAAAAACCTTCGAAAACAAATTTATCATTGGGTAAACCGCTGTTTACTAATGCAGGTACAAATGCTGTTGCGCCAGGCAAACATTCTACTTCAACTCCGTTTTCAACACAAGCACGGGTCAATAGAAACCCAGGATCAGATATGGCAGGTGTTCCTGCATCTGAAATCAAAGCGATATTTTCGCCGGATTTCAATCTCGAAATTAAATTTTCGACGGTTTTGTGTTCGTTGTGCATGTGATGGCTGTACATGTGTGTGCCAATTTCGAAATGCTTTAGTAATTTACCGCTCGTCCGAGTGTCTTCGGCAAGAATCAAATCGACTTCCTTAAGAATTCGTATGGCTCGAAAAGTCATGTCTTCGAGATTGCCAATTGGCGTAGGAACGATGTATAATTTTGACATAGATAAAATAATTAAATACAAATTTTGTGAAAAATCTGTATTTGTTCAAATGTATATTCAGAAAAATTCAAGGAAAGTTACAAGAATTTTTTCTCTATAATATCCATAAAGCGTTCCTCATAATCCTGTTTTCCTTCCCAGTTGTTGTAGTCCGGCTTTACCATTTCTTGAATGAAATCTCTAGTTTCGTAGAACGTATCAAACGTGATTAATTGATTTAAAACGCGGTTGTAATCTTCGCTGCTGTTTCCAAAAAGGTGTTTTATAAAGGCAATTCGATCATTCAAATCGATATTGATTCCTTTAGCTAATTTTTCGTTCAACGAAACTGTTTTTGGTTCAACAGTGTCTTCTTTGACAGGCATTACTTTTTCTTTTTCCGTAAAGATTTCTTTTGGAGTTTCGATTACTACTGCAGTAGGAATATTTTCAATTTGTTGCACTTTTACGAACTGTGTGTCACGGTAATTTCCGCCCAATAAATCTTCGAAAGAAATTTGTACTGGTTCCATTTTCTTTGGTATCTCCATTCCCGTTTCTACCTCCTCTTCTTGGAATAATTCAAAAGCTGGTATGAATGGTGTTGTTTCAGGTTCTAAAATTTCTTTTTCCGTCGCAACTATTTCTTCCTCAACAATAGGTTTTTCTTCTTTTTCTTCTTTTTCTTCTTCCGCGGTTATTTCTTCATTAGAGATTGTTTCTTCCAAAGGAACTTTAATAGTTTCTTCTTCTTCAATGCTCGTTTCATGTTCAGTTGCATCCGTAGTTTCAATAACTTCTTCTTCCGAAATTACTTCAGCAACAACTATATTTGTTGCAGGTTGCAATATGCTAGTCTCTGTGTTTTGTTTCAAAGGGGTTTCAACTGTAGCTTCTTCCTTTACTTCATCAATTATTTTGATTGGTTCGGGTTCTGTCAATTCCTCTTTGGCGTAAGCCTGTTCTATTTGTTTTTCAATATCAGTAGCGCCAATAGTAGGTTTTGCGTCACCAAAATGCTCTTCTACAAATCGCAAGACAGAAAGTTTTTCGTATAATTTCTGTGTTTCCAAATATAATTTATTGATATCAGATTTATTTTTTAGCTGTAATATTCTGTGTGCAATGCTGATTAAATCGGCTTCCAATTTTTTTTTCATGACTTTGAAATTATAATGTTTTTGGCGGGTGTTTTTTAATAAATTTCTTCCAGAGTTTTATTTGACCTAAGGAAGAAGTAACTTCTACTCACAATATTATTATTTTGCAAATAAGTGTTAGTGAATCTTCGATTTAATAAAAATGTTATACTTTTGAAACGACGTAAAAGTATAAAATTTTCAACTCGATTTTATCTGTTACAAAGTAATAAAAACTATTCATTTTTTAAGTCAGAAAAATACAAAATGTTTCTCGAAAATACAGTAAATCATAAAGAACAATTTGGTTGGATCGAAGTCATTTGCGGCTCTATGTTTTCGGGTAAAACCGAAGAACTCATCCGTCGTTTAAAAAGAGCGCAATTTGCCAAGCAAAAAGTTGAAATTTTCAAACCGGAAATTGATACGCGCTATCACGACAATATGGTAGTGTCTCATGATGCCAATGAAATTCGTTCTACGCCTGTTCCCGCTGCCGCAAATATTGCTATTTTGGCGCAAGGTTGTGATGTGGTGGGAATTGACGAAGCACAGTTTTTTGATGACGAAATCGTTAAAATTTGTAACGATTTGGCAAACCAAGGAATCCGAGTAATTGTTGCCGGATTGGATATGGATTTCAAAGGAAATCCTTTTGGTCCAATGCCTGCATTAATGGCCACTGCCGAATATGTGACCAAAGTGCATGCCGTGTGTACTCGAACTGGAAATCTTGCCAATTACAGTTTCCGTAAAACCGACAATGACAAACTCGTTATGTTGGGCGAAATCGAAGAATACGAACCGTTGAGCCGTGCCGCCTATTATCATGCGATGCGGAAAGATCAGGAGAAGTGAAATCTTCTTCCCAACTCAGTCATTACTAAGAGTGAAGCAATCCAAAGGAGTGGGAGTCGAAACTGGATTTGAAATATAAAGTTATGAAAATTAAAAAAACCTTTCTAAGTTTAGAACTCAGAAAGGTTTTTTTAATTTTTTAGTAAAATGGTTATAGTTCAATTTGAATTTTTACTTTTCCACCAAATTCTTTTTCTACAATATCATGCAAGGTTTTTAGCGTGGGATTACTTCCGTTATTCTCGATTTTGGAACTACATTCTCTTTTTTATCAAGAAGTTCTGCAAGTTCGGTTTACGTTAAGTGTTCAACTGTTAGTTGTGGTATGAGATTTAATTCTAGTGCAACTCACTTGCAAACTGAAGGGATTATTAAAGTATAAAAAATGAGGTAACAGTTTCAATGTAAACTTAAAGCCATTACTTCACAATTGAGTGATTTTTGAAATAAGATAATTTTTTTTATTGTCATTTTTTTCTGATAATTTTAATAATTTTTTTATTTTCATTTTTTTTAATTCCAATATTATATTCTCCTTTAATAGTTTAAGTTATTGGCTTAAAATGAGATGTACTGTACTCAATTCCATCTAACTCAATTTTAATGTTGTTGTATTCTCCTTCCTTTAACAAAGATTTAATTAAATTTTGTTCTTCAGCTCCTGCTGAATAAGCACCTAAAATTAAGGTGTTTAAATTTGATTTATCTATGATATTTTTTTTCAGAGCATCCTACTAACAATATTAACTGAATGAACAACAAAAATGGTTTCATTTTTTTTAACTTTTAGTTTTAGCTACGTTACTTAAACCATACACAGTCATTAAGAATTGTTTTTGAGCACTTGCAGACACAAAAATTGAATCTCCAGATTGATCATCTGTATACCACGTTCCGTAAGTTGCACAATCTCCTCCAGAGTAAAAAAAGCCTCCCACTGCTTTTGCAGTTTTATCATTTAAGATGTAAATAACGCCTATCTCTTTTGTTTCGAAATTGATTACTTTTAGCTTGGAATATTTTTCACTATTAAATACTTTTAAGCTTATTTTTTTTGGACTAATTTCTTTAGCAGTCGTGTTTTCCTCAAATTCTACTTGATTGTCATTTGTACAAGAAATTAACTATGTAAATAATAAACTGAATAACATGATTTTTTTAACATATCTATAATTTAAATTTGCCTACTTTCAGGTTTCTTTAGGTCGCTGTTTCTGCTATTCCGACCAATGATACTTGATTTAGTTTAACATCGGGTACTTACTTCTTTTTTTTTAGCTTTTACGTTGCGATGCGTGAAGTTTTAGTCTGATGTCGTCTTAAATTTTTTGATATTAATAAATTTATACAATTATACGTATCGCAAAATGTATTTAGCTATTACCAATCAACCAAATGGGAATGTATACTTGGCTTTTTTACATTCCCTTTATTTATATCTTCTTAAAGATTTAAGTGCAATTTCGGATTTTTTTAACCTACCCACAATACGCACTTTTAGTGATATTTATCATTTTATAAATCAGTAATATATTCCATAAAAAAGGAGGAAGTTGTTTTTTTTGAACAGCTTCCCCCTTTTTAGTATTTTTAAATTCCAATTTACATTTTCTTCCTCATTCTCGCTACCGGAATATCAAGTTGTTCTCTGTATTTTGCAATTGTTCTTCTGGCGATTGGATAGCCTTTTTCTTTAAGAATTTCAGCCAGTTGATCGTCCGGAAGTGGTTTTTTCTTGTCTTCTTCTTCAATCGTATTCTGAAGGATTTTCTTGATTTCAAGTGTAGAAACATCTTCGCCCTGATCATTTTTCATCGATTCCGAAAAGAATTCTTTGATCAGTTTGGTTCCATATGGCGTTTCCACATATTTGCTGTTGGCCACGCGTGAAATCGTCGAAATGTCTAGACCTACCATGTCAGCAATGTCTTTTAGTATCATCGGTTTCAACTTGGTTTCATCACCGTCGAGGAAAAATTCTTCCTGATAATGCATAATCGCATTCATGGTTACAAAAAGCGTTTCCTGGCGTTGGCGTATCGCATCGATAAACCATTTAGCCGAATCCAGTTTTTGCTTGATAAACTGCACCGCATCTTTTTGCTGTGCTGATTTATCTCTAGAACTCTTGTAAGTTTGCATCATTTCCTGATAATCTTTGGATACGTGCAGGGAAGGAGCATTTCGTCCGTTTAAGGTCAGTTCCAGTTCACCATCTACAATTCTAATCGCAAAATCAGGAACCACATTTTCAGTAACTTTGTTGTTTCCAGTAAAAGATCCACCTGGTTTTGGATTCAGTTTTTCTATTTCGTGAATTGCTTTTTTAAGTTGCTCATTAGAAACATTATATTTTTGAATTAGCTTATCGTAATGTTTTTTGGTAAACGCATCAAACTGATTTTCGATGATATCAGTGGCTAATTCTACATATTCCGTAGGTGTTTTATGCTTCAATTGCAACAATAAACATTCCTGTAAATCTCGAGCTCCCACTCCCGAAGGTTCTAATTCATGAATAACCTGCAACATTTTCTCCACCATTTTCTCATCGGTATATATACCTTGAGTAAACGCCATATCGTCCACCATATCAGGAACGCTGCGACGGATGTAACCCATATCATCAATACTTCCTACCAGAAATTCAGCAATTTCACGCTCTTCATCATTCAGAATGAACGTATTCAACTGATTGATTAAGTCTTGGTGAAAACTTACAGGAGCAGCAAAAGGCGTTTCGCGGTCATCGTCATCGTCACTGTAATTGTTGGCCTGCGTTTTATAATCCGGTGTTTCGTCGTTGCTTAAATATTCGTCAATATTGATGTCTTCGGCGTCAATTCTTTCCGATTCCGCATCGTCATAATCGTCATACTCTTCGTTATCGAACTCGTCCTTTTCATATTCATCTTCTTCTTTTCCAGCTTCCAGTGCTGGATTTTCGTTCATTTCTTCCAATAAACGTTGTTCGAAAGCTTGCGTTGGCAATTGAATTAACTTCATCAACTGTATTTGTTGAGGAGATAATTTCTGGGATAATTTTAAATTTAAGAATTGCTTTAGCATTTTTATTGTTTAAAAGTTTACCGTTTACCGTTCACCGTTGTAGAACTATCGACAACTTTAAACTTTAAACCGGAAACAAATTTTTAGAACTCCGCATTCATAGGCGTTCTAGGAAAAGGAATTACGTCACGAATATTTGTCATTCCAGTTACAAACAGCACCAATCTTTCAAATCCAAGTCCAAAACCGGAGTGAACAGCTGATCCAAATCTTCGGGTGTCAAGATACCACCATAATTCTTCTTCGTCAATTCCTAATGCTTTCATTTTTTCAACCAAAACGTCAAAACGTTCTTCTCTTTGAGAACCACCTACGATTTCTCCAATTCCAGGGAAAAGGATATCCATGGCGCGAACTGTTTTTCCGTCCTCGTTCAAACGCATGTAAAATGCTTTGATATTTGCCGGATAATCAAACAAGATTACCGGACATTTAAAGTGTTTTTCCACCAAGTAACGCTCGTGTTCTGACTGTAAATCAGCGCCCCACTCGTTGATGATATAGTTGAATTTTTTCTTTTTATTTGGCGTACAATCTCTTAAAATATCAATTGCTTCCGTGTATGAAACACGTTTGAAATTGTTTTCCAAAACAAAGTTTAATTTTTCCAAAAGCGGCATTTCGCTTCTCTCGGCAACTGGTTTTGATTTCTCTTCATCCAATAATCTTCCTTCCAGGAATTTTAAGTCCTCCGGACATTTTTCTAAAGTATATTTGATTACATACTGAATAAAATCTTCGGCTAGATCCATGTTGTCATTCAAATCATTGAACGCCACTTCCGGCTCAATCATCCAAAATTCCGCAAGGTGACGCGAAGTATTCGAGTTTTCGGCTCTAAATGTTGGTCCAAAAGTATAAATTTGACCCAAAGCCATGGCAAAAGTTTCTCCTTCCAGTTGTCCCGAAACCGTTAGGTTCGTTTCTTTTCCGAAGAAATCTTCCTTGTAATTTACTTTTCCGTCTTCGGTTCTTGGCGTTCCGTCAAATGGCAAAGCGGTAACTTTAAACATTTCACCAGCACCTTCAGCATCCGATCCGGTGATGATTGGTGTATTCACATAGACAAAACCTTTCTCCTGAAAATAACTGTGAACCGCATACGACAATACCGAACGTACTCTCATGATGGCTCCAAACATATTGGTACGGACTCTTAAATGCGCATTTTCACGTAAGAAATCCAAGCTCGGTTTATTTTTAGGCTGTATCGGGAATTTCTCTGCATCCGAATCTCCCAAAATTTCCAGTTTTGCCACCTGAATCTCAAATTTTTGTCCTGCACCTTTACTTTCTACCAAAGTTCCGGTTACAGATATTGCTGCTCCAGTTGTAATTCTCTTTAAAGTTTCGTCAGGTGTGTTCTCAAAATCGACAACACATTGTATATTATCAATGGTCGAACCATCGTTTAAGGCAATAAATTGATTGTTTCTAAAAGTTCTCACCCATCCTTTTGCATTTACTTCATGAAGTATCGTGGTACTGTTTAGTAAGTCTTTAACTTTTGTATGTCTCATTTTAATTATATAATTGATATTAAAAATTGTCTTATGAATGAAATGCAAATATAAATCATTTGTTTGTAATTGTCGCACTGAGCGTGTCGAAGTGAGGAGCTATTTCCCGCTATTCGCTATATCTTTTACTTTTTAAAGGAAAAAAGTAAAAGGATGCCGCTGCTATCGGGGCTACGCGAATGGAAACATTTAGAATTTTTGGATTTATTTTTTCATTCCTATATTCATTCCGACGAAGGAGGAATCTCATCACGTTGATTCGGTTGCCTTTGTTAGAAAATTTTGTGGGTCAGTTTTTTTGAATACATGTGTTCTTTTCACCACAATTCCCTAGCCCCGATAGTAATGGAAATCCTTTTTCAATCCTGTCAGGGTTTTAAACCCTGACAGGATTGAAAAAGATTGAAATGAATAGCGGGAATTAGCTCCGGAAAAACTTAATTAAGATCTTCAATAAGATCTTCTTTTTTAGCTCTTTTTTTCTCAAATGTCAATACTAATGCGGGTAAAACCAATAAATTAGCAAACATAGCGAACAATAAAGTACAGGAAATTAAGCCGCCAAGCGCAATGGTTCCGCTAAAGCTGGAAAGCGTAAAAGTCGCAAATCCAAGAATCAATACCACCGAAGTATAGAACGTACTGATTCCCGTTTCTCGTAATGCACTGAATACTGATTTTTTGACCTTTCCTTTGTTTTGCAATAAGTCCAGACGGTATTTTGCCATAAACTGAATGGCATTATCCACCGAAATCCCAAAAGCAATACTAAAAACCAAAATGGTTGAAGGTTTCAACGGAATCCCAAAATAACCCATCAATCCGGAAGTGATGCAAAGCGGTAAGATATTGGTGATTACTGATGCAAGTACCATTTTTCCCGATCTAAATAAGTATGTCATTAATCCTGCAATCAATAAAATAGCAAAAATAAGCGACTCAATAAGGTTGTCTATTAGGTAGGAAGTTCCTTTTTGGAAAACCAAAGCTTTTCCGGTAAGTACTACTTCATAACGGTCTTTTGGAAAAATTTCGTCAATTTTTTGATGCAGTTTACTTTCTACTTTTGCCATTTCTTTCGTTCCAATGTCTTTCATGAAAGTAGTGATTCGGGCGTACTGTCCTGTAGAATCAACATAGCTTTTCATCAAGTTTTCTTTACTATTTTTGGTGGCGTTTTTAGCATACGAAAGGATGAATGCCTGCTCTTGCGAGGTAGGTAACTCGTAATATTCCGGATTGCCGTTGTAATAGGCTTGCTTGGAATATTTAACTAAATTCACAATGGAAATAGGTTTTGACAATTCTGGAATCTCAGAAATGGTCTTTTGCAATTCGTCCATTTTTTTCATAGTGGATAATTTCATAACCCCTTTTTTGCGTTTGGTGTTAATCATAATCTCCAGTGGCATTACGCCGTTGAATTCTTTTTCAAAAAAGACAATGTCTTTAAAAAAGGAAGCGCTTTTTGGCATTTCACCAATTAAACTTCCCGAGACTTTCATTTGGGAAACTCCAATTACGCTAAAAACCAATAGCATAGCATAAATGATATAGATGGTTTTTCGTTTGTATTTTACAATATTCTCCACCCAATCCAATAACGTTGAAATGTAGGTTTTACTCAAGTGATACAGGTGTTTTTCTTTTGGTAAAGGCATGAAACTGTAAAAAATGGGCACAACGGCTAAGGTAAGTAGGTAAACTGAGATGACGTTTATGGAAGTAACTAGTCCAAATTCGAAAAGCAAATCATTTCCAGTAATCATAAAAGTTGCAAAACCTGCAGCTGTTGTTAAGTTCGTCATCAGCGTAGAAACTCCGATTTTAGAAATCACACGTTGCAAAGCTTTGGCTTGATTATGATGAATTTTTATTTCCTGCTGGTATTTATTTATAAGGAAAATGCAGTTTGTAATGCCAATTACAATAATCAGTGGAGGAATTATAGCGGTTAAAATGGTGATTTTATAATGGAATAAACCAAGCGTTCCAAAAGACCACATTACTCCAAAAAGTAAAATACAAATGGATATAAATGTCGCTCTAAACGAGCGGAAGAATAGAAAGAAAATTAGAGAAGTGATAAATAAAGCTGCGCCAATAAACAGTCCAATCTCACCTTTCATATTCTCGGCATTTATGGTTCTGATGTAAGGCATTCCCGAAACGCGAAGATCGATTCCGGTAGTTTTCTCAAATTTCTCGATTTTTGGAACAAGGTTTTCAATGATGAAGGTTTTTCGAGCAGCAGTATTGACAATTTTCTTATTTAAATAAATCGCTGAGCGAATGCTTCCTGATTGTTTATTAAATAATAATCCTTCGTAAAATGGCAGGTTATTAAATAGTTCGTTTTTTATTTTTTGTAAATAAGCTAGATTTACAGTCTGCTTTTGATCGATAAGAGGGACTAACTCAAATCTTTCTTCGGTTTCATTTTTCTCTAATTTTTTTAAATCATTTAAAGAAACAACCAGTTCCACTTCTTTGGAACTTTTTAAACCAGTCATCAATTCATTCCAAGCAGCAAAAGCTTTAGGAGTAAAAAAGGCTTGGTCCTTGAAACCTATAACAATCAAATTGCCCTCTTCGCCAAACTTGTTTAAAAAACCTTCGTATTGTTGATTTACAACGTGTTTTTTAGGAAGTAGATTGGCTTCAGTATACGTCATACCCAGGTTTTTCCATTGCAGTGCCAGAAAAACGGTTATTGCAAGTATAAATCCTAGTATTACTATTCTGTTTTTAAGTACAATTCGAGCGATTGCTTCCCAAAATCCTACGTTTATTTTCTTTTTCATATATGAATTAAAATGGGTGCAAATGTAATCAAACTGACATGAATTATAAAGATTAAAAGATGTTTTTGGGACTATTGGCAGGAAAAAAGGAGTATTTTTTATTTTACAATACCATAATATTGTGGGATATAAATTATACATTTGGTTTTCTCACCTTTGCTTTATAAAGAAGAGAATATCTATTTAAATACATATATGAAAAATTATAAAAATCTATTATTTTATTTTGGCGTAACTGGAGGTTTCACCGCTTTAATCTATTGGATTATTAAAAAAGGAAAGCACTTAGAAGTGAGTAAAAAAATTGCAGTTTCTGGGGTTGAGAATGGTTCGTGGAATGATTTTGTAGCTTCTATGCAACATAATTTTCAAGATCCATTAGCGATTTTGCTAGCACAAATTGTGACGATAATTCTGGTAGCGCGTTTTTTTGGCTGGGTTTTTAAAAAAATAGGACAGCCCTCCGTTATAGGAGAAATTATTGCAGGGATTGTCTTGGGACCCTCCCTGTTGGGGATGTATTTCCCTGATTTTTCAGCCGCTTTATTTCCTGTGGAATCTTTAGGGAATTTAAAATTTTTGAGTCAGATAGGATTGATACTGTTTATGTTTGTAATAGGTATGGAGCTCGATTTAAAAGTACTGAAGAATAAGGCTAACGAAGCTGTAGTTATAAGTCATGCCAGTATTGTTATCCCTTTTGCTCTGGGTATTGGGTTAGCGTATTTTGTTTACAATAGATTTGCTCCCGAGGGTGTAAAATTCCTTTCTTTTAGTCTGTTTATGGGAATCGCCATGAGTATAACCGCTTTTCCTGTTTTGGCACGAATAGTTCAGGAAAGAGGTATTCATAAAACTAGATTGGGCGCTATTGTCATTACATGTGCCGCCGCCGACGATATTACCGCTTGGTGTATCCTTGCTGTGGTAATTGCGATTGTAAAAGCGGGAACTTTCGTTAGTTCATTATACATTATTTCGTTGGCATTAATTTATGTTGTTGCCATGCTGTTTATTGTAAAACCCTTTTTGAAGAGAATTGGGGATTTGTACGGTTCAAAAGACAGTATTATAAAACCTGTGGTGGCAATCTTTTTTCTGGTGCTTATACTTTCGTCTTATGCCACTGAAGTTATCGGGATTCATGCACTGTTTGGAGCTTTTATGGCGGGTGCTATTATGCCGGATGTTCCTAAGTTCCGAACCATATTTATCGATAAAGTAGAAGACGTGTCGGTGATACTTTTACTGCCCTTGTTTTTTGTGTTCACTGGTTTAAAAACTGAAATTGGCCTCATTAATGATCCTTATTTATGGAAAGTAACCGGTTTTATTATTCTGGTTGCGGTAGTTGGTAAGTTTTTAGGAAGCGCTTTGGCAGCCAAATTTGTAGGCCAGAACTGGCGTGATAGTTTGACCATTGGTGCTTTGATGAATACCAGAGGGCTAATGGAACTTATTGTATTAAATATTGGATTAGAGCTTAAAGTTTTAACACCCGAAGTTTTCACGATGATGGTTATTATGGCTTTAGTCACCACTTTTATGACGGGTCCGGCTTTGGACTTGATAAACTATATTTTTAAGACTAAGGATGTAAATGATTTAGAAGTAATGCTGAATCACAACAAGTACAGAATCTTACTTTCGTTTGGAAACAACGAGAAGGGAAGGTCACTTTTGAGATTGGCGCATAGTTTAATAAAAAAACAAAAAGATTCGTCAAGCATTACTGCCATGCATTTATCGTTGAGTGATGAAATGCATCAATTTAATATGGAAGACAAAGAAAAAAATAGTTTTTATCCTGTTGTTGAAGAATCACAATTATTGAATCAGGATATCACGACTATTTTTAAAGTTACCATGGACATAGAAACGGAGATTGCTGATATAGCCAATCAAGGAGATTATGACTTATTGCTGGTAGGTTTAGGGAAATCAATTTTTGAAGGTACTATTCTTGGTAAAGTAATTGGGTTTACCACAAGAATTATTAATCCCGATCGATTGATTGATAAGTTTACCGGAAAAGAAGGACTTTTTGAGAATTCGCCATTCGACGAAAGAACAAGACAGATTATAGCCAAAACTAAAATGCCTTTAGGGATTTTGATTGATAAAGAATTGCAAAATGTAAACCAAGTTTTTATTCCCATTTTTAGCCCGGAAGATTCATTCCTGATTGATTATGCACAAAAATTAATTTACAATAACGATTCTAAAATAATGATTTTGGATGTAAACGGACATGTCGACACAAATTTTGTTATGGAGAGTGCTATAAATTCTTTACAACAAAAATACCCTAATAATATAGGTTTAATACAGGACGAGAGTGTCAAAAAAGAATTTTTAGACAAACAGAATTTAATGCTAATCAGTCTCGAAAGTTGGAAAGTTTTAGTAGATTCGAGAAGTGACTGGTTAAGTGAAGTTCCATCGGTTTTGATTATAAAACATTAAAAATGAACTGGATTTTATTGATTATTGGCGGTCTTTTTGAAGTGGGTTTTGCAACTTGTTTAGGCAAAGCCAAAGAAAGTTCAGGCGTTACTGCGACAATATGGATGGGTGGTTTTTTAGTTTGTTTGACCATCAGCATGGTATTGCTTTATAAAGCAACACAAACCTTGCCCATAGGAACTGCTTACGCGGTTTGGACTGGAATAGGAGCGGTGGGAACTGTTTTAGTAGGAATTTTTATTTTTAAAGAACCGGCTGATTTTTGGAGGGTTTTCTTTATCACGACTTTAATTGCCTCAATTATTGGATTGAAATTCGTGTCGAGTCATTAAAAGGGCTTTTTCAATTTAGAAATAAAAAAATCCGTCTTGTTTTTAAGTAACGAGACGGATTTTTTATGGATTTATAGCAACTTAAATCTTCATGATTTCAGATTCTTTTTGAACAAGAAGTTCATCTATTTTTTTGATGTAACTATTAGTTAAGTTTTGAACTTCTTCCTCGGCGCTTTTACAAATGTCTTCGGATGTTCCTTCTTTTTCTAATTTTTTAATTTCGGTATTAGCATCTTTACGAGCATTTCTAATACCAACTTTAGCATCTTCGGATTCCACTTTAGCTTGTTTAGCAAGATCGCGTCTTCTTTCCTCCGTTAATGCAGGAACGCTTATGATAATTACATCGCCATTATTCATTGGATTAAAACCGATATTGGCAATCATAATCGCTTTCTCGATAGGATGCAACATGTTTTTTTCAAAAGGTTGTAACGTAATCGTTCTGGCATCAGGAACACTAATTTTTGATACTTGAGAAAGTGGTGTCGCCGATCCGTAATAATCAACAAAAACACTTCCTAGCATGGCTGGAGATGCTTTTCCTGCGCGAATGTTCAAAAATTCTTTTTCTAAATGCGCAATAGAACCTATCATTGATTCTTTGGTGCTATCTAATATAAATTCAATTTCTTCAGTCATAATTTAAATCTTTGGATTATTAGATTTTTAGACTTTCGGACAATCTTAAAGTCTAACAATCTAATTTATATATTTACTACGGTTCCTATGTTTTTTCCTTCGCAGATTTTCAATAGATTCCCTAATTTGTTCATGTCAAAAACTACAATTGGTAGTTTATTTTCCTGGCTTAATGTGAATGCAGTGGTATCCATAACATTTAATCCTTTTTTAAGGACATCATCAAATGAGATGAAATCAAATTTTACAGCTGATTCATTTTTCTCTGGATCACAATCGTAAACTCCGTCGACACGCGTTCCTTTTAAGATTACATCAGCATCAATTTCGACACCGCGTAAAACTGCGGCAGTATCCGTCGTGAAATAGGGGTTTCCTGTTCCTGCTCCAAAAATTACAATTCTGCCTTTTTCAAGATGGCGAACGGCTCTTCTTTTAATATAGGGTTCCGCAATTGATTCCATTTTTAAGGCGGTTTGCAAACGGGTTTTCATACCTTTATCTTCTAATGCGCCTTGTAAAGCCATTCCGTTAATGACAGTAGCCAGCATTCCCATGTAATCTCCTTGCACTCTATCCATTCCTGCGCTCGCTCCGGCTACTCCTCTAAAAATATTTCCACCGCCTATTACAATGGCTATTTCTATACCTTTTTCGTGGATTTGCTTTATTTCATCTGCATATTCAGCTAGTCTTTTTGGGTCAATTCCGTATTGCAAGTCGCCCATTAAAGCTTCCCCACTTAGTTTTAGAAGAATTCTTTTGTATTTCATTTTTGTGTTGCGTTGATTGGTGCAAATATAGACATATTCTGTTTTTTAAAAAAAGTGTTGCTTAAATTTTATAAATTTAGTTTTTCGTAGGATTTTTTTGCGGCTTCATAACCAATGTTGAATATGGCATCCATCTTGACTTTATTAGTTTCAAAAGTACTGTAAAGACACAAATCCTTTGGTTCTATGACCCAATCGCAAATATTAAATTTATGCATATTTGAATTTGCCGAAAGAATATCAAAAGCTCTGGTAGTTACTGCTTTTATAGAACTTAAATCTTTAGCTTCAATTTTTTGAATTGGACTAACATAAACCCCAATTACGGTTTCACATTGACCTTGTAAAATATCAGTTGGGAAATGGTTTAATATACCACCATCGCTATAGATTTTTTGATGAATTTCATAAGGGGACAAAATTCCCGGAAATGCTGATGATGCTAAAATGGCATCGGTTATTTTTGTTTCGGGGCCAAAAACTTTTAGTTTTCCTCTAATCATATCTGTTGCTGTAATCTGAATCGGGATTTTTAGATCACCTAGCACTGCATCATTAAAAATAGAATGAAAATAGCTTTTGAAGGACTCCGAATCAATTAAACCCGCTTTTTTGAAAGTTATGTGTTTCCAGTGAAAAAGATAAATAGACTTAAAAAACTCAAGAATTTCGGCGGGTGTTTTACCCCAGGCATACATGGCGCCAACAATGGATCCGGCACTTGTACCGGCTATTCTAGAGGGATGAATTTTTTTTTCTTCCAAAAATTTAATGACTCCAGCGTGGGCAATCCCTTTTGATCCGCCGCCGGAAAGTACTAACCCTATCGATTTTGTTTTTAAATCCATATTAATATTTATTATAAAATTACTCTTTTTGTCGAATTGAAGGTGATATATGTCATATTTAAACCCCGTTTTTATGGTAACTTTGTATAAATAAACTATTCAATATGAAAACTTCTGTAGCTAAAGCATTATTTAATAGCCATTCTTATGCTGAATATAGAAAACTAGTTTCTGATTTATTATTGGAGGGTAAATCTACCGGTAGTGAGCAATCAGATAACCTGACACTTTATAGCAAGTTAAACGAAACCCGCATGAATCGTTTGGATAAAACGATGAAAATAACGGATGAAAACAATCTTCAATTGAAGTCTCTGAAAGGAGAATACATTTGGTTAGTTCTTTCGGAAGGATGGTGCGGTGATGCCGCTCAAATATTGCCTATTATTCATAAAATGGGTGAAGAATCTGGGAAAATAGAATTAAAAGTCGTTTTGAGAGATGAGAATGAAGATTTGATGAATCTATTTTTAACTAAAAAAGCAAAATCGATTCCAATAGTAATAGTAATTGATAAAGCAACGGGAGATGTGATCGGAAGCTGGGGTTCAAGACCAAAAGGAGCAGCTGAGTTAATCACAAACTATAAAAAGGAATTTGGTGCTATTGATGAAACTGCAAAAAATGAGTTGCAATTATGGTATTTGCACGATAAAGGAATGAGTACTCAGGAAGAATTGATTAATTTGATGCTTGATTTGGAACGCTAATTAGACTTAAAAAGGGTACCGTCTCATAAAGTGTGTAAGTTAAAAAGTTATTCTGAAAATTTGAGCTAATTCAAAAGCTCAAAAATTTTCGGAAATAACTTTTTAACGTATATTTATAAACACACTTTAATATGAGAAAAGAAGAATTATTATCCGATGATTTTTTAAAGCAGTTCAAAACAGGAGAAGAACTGTATGGCTTTTTAGCCCAACTACAAAAAAGAGGCATTGAAAAGATGCTCGAAGGCGAATTAGATGCTCATTTAGGTTATGATAAGCACGATAAATCAGTGAAAACCAATGCTCGTAATGGTTTTTCATCCAAAAAAGTTAAAACTTCTTTTGGAGAATCAGAAATTCAAGTTCCAAGAGATCGTGATGCATCGTTTAATCCAATAATTGTTCCCAAAAGGCAAAATATGCTAGATGGTTTAGAGAATGTAATTGTATCGCTCTACGCCAAAGGAATGAGCAATAGTGACATCGAAGAACAAATAAGAGAAGTTTATAATTTTGATGTTTCCACCAGTACCATATCTCGAATTACAGACAGTGTTTCAAGTGATATTATTGCTTGGCAGAACAGACCATTAGAACCAGTTTATCTAATCGTTTGGATGGATGGTATCGTTTTTAAAGTTAGAGAAAACTCAAAAGTTGTCAATAAAACCATTTATTTAGCCGTTGGACTTAATAGAGACGGCAAGAAAGAAGTGCTCGGAATGTGGTTAGGCAAGAATGAAAGTGCTAGTTTTTGGCTTGGAGTTTTAACC
>NZ_JBHZQA010000004.1:0-309918 GCF_042787335.1 Flavobacterium fructosi | reverse complement strand
AGATCGTTATGTTCCTCTTTCAGAACATTTAATTCGAGGACTTAAAAAGTATATCGAAGCTGAAAAACCTCAAGACTATCTCTTCAACGGACAACCTTTGCCTACTGGAGCTGGAGGAGATTTTGACAATCGGTATTCACAACGAGGTGTGCAATGGGCGGTGAAACAAGTCGCCAAGGCAGCAGGAATAAAAAAGGAAGTTCACACCCATACGCTTCGGCACAGTTACGCCACACATTTGCTCGAAGATGGTATGGATATTATGACCCTTAAAGACCTTTTGGGACACCAGAATGTTGAGACGACAATGGAATACCTGCATATTGCCCAACTCGAGAGTCAGCGCATCTTTAGTCCACTCGATACGCTATTTGCAAAATGCAGCCGGAAGTAGCCGATGTACTGCGAAAAGTAGGCTCTAAAATTGAAAGTTATGGACTCAATACTTGGCAATTGCGCACGCTTTACGCCATCAAAAAATGTCGAACAGCCGAGTTGGGTGGTCATATCGATGCTTGCGATGAATGTGGAAACATCACCATAAGCTACAACTCTTGCCGCAACCGCCATTGTCCCAAGTGTCAGTGTAATAAACGAGAAGATTGGATACAAGCCAGAACCACTGAACTCTTGCCTGTTCCATACTTCCACGTGGTTTTCACCCTGCCTAGTAGTATCAATGCCTTGGCAATGCACCAGCCAAAATTGGTTTACGATACGCTTTTTGAAGCGACATGGGAAACGTTAAAAACCTTTGGCATAGCCAAAGAAATGCAAATGGGAATGATAGCGGTTTTGCACACTTGGGGACAACAATTGAGTTTGCATCCGCACCTGCATTGCATTGTTCCAGGCGGTGGTGTGAATAAAAACGGACAATGGCAAAACAGTAGAACAGACGGTAAATTTCTGTTCCCGGTCAAGGCCTTGTCTAAGGTTTTCAGGGCTAAATTTTGCGAAAAACTCAAGGCGAAATCGCCTACTCAATACGAACAAATCCGGCAGGAATTATGGCAAAAACCATGGGTAGTATTTGCTAAGAAACCTTTTGGAAGTCCAAAGTCGGTGGTGGAATATTTGGGAAGATACACCCATAAAATAGCCATCAGCAATAATAGAATTAAGAGTATCGACGAGCAAAACGTGACTTTTGATTACAAGGATTACCGAGTAGCGGGCGTTAAAAAACAAATGACACTAACTCATCAGGAATTTATCAGGCGGTTTTCATTGCATATTTTGCCCAAACGGTTTGTAAAAATCCGTCATTATGGTTTTTTGAGCAGCACTTGGAAGCGTCAAAAGCTGAAACTTTTACAGGAAAAACTTAAGGTAAAAGTTTTAGAAAAAGCAGAAAAGAAGTCCTTTTTACCCAAGTGTCCTTTTTGTAAAACAGGCAATTTACACCGCATAGCGGTTTTTGACCAGCGTGGTCCGCCTGCTTGGTTTCTTGGCCGTAGTCAAAACGCCATTCCCTATAAAAATTAATTTTACGGGTAAGGGAACTTGTGTTCAAAAGTGAAGGAAAACATGAAAAAAACCAAGTTGAAACAACTCCACAAAAAAAGAGGAACAAAATCCTCTTGAAAATACCTCTACAATCTTTACGATAACTCCATAGTGTTGGCGGCAGGTATTCGGTTCCGTTCAACACGGGCTTCATTGTTCGTGCTACGCACACAACGAAACCCTAGCTGTTGGCGGAAGAGATTATAACTCGGTTGATATGAGTGAAAGAATGCTTTGGGAAACTTATTTGCCTCCTTTTAAAGCAGCTTTAGATGCTGGAGCCGCCACTTTTATGAATTCGTTTAATGATATAAATGGAATTCCTGCAACCGGAAATAAATACCTGCAAAGAGATATTCTAAAAGGGAAATGGAATTTTCAAGGTTTTGTCGTTTCTGATTGGGGTTCGATAGGAGAAATGGTCAATCACGGATTTTCAAAAGACAGAAAAGAAGCCGCATTACAAGCTATAATTGCAGGGAGTGATATGGATATGGAAAGCAATGCGTATCGATATCATTTAGCAGAATTGGTTAAAGAAAACAAAGTGCCAATTGCCTTGATTGATGATGCCGTAAAAAGAATTTTACGCAAGAAATTCGAGTTAGGACTATTTGATAATCCTTATAAATACTCCAATCCGGAAAGAGAACAAGCAGCGTTGAACAATCCACAACACAGAAAAGCAGCAAGGGATATTGCGACAAAAAGTATCGTGTTATTGAAAAATGAGAAAAACATTTTGCCACTTTCCAAAGACATAAAAACGATCGCTTTTATTGGTCCTTTGGTTAAGGAATACAAGCAAAATATGGGTTTTTGGGCTGTGGAATTACCGGGACTTGATTATGATAAACAAGTTGTTTCCCAATGGGAAGGCGTGCAAAATAAAGTAGGTAGTTCAACTAAATTGCTTTACGCCAAAGGGTGTGAAATCGACGGAAATAACAAAGGTGGTTTTGAAGAAGCAATTGCTGTAGCCAATCAAGCCGATGTTGTGATTTTGAGTATTGGTGAAAGAGCTGATATGAGCGGTGAAGCAAAAAGTCGCAGCAATCTCCGTTTGCCGGGTGTTCAGGAAGATTTGATAAAAGCGATTCAAGCGACAGGAAAACCGGTTGTGGTTTTAATCAATGCAGGAAGACCGCTAATTTTTAATTGGACTGCTGATAATATTCCTGCAATTCTTTATACTTGGTGGTTAGGAAGCGAAGCAGGAAATGCTATTGCCGATGTTTTGTTCGGCGATTACAATCCTGCGGGTAAATTACCAATGTCTTTCCCAAGAGAAGAAGGACAAATTCCCATCTTTTACAATCATTTTAATACAGGAAGACCAGCTCCAAACGAAACGGCATCCAATTATGTTTCGGCATATACCGATTTAAAAAACAGCCCCAAATTTCCTTTTGGATATGGATTGAGTTATACCACTTTCGAATATTCAAATTTGAAATTGTCTAAAAATAAAATTAAAAGTACGGAAGAAATTACCGTAACATTAAATGTAACTAATTCAGGAAAAGTAGCTGGAGAAGAAGTTGTTCAGTTGTATTTGAGAGACAAAGTAGGTTCAGTAGTACGTCCAATTATTGAACTAAAAGATTTTCAAAAGATAAAACTGAATGCAGGGGAAACGAAAACGATAAAATTTGTTATAAACAAAGAAAAATTATCTTTTTATAATGCTAATTTGCAGTGGGTTGCAGAGCCTGGAGATTTTGATGTAATGATTGGTTCTTCTTCTGCGGATATTCGTTTGAAAGGAGCTTTTGAACTGATGAATTAAGAGTGGTTACAAATAATACAATTTTTTATTGCTGAAAAATAGCAGAGGACGCATAAAAGAATAATCTATCAGCTTATACTGCCCCCAAATAGTGCCTAGCTTTTTTGGGGGCAGCCTATTTCTAATGGAGTTTTTATTGTGGTTCTAACGAATCTGTTTACGAACCATTTTTTGCCGGATTAAAAAAAATTTTCAATAGTATAGCGCTGAGAAATCCTTTCTATTTCAATTTAAAAAAAGCGGTTTTGTGCTGTTAATTTTTATCTTAAATTATACAACTACCACAATTGGTAAAACGATGATACATGTAAAGTTCTTACAATGAATTATATAGAAGTAATGAAAGCCATAATCACTACTTTACTATTGAGTTGAGCAGCAACTATATCAATTAATTTTTTTTTTTATAAAAAGAGCAGTCAAGATTAAGTTAAAATAAAAAGGAAGTGCAAAAAGTGCAAAATGAAGAAGCATGCTGGATTATTTGTCCAGAATGTGAGGTATCCGGGAAAAAAAGTCGAGGACTCCGTAAGAAAGTGCAACTCCGCTACCAGATGGCATTTAATCAATTTGAAAAAATAAAAGGTGATGGGACGGCTTGAGTTCACCCTAAGGGTGCCTATACTCATGTTTGAACTGTTGCGGATCCGGATTGCTTCATTTTGGTAGCCATTCAACAGCGGATAAAGAAAACTACCCTCACGTTGCTATTATTGGGGGTGGTATAGTAGGAGTGGCACCTAGCTGTTGCTTGTTTGCACCTCAGGTTCCCTTTTACCCTTTATGAGGGCGATAGCCACTTGATGCTCGATCTCAAGGCTATGGACTTACCTTGCAAAAAGCTAGTAAAGCGATCGAGGGATTGGGTGTTTTTTCTTTAAAAGAAGGGGTGATTTCAACAAAACATGTGGTTCATACTACAGAATGGAAAGTGATCGGTAAATGGGGGGTCAGAAAATGGGTACAGTCAGATGCGAAAACGTCTCAAAGCGCTCATGGACCTCAAGGACCTAAGGAAGAAGCGTGTCATAGAACGCAGTGGCATGGTTCCATTCCTCAGATTTTAACGGGGACCCTGAAAGCACAGATTTCTGGCTATCCCTTGTATGACCGAGAATTACTTCGGTCAGAATTGTTAGAGAAAAGGGGCAAGTGACTCTCATTGGAGATGCGGCTCACCCAATGAGTTCATTCAAGGGATATGGGAGAATCAAACGCTACTAGATGCGTTCACGCTGTCTCGGGGAATCTTTAGAGGATGTGTTCTTTGTCGCAATGGAGAAAAGCTAAAGTGAGGAAATGTGTATTAACGGAGTTTTAATCAGAAATGTTAGACCGCAGTTCCTCCAAAGTAAAAGATTCAGCAGAGGCAATACAATTCCTATATTCCGAAATGGTATTTAATGAAGGTGATGAGTTAAGAGGACGTTGTATAAAGAAAAGGGACGTGTAAACTAACTTAAATCGTCGTCACGTTTCTTACCTCAACAATTTTAATATTAAAAAAGTAGAATACAAAGCGTTTATATAAAATAGCTAATATAGAATTTCGTTTATAAAGTTAGCCTTTCCAATTTTTAAATTTGGTTATTAAATAGAAAAGATAAAAAACAGAAAACACTCTATTCCTATTTCCTCAATCTCGCCTAGCTTCTAATCGTTGTTCAATTTCTTATATTCTAATACAAAAATTTAAATTTGTCTACCTGATTAGTTTTAATGCGTCGTTAAGTCTCAGTGCGACGTTATCCCAATTAATAATATTAAATAAAGCATCAACAAAATCAGTTCGTTTGTTTTTGTATTTTAAGTAATAGGCATGTTCCCAAACATCAATTACCAATATCGGAATAGCGCCCCATTGCGTCAATTTTTCGTGGTTTTCACATTGCAAGATTATAAGACTATCGCTATATGGTTGATAAGCTAGAATTCCCCAACCGCTGCCATCCACATTTTTTGAAGTGGTTGCAATTAAAGCTTTTAACTTGTCGAAACTGCCAAAACTTTTTTCTATTCGCTTCAATAATTCACCTTGTGGCAAAGTGCTTTTATTGGTGAGATTGGTCCAAAATATAGAATGTAAAATGTGAGACGAAAAATGGTAGGAAAGTTTTTTTGTCCAAAAATCAATAGTTTCCATATTATTTTCATCCAATGCTTTTTTTATCATTTGCAAATCTTTGTTTGCCCCTTTAACTGCTCCCCCATGATGAAAAGTATAATGAAGATGCAAAGTTTCGGCATCCATATAAGGCTCCAAAAAACTTTCACTATATGGTAATGCCTGCTGAATATAATTGCCAGTGGCATCAACCAATTTATCAATAGAATTGTTGGCTAAATTTTCAGCAAACACATTGTTAGTAGGAAGCACTAATGACGCCGCACCAAATAAAGTACTCGATTTTAAAAAATCTTTTCTGTTCATAGTAGTAATTTTATAATAATCCCTACAACTGCTGCTACAACAATGATATAAGGTTCTTGGATTTTCTTGATATAAAGTAAAGCAAAAATTGTTGCAATAGCTATTAGTGTTGTTGGAATATCTAAAAATACTTTTTGAGGCAATTACACCAACTGCTTTCACTAATGCTTGCATAGTGCCATCCACAAAAGCTTCTATTGATTTATTTTGTGCTATTTTTTAAAGCATGGAGCCAATCAATTGTAAATAAATAATACGGTAAAAATGCGGCGAAATAGCCAATAAACCGAACAATAATAACAACTGGTCCAGGAGTAATCATTGCAACTGCATCAATAAAATAATGTTTTGTCAACCATTGTTTTTCTATCACAACTCCTAAGTGTAAAAAAGGTACGATTGCTTGTGCACTACCAAATACAAATGTCCCAGCTTCAGTATAAAAGATGGCAATTTTAATAAAGGTAGAATTGTCATAATTCTGAAAGCGCATTGGCAACAGAACAATAGAATTAGTCGTTTTATTATTATACCATCTTAGAGGAGCTTTGACAACGATAAATATAAGTCTGGCCCATAAGAATAATAAAACTTGTTCTTGATGTATTCCCAATGTTATGACTACCGCAATTATAAAAAACAGCCACAATAACTAATCCGTTTTAAAAGATAAAAGATTAAATTTGCGGATAGATTTTATCGTCAATTAATAAGAACACATTGCAATAATACCTATAACGGCTGCACCAACTCCATAAAAAAAAACTACTTGTATCCAAGACAATCCTCCGTATAATTTATAAACTATTCCCAATAGCACAACCATTATAAAAGAAGGAAAAACAAAGGCAAATCCTATCAACCTTGCTCCAAGGAAACGGTAATGGACAAATTCAAGGTAAATTTTGTATCCCTCCACAGGTTTTGGACTTGATCCGCAAAATCTATAAATAAATTTGAAACAAAAAAAACCTCCAAAATCAAATGATTTTGGAAGTTTGTAAATATTGGTGGGCGATGAGGGGTTCGAACCCCCGACCCCCTCGGTGTAAACGAGGTGCTCTGAACCAGCTGAGCTAATCGCCCCAATACAATTTAGTTACTTACGTTCCCGTTATTGCGTGTGCAAATATACGGCACTTTTCTAGATTTGCAAGTAAATTATAAAAAAAATTATAAAATTTCTGAAACAACAAAAGTGCTTCCTCCAATGTATATAAAGTCAGATTTCGCAGCGTTTTGCTTTGCTTTTTGATAAGCGTCTGTTACAGAATTGTATACTTCGCCTTTCAAATCGAACATAGCTGCTTTTTTTGCTAAAATAGAAGCTTCTAAACCACGAGGAATATTTGGTTTACAGAAATAATAAAATGCATTTTTAGGAAATAAAGGTAGTAATTCATCTAAATCTTTGTCATTTACTACTCCTAAAACGATATGTAAAGCATCAAATTCTTCTTTTTGAATTTGTTTCAAAACAATTTCTAGTCCGTTTTTGTTGTGCGCCGTATCGCAAATAACTTTAGGAAATTCATTTATTTGTTGCCATCTCCCTTGAAGGCCTGTATTTCTTACAACTCTTACTAATCCGGATTTTATATTTTTTGGAGTAATTTTAAATTCATTTTGGTTATTTAAAACAGCAATAGTCTGTAAAACTGTTTTCTTGTTGTGCATCTGATAATCCCCAATCAAATCCGAGGGAAAGGTTTCTGAAATTAAATCGGAAGCAAAATAAATTTTAGAGGCGCATTCTTTGGCTTTAGCCAGAAAAACGGGTTTGGTATTAAGTGTGTATTCTCCAATTATTACTGGAATATTAGGTTTTATGATGCCGGCTTTTTCAAAAGCGATAGCTTCCAGCGTGTTGCCCAAAAACTGTACGTGATCCAGTCCTATATTTGTTATTACTGAAACGAGAGGGTTAATGATATTGGTTGCATCCAGTCTTCCGCCCATTCCCACCTCTATAACGGCGATGTCCACTTTTTCTTTGGAGAAATAATCGAAAGCCAATCCAACAGTCATTTCAAAAAAACTCATGTCATTTGATTCAAAAAACCTCTGGTGTTCATTAATGAAAGTAGTGACAAATTCTTCAGGAATATCTTTTCCGTTAATTTTTATGCGTTCCCGAAAATCTTTTAAATGTGGGGAAGTATATAATCCCACTTTATAACCCGCTTCTTGGAGTATAGATGCCAACATGTGTGATGTGGAACCTTTCCCATTCGTTCCCGCAACATGAATGCACTTTATTTTTTCTTGTGGATTTTCAAGATGCGCTATGAGCAAATGAGTATTCGTTAAATCTTTTTTGTAGGCCGAAGCGCCCTGAAGTTGGTACATCGGGAGTTGATTAAACATCCAATTTATAGTTTCCTGATAGTTCATTTTTTGAATAAAATTGTTGTTGTTTAAAATATTTTTCGATTTTTTTAGTTTAATAGTACATCGAAAAGTATCTTTAGTGCAAAATTGAAATAATTTTTAGAATTAATGATTAAAATACAATAATATTATATGTTTAGTTTTATACAATTACAGGCCGACACCATTGCCAATACTGCGTCAAACGTAGTAATCGAGAAAATTGCTCCGAATACTGAAATTTCTGTTTTGGAATTTATTTTAAAAGGAGGGTTCTTCTTAATTCCAATTTCAATTCTTTTATTTTACACTTTTTATTTAATCATAGAACGTACTTTATACATTAATAAAGCATCAAAGATTGATCACCGATTAATGCTAGATGTCAGAGACAATTTAAATTCCGGTAATCTAGAGTTAGCAAGGTCCATTGCCGAGAGAAGTAATACCTCTTCCGGTAATATTATTAAAGAAGGAATTCTTGTTATTGGCCGTCCTATCGCGGAGATTGAATCTAATATGGATCGCGCTGCTGATATCGAAATCGGAGAAATGGAGAAGCATTTAGGTCAATTGGGTCTTATTGCAGGGATTGCGCCAACTTTAGGGTTTATCGGAACAATTTCAGGAGTTATAAAAATATTTTATAGTATTTCAGTTACCGAAAATATTAGTATTGGTAATATTTCTGGAGGTTTATACGAGAAAATGATCAGTAGTGGTTCTGGGTTATTGGTTGGTATTATTGCCTATAGCGCGTACCATTTATTAAACGGAAAAATTGATAATTTTGCCTTAAAAATTCAAAAACAGATACTGGAATTCGTAAATATTATTCAAAGATCGTAACATGTCTATAAAACGAAAAAGAAGATTTCATGCCGAAGTGGCTACTTCGTCATTAAGTGATATTATGTTTTTCTTGTTGTTGTTTTTCTTGATTATATCAACGTTGGCTAATCCTAATGTGATCAAAATGACTTTGCCAAAAGCGAAATCGAACGAAAAAACAAACAAACAATACATCAGCTTATCCGTTACTGAGGATAAAAAATTCTATATTGACAAGCAAGAAGTTTCCTTTGAAGAACTGGAAACAGCTTTAATGTCAAAAATGAATGCAGAGAAGGATCAAACGGTAATCGTACGTATTCCATTTAATTTGCAAGTACAAGATTTAGTCGATGTACTGCAAATAGGAGTGAAGAACAATCTGAAGTTTGTGATTGCAACGAGTCCCAAGTAATACTGTTATTTTATTTACAGCAGTATTTTGGGAGTGATCGTAACAGAAAAAGGGGCTAATCAGCATAGTGTTGATTAGCCCCTTTTTCTGTTACGGTCGTCCCGAACTATTGGGATATCAGCACAGTTCCTCGTTACTTGCTCTTATCCCTCACGAATCCCTAAACCATTAAAATTATTGTGTTCGTCATTGCGAGGAATGAAGCAATGGAATAACGCGAGCAGCTAATGAGATTTCTCCTTCGTCGAAATGACAAAATTAAATGCATTGTTATTAGTAAGTACTATTATTTTAATTCAAATTGAAATTGTAAATAATCTTACCAACTTGTTTTTCCGGAGCATCGCTGCTGGCATCCCATCTCGTATTCATCGCTGCAATTCGGGCTTGGTCTAATAAACATTTTGCCGTATTGGTTGTTCCTTTTATACCGGCAACTGCATTCACAGTCCTTCCAGATCTATCTACTGATACTTCAACAACAACTTTTCCTTGTTCATTACACGTATATTTTGGTGCTGGTTTAGAGAGCGCTTTTCTGTTTCCTAATGAATATCCGACTCCGCCTCCGGAGCCACTTCCGGAACCACCTCCACCTCCGCTTCCGGAGCCATAGCCACTGCCAGTTCCTATTCCGCTTCCGGTACCGTTTCCGCCGCCTGTTCCTCCACCAGAACCACCCGTCCCATAATAACCGTTTGAACTCAGGCTTCCGTTTGTTTTTCCTTTGTTTCCGGCTACTTTGTCATCCCCATCACCACCTTTATTGGAGCCTTTTAGTATGCTGGATAAAGCATCATTGGTATTGTTAGATACTTTAGGTTTTACAACCACTGGTTTTGTCACTTCTTTTATGACAACTGTCGGTTTTTTAGTTTTTTCTTTTGTCGGAATCACAACACTTTCTTCAGTGCTGTTTTCTTGAGATAAAATAGCTTCGTCTGGAGTTGATTTTGCAGGCGTTTGTCTGGTTTTGTTTTTTACTTGCAAAACTTCGCTTTTATAATTCGCTCCAGAACCCAAATCGCTGTCTCCAAAATTCACGGTAACGCCTCCGCCACCTCCTCCGCCTGCAAGTTCAGCTAGGTTTGCTGGTGGCCAAAATCGAATGAAAAATAAAATTAACAACATTGTCGCATACAAAAGAATGGATATGGCTAAAGATTTCTTTTGGTCTGATGAAATGGTGGAACTCATTTGTATTTTAAATTTAAAAAAGTGTATTACTAAAAAACGTCGAAAAGTACTAAAAATTGTCAAGAGTAAAAAGCTACTGAGGGAATATAAATAAGATTGCTTTTATTTAAAAGTAAAATAAGAACAGGGATTAAATAGATGTTGAATAATCTACTTAATCCCTGTTCCAATATGTTTTATGAATGCTATTTTTAGGTAAGCTGTTTCAATGCAATTTCAAAAGCGGTTGCACTAATATTTGTTTTGCTTGGATTCAAATCATGTGCTTTTTCAATTGCTTTTTTAATGGTTTCTGATGTGTCTTTAAAGATAGCTTCATCGGTCATTTGTACTTTCTTTTCCATGAAATAAGCAAAAACACGAGCCATTCCGCAGTTTGAAATGAAATCAGGAATTAAACTAACTTTGTTATCTACGTCTTCCATAATTGGACCGAAAAATATTTCTTTGTCTGCAAAAGGAACATTAGCACCACATGAAATTACTTCAAGTCCATTAGCAATCAAACTGTCGATTTGCGATTGAGCAACTAAACGGGAAGCAGCACAAGGAGTGAAAATTTCAGCACCTATTGTCCATATTTTTTGATTGATTTCGTCAAAAGGAATTATGTTTTTAGCGACCAGTTTGTTTCCATCTTTTGCAAGAAATAATGCTTTTATTTCTTCGAAAGTGAAACCTTCTTCGTTGATCAAACCACCATCTCTATCAATAATACCAATGATTTTCGCTCCCATTTCTGCAAGATAAAATGCTGCAGCTGAACCTACATTTCCAAAACCTTGGACAATAGCCTTCTTGCCTTTTACATCACCGCCATAAATAGTGTAATAATTACGGACAGCTTCAGCAACCCCAAAACCGGTAATCATATCGGCAATTGTATATTTTCTAGAAACATCTGGCGAGAATTTTGGGTTTTCAATTACTTTAACCACTCCTTGACGCAACTGACCAATTCTATTAATTTTATCCGCTTCGGTTGGTTTAAAATGACCATTAAAAACACCTTCTTGAGGATGCCAAACACCACATTCTTCTGTCATTGGAATTACTTCGTGAATTTCGTCTACATTTAAATCACCACCAGTTCCGTAGTAGCTTTTCAATAATGGGGATACCGCTTTATACCAACGTTGTAAAACGCCTTTTTTTCTCGGGTCATTTGGATCAAAATTAATTCCAGATTTAGCCCCGCCAATAGCGGGTCCAGAAACCGAAAATTTTACTTCCATTGTTTTTGCCAATGACAAAACTTCATTCATATCCAATCCTTTTCTCATACGGGTTCCGCCACCGGCAGCACCACCGCGAAGGGAGTTGATAACTGTCCATCCTTCCGCTTCAGTTTCGGGATCTTTCCAGTTAAAAATGATTTCGGGTTCCTTATTTTCGAATTTCTTTAATAAATCTTTCATTTATTGCGATATGTTTAATTTTGGCAAATATAAAAAATAGAATAATGCGAATTATGTATTTGGAATATTATTTTTGGGAGTAGATATTTCCAGTACTGTGATCCGTTTTTGCCCCCGTTACACTGCTTAATACATTGATTTCTCCACGCAATTTCAGTACGCCTAGCAAAGCAAATATTAAAGCTTCTTTGAATTCCAATATTTTTTTATCGGGAATTATAATTTTCATTTCTGGTAAATAATATTGAATTCTTTCAATTAGGAAGTCATTGTAGGCGCCACCACCAGTGATAAACAGATTCCTTTTTTTATTGGGTAAAGCCGCTGCGATTTGCAGGGCGACATGTTCAGCAAAAGTTCTTAATTTGTCAGCGGTAGTAATTTTATAACTTTCAATTATTGGCAAAACGAAATCTATTACAAATTCAAGCCCTAATGATTTTGGATGTTTTTTTTGGTAGAAATTTAAAGTGTTTAATTCAGTCATTAAATTTTCGTTGCAAATTCCGGTTTTTGAAATGCTTCCTTTATCATCATAATCAAGGCCTATTTGGTTGGCATAAAAATTTAAAACTGTATTAACAGGAGAAATGTCAAAAGCAATTCGTCTGCCATTTTCTTCGAAAGAAACATTCGAGAAACCACCTAAATTCATACAATAGTCATATTCAGAAAACAATATTCGGTCACCAATAGGAACCAATGGTGCACCTTGTCCTCCTAGTTGTACATCCTGAACTCTGAAATCACAAACTACGGTTTGGTGAATTAAAGATGAAATTTCAGGCAGATTGCCAATTTGAAGTGTGAAACCCTTTTGTGGCTGGTGTAGAACAGTATGGCCATGCGAGCAAACAGCATCGATGTTTTCGATATCATGCTTTTTAATGAAATTAGAAATGGTAGTAGCAAGAAGTTGAGTGTACTTTTGGTTTAAAGCATCCAATTCGTTTATTGAAAAATTTACAGCCATTTTCAGACAATTTAACCAGTCCGAACTATAGCTAATGGTTTCACTTTCAATTATATCAAAGGACCATTTTTCTTTCTCTATCCTAAATTCAATATGAGCTAAATCGACTCCGTCTAGCGATGTTCCTGACATTACTCCGATAACGTTATAGTATTCTGCTTTCATATTCCAAATTTACGAATCAAAATTGATAAATTCACAAGAAAAAAGTATCTTTGGCTACTTTTTTTAAATAATTCACAACATTTTATTTTATATAATTATGGATTTTAATCTAACCGAAGAGCAGTTAATGATTCAACAAGCCGCGAGAGATTTTGCTCAAAACGAATTGTTGTCAGGAGTAATTGAAAGAGATGAACACTCTAAATTTCCTACAGAGCAAGTAAAAAAAATGGCAGAACTTGGCTTTTTAGGAATGATGGTAGATCCTAAATATGGTGGTTCAGGATTGGATAGTGTCTCGTATGTTGTAGCAATTACTGAAATTGCAAAAGTAGATGCATCTGCTGCAGTTATTATGTCCGTTAATAATTCATTAGTTTGTGCAGGATTAGAAAAATACTGTAACGAAGAGCAAAAAATGAAATATTTGGTTCCTCTTGCGAAAGGAGAAGTTATTGGTGCTTTTTGTTTGTCAGAACCAGAAGCTGGATCCGATGCGACTTCACAAAAAACTACAGCGATTGACAAAGGAGATTATTACTTGTTGAATGGTACAAAAAATTGGATTACTAATGGATCATCAGCTTCGACCTATATCGTAATTGCACAAACGGATGTTGAGAAAGGGCATAAGGGAATTAATGCCTTTATAGTTGAGAAAGGTTGGTCTGGTTTTGATATAGGTCCAAAAGAAAAAAAAATGGGAATTCGTGGGTCAGATACGCATTCTTTAATGTTTACCGACGTTAAAGTGCCTAAAGAAAACCGAATAGGAGCAAATGGATTTGGATTTAATTTTGCAATGAGTGTGTTAAATGGAGGAAGAATAGGAATTGCTTCTCAAGCTTTAGGGATAGCTACCGGAGCTTACGAATTGGCATTAAAATATTCTCAAGAACGTAAGGCTTTTGGAAAAGAAATTTTCAAGCATCAAGCAATCGCCTTCAAATTAGCAGATATGGCAACTCAAATTATGGCGGCGAAAATGTTATGTTTTAAAGCTGCTTCTGAAAAAGATTTGGGAATGGATATTACTCAATCTGGAGCTATGGCAAAATTGTTTGCCTCTCAAACCGCAATGGATACGACTATTGAAGCAGTTCAAATCCATGGAGGTAATGGATATGTGGCAGAATATCATGTAGAGCGTATGATGCGTGATGCAAAAATCACTCAAATATACGAGGGGACTTCTGAAATTCAGCGTATTGTGATTTCAAGAACTTTAGTTTCATAAATATCATTTTATAGGAATGTAAACCCTTTTCAATTTCGATTGGAAAGGGTTTTGTTTTTTTAATACATTTACTCAAATGATTTACTTTTATGTATGAAGATTTAAAATATTGGTATTTGCGCGATCACAAGTTGTTTCGAACCTTGAGCTTCAGTCAAATCAAGCAATTGTGTATAATAACTGGTTTTAAAAAAGCAAATAAAGGGGAAATAATCTATTTTTCATCATCGGATGTGCCAAGGATTTTTCTGTTATAAAAAGGAAATATCAAAATTGTAGCCGTCGATGAAAATGGAAACGAAACAATAAAAGATATTATCCAAAAAGGAGATTTATTCGGGGAACTGACTTTAGAAGCGGATGATCAGACCAATGAATATGCAAACGTTCTATCAGATGATGTGGCGATTTGCAGTTTCTTGCTGTCTGATTTTGAAAATTTACTATTGCAAAATCCTAGTTTAGCATTGTCTTATACAAAATTTGTCGGATTGAAAATGAAACGGATTAAAAATAGCTATGCCAATTTGATTTCTAAAGATGCCAAAACCAATTGTTTCAGTTTCTAAAAGATTGGGCTGAAAAAGAAGGTGTAAAGGAAGGTCGTAAAGTAGTAATTGAAAATTATCTTACACAAAATGACATTGCCCAGATTATTTGTACTTCAAGACAAACTGCGACACAATTACTTAATGAAATGGAAACTAACGGAACACTGATTTATAACCGAAAAGAGATCATAATTTCGGATATTACAAAACTGTAATTGCAGTTATTTCGTATCTACTGTAAACTAGCTGACAAATCATTTAGGAATAGTTAAGTAGTTTTGTATTATAAAAAATGTAGTATTATGAAGAAAATAATTTGTTTAGCATTGTTAACATTTGGTTTGACGGCTAATGCTCAAAATTATTTACCAAAGTCAGCTGTTGAAATTGCACCATTGTTGATTGGAGAAAAAATACCCAGCTTAACACTAAAATCAGTTAATGATAAGGATATTGTTTTGGAAACTTTGTTTAGTGAAAAAAGGACTATTCTAGTTTTTTATCGTGGTGGTTGGTGCCCTTATTGTAATTTGCATTTGGCTGCTTTAGGTGAGGCCGAAAAAGAATTACTTAGTTTGGGGTACCAAATCATAGCAATAAGCCCGGATGCGCCAATGGCTTTAAAAGCTACCGAAGAGAAAGATAAAGTAAATTACATTTTATTATCAGATAGTAATGGTGAGTTAGCAAAATCAATAGGGATTGCTTTTCAAGCACCTGAAAATTATAAACCTATTATTAGCAAAGGTTCTGAAGGAGTCAATAGTTCTTTTTTACCGGTACCTGCTGTATTTATAGTTAATTTAAATGGCGAAATAGAATTTGAACATATTACGCCAAATTATAAAAGCCGAATTACAAATGATTTGCTTATAGCTGTCGCTAAATCTTTAAATAAATAATTATGAAAAATTTTTTATTTGTTTTCTCACTATTGTTTACCTTTTCTGCTTTCTCACAAAACGAAGGAAAACGGGAAGCGGAGTTCAATTTAGAAAAAAAAATAGCAATCCAAGGCTACGATCCGGTAGCTTATTTTAAACAAGGGAAAGCAGTAAAGGGGAAAAGTGAACTGACTGCAACATACGAAGGGGTAACATATAATTTTTCAATGCCGGCTAATAAAGAATATTTCTTAAAAAATCCTTCGAAATATGAACCGCAATTTGGAGGTTGGTGCGCTTATGCGATGGGTGATTCCGGAGAAAAAGTAGAGATAAATCCACAAACTTTTAAAATTATTAATGAAAAATTATATCTATTTTATAATGCTTATTTCAGTAATACATTGAAAAGTTGGAATAAAGACCAAGCTAATTTAAAGTCAAAAGCAGATAGTAATTGGAAAAAAACAATCAAATAAAACAGTATCATGAAAACAACTATTTTATCTTGGGTTTTACGGATTACAGTTGCAATAATTTTATTACAAACGTTGTATTTTAAATTTACTGGAGCCGAGGAAAGCATTTATATTTTTAGTGCTTTGGGAGTAGAACCTTATGGAAGAATTGGTACCGGGATTTTAGAATTAATTACTGTAATTCTAATTCTGATGCCTACAACTACATTGCTGGGTGCAGTATTGGGTTCTGGAATAATGGTTGGTGCTATTCTTTCGCACCTGTTTGTTCTTGGAATTGAAGTCGAAGGAGATGCTGGAACTCTATTTGCGTTGGCAAACTTAACCTTATTTAGTTGTCTTACTTTAATTTTTTTAAATAGAGATAAACTGTCAAATTTTTTAAAATTAAAACGATAATATGCTGATACCTTCTATAACTAATAGTCTAAACGAATTGATTGATTTGCTCCATCAATTGTCGAAAAAGGATTACTCAAATCCATGTGCTGAATTGAGTAACGCCAGTATAGGTGAGCACACGAGGCATATTATCGAAATGTTTCAGTGTCTCGAAAATCAATATGATTTAGGGATTGTGAATTATGATAATAGAGATCGTAATGTATTAATTCAAACAGATATGAATTATGCAATTCATCATATTTTAGAAATTAAAAATAATCTTGAAAAAGAGAATAAAAATATCGATTTGCAACAAATAATAGACGGTGAGGAAATCCGAATTCAAAGTAATTATTATAGAGAATTGCTTTATAATTTAGAGCATTGTATTCATCATCAGGCGCTGATAAAAGTGGCTATTTTAAAATGTGAAAATATCACGGTCGATGAAAACTTTGGAGTTGCCCGTTCTACAATTGAATACAGGAATCAATGTGCACAGTAAGTTTTGTTCATGTCAATGATACGATTATTATTACCTCAAATCGAGATGAAAAAATAATCAGGCCTTCTGCAATACCGCCAATGGATTATACCATAAATGGTAAGAATGTCATTTTTCCAAAAGATCCAAAAGCTGGTGGAACTTGGTTTGTTGTCGATGCAAATGGAACTGTTTTGGTTTTATTAAATGGGGCTGACGAAAAACACAAAGTAGTGGTTCCTTACAGGAAAAGTCGCGGTCTAATTGTGCTCGATATTATTAGCAGCGTATCGCCGAAGGATTTTTGGAACCAAATTGATTTGGAAAATATAGAACCTTTTACATTGGTTTTGTTTCAAAGTAAGGAACTGTTTCAATTGCGATGGAATGGGAATCAGAAAGAAACGACTCTTTTAGATAGTCTTAAAAATCATATTTGGTCTTCGTCAACATTATATCCAGTGGCAATTCGGGAGAAACGTACCAATTGGTTTTATACTTTTTTGGATACAAATCCAGAAATATCCGAAACAGGAATGCTTCATTTTCATCGCTATACTGAAGAGAAAAATCAGGAAAACGGATTGGTTATCAATCGAAATAACGAAATGAAAACCTTAAGTATTACCCAGTCTGTAATCGAAAAAAATAAAGTCGCTATATTGCATTGCGATTTGATTGCACAAAAAGAGTACAAGACTTCATTTATCACTATTTAAAATTTTCTCAATTGAAATTACTTTTTCATAAGATTACGCATTGGGAATATTGGCCGTTTCAGATTGTTTATGTTCCAATTTATTTTCTTTGGGCATTTTATTCGCTCAAAGCAAAATCGATTTTTTTCTTTAACGCGGCTAATCCAACGATAAAAAATGGCGGATTTATGATGGAGTCCAAAAAAGCAATTTATGATTTAATTCCCCAACGGTATTATCCAAAAACCGAACTCATAAAAGAAGGAACATCACCAGAGGAAATTGAAAAAATCATTGAAGAGGCGGAAATAAAATATCCATTGATAGCAAAACCGGATATTGGTTTGCGTGGTTCGGGAGTTAAGAAAATAAATACTGTTGCTGATTTAAAAATATATGCTGAAAAGGCAAATTTTGATTTTGTTGTTCAGAATTTAATCCCCTACCATAATGAAGTTGGTATTTTCTACGTGCGTTATCCTGATGAAAAAACAGGTAGAATAACCGGGATCGTTTCCAAGGAGTTTCTGATTATTACAGGCGATGGATTTTCAACGATTGAAGAATTGATTAAAGAAAATCCCAGATACGAATTGCAATTGAAGGTGCTGAAACAAGAATATGGAAACAAACTATTAGATATTCTTCCAAAAGGGGAGAAGCTAAACTTGGTTCCATACGGGAATCATGCGCGCGGTGCGAAATTTATTGATGGGAGTCATTGGATAACTCCAAAATTAACCGAGACCATGAATGAAATGTGTTTGCAAATCCCAGGTTTTTATTTTGGAAGATTGGATGTTATGTACAATATTTTAGAAGAATTAGAACAAGGAAAAAACTTCTCCATTGTTGAGTTGAATGGAGCAGCGAGTGAACCCACACATATTTATGATCCAGAACATTCGTTGCTATTCGCGTGGAAAGAACTCGCTCGTCATATTACGTATTTGTATGAAATAAGTGTGCTTAATCATAAAAAAGGAAGTCCGTATTTGTCACACAAAGAAGGGATGAAAGAGTATCATTTGCATTTAGAACAAAGCAATAAAATTGTAAATTTTTAATCGAATGAGAGCTCTTAAAAATATCTTTGTAGGCCTTCTTGTAAGTTTTATTGGCTCAATTCCTCTTGGATATTTAAATATTATTGGTTTCGAAATTTATTCAAAATTTGGAATAAACAGCTTGGTTTTCTATTTGTTTGGAGTTATTTCTGTTGAGGTTTTCGTGATTTATTTCACTTTAGTTTTTGCTAAAAAATTGGTTAATAATAAAAAACTGATGAAGGCAATTGATTATTTTGCTATTCTGTTTCTTTTTGTTTTGGCATATTCTTTTTATGCACATTCCAATCCAAGAACTGCAAAGCAGGATGATTTAGATAAATATGTTATGTACTCTCCTTACCTGATTGGTTTGCTTCTCAATTGTGTTAACTTTCTTCAATTCCCATTTTGGACAGGCTGGAATCTTTATTTAATGAACGGAAACTATATTGCAGTCGAAAATAAATTAAAATACTTTTTTGTGGTAGGAACCGCAATAGGCACATTTTTAGGGATGTTAATATTGGTTTTAATTTTAAATAGTCTGTCTCAAAATACTACTTTCTTTTCTCAAAATGTAATACCGGTAATTATTCCTTTATTTTTCATAATTTTAGCTTTTATCCAAATGTATAAAGTCTATAAAAAATATTTTAAACGTAATGATGGGATTTAAACAGTTCCATTGTAATTTAAAATAATAAATATCCAATTATGAAAAAAACACTTCTATTAGTTCCGTTCCTTATTTTTGGTTGTAAACCAACTTCAACTATATTATCTGAATCATCAACAAAAAAAGCGCAAGCACCATTAGAGATTGCTTACAAAGTAAAAGAAAATGCAGTTGCTGAAACATTAAAATATTTGACTTCAGATGAATTAGAAGGCAGGGAAACGGGAACTAAGGGAATGGTAAAAGCAGCCGATTATTTAGAACAGTTTTTCAAAGACAATAAAGTAAAACCGTATTTTAAAAGTTATAGAGACACCTTGTCTAATTTTAAAGAACCAGCATACAATATTGTTGGTTATTTAGAAGGAAGCGAGCCGATTCTTAAAAAGGAATTTATAGTCATAAGCGGACACTACGATCATATAGGAATCGCTAAAGAAGGTGTGGACGGGGATTTTATAAATAATGGTGCCAATGATGATGCTTCCGGAACAACTGCTGTGGCAGAAATGGCGAAATATTTCAGTGTTACCAAATCAAATAAAAGAAGTGTGCTTTTTGTCTTCTTTGTTGGCGAAGAAAAAGGATTGTTAGGCTCTAAACATTTAGCGAAAAAACTAAAAGCGCAAAATTTTAATTTATACGCGCAGTTTAATATTGAGATGATTGGAGTGCCAATGAAAAGGAATTATTTGGCTTATATTACAGGTTTTGACAAGTCGAATATGGCGGCCAAAATAAATGAATATACAGGAAAAAACACCATTGGTTTTTTGCCTAAAGAAGCAGAATATAAATTGTTTTACAGATCTGATAATTATTCTTTTTACAGTGTTTTCAAGGTTCCTTGTCAGTCTGTGAGTACTTTTGATTTTGAAAATTTCGAATATTATCACCATGTTTCTGATGAGTTTAAAGCCATGAATATTCCCCACATGACTTCATTTATACAGGAATTATTGCCTGCAATAACAAAAATGACCAATTCCCCGACACATGAAATTATTATGAATTAATAACCCTTAAGAAACGGGTTGATTCATATCATACGCTAAAATAAAATAATTGTTATTATTGAATTGGAAATCAGCGATAATGATCCATTTTAATTTTTCGGTATGGGCTTTTGTCGATGGAATGTTCGTTTTATTGATAAACGTCAAAGCCAATGGATATCGCTTCACAATATGAATTCTCATGAACTCGAAAAGTGGCTTTATTAATCCTTTTCCCCGATATGCTTTATCAATACAAATGGGGCCATATTGAAAGCTGTTGGTTTTTGTGATATCAAAATCTAAAAATGTAAGATCAGGAAATAGCGTTGTCATATAATTGAATATAGGCCATTGGTTGAAAAAGTCCCAACCACCTGCAAAAATATAAGCAATGATTTTATTGTTGTCTTTAGCAAGAAATAAACCTTCTTGTCCTATGACTTCAGTTAATTGAGGAATAGAAAATGGAGTGGTGACAAATCCTCCGGCTTTTTCTTCTTCGGATAAATTGGAGGCCAAATAGAGTTCTTGTAGCGCTAATATGTCATCGATATCACTTAATTTTGCAACTTCTAATTTTATGTTTTCAATCATTTTTCACGATATTGATTCAATTATTTTTCAAAACAAAATTAAGCAAAATTACAGAAATCTTGATTTTTATCTTGGAAAGAATCCTTAGTTTAAAATGGTATTTTTTGCCGTTTTTGTTTATTTTTGCTTTATGAAAAATATCATTGTAACCGGTACAAGCAGAGGAATAGGTTTTGAGTTGGCATTGCAATTTGCGAATGCCGGACATCAAGTTTTGGCCATTTCCAGAAAAACACCACAGGAATTAATTGGTAACAAAAATATCACTTGTCTTTCTGTCGATTTATCAGATGAATCTGAATTGGATAAAGTAACATCTTTTCTTTCTTCTTCTTGGAAAAAAGTAGACGCGATTGTTCATAATGCAGGAAGTTTATTGCTGAAATCATTTTCCGAAACTACTCAGGAAGATTTTTCAACTATTTATAAAGTAAATGTTTTTGGAGTTGCTAATTTGACTCGCATTTGTTTGCCTTATTTGCTAAAAGGAAGCCATGTAGTTACCATAAGTTCAATGGGAGGGATTCAGGGAAGTTTAAAATTCGCTGGACTGTCAGCTTATAGTTCCAGTAAAGGAGCGGTAATTACCTTGTCAGAATTGCTGGCTGAAGAATATAAAGAACGTGGAATCTCATTTAATGTTTTGGCTTTAGGTTCCGTTCAAACTGAAATGTTAACTGAAGCTTTTCCCGGTTATCAAGCTCCAATATCTGCAAGTGAAATGGCGGATTATATTTTTAATTTTACGCTGACGGGAAATAAATATTTCAACGGGAAAGTGTTGCAAGTATCTTCTACCAATCCTTAACTTAGAGTTGTAAAATTTAAGTTATGAGCGAAACACTTTCAAGATATTTACCGGAACATGCCGTAAAGCCCGTTTTCGAACTTATTGTTGCTAATCAAGTGCATCTTAAGATTGTCAACGAAAGACAGACGCGTCATGGCGATTATCGAAAAGGGTTGAGTGGAAAACATGAAATCACGGTCAATTCAAACCTAAATAAATACAAGTTTCTAATTACGCTGATTCATGAAATTTCGCATTTGGTTGCGTTTGAAAAATTCGGCAGAAATATTAAACCTCATGGTAACGAGTGGAAATATTCATTTCAAAGGTTGATGATTCCTTATATTCGGCCAGAAATTTTCCCGAATCACTTGTTGCCTTTGTTGGCGCGACATTTCAAAAATCCAACTGCCAGCAGCGATACTGATGCTACTTTAGCTTTGGCATTGAAACAATTTGATCAACAAAATGATAAAAATTATGTTTTTGAGATTCCTTATGGCAGTGTTTTTCGAATCCAAAATGGAAAGATTTTTAAGAAAATAGCTGTAAGAACCAAGCGTTTTGAATGTCTAGAAATAAGTTCGGGGAAAACGTATTTATTCAATCCTAATGCTGAGGTGGAGTTATTGAAAACCAGTTAAATTGACAGATGTTTTACTCTTTTAAGTACGCTTCACGTACTTTTTTGAATAAATTAGAAGAATAAACAAAGTCAACTACTGCTTGATTGTCTGTTCTGAAAATTTCTTCTTTAGTCCCTTCCCAAGCTTTTAAGCCGTCTTTTAGGAATAATATTTTCTCACCAATTTCCATCACGGAGTTCATATCATGCGTATTGATAACAGTGGTGATGTTATACTCTTCCGTAATTTCTTTGATAAGATTATCAATTAATATGGCTGTATTTGGATCTAAACCTGAGTTTGGTTCGTCACAAAACAGATATTTTGGGTTGTTTACAATCGCACGGGCAATCGCCACACGTTTTTGCATTCCTCCAGAAATTTGTGATGGTAATTTTTTATGTGCCTCCGTAAGATTCACTCTTTTTAAAACAAAGTCTACACGCTGCTGAATTTTTTTGTTATTGTCACGGGTAAACATTTTTAATGGAAAGCCTACGTTTTCGGCTACAGTCATAGAATCAAACAACGCGCTTCCCTGAAAAACCATTCCTATTTCAGTTCGTAATTCTCGTTTTTCATCTGCATTTAAGTCGCAATATACTCTTCCGTCAAATGAGATAGTTCCAGATTCTGGTTGATGAATACCAAGAAGACTTTTTAGTAGAACAGTTTTACCAGATCCACTTTGTCCAATAATTAAATTTGTTTTACCCGTTTCAAAAACTGTCGAAACACCTTTAAGAATTTTAACGCTGCCAAATGATTTTTCTACGTTTTTTACTTCTATCATTACGTTAATAGTAATTGAGTTAATATATAATTCATCAAAATAATGGTCACTGATGTCCAAACAAAGGAAACCGTACTTGCTTTTCCTACTTCAAGTGCACCACCTTTCATGTAATAGCCATGAAATGATGGAATTGTAGCCAAAAGCAAGGCAAAGATGAAGGTCTTTATAAAAGCATAAGCGATATGAAAGGGTAGAAAATCTCTTTGAATTCCATCGACAAACTCTGCACCACTTCCGAAACCGCCATATACACTAGCAATATATCCCCCAAGAATACCTAGAAACATAGCGATGCCAATAAGAAACGGATATAATAATAATGCCATTATTTTAGGGAAAACAAGATAGTTTAGAGAATTAACTCCCATAACTTCCAATGCATCGATTTGTTCCGTTACTCTCATTGTGCCAATGCTTGAGGTAATAAAAGAACCCATTTTCCCTGCCATTACAATAGAAATAAAGGTAGGTGCAAACTCTAATATTATAGATTGTCTTGTTGCAAAACCAATTAGGTATTTTGGTATTAACGGATTGGTTAAGTTTAACGCGGTTTGTATAGCAACAACTCCACCTACGAAGAAAGAAATAAAGGCTACAATACCTAAAGAACCAATTATTAAATCGTCGATTTCCTTAAAAATTAAATTTTTCATAACGGACCATTTGGTCTGTTTATTGAAAATTTCTTTCAGCATTAAGCAGTATCTTCCTATCTGCGTTATATATCTTATGAGCATCATAGTTTTTGAAATATTGGCTAAATTACGAAAATACTTAGCAGTTAAAAGTTTTCAATCAGGCGTTTTCTTTAGAAAAGTTTTTCTTTCATTTTCTTTAAACGGTATTTCCTTATGAATTTTGCTTGTTCTGGAGTTACCAATAAGGGGGTTTTAGCAGATTTTGCTTTTACGAAACCTTTTATGTAATCCAAAAACAGAAAAGGCTTTCTCTTCATCATTGCCAGTTTTGCCGAAGCAATTGATGTGATTAAAAATCCGTAGCCTAAGGTATAAAATGCTTCGCCTTGTTTGTAACGAGCGATTTTATTATAATTAGCTCCAGTTGGTTTTAAATGTTTTACGATTAAGGAAGCATCAGTAACGACTTTCCAACCATAAAATTTAGATAGCAATTCGTCAACAGTGTCCCAGCCCATTGCAGGTTTTAAGTTTCCTATTTGTTGAAAACACGCTTTTCTATAAGCTTTGAATGCGCCTCTGATATGGTCTTTGTCGGTGAGATTTTCCAGAATCCATTCGCCATTTTTTTCAATGTAAGCAAATCCGCCAGCCATTCCTATTGTAGCATCCTTTTTGAAAATGTTTAAAACAGTTTCAAAGTAATTTGTGGGTAAAATTAAGTCAGCATCCAATTTTACAATGATGTCATAATTTTCATCTAGTGTTTCGAAGCCTTTGTGAAAAGCTTGAATGACTTTACTTCCTGGCAAATGAATTGCTTCGGAGGTTTTGTTTACCAAAGTGATAAACGGATTTTCTTTGGCGAAAGCCGTTACAATTTCGGCTGTTTTATCAGTAGAATTATCATTGACAACAACTACTTTTTTAGGTAAAACGGTTTGTGAAATCAAAGAATTTAATGTCAACGCAATAAACGTTTCCTCGTTATGAGCCGGAATAACAATGTAGTACTCCATTATTTTATTTTTTCAGCGTAAACGATATAATATCTATTGGTGAACTTTCTCAGTAGAGGACGAAGTCCAAATTTCTTAACTGGATTTGTCCATTTTTCTCTGTCTATAATTTTCCATCCTGTTTTCTCTAAAAGCCAATCTAATTGCCAATCTTCAAACTCATGGTAATGTCTGTCCCACATATCTGTCTTGTTTCTATAGGCCGGTGAAAACCATAAACGCATGGGAATAGATATAAAAAGTTTGTCTGATTTTATTTCTTTTAAAATAGTGTACGGATTAAGCAAATGTTCAAAAATTTCGAAGGCAGTAACTATATCTGTTTTTACTGATTGAAATACAATTTGATTAATGTCTAAGTCTTCTCCGGTCGTGTTTTTAACTGAAAATCCTTCCTCTATCATTATTTTAGAAAAGGGATTTTGTACGCCTAAATCTAATATGGTATCTGAAGTTGAAATGTGTTTTTTTAGAAACTCTAAAGTATGTTTGAATCTTTTATTTGGAAACGTTTTTTCGTACATTTTTTTATTTTTTAACAACAAAGACGCAAAGGTACAAAGATATGGTTCTTTTTTGCAGAATTTTTAGCCCGGATAATAACGAGAAAGCCCACGACTCAAAGAATGTAGTTTTTATTAGCTTAAAAAAGCGACTGAAAGAAGCTCTTTTTAAGGTTTAGAAAAGCACATTTTTTGAGTGTGGACTTGAAATGTATAGCTGGATTAGCTTCAAATAAATTAATATCTGTAAACAAATGCGTTAACATTCATTCCTGCTCCAACGGAGGCAAAAAGTAGAATATCTCCTTTTTGTATCGATTGATTTTCAATTTCTCCTCGTATTAACAAGTCGAAAAGAGTAGGTACGGTTGCAACACTGCTGTTTCCCAGTTCATGAATACTCATAGGCATGATATCTTGAGGAACTGGTCTGTCATGTAATTTATAAAAACGTTGAATGATAGCTTCATCCATTTTCTCATTGGCTTGATGGATAAGAATTTTTTTAACTTCGTCTATCTTAACACCGCTTTTATCAAGACAACTCTTCATTGCTGCCGGTACTGTATTTAATGCAAATTCATAGATTTTGCGTCCGTACATTTTTATGTATCGGGTGTCTGGATCTAAATCTGCATTATACGATTTTCCAAAGAATAAATAATTGGCTTCGTCGTTCGCGTATGTGCCACTTTCGTAGGAAAGCATGCCGGTTTCATCGTCAGAAGCTTCAATTATAGCGGCTCCAGCTCCGTCAGAATAAATCATAGAGTCTCTGTCATGACTGTCAACTACTCTCGACAATGTTTCAGAACCAATCACCAGACAGCGTTTTGCCATCCCGGATGTGATAAAAGCATTTGCTTGAAGAACGCCTTCTATCCAACCTGGACATCCAAAAAGGATGTCGTAAGCGACACATTTTGGATTTTTTATTTGTAATCTATTCTTTACGCGAGTCGCTAAGCTGGGAAGCATATCAGATTGAATTGTTCCGTGTTTAACATCGCCAAAGTTGTGTGCAAAGATGATATAGTCTATAGTTTCAGAATCTATTGCTGCATTTTCTATTGCCTTTTGAGAAGCAAAAAAAGCTAAATCAGATGAATTGAAATGATCTTCGGCATAACGCCTGTGTTCAATTCCTGTTATTCCTTTAAATTTATTGATGATAACTTCGTTAGGATATCCAAATGCAGTTCCATCTTCATTTAAAAAAACATGTTCGCCAAAGTCTGTATTGCTTATTTTTTTCTCAGGAATATAACTTCCTATTCCAGTTATTTTTATTTTCATCGGGTTAGTTTTCCAAAAATTCATGCTAATTTAAACATAAAAAAACAATTACACTCACAATATTTACTATGCGTGCATATAATTATGAAATAGTAATTTATTGGCAAAAATATTAATTATTTTATTAGGAATTGCAAAAAAAGATGCGATATTTATTTCTTAATTGTTGCGATTTATAAAATGGATATTTTTATGAAAATGAGTTAAACCTTTTTTTAAAGTTTGGATATTTTTTTAAATGCAAAAAAAATGTCCCGATTTCTCGAGACATTTCTTTTGAGTTAATTTTAAAATTAGTTTTCCATGTAGGCTTCAATTGGAGCACAAGAACAAACTAAGTTTCTGTCTCCATAAGCATCGTCAGCACGACGAACAGTTGGCCAAAATTTATTTTCAGCAATATAGTCTAACGGGAACGCGGCTTGTTCTCTAGTGTAAGGGAAATTCCAAACATCAGTGGTAAGCATTGCTAAAGTATGAGGAGAATTTTTCAAAACGTTATTGCTATCATCAGCAGTACTGGCTTCAATTTCTTTACGAATTGAAATCATTGCATCACAAAAACGGTCTAGTTCTTCTAAGTTTTCACTTTCTGTCGGTTCAATCATTAAAGTTCCTGCAACGGGGAAAGAAACAGTAGGAGCGTGGAAGCCATAATCCATCAAACGTTTTGCGATATCTGTCACTTCAATTCCTTTTTGTTTGAAAGGACGACATTCTAAAATCATCTCGTGTGCCGCACGACCCATTTCTCCCGAATACAAAGTGTCGTAATGACCGTTTAATTTTTCTTTGATGTAGTTTGCATTTAAGATTGCATATTCGGTAGATTGTTTTAAACCTTCAGCACCTAACATACAGATGTAACCGTAAGAAATCAAACAAACTAAAGCAGAACCCCAAGGTGCCGCCGAAATAGCTGTGATGGCATTGTCACCGCCAGTTGCAATTACAGGATTGGTTGGCAAAAATGGTACTAGTTGTGGAGCAACACATATCGGTCCAACTCCTGGTCCACCACCACCGTGAGGAATAGCGAATGTTTTGTGTAAGTTTAAGTGGCAAACGTCAGCACCGATGGTTGCAGGATTTGTTAATCCTACTTGTGCATTCATATTGGCACCATCCATGTAAACTTGTCCACCGTTATCGTGAATCAATTGGGTGATTTCTTTAATAGCACTTTCAAAAACACCGTGAGTCGATGGATACGTTACCATTAAACAAGAAAGATTATCTGCGTGTAAAATTGCTTTTTCACGTAAATCTTCTACATCAATGTTTCCATTTTCTAATGTTTTGGTAACAATAACTTTCATTCCTGCCATAGCAGCTGAAGCCGGATTTGTTCCGTGAGCCGATGATGGAATTAAAGCAATGTTTCTATGGTGATCTCCTCTTGACTGGTGGTACGCGCGAATTACCATTAATCCGGCATACTCGCCTTGCGCACCGGAGTTAGGTTGTAACGTTGTTCCTGCAAAACCTGTAATAACATTTAATTGTTGTTCCAGTTTAGCCAACATTTCTTGGTATCCTTGTGCTTGATCAAGCGGCGCAAATGGGTGAATATTATTCCATTGCGCATTACTTAATGGCAACATTTCTGATGCAGCATTCAATTTCATAGTACAAGATCCCAGCGAAATCATAGAGTGATTCAAAGCCAAATCTTTTCGTTCTAACATTTTGATGTAACGCATCAAAGCGGTTTCCGAATGGTATTTGTTGAAAACATCATGTTGTAAGAAAGTGGATGTTCTGTTTGTGTTTTCTGGAAAATGATTGGTTTCCGATAAACTTTTAATTGTTGTTGCTTGAGTCGCTTTTGCGGTAGCAAAAACGGAAACAATTTTATTTAAATCAGCAATACTTGTCGTTTCATTCAAAGAAATAGAAACGGTATTTTTATCAATATAATAAAAGTTAATTTCGTTTTGTTCAGCAATCTCTTTTACTTTTTTGGCATCAGCCTTGATAACTATGGTGTCAAAGAAAGCAGTATTGATTTGTTGTAAACCTAATTTTTCTAATGCGTTTGCCAAAGTTGCAGCAGATGCATGAACCTTGTCAGCGATATATTGCAATCCTTTTGGACCATGATAAACCGCATACATTCCAGCCATAACTGACAATAAAACTTGCGCAGTACAAATATTTGAAGTCGCTTTGTCACGTTTGATATGTTGTTCACGAGTTTGCAATGCCATACGCAATGCACGGTTTCCATTTGTATCAACGGTTACTCCGATGATTCTTCCCGGCATGCTTCTTTTGTACTCATCTTTCGTAGCAAAATATGCCGCGTGCGGTCCACCATAACCTAACGGAATTCCAAAACGTTGTGTAGTTCCAAGAACTACTGCAGCGCCCATTTCTCCAGGAGGAGTCAGTTTTACCAAACTTAAAATATCAGCAGCAACAGCTACCTTTATTTCATTTTCTGTCGCTTTAGCTATAAAACAAGCATAATCATGAACTTGCCCAAATTTTCCTGGATATTGAAGGATTGCTCCGAAAAATTCAGTTGAAAAGTCGAACTCTTCATGGTTTCCAATTATTAATTCAACACCAATGGGAGTGGAACGGGTTTGTAAAACCGATAAGGTTTGTGGTAAAATTTCTTCTGAAACAAAGAATTTACAAACATTAGCTTTCTTTTGATCACGAGATCTTACGTCGAATAATAATGCCATTGCTTCCGCAGCAGCAGTTCCTTCGTCTAACAAAGAAGCATTGGCAATTTCCATTCCCGTTAATTCGATAACCATAGTTTGGAAATTCAAAATCGCTTCCAGACGACCTTGAGCAATTTCAGCTTGATAAGGTGTGTAAGCAGTATACCATCCCGGGTTTTCAAAAACATTTCTTTGAATAACCGCAGGAATAATTGCTTGATTGTATCCCAAACCAATATAAGATTGGAACATTTTGTTTTTATTTCCTAGTTTTTGAATATGATTTGCAAATTCATATTCAGTCATTGCAGGTTCTAAATCTAAGTCTGATTTCAAGCGAATGTCACTTGGAATAGTTTCGAAAATCAATTGATCCAGCGTTTCCGCGCCAATTGTTTTCAACATATGTTGTAGGTCGTTTTCTCTTGGGCCTATGTGTCTTAAAGCAAAAGCATCTGTTTTCATACAAAAATATAGGTGTTGTTTTTTAGTGGTGCAAAATTAAGTATTATTAATAATTTAAAAGGTGTTTTGTGGCGCCTATTTTGTCAATTTTTCAACTAAATGATGTATTTGTTCACAATTGACTAATTTTGTTTAATGAAGATTTTTAAACAAATATTTAATTTTTACATAGATAGTAGCATACACGTTGCTTTATCCTGTTATTTCTTGGTTAGGATGACGCAACATATGTTCCACATTTCTTTTGACGAAGCAATCGCTAATTTTGTTTTTTTCGGAACAATTGTAGGATATAATTTTGTAAAATATGATGCTTTGGCCAGAGCCAAAAAACTGCAAATGCGAATGGAATTAAAAATAATTGCATTATTTAGTTTTTGTTCTTTTCTGCTGGTTGGCTATTATTTTTTTCAATTGCATCGGATTACTCAAATTGTTGCGGTTGCTTTTTTGAGTATCACTTTGTTGTATACGCTTCCGTTTTTTCCTAATAGAAAGAATGCCAGAAACTGGGCAGGCGTAAAAATTTATATAGTGGCTTTGTGTTGGGTTGGAGTGACTTTAGGATTGCCTATTTTGAATGCAGAAATTGCTATTACTTCCGATTTTTATTTAAAATGCATCCAGCGATTCCTCTTAATTTTTGTCTTGGTTTTGATATTCGAAATTATTGATTTAGCAAATGATGATCCTCATTTGAAAACTGTTCCACAACAAATAGGAATCAAGCGAACTAAATTATTGGGGATATTACTCTTGATTCCGTTTTATTTTCTTGAATTTTTAAAAAGTAATTTCGATGAAAAACAGCTAATCATCAATTTGATTTTAGTTGCTTTAATTTCCTTATTTCTGCTTTTCGCCAATGAAAAACGTTCTAAATATTACACTTCTTTTTGGGTGGAAAGTGTGCCTATTATTTGGTGGTTATTACTTATTAGTTTCTAAAAATAGTATTTTAAAAAAAATGGTATTACTTCTTTTCTAATAAAATTCTCAATGTTTTATTTCTCAATAAGAAAATTAAACATTTGATTTTTTAAAAATAAATAATCAAATACTTTTCCAAATACCCCAAAAGGGACTTCGTAATATAATTTGTCTTTCATGACTGTCAGCCCATTTTTTTCTGTGAAAAAATGTTCATGTCGAAAAGATTTAAAATGTCCTTCTTCCCTTTCGTCAACAAAATAGTCATACAGATTCATCGCCGTTATTCTGCTTTTATGTTTTAAATAAACGCCAAAATGTTTGACTCGCCAAGTGACGGTCTCATTAAAATCAATCCGGAGGTTATTCCGTCAATTGTTGTTTCGTGATAAGTCAAAAACACATTGACGTGGCGCGTTTATTCTTGTGATAATTTTTATTACAGTCATTAAAATTAGATTTTTCTTTTGTCTTCAATGGTGATCTTCGAGCCAATAGCCAGAAAGACTGATGTTGGTTTTAATTCTTTAATGAACGCAAATTCCGGTCCGTAAACAGTCTCAAAATCTATTTCAGATTTATTGTTGATGACTTCAAGTTGCTTCCATCTCGGATGGGTAACTTGGTATTCAAAAGTTTCATTTTCGTTGATTTTGGTGTAACCAAAGTAATGCTCAGTTATAAACTCTGCTTCAGAGTCTACCTCAATCGCAATGGGATTTTTATTGGTTTCTACATGGATGGTGTTCCAATTGCCTTTTACTTTCCACTGATATATAAATTCCCGTGAGTTTTCATTCACTTTTAAAAGACGTTTCATGGGTAAAGTTTGATAATGCTCATTGTAGAATGTATTTGCTACAAATGATATAGCATATTTTGGAACAATTTCGCTGATAAAAACCGCGCCTCTTTTCCAAAATCCATTCTCAAAGCGTCTCACATAAAACCTAAGATTTACTTCTTCAAAATCAGAATGAAAAGGAATTTTCATTCCTAAAACTCGAACATTTTCGAATAAAAAACCAATAAAGCTCACATAACATTTGCCGTTGAACAAATCTATTTCGGTTCCTTGTGGAACGTATTTTTGTAATATTTCAGGATTAACTTCATAATTAATCATCGCTAAATTATTCCATTCGGCTTTTAAGAAACTCATAATTTGATTGAATTAGGTAGTAAAAAGAAAACCCGAAGTAAGTAAACTTCGGGTTCTAAATAGTTGTTATTTAAATTAATCCTGCTCTCTTTAACAAAGCGTCTGGGGAAGGTTCTTGCCCTCTAAAGCGTTTGTATAATAGCATAGGCTGTTCAGTTCCACCTTTTGAAAGTACATTTTCTTTAAATTTTGTCGCCACCTCTTTATTGAAAATTCCTTTTTCCTGAAAATAAGCAAAAGCATCAGCATCTAGAACTTCAGCCCATTTATAACTGTAATATCCAGAAGAATATCCACCTTGAAAAATGTGTGAAAATGAAACGCTCATGCAATTTTCGGCCACATCAGGATATAAAGTAGTATTTTCGAAAACTGCTTTTTCAAAAGCTTTTACATCCGTAATTCCGTTTGGATTGTTACTATGAAAAGCCATATCCAATAATCCAAAACTGATTTGACGCAAGGTTGCCATCCCTTCTTGGAAACTGGCGCTTTCTTTGATTTTCTCCACATATTCCTGCGGAATAATTTCTCCCGTTTGATAATGATTGGCAAATAAAGCTAAGGCTTCTGGTTCATAACACCAATTTTCCATAATCTGGCTTGGCAATTCTACAAAATCCCAATACACTGAAGTTCCTGATAAACTAGGATAAGTTGTATTGGCTAACATGCCGTGTAAACCGTGGCCAAATTCATGAAACAAAGTCGTTACTTCATTAAATGTCAATAAAGATGGTTTGGTTTCTGTTGGTTTGGTAAAATTACAAACATTAGAAATATGTGGTCTTTCGTTTATACCATCTTTAATATATTGTGATTTAAAAGAGGTCATCCAAGCACCATTTCGTTTGCCTTTTCTTGGAAAAAAATCAGCATAGAAAATAGCAACTAATTGATTGTTTTCATCTTTTACTTCGTAAGTCGTAACTTCGTCATGGTATTTATCGATGTCGAAAATTTCAGTAAACGTTATGCCGTATAATTTCTGAGCAACTGTAAATGCTCCATTCAAAACTTTTTCTAATTGAAAATACGGCTTTAGTTTTTCATCGTCTAAATTGAATAATTTTTGTTTCAATTTTTCAGAATAATAAGCGCCGTCCCATTTTTCTATATGGTCAATACCGTCAAGTTCTTTTGCGAAAGCAGTAAGTTCAGCAAATTCTCTTTCGGCTGCAGGTTTTGCTTTAATTAATAAATCATCCAAAAAGGATTTTACTTTCTCTGGATTTTGTGCCATTCTTTCTTCCAAAACAAAATGAGAATGAGTCTCGTAGCCGAGTAAATTAGCTCTTTCATGACGCAATTTGGCAATTTTTAACACATTTTCCTGATTGTCGAATTTATTGTTCTTGAATGCTTTTTTTCCTGCTGCAATGGCAATTTCTTTTCGCAGTTCTCTATTATCAGCATAAGTTACAAAAGGTATGTAACTTGGAAAATCCAACGTAAAAATCCAACCTTCTATATTCTTAGATTTAGCCAATGATTTAGCAGCTTCTGTCGTTCCTTCTGGTAATCCTTTTAAATCGGCTTCGTCTACAATAATTAATTCATAATTATTGGTTTCGGCCAGAACATTTTCACCGTAAGTCAGTTTCAGTTTGGCTAATTCAGTATCAATTTCGCGTAAGTGTATTTTTTTATCTTCAGAAAGTAAAGCTCCGTTTCTAGAGAAATTTTTAAATTTTTTATCTAATAATGTAGCTTGTTCAGGCGTTAAAGTCAAACTGTCTCTTTGCTCAAAAACTGATTTTACCTTTTTGAATAAATTTGCGTTCAAAGTAATATCATTGCTGAATTCTGTTAACAATGGTGAAACTTCTTGAGCGATTTTCTGCATTTCGTCTGAGGTTTCTGCCGAGTTCAAATTGAAGAATATACTGGATAAACGGTCTAGTGCATTTCCGGAAAAATCCAAAGTTTCTATAGTGTTAAAGAAAGTCGGGGACTCTGGGTTAGTTACAATTGCATCAATTTCGGCTTTTGCGGCTGTAATATTTTCAATAAAAGAGGGCTTGTAATCTTCCAATTTTACTTGTGAAAATGGTGCGGTATCGTATTTAGTCTTGAAATGTTGAGTAAGAATTTTCATTGTATAGTCGTTAATTGTCATTAATTGAAATGTAATAATTTCAATATACAAATGTAGGGATTTATTAAAAAAAAAGGTGGTTTTTAAAAGGATTGGTCAACTGTTAAACTTTATAAAACATCAGTGTGTCTTGTGGTTAAAAAGACCTACATTGTAAAAAAAGGTGGGTTAGTAAGCCGTTTAATTATAATAATGTTAATAAATTAAGTGCGATATGAAATATCAAGTTACAATAAAAAGTGCCTTTAGTGTAGATGAAATTGAAGACTATTGGACCAATGAAGATTATATAAGATTACTAGAAAAATTCGATTATCCAGATGCTGACGGCGATACAACCAGTTTAAAAGAGTTATTGTTTATGGCAATTTCTGATTTTGAACCTAAAGAAGCAGCTGTAATCGTATTGACTTATAAATTATCGGAACAATTGAATGAAGGACAAATTCAACAGATTTCTAATGACATGTTTTTAGATAAAGTTTGTGAAGAATATCCTGAAATCGGTTTGCATTCGAAACTGTTTCACGTTAATCAATTGCTTTTTAAGGCGTATAATGGAAAATTCCCTAATGCTAAAGCTACTATTATAAAATGTAGTTTCGTTACTTTGGAGGATGAAAACGTAAATGAGTTGACAAAGGAAGACGTCTTGAAGCTGTTAAGCGACGGATTATCTGAAAGTACTCTTATCAAGAGATTGTTTGATCAGGCGATGACTCAAGATGCTCCATTTCCAGAAGCAGAGGATATACTTTGGGATTTATCAACAACGGATAATGTCAATTATACTATTGTCACATCTGAATATTGGTTAAACAGAAATGATATTTTAGCTTCAGAATTTGAGGGTTTTTTAGAAGTTGTAGCGGAAGCAGAGTAAAATATTCAAGTGTAAAAAGAGAATTTTTAACTTGAGTTGTGAGAAATTTACAAAAAAATTCAAACACAAATTACACGTATTTACACGAACAGATTTGTGTAAATACGTGTAATTTGTGTTTTTTTTATTTTTGGATGCTTTCTGAAGCGATTATTACTGCTTCTTTCAATCCTGTTTTATACAATATGATTCGGTCGAGTACTGCTTTGCTGTGACTTCCAATAATTTGAGCGGCAAGAATTCCAGCATTTTTCGCTCCGTTTAATGCTACTGTCGCTACAGGAACGCCTCCAGGCATTTGAAGAATAGACAAAATACTGTCCCAACCATCAATAGAATTACTTGATTTTACCGGAACACCAATTACTGGAAGAGGTGACAAGGAAGCTACCATTCCGGGTAAATGTGCTGCACCGCCAGCACCGGCAATAATAACAGTAATCCCGCGATGATGTGCGTTTTTACTGAAATCAAATAGTTTTTCGGGAGTTCTGTGCGCAGAAACAATGTCAACTTCTGTTTCTATGTCAAATGCTTTTAAGATGTCTATCGCTTCTTGCATTACCGGCATATCAGATATGCTTCCCATTATTACGGCTACTTTCATTATTTTTTATTTAAAGATTACTTCGTCCGTTCGCATTACGGCTCGGGTGAAAAATTTAAAGATTGAAAAATTATTTAAAACGCTATTTAGCTTATTGCAATTTTTAAATCATTAAATCTTTTAATTATTCAATTTGTCACTGATTACTCTAATCGTATTCTTCACATCTTCAGCAATTCTTCGGGCTTCGCTAATGTTTTCATTTATTATAGTAACATGTCCCATTTTTCTAAAGGGACGCGTTTGTTTCTTTCCGTAAATGTGTGGCGTAACACCGTCCCATCCTAATATTTTTTCTATATTTTCATATATGACATTACCTGAAAAACCTTCTTCGCCAACCAAATTTACCATTATTCCAGCCACTTTACTATCCGTTTTTCCAAGCGGTAAATCAAGAATGGCGCGCAAATGGTTTTCAAATTGTGAAGTATAGCTGGCTTCAATTGAATAATGACCTGAATTGTGGGGGCGAGGAGCGACTTCGTTAACTATGACTTCGTCGTCTTCAGTTTGAAACATTTCAACGGCCAATAATCCTACATGATTGAATTTTTCGGAAACGGTTAAGGCAATTGCTCTTGCTTTCTCGGAAACTTTATCATCAATTCTGGCTGGGCAAATCACATATTCTACTTGGTTTGCTTCCGGATGAAATTCCATTTCAACCACAGGATATGTTTTTATATCGCCCGATGGATTGCGACAAACAATAACTGCTAATTCATTTTTGAACGGAATCATTTCTTCAGCAATGCATTCTACATTGGCTAAATTATCTAAGTCGGAGATTTGTCTAATGACTTTAACGCCATTTCCGTCATAGCCAAATTCCGTACATTTCCATACAAAAGGTAATTTTAGTTTAGAATCGAGAATATCAACAACTACGCTTTTTAAATTTGGAAATCGCTTGTAATTTGCAGTTGGTATACTATGTTGTATATAAAAATCTTTTTGAATCCCTTTATTTTGAATAAGTTTCAGTGTTTTAGGAGAAGGATAAACTTTCAATCCTTCATCTTCTAGTTTTGCTAAAGCTTCGAGATTAACCAGCTCGATTTCAAAAGTCAAAACATCAACTAGTTTTCCAAAATTGTAAACGGTCTCAAAATTCATTAAGTCGCCTTTGAAAAAATGGTCACAGGCTATTTTGCAAGGTGCCTCATCACTTGGATCAAGTACATAAGTTTGTATGTCGAATTTTCGGGTGTCATATAACAGCATTTTGCCCAGTTGTCCGCCACCGAGAATCCCCAGTTTAAAATCAGAAGAAAAATAATTCATCGTTGTATAGAAATTTGTCTGTAAAATTGATAATGCAAAGATACTTTTAAATGAGTAATAATAAAACAATACGAGTTGTAAAATAGTGATGTGGGTACGTCAGCATTACAAATATTATCTTCTCACAATTACTTTTTTTGAAAAATTACCGTTGGTGGTCTCAATTTTTAAATTATAAAACCCGGTTGATAGATTTTCAACATTTATTGAAAACTGAGGATTACTCAAAGGATTTTTATATTTTCCAATAAATTTGCCATCTATCGCGTAAATGGAAACTGAATAAATGTCATTGTTATTTGGTGAATTAATGGTAATTAGTTCCGAGGTTGGATTTGGATAAACAATAACATCGTAACTATTTTTGAATTCATTAACGGAAAGTAATTTATCAGAAAAACACGAAGAATTAGTTGCGTATTCAGTTTTTATTAAATCGGCTATTTTGTTATTTGTAAAGCCTGTATTTGTAGTTCGATTATAGAAAGTCAAGTCTAATGTTTGGTTGCTTGCTCCAAACCAATCTTGAAGAATTGTACTAAAAACTCTTCTGTTGTCGTGCTGTACAGTACGAACTTGATAATTATTTGCTAGTACGGCTTCGGATAAATTGATATTAATCCCGGAGATTCCGGGATTTATGGCGCTTCCAAAAACAAACATTGGGGCAATTTCTCCATGATCTGTGCCTAAGTTTGCGTTTTCTCCCGCTTTTCTGCCAAATTCTGAGAAGGTAACTGCCACAACATCATTTGCCATGTTTTGATTGTTCAAGTCCGTGATGAAAGTTGTAATGGCTTCTGATATTTGAGTCAAGAGAGTGGCATGATTACCTAAATGGGCTGTGTTGTTTGCCGCTACCTGCATGTCATGCGTATCAAATCCGCCTACTTTTACTAAATAGACTTTGGTCTGAAGACCGCCAGAAATAAATCGTGCCACTGTTTTTAATTGATTGGATAAACTAGTATTAGGATAGGTTAAAGTATTAGTCCCTGAATTAAAGGAACTCGATATGGTTTGAGCGTACGAATTTGCGGAAGTGTCATTGTTGATAATGTACTGAATAAGACCTCCATACTCTGAATCTGGTATATTTGCAGGCGGTTCCCCGCCCAAACCATTCACTACAGAATAAAATCCTGATAAATCCTGGCCACTAATGTTCAAAGACATTCCGTGCTCAACTTCCCCATGAAAACCGAGTGAATTATCATTGCTGCCGAGTTGAATTCCTAAAGGAAAGTTGGAGTTTAAAAAATCTGTATAATAATTCTCAAGAAAACGACCTGTCCATCCACTATCAAAATTATTATTGGCCATAGTGCCATCTCCTCCTGTTAGCCATAAATCAGTTGATTTAAAATGAGATTTGTCCTGGGATGGATAACCGACGCCTTGAATAACCCTCATGAACCCTTTGTCATAGAGAGATTTAAATCCCGTGAGAGAAGGATGTAGTCCTACTTGATCCGTTAACGCCAAAGTTGAATCAAGATTAATAATACCATTTGTCATCCCAATATTATTAAGTTTAATATTCGGTCGCAATGTAGCATAGGTGTCATATTGATTGATGGGTACGATGGTGTTTAATCCATCGTTAGCCCCAGCTAATTGAATTAAGACAATTTTTTTTGAGCTAGAGTTTGGGCATGTGGTCATGCCTGCTGAATTAAAAAGAGCAAAAACCTCAGTAGGCAATAATGATAGTGCGCTAGCTGTTGAGGTCAATTTAATGAAATTTCTTCTTTTCATAATATGTCTTGTTATTAATAAATAAAATAAACTAAAACAGTCGAGATTCGGGGTCTCTTAATACCTTGGTCGCTAATTTTTTTCTGAATAGTGTAAAATAATAGAGATTTAAGTTCTCTAAAATATTTTGATTTAAATGGGAATTTTAAATAAACTAGAACATTTGAGATTCGGGAGCTCTTAATATCTTGGTTACTAATAACTTTAATCGGGATTCTACAACTGTGCTGCTATTGGTACTGATAAAAGTATTCCAGGCTTCAGTCCAGGAATAATTATTGAGGCCCTGAAGGAGAAAAGAATTCATAAAATAGTTAATACGATCAGTATTGGCTTCCTGAGCAAAAAGGGCATTGCATAACTCAGTAGTTACTGCAATAGGGTCTGAAGGGTTTGATACAATTCCAGTTTTTTTTAATACGTCTGAAATGTTTATTTTTGCAACAATATTATTATTACCTGTAATCCTGTTTGTTCCATCAAGTAATGATTCTCCTAATCTGTATTTTGCTATTAAAGTAGAGGACGAAATCCAAATTTTATCATAATCAGGAGCCTGATAATAGGCAGCATGTCCAGCTACGTTTTCAGGATTAAATAATCCCATGTTGGATTTTGTTAGAAATGTATTATAAACAAAATCATTCCAAAAAGGACCGTAAAATTCTAAAGGTTTAGTTGAAGGATTTGGTAGGACGGCTTGTAAATAAGTGCATAATTCGGATAATTGCTGAATGGGAGATTTTATTATTCCTCCAATAGTCTCATCAGTTGACTTACTGTCATCTAAATCATAAAAATGTTGGCTTTCTAATAATTTTCTAATAATCGGAACAATTTCATAGCCATTGTCATAAAGATTTTGTGCCAAAGGATTTATAATGTCATTTTCAACCTCGAGGGAGATGTTGCTTTTTACAAAGTAGGTATATATCTTTCTACAAATATTTTTGGCTGTTGCCGGTTGGTTGAAAACCATTTCAATGTAATTGTCTAATTCTGTATCCATCGAGGCAGCGTCAGTCGCTGAATTGATTATTTTGCTGTTAAATGCGCCACTAAAGGATTTAGAACTGGTGTTGTGATCGGAGTATTGATTGTAGCCTCTTGGGATTCCGGTTTCAGTGTCAATTAGGGTTCGGTCATATTTTCTTTTAAATCCAGTTAATACTCTTGCGGCCTGCACAATATCAGATTCTGTATAGTTTGTGTAATTTCCAGGTGCAATTTGAACTCCTTTGCCAATGGTAAATAATTCTAGAAACTCACGTGCGTAATTTTCATTCGGAGAGCCTTTTACATTTGAAGAGTTGTTCAAAAAGCAAAGCATCGAATTATTAAGTGTCATTTTTTTTGCTAACTTTTTGTAATTCCCATAAGAATAAAATAAAAGCAAACGTATGTAGTCATAAAATTCGGTTGAAGATCCAAATACATCCGTATTTTTTATAACGGTAAATCGAGTGGAAAGAAAATGAGAAAGTTTGAATTTAAGTGTGGGAGTATTAATAGCATTGTACCACCACCAGCCGGTTACTATCGTTGCTTTTCCACCTTGATTAGCAAAGGAGGTTGCTAAATTTGTAGATTCTGTCCAAAAACCGTCTGGTGCAGATGTTGGTGTAGGGTCATAAGGAAGACTCAGTAGGGGTGGATTATCAATCAATAATAAATCTAAAGCTTGGTTTGAATTTAATTTAGCGTATTGGTCTATCAAAGCCTTGGTGTACACAAATGTGGCTCTTCGCAACAAGTGCTTAGCGTTTTTTACACCTAAAACTGTAGTATTTGGATTTAGTGAAGCCATAATTGTACGATTTTCATTATCCTCTACTTAAATTTAGCTATAAATAAATTTGATACAATATTTTTTCGATTAACAGATTACAATACTCGTTTAACTGTTTGTTTTTTAGAAAAGTATATATTTTTTTTAAGATTTTTAATCTAAGTTTTATAATTGTGTTATTAGGATAATTAGCGCATTCGATAGAACACATACAAAATAATGTCCATTTATCAATTGTCAAATTCGAATTCTGTATCTTTGTACATTATTTTAAACACGAAAATAATGATACAACTTAACGATAAACAATTTGTTCCGTTTATTTCCGCTAAAGAAATTGATTTTGCCATTGCTAAAATGGTTGCACAAATCGAAGATGATTTTGCTGATGAAACACCCGTATTTGTAGGTGTTTTGAACGGTGCTTTTATGGTCGTTTCTGATTTTATGAAACTTTATAAAAAACCTTGCGAAGTATCTTTTATAAAAATGGCTTCTTATGAAGGGACTTCTTCAACAGAAGAGGTTAAGCAATTAATTGGGTTGAATCAAGATTTAACGGGCCGTACAGTTATAATAATAGAGGATATTGTCGATACCGGTAATACTTTGGTAGAACTGAAGGCATTATTCAAAAAACAAAATGTTAAGCATTTTAAAATAGCCACTCTTTTCTTTAAACCAGAAGCATACACAAAAGACATCAAAATAGATTATGTTGGAATCAGAATTCCAAATAAATTTATCGTAGGATTCGGATTGGATTATGATGGTTTAGGAAGAAATTTACCGGAAGTATATAAATTGAAAGAATAACTACACAACAACATGACTAACATTGTTTTATTTGGAAAACCAGGAGCTGGTAAAGGAACTCAAGCCGAGTTTTTGAAAAAAAAATACAAATTAACACACATATCCACTGGAGATGTATTTCGCTATAATTTAAAAAACGATACGGAACTTGGCAAACAAGCAAGAGTTTATATGGATGCGGGTGATTTAGTACCGGATGAACTGACTACTAAAATGCTTATCGATGAGGTAAACAAACATCCGGAAACAAACGGAATTTTGTTTGACGGGTATCCGAGAACAATTTCGCAGGCTGAAGCTTTAGATGCTTTTCTAGCTACAATTGGATCCAAAGTTGCTGCAACAATTGCACTCGAAGCGGATGATGAAATCTTAATCCAAAGATTATTGGAAAGAGGAAAAACAAGCGGTAGAATAGACGATCAAGATGAAGAAAAAATCAGAAATCGCTATCAGGAATACAATGAGAAAACGGCTCCTTTAATGGAATATTACCAGGGGCAAGGCAAATTTCATTCCGTAAGCGGAATAGGTTCAATTGCTGAAATTACAGAAAGAGTAAGTAAAGTGATTGATAATTTATAGGAGCAGTTCCAGCTGTACATTACAAGTCCTCGCTCAAAAAAAATATTTTTCTAAGTCATATAAGGAGCTTCCTATGTTAGCTCTTTTATGGCAAGAAAAAACGACTTTTATCTGTGGGCTTTTCATTGCCATCTGGGCTAAAATCCAAGTTGTCGATTAATGAAAGCAAAGAGTGAAAAAATAAATTTTGATACATAAACGAATCAACTAAAAAATTGGAAATAGTAATAATATTTTTTCTAATACTGTTAAATGGCGTTTTCTCTATGTCTGAAATTGCATTGATTTCAGCACGAAAGAATAGATTAGAGACAGCAGCAAAAAAAGGAAATAAAAGCGCTAAAGTTGCATTAGATTTAGCAAATTCGCCTAATAAATTTTTGTCAACAGTACAAATAGGAATTACTCTGATCGGAATTCTTACCGGTATTTACAGTGGTGATAAAATAACTAAGGATGTTGAAGCATTTATAATAGGGTTTGAAATGATGAAACCATATGCACATTCTGTTTCTGTAGGTTTAGTCGTTGTGATTCTGACTTTTTTCTCCTTAGTATTGGGAGAATTACTGCCTAAAAGAATTGGATTAAATCACCCCGAATCCATTGCTAAAGCTGTGGCATTACCCATGAAAATTGTTTCGATTGTTACCGCGCCATTTATTTGGTTGTTAACTCATTCAACGGATTTCTTATTGAATATTTTACAAATAAAACCCACTGCTGATGGTAAAGTAACCGAGGAAGAAATAAAAGCGATTATCAAGGAAGGTACGGAAGGGGGAGAAGTACAGGAAATAGAACAAGATATAGTGGAACGTGTTTTTCATATTGGGGATAGAAAAATAAATTCTTTAATGACCCATAGAAAATCAGTAATGTTTTTGCCATTACATTCGAATAAGGAACAAGTTAAAGATTTTATGCTTAAAGAATTGCATTCTATTTATCCTGTATATGGGGATAACTATGATGATATTGTAGGCGTTGTAAACCTGAAAAATATTTTTGCTCATTTCGAAAATAAAAATTTCAATCTGGCAGATATAATGACGGAAGCTCCTTTTATGATGGAGCAAACGACCGCTTATAGAGCTCTTGAAAACTTCAAAAAAACAGGTATTCATTACGCATTTGTTTCTGATGAATATGGTGTTTTTCAAGGTGTAATTACTTTGAATGATATTCTTGAAGCTTTAGTAGGTGATGCCTCTGATTTTTATAAGGATGATTTTCAATTAATTGAAAGAGAGGATGGAACCTGGTTAGTAGATGGTCATTATTCATTACACGATTTTTTAACCTATTTTGAGTTGGATGAATTGATAAATGATTATGAAGTTACCACGGTCAGCGGATTAATAATGACAGAACTCTCGCATATCCCAAAACAGGGTGAAAAATTGATTTGGCAAAAATTTCAGTTAGAAGTTATTGATATGGATGGCGTTAAGATTGATAAAGTAATGGTGAAATCATTACAAATGTAAAAATAATTTATAGGATTGAAGAACTCAAAATGAGTACTGAATATTATAGTTGAAAAATTGAATATTAGAAAAGATGACAGAAGGGAATTTTGTAGATTACGTTAAAATATATGTTTCTTCCGGAAAAGGAGGAAAAGGATCTACGCATTTGCATAGAGAAAAATTTATTGAAAAAGGTGGGCCAGATGGAGGAGATGGAGGTCGCGGTGGACATGTTTATTTAGTTGGGAACAAAGGTCTTTGGACCTTGTTTCATCTCAAATTTGCGCGACATATTAAAGCAGGTAACGGCGGTGATGGTAGTGGTGACAGAAGTACAGGTGCGGATGGGGACGATAAATTTATCGAAGTGCCATTAGGAACTGTTGTAAAAGATAAAGAAACTGGAGAAATCTTGTTCGAAATCACCGACGATGGTGAAAAACAAATACTTTCTCGTGGTGGGAAAGGCGGTTTAGGAAACTGGCATTTTAGAAGTTCAACTAATCAAACACCAAGATATTCACAACCTGGATTGCCTGGAGCTGAGATGGATGTGATTTTAGAATTGAAAGTACTTGCTGATGTAGGTTTAGTAGGTTTTCCTAATGCGGGAAAATCAACTCTATTATCGGTGTTGACTTCAGCTAAACCAAAAATTGCGGATTATCCGTTTACCACATTAAAACCAAATCTTGGTATTGTTGCGTACAGAGATTTTCAATCCTTTGTGATTGCAGATATTCCTGGGATTATCGAAGGTGCTGCTGAAGGAAAAGGATTAGGACATTATTTCTTGCGTCACATTGAACGTAATTCAACTTTGTTGTTTTTAGTCCCCGTTGACACTCCTGATATCAAAGCAGAATATGATATTTTAGTTAATGAATTGACGAAATACAATCCAGAGATGCTTGATAAAGAACGTTTATTGGTGATTTCAAAATGCGATATGCTCGATGATGGGTTGAAAGCAGAATTAAAAGTGGAATTAGACGTCGCCTTTAAAGATGTTCCGTACATGTTTATCTCCTCTGTTGCCCAACAAGGATTAACAGAATTGAAAGACAAGTTATGGAAAATGTTGAATGACTAACACTTTATAATTTTATACTAAAAGGTGCTCTGAAAAGAGCACCTTTTATTTTTTATAATTCAGTTAGGATCATAAGTATCAAATAAAAACTGCAAGGTTTCGGGGATATTATTGGCTTGTATCTTCGGGTATTTTATGTGGGAATCAAGCCAATTTTCTATCATCAAATAAAAATCATCGCCCACATCATAAAGGACTGGTACACCCATTTTTTTCAGAGCCGCTGCATTGCATTCTTGTTCATAGTGCTGACGAATAGGTATAGAAAGTATTTTTTTTTCCAAATATAATGCCTCAGCTGGCGTTTCAAATCCTCCACCAGTTATGATTCCTTCACAATTTATGAGGCTTTTATTGAAGTAATCTTGATTTACGGGAAAATACGTTATGTTTTTAATAGTATGTTTAATTTGCACATCATTCAAAAACCAATGAAAAGAATAATTAGGCAGTTTATGGAATGCTTTTTCTAAACATTCTTTTTCAAAAGAAGGCAAATAAACGGTAATGTGACCTTCGTTTTTAGGTACCGCATTTACAATTTCATCTTTGATAATTGGCGGTAATATAAAGGAGTCGTATTTGTTAAAATGCAATCCAATATATTGAGGAGAGGGCGCATAATGTTTGAGAATCATTTCTCCCATAATACTTTTTTTTTCTGGTCTGGGAGTCAAAGGGGATAAAAAACTGGCTTGATGGCCAAATTGAAGCGAATGCACTTTTTGTAATTTACAAGCCAAAGAGGTAATCGAATCAAAATCATTAATGACCACATCATAGTTTTTCATTGGCAAAGAATTTGCGTCTTTATAGATTTGTTTTGGTTTAATATTTTTGGCAATATCCCAATAATTTAAGCCACCGCATTTACTGTAATGTAAGCTACAACCATTGCTTTTGAATTTTATAGGCAAGTTGACATCCAGACTGGCATTATTGCCACTCATAAAAAAATCAACTTCACCAAATTTTTGTAGATAAGGGTATAATTGAATCGCTCTGCTGATATGTCCATTACCTGTTGCTTGAATAGCATAAAATATTTTCATTACTTTATATTTATATTTTAAGGATGCTTGTTGTTTTTTGAATGTGCTTTTAGGAAAGAATTTTGTAAACAATATCATGAACTATTTTTTCCTCTAGGGTATCATGGTCTTTGTAATGCTGTGCTTTATACTGATAGAGGCTCCACTTTTCTTTTTTGTATTCTAAGGCGGTGAGGTTTTCAACCCAATCACCACTGTTTAAATACATAACTTTTCCGTGTTCGTTTTGGACTTCCTTCATTTGAGGTTTGTGAATATGTCCGCAAATCACATAACTGTATTTTTTTTGAATTGCTATTTCTGCGGCGGTTGTTTCAAAATTGGATACAAATGAAACTGCTTTCTTGACACTATCTTTAATCATTTTTGAATAGCTTCTTTTCTCCTTTCCTAAAAGCACTAAAAACCAGTTAATCAAACTGTTAATTAAAATCAATAAATCATATCCTTTTCCACCTAGTTTGGCTAATATTTTAGCGTAGCCTTTCGTAGAGGAATCAAATACATCTCCATGGAAAATCCAGGTTTTCTTTCCGTCTAAATCCAGAATTAGTTTATCAGCCAATTCAAAATTCCCTAAAATAAAATCAGAGTATTTCCGTAGGGCTTCATCGTGATTACCGGTAATATATATAACGCGGGTTCCTTGATTAGACATTTTTATAATTTGTCTCAAGACATTCATGTGAGAAGCTGGGAAATAGCTTTTGGTGAAACTCCACATATCAATGATGTCTCCATTTAAAACCAAAATTTTTGGTTGAATAGATTTTAAATATTGCAGTAATTCTTTGGCATGACATCCATATGTGCCAAGGTGTATATCACTTATGACCACCAGCGGAATTTTTCGTTTCCTTTTCATAATTAGTTTTTACTAAAGTAATTCCTGTATGTTAGGAAAACGTTTCAGGATTATTATCATATCTTTTTATTTTGTTGTTTGTATAAGTAGAACAAAATATGTTTATTGCTTTAAAATTTTCTTATTTTTGAAAGATGAAAAAAACAGTGTCTTTCTTTTTATTACTTCCTTTGATGATTGTGGCTCAATCCAATTTCGATAAGGGGGAAAAACTATTCAAAGAAGAAAAATTTGATCAAGCACGACCTATATTTGAAAATTTTCTAAAAAGTAATCCATCTAATCTTAAAACCATTGAGTATCTGGGAGATATTGCAGGACGAAATAAATCTTGGGATACAGCGATTGGTTATTATAAAAAACTAAAACAACTCAAGCCTTTAGAAGCCAATTATTATTATAAATATGGGGGTGTTCTTGGAATGAAAGCTATAAATGGCAATAAATTTAAAGCTTTGGGAATGATTGATGAAGTTAAAGGATCTTTTGAAAAAGCAATAATGCTGAATCCAAAGCATATTGAGGCACGTTGGGCATTAATTGAGTTGTATATGCAACTGCCGGGAATCGTTGGTGGAAGCCAGTCTAAAGCCATTAAGTATTCTAATGAATTAATGAAACTTTCACTAGTAGATGGATATCTGTCAAGGGGTCATATTGATGAGTATTTTAGAAGGTATACTGCAGCCGAAGTACAATTTAAAAAAGCAATAGCCATAAGCGGTTCAAAAATGAGCTATCAAAAATTGGCTAATTTGTACAAAAACAAAATGAATGAGCCTGAAAAAGCTAGATTAGTTTTGGAAGAATATAAAAATAAAAAAGGATAATAGGTCAAAAATCTAATTTTGACTTTTTCGAATACAACAACTATAAACCATAAACTAAAATGCGTACACATTTTATAGCGATCGGTGGCAGTGCCATGCACAATCTCGCCTTAGCGTTGCACAATAAAGGATATCAAGTTACAGGAAGTGATGATGCTATTTTTGAACCATCAAAATCAAGATTAGATAAAAAAGGGATTTTACCTTCAGAATTGGGTTGGTTCCCTGAAAAAATAACATCTGGTATCGAAGCAGTAATTCTAGGTATGCATGCTAAAGCTGATAATCCAGAGTTGTTGAAAGCACAAGAATTAGGATTGAAAATATATTCCTATCCTGAATTTCTTTACGAACAATCCAAAAACAAAACACGGGTCGTTATAGGTGGTTCTCACGGAAAAACAACCATAACTTCAATGATTCTTCATGTGATGCATTACCATAATATAGCAGTCGATTATATGGTTGGAGCGCAATTGGAAGGATTCGATACCATGGTGCATCTTACAGAGGAAAATGATTTTATCGTTTTAGAAGGGGATGAATATTTGTCTTCACCAATAGACAGAAGACCAAAGTTTCATTTGTACCAACCGAATATTGCTTTAATTTCTGGTATTGCTTGGGATCATATCAATGTTTTTCCTACGTATGAAAATTATGTGGAACAGTTTGAAATTTTTATTGGTAAAATTACCGATGGTGGGATTTTGGTTTACAACGAAGAGGACTCTGAAGTAAAACGTGTTGCCGAAGCTGCAACTAATCCAATCCGAAAATTAGCCTATCATACTCCAAACTATACCGTGAATGATGGCGTTACGCTTCTCGAAACGCCTGAAGGCGATATGCCCATAGAAGTTTTTGGAGCACATAATCTAAATAATTTGGCTGGAGCCAAATGGATTTGCCAAAATATGGGCGTTGATGAAGCCGATTTTTACGAAGCAATTGCAAGTTTTAAAGGCGCATCAAAACGATTAGAAAAAATCGCTGAAAGTAAAACTAAAGTGGCGTATAAAGATTTTGCCCATTCACCAAGTAAAGTGGCGGCAACTACAAAAGCTGTAAAAGAGCAATATCCAAATAGAACTTTAGTGGCTTGTTTAGAGTTACATACTTATAGCAGCTTGAATGCTGAGTTTTTAAAAGAATATGAAGGCGCATTAGAGTATGCCGATAAAGCAGTTGTTTTCTATTCACCAGATGCAGTAAAAATTAAGCAGCTGGAAGAAGTGACTTATGAACAAATAGCAAATGCATTCAATAGAAAAGATTTAATCATTTATACAAATCCAAAAGATTTTAAAGACTATTTGTTTAATCTTAATCTTGAGAATTCAGCTTTATTATTGATGAGCTCCGGAAATTATGGAGGATTGAATTTTGATGAAGTAAAAGAATTGGTACAATAGTAAAGTAGAATGAAGGATAAAATAAAAAGTATTAAAACTACCAGCGAAAATTCAGATTTTATTACTCTCATCGCTGCATTAGATAAAAGTTTAGGGGAACGTTATCCAGAATTAAAAACAAATTATTGGGGAAATAATATTCTAGCATTAAATCCGAATGTTGTGCTTATTTATTTCGAAGATAAGCCTGTAGCTTGCGGTTGTTTTAAAAAATATGATGAAAATACAATTGAATTAAAGCGTATGTTCGTTTCTCCTGAAGCAAGAGGGATGGGGTTTGCCCAAAAAATAGTAAAGGAACTGGAACTTTGGGCGCATGAGTTAGGGTTTTCTTACTCTGTATTGGAAACGTTGTATAAACAAAATGAAGCTGTGGGTTTGTATCAAAAGGTAGGTTATACTATTATTGAAAACTATCCACCTTACGTAGGTTTAGAAAATAGCATTTGCATGAAAAAACAAATTTAACAGATAAGCCTATGCCTGAAAATTCTTTTTTTCCAATCACCAATTGGTCCGAAGACGACAAACCACGAGAAAAACTGATGTTAAAAGGTAAAAGTGTCTTGAGTGATGCGGAACTAATTGCTATTTTGATTGGTTCTGGAAGTCGCAATGAATCAGCAGTTGATTTGAGCAAACGGATTTTAGGGAGTGTCAATAATAATCTAAATGCGTTAGGGAAATTATCTATTTCTCAATTGACAAATTTTAAAGGAATAGGAGAGGCGAAAGCTATTTCAATAATTGCAGCTTTAGAACTAGGTAGACGAAGAAGGGCAGAAGATGCTGTTGAATTGACAAAAATTACTTCCAGTAAAACTATTTTTGAAATCATGCAGCCTATTATTGGTGAATTGCCACACGAGGAATTTTGGATTGTGTATTTGAATAACTCAAATAAGGTTATTTCAAAATCACAATTGAGTAAAGGTGGAATAACTGGAACCTTGGTTGATGTGCGATTAGTTTTTAAAACAGCACTTGAAATGGGGGCAACAGGATTAATATTATGTCACAACCATCCTTCAGGAACTTTAATTCCCAGTGATGCCGACAAACAAATTACACGGAAGCTGAAATTAGCTGGAGATAGTTTAGAAATAAAAGTTTTAGATCATCTTATTGTGACAGAAACTAGTTATTATAGTTTTGTTGATGAAGGAATATTTTAGAAATAAAAAATGAAACATACCATTATAAAAGACGTTTTCTTTGATTTAGATCATACACTTTGGGATTTTGATAAGAATTCTGAATTAACGTTTGAGACTATTTTCAATAGAAGTCATCCAACAATTGAAACCGCAGCATTCATTGAAAAATATGTGCCAATAAATCAGGCGTGCTGGAAATTGTATCAATATGATAAAATTACTCATGCGGAATTGCGTTACAATCGACTGAAGCATTCTTTTGATGAATTGAATTATACTATTTCCGATGAACAGATTGAAGATATTGCTCAAGAGTACATTCAGCGATTACCGGAGAATAATCATCTTTTTGACGGGACTTTGGAGGTTTTGGAGTATTTAAATCAAAAATATAAACTGCATATTATTACCAATGGTTTTGCTGAGGTGCAGTTTAAAAAAATAAGGAATTCCAATATTGGTAGTTATTTCCAAACGATTACCAATTCTGAAATGGCCGGAGTCAAAAAACCAAATCCTATTATTTTCGAATATGCCCTTGATTTGGCCAAAGCCAAAAAAGAAAGTAGTGTTATGATTGGAGATTGCATTGAAGCGGATGTTCAAGGAGCTCTTAATGCAGGGTTAGATGCAATTTTTTTTAATGTAAGCAGCCTAAAAGTGGAACAAAATATTAAACAAGTCAATTATTTATTAGAGTTAAAAAAATATTTATAAATTATGAAATCGCTATGATTCCAAAAAACACAATCATAAATAAAGACGATATCATATTCCATTAAAAAAACACATATGAAAACAAGATTCCTATTCCTAGTAGTATTAATTTCAAGTTACTGTTTTGCGCAATCTTTAAATGATTATAAGACGGTGCTTATTCCATTAAAATTTGACTTCACTAAAACAGATAATCAATATAGACTGGCAACTTTATCTAAGTTTAATTTAAATAAGGCGGGTTTTCAAGCATATTATGACAATGAACAATTGCCAAAAGAAAATAATGACAGGTGTAGTTTGTTGTATTTTGACGTTGTAAAAGAAAAATCATTTTTAACAACCAAAGTCTATATTACTTTTAAGAATTGTGATAGAAAAATTATTTTTAAATCGGATATTGGTACAAGTAAAGAAAAAGATTATCAACTTGCTTATACCGAAGCATTGAATAAGGCTTTTGTATCTGTTTATGCCTTGCAATATAAATATAATAATGGGGGTTCAATGGTAGTTTCCGGACCAGATGTGCAAAATGTCTCTAAAGGAATAACCGAAGTTGGTGCGACGTCAGAGCCTGTAAAGCAAGTTGTAATATCACGGAATACAATTGTCGTTAGTTCGAAAGTGCTGTATGCACAACCTACAACTACAGGTTTTCAATTAATAGATAGTACGCCAAAAGTGATGATGAAAGTGTATAATACTTCTAGAAAAGATTCTTTCATTGCAACAAAAGGGAATACACAAGGTGTTTTAATTGCAATTGGTAATCAGTGGTTTTTTGAATATTACCTAAATGACATATTAATTTCTGAAAAAGTAGATGTTAAATTTTAGATTTTAATATCCATATTTATTCTTCCAACGGTTTTTCAGGAATTCCCGAATGGTGTTTTCTCGTGAGTTGTTGCCAGGATTGTAAATAGGTTTGTTGCTTAGTTCGTTTGGCAGAAATTCCTGTTCCGCAAAATTGTTGGCAAAATCGTGGGAATATTTATACTCTTCGCCATAGCCTAATTCTTTCATTAATTTGGTCGGAGCATTGCGCAAATGGATTGGAACAGGCAAATCGCCTGTTTGTTTCACTAATTGTTGTGCGGTTCCAATTGCCAAGTAAGAAGCATTGCTTTTTGGAGAAGTCGCTAAGTAAATAGCACATTGACTTAATATAATTCTGCTTTCAGGATATCCAATAGTTGAAACAGCCTGAAATGCATTATTGGCCATAATAAAAGCGGTAGGATTTGCATTTCCTATATCTTCACTAGATAGAATAAGCATTCGGCGTGCTATAAATTTTACATCCTCGCCACCTTCAATCATTCTTGCTAACCAATATACCGCACCATTTGGATCACTTCCCCGAATTGATTTTATAAAAGCGGAAACAATATCATAATGCTGTTCACCACTTTTATCATACAAAACGGTGTTTTGCTGCACCAATTGAAAAACCCGATCGTTGGTGATTGTAATTTCAGCTTCATCAGAGGCGTTTACGACAAGTTCAAAAATATTTAATAGCTTTCGTCCATCGCCGCCAGAAAGTCGCAGCAGCGCTTCCGTTTCTTTAAGTTTAATATTTTTTGTTCTTAAAAAAGTATCTGTTTTGATAGCACGTTGCAATAAGGATTCCAAATCAGCTTTTGTAAAAGCATTTAAAACATAAACTTGACAGCGTGAAAGTAATGCAGGTATAACTTCAAAACTCGGATTTTCGGTTGTAGCTCCTATTAATGTAATCCAACCTTTTTCTACGGCAGCTAATAAAGAATCTTGTTGTGATTTGCTAAAACGATGAATTTCATCTATAAATAGAATAGGATTTTTCGCGGTAAAAAGACCACCACTTTGTTTTGCTTTTTCGATAACCTCACGAATATCTTTAACACCAGAATTTATGGCACTCAAAATATAAAAAGGACGTTTTGACTCTTGCGCAATAATTTGTGCCAAAGTCGTCTTTCCCGTTCCTGGTGGTCCCCAGAAAATCAAGGAAGGAATAATTCCTTTCGCAATTTGTTGTGTCAGTGAGCCGCTTGGTCCTACCAAATGGGATTGACTTATGTAGTCTTGTAATTTTTGTGGTCGAATGCGTTCTGCTAATGGTGCTTCCATTTGTTTTTTAAATCTGAAATCTAATTAGTTAATCTTCAATCATAAATTTAAATTAACTTGGGTAAAATTACTATTTTTTTTGGAGCTATTCCAGCTGTGCACTGTATCTTTTTATCTCGTCCAAAAAACGAGATAAAAAGGATGCCGTTTCCATCTGGGCTAGGGATTTGTGATTTATATTTAAAAATAGTTTTAGTGACAAAATAGCATAAAATTACTTTTGGATAAATTATTGTCTTGTTTTTAAAAACTAAATGACCAAAATGGATAAACATTTTAAATTTACTAATTCAGTTGTAGGATTACCACTTTTTTTTGTGGTTTTTCTTTGGGTTATCTATTGGATCGAAATTCGATTTGATTTTGATTTTGCGCAGAATGGAATTTTTCCAAGAACATTTTCAGGTTTGCAAGGTATTTTATTTAGTCCATTCATTCATTCTGACATGAATCATCTTTATAATAATTCGCTACCATTACTAGTCTTATTAGCTGCTTTGCAATTTTTTTATGCTAATCAGTCCGTCAAAGTTATAGGATTGGGAATTTTACTTTCCGGAATGATTACTTGGGTTATTGGGAGGGAGAATTACCATATTGGTGCGAGTGGTTTGATATATGTTTTGGTTAGTTTTATTTTCTTCAAAGGGATTCAGACAAAATATTACCGTTTGGTCGCGTTGTCTCTTGCCGTAATTGTCGTTTATGGTGGTTTAGTTTGGTATGTATTTCCAAGTCCTGAGATTTCAGGTGGAAAAGCTATTTCTTGGGAAGGTCATTTGGCTGGATTTTTAACGGGTTTTATCTTGTCTTTATTTTATAAAACACCGGAGTATAGAAAGTTAATTAAATACGATTGGGAAAATCCAGATTTTGATTCTTCAGAAGATAAATTTATGCAACGTTTTGATGCCAATGGAAATTTTGTAAATCTTCCTCCTTCTGAAGAAGCAGAGGATTTGTCAAGCTATTATTCTTCTGATTTTCCGGTGGATTATAAAATAATTTTAAACAATAAAAACGAATCAAAACCGGAGTCATGATTCGTTTTTATTTATTCGTTTAGTCTCCTTTCCATTTGAGAAGGGCTGGAGATGAGATTAACTTCTTTGTCTTACCGCCTCATACAAGAATGCGCCACAAGCAACCGATACATTTAAAGAACCAATCGTTCCAAACATTGGTAGTTTTGCTTTTTCATCTACAATTTTAAGTACAGATGGATTTACACCACGATCCTCTGATCCCATAATGATTGCTACAGGTTCGTTTAATGAGATGTCATATATATTTTGATTTGTTTTTTCAGTGGCAGCTACTGTTTTAATTCCGCTTGCTTGCAAAAGAAAAATTGCGTCTTTAATATGTTCTACTTTACAAATTGGAATATTAAAAACGGCTCCGGCGGATGTTTTTACAGTATCTCCGTTTACTGGTGCTGAACCTGCTTTTTGAACAATGATACCATTTACACCTGTACATTCAGCGGTTCTAATTATAGCTCCAAAATTACGGGCGTCAGATATTTGATCTAAGATTAAAAACAAAGGTTTTTTACCATTTTCAATTACAGATTCTATCAAAGACTCTAAATCAAAAAAGGAGATAGGGGAGATTGTCGCTACAGCACCTTGATGATTATTTGGGGTAAGTCGATTTAATTTTTCAACAGGAACGTAAGAGAAGTTAATATTACCTCGCTTCATTACTTTCATCAAATCTTTCATCAGTTCGCTGCTCGCTTCCTTTTGAATATAGACTTTGTCTACTGTTGCGCCTGCTTGTATAGCTTCAATTATTGCTCTTATCCCGAATATTTGGTGTTCTTTTTCCATGGCGCAAATATACAAAAAAAAACCACCCCAAAAAATGGGATGGTTTTTTAAAAATTTTATTCTGGGATAATTAAAATTTATCCCAGAATATTTTTGATGTTAATTTATCTCCACCTGTAACTGTTGCAGCAGCAGCTGTAACATTTGTTGAATTAACAGTAGCTTCACCTGCAGGATAAGTTAATCTTGTAGGAACAGATTTGATATCGTTATATGTTGTAGCAGGAGCAAGTAATACTGGAAAATCTAATCTTCTCCATGAATTCCATGCTTCGAAACCTCTATTATATAAAGCGATCCAAGCTTGTTCTCCAATACTTTTTTTCCATGCTGCAGTTGATGTTCCGTTGTAAGGATTAGCAATTAAATATGCCGTTGCGTCAACGGCTGCTACACCCCAATTATCCATAGAGGCAGTAACAGCGCTATTGTAGTGTGTAGCTGCTACCCCAGCGGCAGCAATACCTCTTGCGGCAGCTTCGGCAAGTAAAAATTCTTGTTCACTGTATGTAAGTAAAGTTCCTGGAAAAGAGGGAGCTAAAATGGTACTATTAATTGTAGAAAAATTAGTGTAACTATTAGATGAACCGTATATTCCTCCTTTGTACAAAGTTGTACCAGGTGCAAATGTGAAATATTTAGCTCTTCTAGGATCGTTTAATGCATTTAATTTATCAGCAAATGTATCAGCGATTACAAAATCTTTTCTTCCACTTGCAACTATGTCTGCATATAATGGGTTTGCATTAGGTTGCGCACCTAAGTAATTCAAATTCGCATCATCACTACTACTTGTCATAATTCCTGCGTTAATTGCAGCGGTAGCTTGCGCAGAGGCGTACGCCGCATCTACATCCGACATGTTGATAGCAAGTCTTAATCTAAGAGTATTTGCAAATTTCTTCCATTTTGTTGCATTTCCATTATAGATTAAATCAGCAGAACCAAAGCTAGCTTCTGAGGTATTTAAAGCAGCTTGAGCGGCAGCTAATCTAGCAATAAGATCTTTGTATATCGTCTGTGCATCATCGTATTTAGGTAGTGGGTGTCCTTCGATATCTAAAGCTTCAGAATAAGGGACGTTACCAAAACTGTCTACTAGAACACTAAAAGTGTAAGCATTCATAATTTCAATAATTGCTTTTTTATTAGCCACAATGGCAGCTTCACTTGCGCCAGCAGTCACAACTTTGTTTAGTAACACATTAGACTCTTTAAAATCTCTAAGAACATCTCTGTAAAGAGTATTAAAGTGACTGTCAGGAATAGGTCTTGTGGTCAGATTGTACTGACTTTCATCTGGATAAGTTGTTTCTGTCCAGTGTTGTACTAACATTCTGAAAACGTTTCTGTTTACAGATGCGTTTACCATTTGGTCTACTAAAGTTTTTTGAGCATTTGTAAATAAAAACTCAGGTTTAGCAGAAGTTGGATTTTTTGTATCTGTATTTAGTCCAGTTATATCATCAGTACATGATACGGTTAGGGCTAAAAACGAGATTAATAAAATTATTTTTTTCATAATTTAAAATTTAAATGTTACGTTAACACCAACATTTCTTGTCGTTGGTAAAGAACCTATTGAATATCCTGCTGATGAAGCATTAGCACTTAATCCACTTTCTGGATCTGCATAAGGAAGATTTTTATCTATTATCCATAAATTTGAACCTACTATGCTAAATTTCATTTCTTGAAGATTCATTCTTGAAACTAGCGTAGTTGGTAAAGTGTAAGTAATATTTACCTCTCTTAGCTTAATGAAAGATGCATCATATACGAAAGCTTTGTTTGGAGCTCTTCTATAACCCGATACATTACCGTATTGGTTTGGAGATGGCGTTCTTACGGTGTTAGGAGCACCAGCAGCAGTAACACCTGGTAAGATAACACCACCACCATTGGCGATTGTATTTCTAATTGGGTTACCTAATTCATTATTTCCTGCAGTAACGTCATATAAACCGGTAGCTAAACCATACGATTGGTCAAGAGAAAATATGTCCCCTCCTTTTTTCATGTCAATTAAGAATCCGAATGAAAGGTTTTTGTAAGTAAATTTGTTACGAATACCGCCTAACCAATCAGGATTAACATCACCAATTATGTTGTTGGCAGTTTGATTTAGTACATATCTACCATTAGCGCCAACTATTTTTTCTCCGTTTAAGTACGTGAAGTCAGTACCTCTAAGTACACCAAAAGGTAGCCCCACAGCAGCGTTAAGAGTTACACCACCTTGAAAAGAATTTAATCTTAAGTTTTCAATATTCTCAGCTAACTTAGTAACTTTATTTTTGTTTGTAGACCAGTTTACAAAAATATCCCAAGCGAAATCTTTTGTTTTAAAAGGCGTAACGTTAAATTGAACCTCTAAACCTTTGTTTTCTACAGTTGCTGCATTAATATATCTTGCACTATTACCTGTAGCAGTTGAAAAAGGAACTTCGAAAGCTTCTCCGTTATTTACGTTTTTGTAAGCACTTACTTCAAAGCCAAGTCTTCTGTCTAAAAATTGCATTTCTAAACCAATTTCTGTAGTATTTGATATCACTGGTTTTAAGTTTGGATTGTTTTTAGTACTTCTAACAGAGTATTGTTGATTAGAACCAAAAGGGTCGTTCTTAACATAAGTATCTACTAAAGCTAATCCTGACGTACCCAAGGGGCTTTCAGAATATCCTGCTCTAATTTTACCAAAACTCAACCATGGCTGATCAATATGTTTAGTAAAAACATAACTTCCAGAAGCAGATAAAGTCCAGATTGCATTATTTCCAACTGGTAAGTTAGAAAAAGCATCTCTTCTTGCCGTTGCATCTACGAAAAAGAAGTCTTTGAATCCTAAAGATGCTGATCCATAGTAACTGTTAACTCCTTGGTTAATTTCCGATTCCAAAGGGAAAGGAACAGTTTGAACGGAGTTTGATAAACTGAACAAGTCTGGTACGATAAGACCTCCCTGTGTAGAATTTAATGTAGAAATAACTCTGGTTCTTACTGCTGTACCTCCAAGAAGACCAGTAAGATTAAAACTTTCAGAAAGGTCTTTTTTGAATGTTAATATAAAATCATAATTTTGTTCAGAAAAAGATCTTTGATATTTTTGATATCCAGATGTTTCATCTAATCGGTTGATACCAAACTGACCAGCGATCGATCCAAATGCTCTTCTTTCTTCGCGTAGTTCGCTATAAGAATCCGTAGATATTTTTGCTGTAGCAGTTACCCAGTCAGCAATTTTGTAATCCAATTTAGAGTATCCGATAAAACGGTTTCTTTCGTCAGATTGAAAGTTTTTATTTCTGATGAAATAAGGATTGTCCCAGTAAATTTGAGTTAAGTCAGATGGGTCAGTAAAGTTCCAGTTGATATTTTGTCCACCAGATCTTTCGTAAACTTGTTTCAATTCTTGAACGTCTACGTTTGTTTGCCACCACTGACGGAAATTTGACATAATGTTTTCATTGTATCCTGTTGAGTTTCTACCCACAGTGTTCTGAGCATTATAATTGGCAAAAACACTAGCGGTTAATTTATCAGTGAACTTATGATTAATTTTAGCACTAATACTATTCTTTTTCATATCACTGTTAGGAAGAATACCTGTTTGTTTTGAGTTAGTGTAATTCAATACAAAGTTAGTAGTGTCATTTCCATCTTCTATCGAAACAGAGTTGTTAAATGATGTCCCTGTTTGGAAGAATGTTGTTGGGTCATTTTTAGCGGCTACCCAAGGAGTAGCTTTACCATAACTATCAGAATAAGGAGTGAACGCGTTCCAATTGTAAACCATTAATTTTGGATCGAATGCAGCACCGTAAGAAGCGTCTTCTGATGTGGGAACAACTAAATCAGGAATACCATCTCCATTTATATCTCTTTCTAAGAAATATCCAGAAGCGTCTTCATAATAAGGGCCGTAACCTGCTCCGTATTTATCTTGATATTTAACGAAAGTAGATTTGTCAATCGTGCTTCCAACAAATTCAGAAGAAACGGTGATTCCCATTCCTTTTTTTGCTCTACCTTTTTTTGTTGTAATCATTACAACACCATTACCACCTAAATAACCGTAAAGTGCAGAAGCTGCTGCTCCTTTTAATATGTTTACACTTTCGATGTCTTCGGGATTGATATCCATTGCAGCATTACCATAATCATACGTTCCGCCTGCTCCTGAAGCTTGGTTTCCTGTACCACCAGTTACTAACGAGTTGTTGATTGGCATTCCGTCAACAACAATTAGCATTTCATTACTTCCGCTTAAACTTTTAACTCCTCTGGATACGATACTGGATGAACCACCAAAGTTGTTGTTTCTTTTGATATTAACACCTGCCACTTTTCCGGAAAGTTCGTTAATGAAATTCCCACTTCCTGCACCTGCATTTAAGTCTTCTGCTTTAACTTCTTGTGTGGCATATCCAAGAGATTTTTTTTCTCTTTTAATTCCTAAAGCTGTTACAACAACGCCTTCAAGTTCTAATGCGTCGCTCGCTAATTTAATATTAACATTTGCAGAACTTGCTACTCTTTCTTGGGTTTTCATCCCAATGTAGCTAAAAAGTAAGACTTGGCTTGGTGATGCTTTGATAGAGTATTTTCCATCAAAATCAGTTTGTGTTCCAGATTTAGTTCCTTTTACTAATACGCTCACACCTGGTAAAGGTAATCCTGCATTGTCGGAAACAGTTCCTGAAACGGCTCTTTCTTGCGCAAAAGTTAGTTGCGCCATAAGTACTATTAATAGTACTAAGAATCCATTGAACTTTAGTTTCATTTTTAAATATTTTGAATTAGTTAGACAAAAATCTTAATAATTTGTTAACTTTCCTAACATTTGAAATGATTTTTTATGTATGCATTCAAAATTTAACATTATAACATATGTGAACAATAGTGTTATAAAAATTTATTTTTTGATTTTTTGTGTTTCCATTTGCTAAAGCTAATTTCAGAAAGCCATTTTTTGTTTGTAGTCCCAGTCCCAGTCCCAGTCCTAAAAGTTCGTTTTTTTGGTTATTTTTATCTGATAATGTTTTGTCTTTATAGATGGCGTAATCTATGATGGAATGTATGTATAAACTTGGAGAAAGTATATAGCGGTATTCTGTTAAAAATGATGTTAATAAATGTCCTTGTAAGCTGTTTTCTTCAAAACCTCTTATGGAATTAATGCCGCCAAAGCGGAATAGTTCATTTGTTATATATTTGTCGCTTTGTAAAAAGTAATTTTGGGTCTTTAATTGAATGCTGTTTTTTTGATCTAAATAAAAATTATGTGATGCTAGCAGATCAATATAGAATTGCTTGTTTAGTCCGATTTCTTCAGATTGGTTGTTTCGATTCCTTTTTCCAAATCCTAGATTAAGTGATATAAAGGATTTTTTTGTAAAGAATGAACTGGCATTGTCCTTTTTTATGTATTCAAAATTTAAAGTTGCAAATGAATTTTTGTAGTCGCTTAATTGTGTGTTGTTGGTGTTTTGAATATCGCTGGATTCAGTGGATTGGTATCCTAGGTAAATTCTAGTATTGTAAGTAATGAAGTAGCCTAAATCAATTGCTGTTTTTGTGTTTTGGAAGGTGCTATCTTGTTTGAAAATGTTAATTTGCGCTTTCAAGCCTATCGGACTTTTAAATAAATAGGGTAATTCAAGACTAGTCTTAAATGCTCTTTGTTTCTTTCCGTCATTTTTCCAATAAAGAGAAAATAGTTCTCCGGTATGTAAGGTGTTTTCTAGAGTTATATCCAAATAGCCATTGAATGTTATGTTTTTGTTCTCGTTGTTGGAAAAACCAATAAATCCGTCAAAAACATTTGACTTTCTTTTTTCAAGATAAACATAAGCTTTGGTGGTGTCTGTCGTGAATAAAATTTCCGGATATTTAATCTGTTTTACAAATCCAAATTTTTCGAAATCATTACGAATTTGTTGAAGGATTTCTTTGTTGAAAGTTTTGTTAAGGTATTTTTTGTTTATTTGTTCTAAATAACCTTTTGGAAAGTTAGTTTTTCTTTCGTTTTCTGTAGTTTTAATGATGATTGAGTTCAGTGTTCTTTGTTTGTCTGTTTGAAAAATTAGATCTGCAAAAATTATCCCTTTTTTATTTTGTATGTTTTGTAGTTTTAATTTTGCTAAAGAATATCCTTTTTGTTCTAATTTGAATGTTGTGTTAGTCAAAAAAGCTTCCGTTTCTTCATATGGAATGACGATCGTGTCTGTTTTTTTGTTAGTTGTGATCAATTGCTTTAATTCAATATTTCTACCTATATATAGATGTATGTATTTTATTCTTTTACCTAATCTTAATTTTGAGATATAAATAGAATCCTCTGCTTTTGTGTTTTCTAGTATGAGGTTTTCAATGTATCCTATTTTCAACAGCTTTTCAGATACGCCATTTATCTCCTCATTTAAGGATTTTAAATTTTTGTGTTTTGAAATGTAATTTAAAGAATCAATAGTTTTTGTTTCGGAGTTGGAACTTCCAATTATGTGTAAGTGATAATTTTGAGCAGAACAACTCAATCCAAAATTTAAAAACAGAAAAAAAATAAGTAAAGATTTCAAATGAATATATGTTTTAATAAAAGTACTGTAAATATCTATGGTTTGTAATATAAATCAAATGAGAAAATAATCTTATTGAAAATTAATAGTTTAACGTTTGTAGAGTGAAAAATATTTTCTACATTTGCAACCCCGTAAAAAGCGGGAATTTAATATAATAAGAAATTTTTAGTATTAATTATGCCAACAATTCAACAATTAGTAAGAACAGGAAGAACTCAGATAACTAAGAAGAGTAAATCGGTTGCTTTAGATTCTTGTCCTCAAAGAAGAGGGGTTTGTACGCGTGTTTACACTACAACACCAAAAAAACCAAACTCTGCAATGCGTAAAGTAGCGCGTGTACGTTTGACAAATGGTAATGAAGTGAATGCTTACATCCCTGGTGAAGGACACAATTTACAAGAGCACTCGATAGTATTAGTTAGGGGTGGAAGGGTAAAAGATTTACCAGGAGTTAGATATCACATCGTTCGTGGTGCGCTTGATACGTCAGGAGTAGCAGGAAGAACGCAAAGAAGATCTAAGTACGGAGCAAAACGCCCAAAAGAAGCAAAAAAGTAATTTAAAAAGTTATTTCTTGTAGAGATGTGATTCGTCGCAATTCTATAGGTATGACATTTTATTAAAAAAAAGACATGAGAAAAAGAGCGGCAAAGAAAAGACCACTTTTACCAGATCCAAGGTTTAATGACCAACTGGTAACACGTTTTGTGAACAACCTAATGTGGGATGGAAAAAAATCGACAGCGTTTAAAGTATTTTATGATGCGATTGACATCATTGAGTCTAAAAAACAAGATGCAGAGAAACCATCATTAGAAATTTGGAAAGATGCGTTAACCAATGTTATGCCTCACGTAGAAGTACGTAGTCGTAGAGTAGGTGGAGCGACATTCCAAATTCCAATGCAAATTCGTCCAGATAGAAAGATTTCTATGGCGATGAAATGGTTAATTCTTTATTCTAGAAGAAGAAACGAAAAATCTATGGCTCAAAGGTTAGCTTCAGAATGTTTAGCTGCGGCTAAAGAAGAAGGTGCTGCCGTTAAGAAAAGAATGGATACTCACAAAATGGCAGAAGCTAATAAAGCATTCTCTCACTTTAGATTTTAATTCATAAGAAATGGCTAGAGATCTAAAATACACAAGAAATATTGGAATTGCTGCTCACATTGATGCTGGTAAAACAACAACAACGGAGCGTATATTATTCTATACAGGTAAATCACACAAAATAGGTGAAGTACACGATGGTGCTGCAACTATGGACTGGATGGCGCAAGAGCAAGAAAGAGGTATTACAATTACTTCTGCTGCTACTACTTGTGAATGGAATTTCCCTACTACACAAGGAGTGCCTTTACCGGAAACATTACCGTATCACTTTAATATTATTGATACCCCAGGACACGTTGATTTTACTGTTGAAGTAAATCGTTCATTACGTGTACTTGATGGTTTAGTTTTCTTGTTTAGTGCTGTTGATGGTGTTGAGCCTCAATCAGAGACTAACTGGAGACTTGCAGATCAATATAGAGTACCCCGTATTGGATTCGTTAACAAAATGGACCGTCAAGGTTCTAACTTTTTGATGGTTTGTCAGCAAGTTAGAGATATGTTGAAATCTAATGCAGTTGCTATTACTTTGCCAATTGGTGAAGAAAACGACTTCAAAGGGGTGGTTGATTTAGTTAAAAATCAAGCTATTGTATGGCATGAAGAAGGTTTGGGTGCGACGTATGATATTGTGCCTATTCCTGAAGATATGATTGCAGAAGTGAAAGAATACCGATCAATTCTTATTGAAGCAGTTGCTGATTATGATGAGAATTTGTTGGAAAAATTCATGGAAGATGAAGATTCTATTACGGAGGAAGAAATCAATACTGCTTTAAGAGCTGCTACTATGGATATGGCTATCATTCCGATGATTGCTGGTTCTTCTTTCAAAAACAAAGGAGTTCAATTTATGTTAGATGCAGTATGTAAGTATTTGCCATCTCCAATGGATAAAGAAGGTATCGAAGGGATTCATCCTGATGATGCTGATTTATTAGAAGAAGATCAAACTAAAATTTTACGTAAGCCTGATGTTAAAGAGCCATTCGCAGCTTTAGCATTTAAAATTGCTACTGACCCATTCGTAGGTCGTTTAGCTTTCTTCCGTGCTTATTCAGGACGTTTAGATGCAGGTTCTTATGTGTTGAACACTCGTTCAGGAAACAAAGAAAGAATTTCTCGTATCTATCAAATGCATGCTAACAAACAAAACCCAATCGATTATATCGAAGCAGGTGATATTGGAGCAGCAGTAGGATTTAAAGATATTAAAACTGGAGATACATTGTGTGATGAAAAACACCCGATTATTCTTGAGTCAATGAAATTTCCTGCGCCGGTAATTGGTATTGCAATTGAGCCTAAAACTAAAGCTGACGTAGATAAAATGGGTATGGCTTTGGCTAAATTAGCTGAGGAGGATCCAACATTTACTGTTAGAACGGATGAAGCTTCAGGTCAAACGATTATATCAGGTATGGGTGAACTTCACTTAGATATCTTGGTAGATCGTATGAAACGTGAATTTAAAGTTGAAGTGAATCAAGGGGAGCCTCAAGTTGAATACAAAGAAGCTTTTACAAGAAGTGCAACTCATAGAGAAACATATAAAAAACAATCAGGTGGTCGTGGTAAATTCGGTGATATCGTATTTAAACTAGAGCCAGCAGATGAAGTTGATGGAAAAGTTCCAAAAGGATTACAATTTGTTAATGCTGTAAAAGGTGGTAACGTTCCTAAAGAATATATTCCATCTGTGGAAAAAGGTTTCAGAGAAGCCATGAAAACCGGCCCATTAGCAGGTTATCAAGTAGACAGTTTGAAAGTAACTTTAACAGACGGATCTTTTCACCCTGTCGATTCTGATGCGCTGTCTTTTGAGTTAGCTGCCAGAATGGGGTACAGAGAAGTTGCTAAGGCTGCAGGTGCTGTAATTCTTGAGCCAATCATGAAAATGGAAGTTATTACACCAGAAGAAAACATGGGAGATATCGTAGGTGATATTAACCGTCGTAGAGGTCAGGTAAATGATATGGGTGACAGAGCTGGTGCTAAAACCATTAAAGCAGATGTGCCATTGTCTGAAATGTTTGGATATGTTACTACGTTAAGAACGCTTTCATCAGGTAGAGCAACATCTACAATGGAATTTTCGCACTACGCAGAAACTCCTGCTAATATTTCAGAAGCAGTAATCAAAAAAGCAAAAGGAAACGCTTAATCTTTAAGAAAATGAGTCAAAAAATCAGAATAAAACTAAAATCTTACGATCACATGTTGGTAGACAAGTCTGCTGAGAAGATTGTAAAAACGGTTAAGAGTACCGGTGCAGTAGTAACAGGACCAATTCCATTACCAACTCACAAAAAACTTTTCACTGTATTACGTTCTCCACACGTTAACAAAAAAGCAAGAGAGCAATTTGAAGTAATGTCATACAAGAGATTAATTGACATTTATTCATCATCATCTAAAACTATTGATGCTTTGATGAAACTTGAATTGCCTAGCGGAGTTGAAGTAGAGATCAAAGTTTAAGTAGTTTAAGAGTAAAAAGGACGCTGTTTTTAATCGAAAATTATTTTTTTGGTTTGTGTGTAAATAAGTTATACATTTGCACCCACTAAAAAAATAGGATTCGGTTAAAAGCTGCGTTCTATATTTATATTTAATAATTAATAATTAATAATTATGTCTGGGTTAATTGGTAGAAAAATCGGCATGACTAGCATTTTCGACGAGAACGGGAAGAATATTCCTTGTACAGTAATCGAAGCTGGACCATGCGTTGTTACCCAAGTCAGAACCAAAGGTGTTGACGGGTACGAAGCGTTGCAACTTGGTTTCGATGACAAAAACGAGAAACATTCCACAAAAGCGGCTTTAGGTCACTTTAAAAAGGCGGGAACTGTAGCTAAGAAAAAAGTCGTTGAATTCCGAGATTTCGCAACAGAACAAAATTTAGGAGATCTTATAGATGTTTCTATTTTTGCTGAAGGAGAATTTGTAGATGTACAAGGTTTATCTAAAGGTAAAGGTTTTCAAGGGGTTGTAAAACGTCACGGTTTTGGTGGTGTTGGTCAAGCAACTCACGGTCAACACAACCGTTTAAGAGCACCGGGTTCTGTAGGAGCTTCTTCTTATCCATCTAGAGTGTTCAAAGGAATGCGTATGGCTGGACGTATGGGAGGAGATAATGTAAAAGTTCAAAACCTTAGAGTTTTAAAAGTAGTTGCTGAAAAGAACCTACTTGTTATTAAAGGATGTGTTCCTGGAAGTAACAACTCTTATGTAATCATTCAGAAGTAATGGAAGCAAAAGTATTAGATTTCAACGGAAAAGATACTGGAAGAAAAGTTCAACTTTCTGATTCAGTATTTGGTATAGAGCCAAACAATCACGCAGTATACCTTGATGTAAAGCAGTATCTTGCTAATCAAAGACAAGGGACGCACAAAGCTAAAGAAAGAGCCGAAGTAGCGGGAAGTACACGTAAGATTAAAAAACAAAAAGGAACTGGTACTGCTCGTGCGGGTAGTGCAAAGAATCCATTGTTTAAAGGTGGTGGAACAGTTTTCGGACCAAGACCAAGAAGTTATTCATTCAAATTGAATAAAAGCTTGAAGCGTTTGGCAAGAAAATCTGCTTTCTCAATTAAAGCAAAAGAATCGAATATTATCGTTCTTGCAGACTTTGAATTTGAAACGCCAAACACTAAAAATTTCATCAACGTTTTGAAAGCTTTAGAGTTAGAAAATAAAAAATCCCTGTTTGTCTTGGGTGATACAAATAAAAATGTATATTTGTCGTCACGCAATTTAAAAGGCTCTAGCGTAGTAAGCAGCTTAGAATTAAGTACTTACGCTATATTAAACGCTAATAATTTAGTGCTTTTAGAGAGTTCTTTGGAGATAATTGAAGAAAATTTAAGTAAATAATAGGATATGAGCATCATAATTAAGCCTATAGTAACGGAGAAAGTAACCAAAGAAAGTGAAGTTTTAAACCGCTTCGGATTTGTTGTTGACAAAAAAGCAAACAAAGTGCAAATTAAGAAAGCTGTTGAAGCTGCTTATGGAGTAACTGTTTTGAGTGTTAACACAATGAACGTAAGGCCGGATAGAACTACTAAATACACTAAAAGTGGTTTAATCAGTGGAAAGACTAATGCAATTAAAAAAGCAATTGTTCAAGTACAAGAAGGAGAAACAATTGATTTTTACAACAATATCTAAGATAAAATGTCAGTAAGAAAATTAAAACCTATTACCCCAGGTCAGCGATTTAGAGTTGTGAATGGTTATGACGCCATTACAACTGATAAGCCGGAACGCTCTTTGATAGCGCCGATAAAAAACTCTGGTGGTAGAAATAGTCAAGGAAAGATGACCATGCGTTATACGGGTGGTGGTCACAAGCAGAGATATCGTATCATTGATTTTAAACGTACCAAAGAAGGAATTCCTGCGACGGTTAAATCAATTGAATATGATCCAAATCGTACTGCATTTATCGCTTTGTTGGCGTATGCTGATGGAGAGAAAACATATGTTATTGCTCAAAACGGATTGAAAGTTGGTCAGAAATTAGTTTCTGGTCCGGAATCTCAACCTGAAATTGGTAATACATTGCCTTTAAGTAGAATCCCATTAGGAACTGTTATTTCTTGTATCGAATTGAGACCAGGTCAAGGGGCGGTAATCGCTCGTTCTGCTGGAACATTTGCTCAATTGATGGCAAGAGATGGAAAATATGCTACAATCAAAATGCCTTCTGGGGAAACAAGATTAATCTTGTTGACGTGTTCGGCTACAATTGGAGCGGTTTCTAATTCAGACCACCAATTAGTTGTATCTGGTAAAGCAGGTAGAACAAGATGGTTAGGAAGAAGACCTAGAACAAGACCTGTTGCAATGAACCCTGTCGATCACCCAATGGGTGGTGGTGAAGGACGTTCTTCTGGTGGACATCCACGTTCAAGAAATGGAATACCAGCTAAAGGTTATAGAACTCGTTCTAAGAAAAACCCGAGTAACAAGTATATCGTAGAACGTAGAAAGAAATAATAAGATATGGCACGTTCATTAAAAAAAGGACCTTTCGTTCATTATAAGTTAGACAAGAAAGTTCAGGAAAACATCGCAGGTGGAAATAAAGGAGTGGTTAAGACATGGTCTAGAGCTTCTATGATTACTCCAGACTTTGTTGGACAAACTATCGCAGTTCATAACGGTCGTCAATTTGTACCAGTTTACGTAACAGAAAACATGGTAGGTCACAAATTAGGAGAATTCTCACCAACTAGATCTTTTAGAGGTCATGCTGGAGCAAAAAATAAAGGTAAAAAATAAGAAGCAATGGGAGTTCGTAAAAGAGAAACAGCAGATGCGAGAAAAGAGGCTAATAAGTCTATTGCTTTCGCAAAATTGAATAACTGCCCTACTTCACCTAGAAAAATGCGCTTAGTAGCGGACTTGGTAAGAGGTCAGAAGGTAGAAAGAGCACTAAACATCTTAAGATTTAGTTCTAAAGAAGCTTCAAGAAAATTAGAAAAATTGGTTTTATCTGTAATTGCCAACTGGCAAGCAAAAAACCCTGATGCTAATATGGAAGAAGCAGGTTTATTTGTTAAAACGATTACAGTAGATGGTGGTATGATGTTGAAAAGACTTCGTCCAGCTCCACAGGGTCGTGCGCACAGAATAAGAAAACGTTCTAATCACGTAACAATCGTGCTTGGATCTATTAATAACACACAAGCAATTTAATACAAGATGGGACAAAAGACAAATCCAATTGGAAATAGACTTGGTATCATCAGAGGATGGGACTCAAACTGGTATGGTGGAAATGATTACGGTGATAAGCTTGCCGAAGATCACAAAATCAGAAAGTATATCCATGCTCGTTTATCAAAAGCTAGTGTATCAAAAGTAATCATTGAGAGAACTTTGAAACTTGTAACCGTTACTATCACTACTGCTAGACCTGGTATCATTATCGGAAAAGGTGGACAAGAGGTAGACAAGTTAAAAGAAGAACTTAAGAAAATTACTGACAAAGAGGTTCAAATCAACATCTTTGAAATTAAAAGACCTGAACTTGACGCGTATCTAGTTGCTACAAGCATCTGTCGTCAAATCGAAAGCAGAATTTCTTACAGACGTGCAATCAAAATGGCTATTGCTGCTTCTATGCGTATGAACGCAGAAGGTATCAAAGTTTTGATTTCTGGTCGTTTGAATGGCGCTGAGATGGCTCGTTCAGAAGGTTTCAAAGAAGGTAGAGTTCCTCTATCAACTTTCAGAGCTGATATTGATTATGCACTTGCTGAGGCGCATACTACTTATGGTAGAATGGGTATCAAAGTGTGGATCATGAAAGGTGAAGTTTATGGAAAGAGAGATCTTTCTCCGCTTGCAGGAATGGATAAAAAACAATCCGGAACTGGTGGTGGTAAAGGTGGCGATTCTCCGAGAGGAGATAGAAAGCCTTTTAATAAAGGTGGAAAACCAGACGCTCGTAAAAGAAAGTAAATTTTTAAACTAAAGAAAAATGTTACAGCCTAAAAGAACAAAATACCGTAAGGTACAAAAGGGTAAAATGAAAGGAAATTCTCAAAGAGGACATGAACTTTCTAATGGAATGTTTGGTATTAAATCTGTACATGAAGATGGAATGTTCTTAACCTCTCGTCAAATCGAGGCTGCGCGTATTGCTGCAACTCGTTTTATGAAAAGAGAAGGACAATTATGGATCAAAATATTTCCAGACAAACCTATCACTAAGAAGCCTCTTGAGGTACGTATGGGTAAAGGTAAAGGTGCAGTTGAGTATTGGGCTGCCGTTGTTAAACCCGGAAGAATTATGTTCGAAGTTGGAGGAGTTCCTTTGTCAGTTGCAAAAGAGGCATTACGTCTTGCGGCACAAAAGCTTCCAGTAAAAACTAAATTCGTCGTTGCTAGAGATTTCGAAGCATAATTTATATTATATTATGAAACAATCAGAAATAAAAGATCTTTCTGCAGCGGAGTTGCAAGAAAAGCTTAGCCAGACTAAGAAAACATATGCTGATCTAAAAATGGCTCACGCTATTTCGCCAATTGAGAACCCACTTCAAATTAGAAGTGTAAGAAGAACAGTTGCTAGATTAGCTACAGAACTTACTAAAAGAGAGTTACAATAACTGTATTCTGCTGAAAGATGGAAGAAAAAAGAAATTTAAGAAAAGAAAGAGTTGGTGTTGTTACTTCGGACAAAATGGATAAATCTATTGTTGTTGCAGAAGTAAGAAAAGTAAAACACCCATTATACGGTAAGTTCGTGTTGAAAACTAAAAAGTATCACGCACACGACGAAAAGAACGACTGTAACGTTGGAGATACTGTAAGGATTAGCGAAACGCGTCCTTTAAGTAAAACTAAATGTTGGAGGTTAGTTGAAATCCTAGAAAGAGCTAAATAATTATGGTACAACAAGAATCAAGACTAAAAGTAGCAGATAACACTGGAGCAAAGGAAGTTTTAACTATCCGTGTTTTAGGAGGTACCAAAAGAAGGTATGCCTCTGTTGGTGACAAGATTGTAGTTTCTATCAAAGATACTGCTCCAAACGGAAGCGTTAAAAAAGGAGCTGTTTCAACTGCAGTTGTTGTACGTACCAAAAAAGAAGTGAGAAGAGCCGATGGTTCATACATTAGATTTGATGACAACGCATGTGTGTTATTGAATGCTGCTGGTGAAATGAGAGGAACTCGTGTTTTTGGTCCGGTAGCAAGAGAACTTCGTGAAAAACAATTCATGAAAATTGTATCATTAGCACCAGAAGTGCTTTAATTCGTTTTTAAGATGATAAAGCTAAAAATAAAATCAGGTGACATCGTAAGAGTAATTGCTGGAGACCATAAAGGTGCTGAAGGTAAAGTATTACGTGTTTACCGTGAGAAAAACAAAGCGATTGTTGAAGGTGTAAATATGGTTTCAAAACACACGAAACCTAGTGCAAAAAGCCCTCAAGGTGGTATCGTGAAGAAAGAAGCTTCTATACAAATATCTAACATCTCTTTAATTGATCCTAAAACTAAGGAAACAACTAGAGTTGGTATTAGAGTAGAAGGAGATAAGAAAGTAAGATTTTCAAAAAAATCTAATCAAGTACTATAGTAATGGCATATATACCTAGACTAAAAGAAGAATATAAGAGCAGAGTAATTGCTGCTCTTAAAGAGGAATTCGGATACGTAAACGTAATGCAAGTTCCAAAATTGGACAAAATCGTTTTAAGTAAAGGAGTTGGTGCAGCTGTATCTGATAAAAAACTAATTGACTATGCAGTTGATGAGTTGACAAAGATCACTGGACAGAAAGCAGTATCTACTATTTCAAAGAAAGACGTTGCGTCATTCAAATTGAGAAAAGGGATGCCTATTGGAGCAAAAGTTACTTTGCGTGGAGAAAGAATGTATGAGTTTTTAGATAGACTTATTACTTCAGCTTTACCACGTGTAAGAGATTTCGGTGGTATTAAAGCTACTGGTTTTGACGGAAGAGGAAATTACAACCTTGGAGTTTTGGAACAAATCATTTTCCCAGAAATTGATATTGACAAAGTAAACAAAATTTCAGGTATGGATATCTCTTTTGTAACTACTGCAAAAACAGATAAAGAAGCAAAGTCTCTATTGACAGAATTAGGATTACCTTTTAAAAAGAATTAAGACATGGCTAAAGAATCAATGAAAGCCCGCGAGGTTAAAAGAGAAAAAACGGTAGCAAAGTATGCTGAGAAAAGAAAAGCTTTGTTAGAAGCTGGAGATTTCGTAGGTTTGCAAAAGTTACCAAAAAATGCTTCGCCAGTTCGTTTGCACAATCGTTGTAAATTAACAGGTAGACCTAGAGGGTATATGCGTCAATTTGGTCTTTCACGTGTTACATTTCGTGAAATGGCAAATAACGGATTGATACCTGGTGTTAAAAAAGCATCTTGGTAAGACGTAATTTATTACGTCCTGATACAGACTTAACGAACGTTTTGTCTGTATCATAAACATTTATAAATTGGTTTCAGGTTCGATAAATAGTTTATCGAAAACCAAAACCGCAAATTGATACATATGTATACAGATCCTATTGCCGATTATTTGACAAGAGTTCGTAACGCTGTGGCTGCAAACCACAAAGTTGTCGAAATTCCTGCATCTAATCTAAAAAAAGAAATAACAAAGATCTTATTTGATCAAGGTTATATCTTGAGTTACAAATTTGAAGACAACGCTGTTCAGGGGTCTATCAAGATTGCTTTGAAGTATGATAAAGATACTAAAGAGTCAGTAATTAAAGATATCCAAAGAATTAGTAAACCAGGTTTACGTAAATATTCAAGTTCTTCAACTATTCCTAGAATTCTTAACGGATTAGGAATTGCTATTGTTTCTACATCAAAAGGTTTGATGACAGGAAAGAAAGCCAAACAATTAAATGTTGGTGGTGAAGTAATTTGTTACGTATACTAATTTAAAGACTATATAAGATGTCAAGAATAGGTAAAAGTCCGGTTGTAATCCCTGCTGGTGTAACTGTTGAAGTTGCAAATGGTATAATTACTGTAAAAGGAAAAAATGGTCAACTAACTCAGGAGTTTTCGGACGTTACTGTTACGGTTGAAGACGGTCAAGTTCAAGTAGATAGATCGTCTGATCACAAAGACCAAAGAGCAAAACACGGTTTGTACAGATCTTTAATCAATAACATGATTATCGGTGTAACAGATGGTTTTACTAAATCATTAGAATTGGTTGGGGTTGGTTATAGAGCTTCAAATCAAGGACAAAAATTAGATTTAGCACTTGGTTATTCTCACAATATAGTTTTAGAAATTGCTTCAGAAGTTGTTTTGGAAACGATATCTGAAAAAGGTAAAAACCCGATTGTGAAATTAACATCAATAGACAAACAACTTTTAGGTCAAGTAGCTGCGAAAATTAGAGGTTTCCGTAAGCCAGAACCGTACAAAGGGAAAGGTGTTAAATATGTAGGGGAAGTAGTAAGAAGAAAAGCAGGTAAATCAGCTTAAAAAATAAGATTATGTCATTAACAAAACCTGAAAGAAGACAACGAATTAGATTCAGAATTAGAAAAACAATTAGTGGTACTGCTACTAATCCAAGACTATCTGTATTTAGAAGTAACAAAGAAATTTATGCTCAACTTATTGATGACGTAAACGGTGTTACTATATTGGCGGCTTCTTCAAGAGAAAAAGAAATAGGTAACGGTACGAATATTGAAGTTGCTACAGCAGTTGGGAAATTAGTTGCTGAAAAAGCAATAAAAGCTGGGATAGAGGTAGTAACTTTCGATAGAGGAGGTTATTTGTATCACGGTCGTATTAAATCATTAGCGGAAGGCGCGAGAGCGGCTGGACTTAAATTCTAATATAGTATGTCTAATAGTAAATACAAGAATGTAGAGCTAGTAAAGCCAAGTGGTCTTGAATTAAAAGATCGTCTGGTAAGTGTTAATCGTGTTACTAAGGTTACAAAGGGAGGTAGAGCTTTTGGTTTTTCTGCTATTGTAGTCGTAGGTGATGAAAATGGAGTTGTTGGTCACGGATTAGGAAAATCTAAAGATGTTTCTGAAGCAATTGCGAAAGCAGTGGAAGATGCAAAGAAAAATTTAGTAAAAATTCCTTTGAATGGTCAATCAGTTCCTCACGAACAAAAAGGTAAATTTGGTGGTGCACGTGTATTTTTAATTCCGGCCTCTCATGGTACAGGAGTTATTGCTGGTGGAGCTGTTCGTTCAGTTCTTGAATCAGTAGGTATTCATGATGTATTATCTAAATCTCAAGGATCTTCAAATCCTCACAACGTAGTGAAAGCAACTTTTGATGCTTTATTACAAATGAGAAGTGCTTATACTGTTGCAAAACAAAGAGGTGTTTCTTTAGAAAAAGTTTTTAAAGGTTAATTCAAGGAAATTATGGCTAAATTATTAGTAAAACAAGTTAGAAGCAAAATCAACTGCCCTCTTACTCAAAAAAGAGGTTTGGAAGCTTTAGGTCTACGTAAAATGGGACAAATTGTAGAGCATGATTCAAATCCTACAATCCTTGGGATGATAAATAAAGTTAAACACTTAGTTTCTGTTGAAGAAACTAAATAACAAATACTGTTATGAATTTAAGTAATTTACAACCTGCTGAAGGTTCTACACACAATCAAAATAAAAGATTAGGTAGAGGAGAAGGTTCTGGAAAAGGTGGTACTTCTGCAAGAGGTCACAAAGGAGCAAAATCTCGTTCTGGTTACTCTAAAAAGATTGGTTTTGAAGGTGGGCAAATGCCACTTCAAAGACGTGTACCTAAGTTCGGTTTTACAAACATCAATCGTAAAGATTACGAAGGTGTTAATCTAGACACACTTCAATTATTGGTTGACAATGGTGTGATTAAAGATACTGTTGATATGACAGTTTATGTTGCTAATCGTTTGGCTACCAAAAATGAAATTGTTAAGATTTTAGGTAGAGGTGAATTGACAGCAAAATTAAAAGTAACCGCTCACAAATTTACTGCTACTGCAAAAGCTGCGATTGAAGCTGCTGGTGGAGAAGCCGTAACCATGTAATTTTTCAATTAGTATGAAGAAATTTATTGAATCAATAAGTAATGTTTGGAAAATCGAGGAGCTAAAAAATAGAATCTTAATCACGTTAGGACTTCTTTTAGTTTATCGTTTTGGGGCACACGTTACACTTCCTGGAATTGATGCAACTCAATTAAACAGTTTAGCTGGTCAAACCAAAAATGGTATTGGATCTATTTTAGATATGTTTACCGGAGGTGCGTTCTCTAAAGCTTCAGTTTTTGCTTTAGGTATAATGCCATATATTTCTGCATCTATTGTTGTTCAGTTGATGGGAATTGCGATTCCATATTTGCAAAAGCTTCAAAGTGATGGAGAAAGTGGCAGAAAGAAGATTAATCAAATTACCCGTTGGTTAACAATAGGTATTACTTTAGTTCAAGGTCCAACGTATATTTATAATTTGTACAGAACCTTACCTAGTAGTGCTTTTTTGTTAGGATTTAATTCATTTGAATTTTTATTTTCTTCAGTAGTGATTCTTGTTACAGGGACAATATTTGCCATGTGGTTAGGAGAAAAAATTACTGATAAAGGTATTGGAAACGGAATATCGTTGTTGATTATGGTTGGTATCTTGGCGAGATTGCCTCAAGCTTTTATACAGGAATTCACAACTAGAGTTACTAACAATAATGGTGGGCCAATGTTATTGGTTATCGAAATTATTATTTGGCTTTTAGTTATTATTGCTTGTGTATTACTAGTAATGGCGATCAGAAAAATACCGGTGCAGTATGCTCGTCGTACAACTTCAGGGGATTACGAACAGGATTTAATGGGTGGAAATAGACAGTGGATTCCATTGAAGCTTAATGCTTCGGGTGTTATGCCTATTATATTTGCTCAGGCCATTATGTTTATTCCAGCTGCAGTGGCGGGCTTATCAAAATCAGATGCATCACAAACAATTGTTGGCGCTTTTAGTAACATGTTCGGATTCTGGTATAATTTTGTATTTGCAACTTTGATAGTTGTATTTACTTTCTTTTATACGGCAATTACGGTTCCTACTAACAAAATGTCTGATGATTTAAAGAGAAGTGGTGGTTTTATTCCTGGTGTTAGACCTGGAGTTGAAACTTCTGATTATCTTGACAAAGTGATGTCTTTAATAACTTTTCCAGGATCTTTATTTCTTGCTCTGATAGCTGTGTTCCCAGCAATTGTTGTGAGTCTGATGGATGTTCAGCAATCTTGGGCAATGTTTTTTGGAGGTACTTCATTAATAATTATGGTTGGTGTTGCCATAGATACAATTCAACAAATTAATTCATACTTGTTAAACAAACATTATGATGGTTTAATGAAAAGTGGTAAAAATAGAAAAGCAGTAGCTTAACTTATGGCAAAACAATCAGCAATAGAACAAGACGGATCAATCATTGAAGCATTATCAAATGCAATGTTCCGTGTAGAGTTAGAGAATGGACATATTGTAATCGCCCACATATCTGGAAAAATGCGTATGCATTACATCAAATTATTACCTGGTGATAAAGTGAAACTAGAAATGAGCCCTTACGATTTGTCAAAAGCAAGAATTACTTATAGATATTAAAGGATATTCAAAATGAAAGTTAGAGCTTCAGTAAAAAAGAGAAGTCCCGAGTGCAAAATTGTGCGAAGAAAAGGGAGATTGTACGTAATAAACAAAAAGAATCCTAGATTTAAACAAAGACAAGGATAATTATGGCAAGAATAGCAGGGGTAGATATCCCGAAAAATAAGAGAGGTGTTATAGCACTTACCTACATCTTTGGATTAGGAAATAGTAGAGCTATTGAGATTTTAGAAAAAGCTCAAGTTAGCCAAGATAAAAAAGTTCAAGATTGGAATGATGACGAGATCGGAGCAATTCGTGAAGCAGTATCAGCATTTAAAATTGAAGGAGAATTACGTTCTGAGGTTTCTTTAAACATCAAACGTTTAATGGATATTGGTTGTTACAGAGGTATCCGTCATAGAACTGGTCTTCCTTTAAGAGGGCAAAGAACTAAAAATAACTCTAGAACAAGAAAAGGTAAAAGAAAAACTGTTGCTAACAAGAAAAAAGCAACTAAATAATAAGTAATATGGCTAAAGCAACTGCAAAAAAACGTAAAGTTATCGTTGAATCAACGGGAGAGGCTCATATTTCTGCTACCTTCAATAACATCATCATTTCTTTGACAAACAAAAAAGGTGAAGTTATTTCTTGGTCTTCAGCTGGTAAAATGGGTTTTAGAGGTTCTAAAAAGAACACTCCATACGCAGCCCAAATGGCAGCAGAAGATTGTAGTAAAGTAGCTCTTGAGGCAGGACTTAAAAAAGTAAAAGTTTATGTAAAAGGACCAGGAAACGGACGTGAGTCTGCTATTCGTTCTTTGCATAATGGTGGAATTGAAGTTACAGAGATTATCGATGTTACTCCAATGCCTCATAATGGATGTCGTCCTCCTAAAAGACGTAGAGTTTAATACTCAAAATATTTTTAGTATAACCTAGATAGAATATCGATTATCGAAGGATAAGACCTGAATTCATAATCTCTATCTTAAACAATTTAAAATGGCAAGATATACTGGTCCAAGTACAAGAATCGCTCGTAAATTTGGTGAGGCAATTTTCGGAGACGATAAAGCTTTCGAGAAAAGAAATTATCCACCCGGACAACACGGGATGGCAAAAAAAAGAGGTAAAAAGTCTGAATTTGCTATCCAGTTAATGGAGAAACAAAAAGCTAAATATTCTTACGGAATTTTAGAAAAACAATTCAGAGGTTTATTCAAAAAAGCATCAGCTACTAAAGGTGTTACTGGTGAAGTTCTTTTGCAATTATGTGAAGCAAGATTAGATAACGTTGTTTTTAGAATGGGTATTGCTCCTTCTAGAAGAGGTGCTAGACAACTTGTTTCTCACAGACACGTTACTGTTAATGGTGATGTTGTAAATATTGCTTCATACCACCTTAAACCTGGTGATAAAGTTGCAGTTCGTGAAAAATCTAAATCTTTAGAAGCTATCGAACGTTCTTTATCTAATTCAAGTCATGTTTATGAATGGATTACTTGGAATAACGATATCAAAGAAGGTACTTTCGTTTCTGTACCTGCGAGACTTCAAATCCCAGAAAACATTAAAGAACAATTAATCGTAGAGTTGTACAACAAATAATAATTGACTTAGTCGAAATTTATGGCAATATTTAATTTTCAGAAGCCCGATAAAGTTATCATGATCGATTCAACCGATTTTGAAGGTAAATTTGAATTCAGACCTTTAGAACCTGGTTACGGATTGACTGTTGGTAATGCACTTAGAAGAGTTTTGCTTTCAGCATTAGAAGGTTATGCAATTACATCTGTTCGCATTGAAGGTGTAGATCATGAATTTTCTACTATTCCAGGAGTTGTTGAAGACGTTACCGAAATTATCCTTAATCTTAAACAAGTGCGTTTCAAACGTCAAATTGAAGATATCGATAATGAAGCAGTTACTATTTCTGTTTCTGGTAAAGATCAATTAACAGCTGGTGATTTTCAAAAATTCATTTCAGGTTTCCAAGTTTTGAATCCAGAACTAGTTATCTGTAATTTAGATAGTAAAATCAAACTGAACTTCGATTTAACCATCGAAAAAGGTAGAGGATATGTTCCTGCTGAAGAGAACAAAAAACAGAATGCTGCAATAGGAACTATTTTTACGGATTCTATTTTTACTCCGGTAAAAAACGTAAAATACGCAATTGAAAACTTCCGTGTAGAGCAAAAAACGGATTATGAAAAATTAGTTTTTGAAATAAAAACGGATGGTTCTATTAATCCAAAAGATGCACTTACTGAAGCTGCGAAAGTTTTAATTCACCATTTCATGTTGTTCTCTGACGAAAGAATTACACTCGAGGCTGACGAAATTGCACAAACAGAATCATATGATGAAGAGTCATTACATATGAGACAATTGCTTAAAACTAAGCTTGTTGACATGGATTTATCTGTAAGAGCATTAAATTGTTTGAAAGCGGCTGAAGTTGATACACTTGGTGATTTAGTATCGTTCAATAAAAATGACCTAATGAAATTCCGTAATTTTGGTAAAAAATCTTTAACTGAACTTGATGAACTTGTTGCAGTTAAAAATTTGAACTTCGGTATGGATTTAGCAAAATACAAACTAGATAAAGAATAATCTAAGCCGGAAGGTTTAAATTTACATAGCAATGAGACACGGAAAAAAATTCAATCACTTAAGCAGACAGACTGCACATAGGAAATCTATGTTAGCTAATATGGCTTGTTCTCTTATCGAGCACAAACGTATTAACACTACTGTCGCTAAAGCAAAAGCGCTTAAACAATTCGTTGAGCCTTTAATAACAAAATCAAAACAAGATACGACTCACAATCGTCGTATCGTTTTTGCTTACTTACGTAGCAAATATGCTGTAACTGATTTATTCAGAGACGTAGCCGCTAAGGTAGGTGACCGTCCAGGTGGATACACTCGTATCATTAAAGTTGGAAATCGTTTAGGAGATAATGCTGATATGGCAATGATCGAACTGGTAGATTTCAATGAACTTTACAATGGTGGTAAAAAAGAAGTTAAAAAAGTGAAAAGCCGTCGTGGTGGAAAAGCAAAGAAAGCAGATGAGGCTACTGAAGCTCCAGCTGCTGAAACTGAAACTACAACTGACGCTGCTGAATAATTATGAAAATAATCATTCAATAAAAATCAAGGATAAGCTATTAGTAGTTTATCCTTTTTTTTTGATTTTTTAGGAGCAGTGTATTATATTCTTATAAGAATATTTGACCTGCTTTTCGCTATGTCTTTTTTCTTATTTTTTCTTTATCAGAATTTTAAAAAAAAGGATGCCGCTCCAATCAGGGCTATTTAGTATTTTTGTTTTTCATAGGAAAGTTCAAAAAAATATAATCGAGTCTTCAAAACTTATATTTCTTTTAATCCTTGCATCCATTGGTTTAAAGAATTAAATTTGTACAATATTTAACTACACATGAAATATACAACACGACAAAAAGCAATTCTTCTATTAAGTGACGGCACCATATTCCACGGAAAATCTATTGGAATCAGTGGGACTACTTTTGGAGAAGTTTGTTTTAACACAGGAATGACAGGGTACCAAGAAATATTCACTGATCCATCTTATTTCGGTCAATTAATGGTGGCTACTAATGCCCATATAGGGAATTATGGAGTAAATGAGCTAGAAGTTGAATCAGATAGCATTAAAATTGCTGGTTTAGTTTGTAAAAATTTTAGCTTTAATTATTCGCGTGAAGGAGCTTCAGGGAGTTTAGAAGACTATTTTATTAAACAAAACCTTATCTGCATCTCTGATGTAGATACACGTGCTTTGGTGAGCTATATTCGTGACAACGGCGCTATGAATGCTGTGATTTGTACAGATGAAACCACAATTGAAGAATTGAGAGATTTACTGGCAAAAGTTCCAGACATGAAAGGTTTGGAATTAGCTTCTAAAGTATCTACTAAGGAGCCTTATTTTTATGGGGAAGAAAATGCAACCTATAAAATCTCAGCTCTTGACTTAGGAATTAAAACGAATATTCTTCGTAACCTTGCCAAAAGAGATTGTTATATCAAGGTTTTTCCTTTTGATTCAAGTTATCAAGACTTAGCTGCGTTTAATCCAGATGGATATTTTTTATCTAATGGTCCTGGTGATCCGGAGCCTCTTTCTGGAGCAATTCAGATAGCTAAAGAAATTTTGGAGAATAATAAACCTTTATTTGGGATTTGTCTCGGGCACCAAGTAATTGGATTAGCAAATGGTATTTCAACGTATAAGATGTTTAACGGACATAGAGGAATCAACCATCCCGTGAAAAATTTAATTACTGGAAAAGGCGAAGTTACTTCTCAAAATCATGGTTTTGCAGTAAATAAAGAAGAATTGGACAATCATCCAGATTTAGAGATTACACATCTTCATCTCAATGATGGAACTGTAGCAGGAATGCGTATGAAAAACAAAAATTGTTTCTCTGTTCAATATCATCCTGAAGCAAGTCCTGGTCCTCACGATTCTTCTTACTTATTTGATCAATTCATTGAAAATATTAAGAGGTAAGATTTTGTTACGGTTATTCTATAAAATATAGAAATTTAAAACATTAAGGGTTTGATTTTTTAATTAAAGTCAAATCCTTTTTTTTTATTTAGCAATATAATGTTACATTCCAAAACGATAGGTTTCTGGGATTTGATTTCTTTGTCGTTGAATTTAGGTTGGATGTAATGCACTTGTTTCATCTAGGAAAATAAATGCATCATATTTTTTTGGTAAAATTGTAGGAACATAATTTCCAAATCTTTCATGTTCTGGATTACAAACAACTCCTATTGCACGATGACCAATATAGGACGATAGACATTTCTCCTCTTTTATTCATTAATAATAATCTGTTTTGTCCATTGCTTGCAAGATGAAAAGTTTGTTCCCAACTTCCTTCAACTGCTTCGGGAACTTTTATTTTTCGCATGGAATCGCTCCATTCTCTACCGGCAACACACTTTCTTTGTACGATGCAGATGCTACTGCAACAACTCCGTCAGTTGAATGTTGCTCTCTTAATCGTTGTCCTATATTACCCATTCCGTAGGATGCCATATCTGTAGCGCGTGTATCACCGATATGAGTGTTATGTTCGCAAACTATTATTTTCGAGTCCTTTCCATGGAATTTCATCAGTCGTTCTATAATGGAAACCATGTGCTCATCACAAATATTCCAAGAGGCGGAACCTCATTTTATCATAGCGGGATACTATTTTTTGGCGTTTCTTGCATTGAATGCATTTTGTTCTGTGCTTAAAATATTTTCAGCATTATGACTGTAATTTGGAACATTTCTTACTATTTCGGTAAGCATATGCAGGGTTTCTTTTTTAGATAATTCCGGAACATAGGATTAGGCGCGAGCATTGGTTAGTTCTGGTCTTTGCCATAAGGTTCAAAACATTTCATGACAATTTTTGCTATCGCTAGTGCTTGTGGATCATTTTTTTCTAAATAGTGAATAATGGAATTCATAGATTGTCTAAAACTGCATACTTCTAGCCCATAAAACCCGATTCTTTTGTCGGACGGAAGATCTATTTTGTAACCTTTTTGCCAATCTATAAATACTGCTATTTCCCAATTTGCCCATTTCCATGTTGTCCATCTTTTAAATTCATTTAGAACGGTGTAAACATCGGTTCCCGAATTTAGATATCCTTTTGTAAAACGATTCAATCGGTAGCAGTCCGGCCAATCACCTTTAACTCCTGCAAAAGAAAATCTTTTTTCCTGAATTAGCCTTTGTGTAATTTTAGCGCTCTATGTATAGTATGCGTGCGTTTCATATGAGGCGTTGTCTATAAGGACATATTTTGCATCTCCAATATAATTCATAAGTGGGTCAAGATCTGCGAGATTATCCATCGGAGTAGCTGTTTTCTTTAACAATTCTATAATTTCACTAGAATTGGTTAAATTGTTAAGGTTTTTAAAAGTTCTCATCCTATTTTTATTTTTTTTAATTAGTAGAGTGAATAGTTGAAATTTTTAAAAAGAAAGTTACGATATATCTTCTTTAGTGTTCTTTACATAGTATAAAATAAAGTTAGTCTATATTATTGATAATAAGGTAATTTCGGTTTTGTTTGAGACTTTATAATAATTTTTATTAATTAGAGATTGCAAATGATGGGTTGTGGTGAAAGCGTAATATTTTTTTTATTTTTAGCATAATTGAATAAAAAAATAGCAGATAATGTAAAAATAAATTATTGATACAGTCTAAATGTTTTGTTTGTCAAATAATTATAACGTTTTCGTTAATAACATTCGTTTTTTTCATAAAATCATTCGAAAAGATAGAATATATTTGTATTTTAAAATTTAAACTTTAGTATTATGAGTATAATTATCAAAATTCACGCAAGACAAATTTTTGATTCAAGAGGAAATCCTACAATAGAAGTAGATGTAATTACAGATAATGGTGTTTTAGGAAGAGCTGCTGTTCCGTCTGGAGCTTCAACTGGAGAGCATGAAGCAGTTGAATTACGCGATGGAGGAAAGGCATTTCTTGGAAAAGGCGTTTTGAATGCAGTGAAGAATGTTAATACCGTAATTTCTGAAGAGCTTTTAGGAGTTTCAGTTTTCGAACAAAATGTTATCGATCAAATGATGATTGATTTAGACGGGACACCTAATAAATCTAATTTAGGAGCAAATGCTATTTTAGGCGTTTCTTTAGCTGTTGCAAAAGCGGCTGCTAATGAATTAGGATTGCCTTTATACCGATATGTAGGTGGCGTTTCTGCTAATACATTGCCGGTTCCAATGATGAATATCATCAATGGTGGTTCTCACTCTGATGCACCTATTGCGTTTCAAGAATTTATGATTTTCCCTGTGAAAGCAAAATCTTTTTCTGAAGCAATGCAAATGGGAACAGAAATTTTTCACAGTTTAAAAAAAGTGTTACACGATAGAGGTCTTTCGACTGCTGTTGGTGATGAAGGTGGTTTTGCACCAAATCTTCCTGGAGGAACGGAAGATGCTTTAGATACTATCAAAAAAGCAGTTGAAAGTGCTGGGTATACTTTTGGAGATGAAATCATGATCGCTTTGGATTGTGCTGCAGCGGAATTTTATGTTAATGGTAAATACGATTACACTAAATTTGAAGGAGAAACGGGTAAGATTAGATCTTCTGCAGAGCAAGTTGATTATTTAGCAGAATTAGCAGCTAAATATCCAATCATTTCTATCGAAGATGGGATGGACGAGAATGACTGGGATGGATGGAAATTACTTACTGACAAAATTGGAGATAAAGTTCAGTTAGTGGGAGATGATTTATTCGTTACAAATGTAAAACGTTTGTCAACTGGTATTGAAAAAGGTATTGCTAATTCTATTCTTATAAAAGTGAACCAAATTGGAACTTTAACAGAAACTATCGCAGCAGTAAATATGGCCAAAAATGCGGGTTATACTTCAGTAATGTCACACCGTTCTGGAGAAACTGAAGATAATACAATTGCCGATTTAGCAGTAGCTCTAAATTGCGGTCAAATTAAAACAGGTTCGGCTTCTCGATCAGATCGTATGGCTAAATACAATCAATTATTAAGAATTGAGGAAGAATTAGGAAATACAGCGTATTTTCCGGGTTTAAATGCTTTTAAAATAAAATAATCTCGTATTTTTTTTTATCAAAAGCCATTCATGAAAATTGAATGGCTTTTTTAATATTTAACATATTGATTGGACTATTCTCTTTTTATTTAGTCTTAAATTCCCTAGATTTGGTAAATTATTATTTAAAAAAGTTTATTTCAATTATATTATGTCAAAAACAGCAATATTAGAGGTCAATGGTGAGAAATTTGAACTGCCTATTATCGTAGGAAGTGAGAGTGAAGCTGCTATTGATATTAGCAAATTACGTGATTTATCAGGAGTAATAACTCTTGATCCAGGTTACAAAAATTCAGGTTCATGTACCAGCGAAATCACTTTCCTAGATGGTGAACTTGGAATCCTACGTTACAGAGGGTATTCAATTGAGGATTTAGCCGGAAAAGGGCACTTTCTTGAAGTATCCTATTTAGTTATTTTTGGAGAATTGCCAACTGCAGCGCAACTGGAGCATTTTGAAACAAATATTAGAAAATACACTTTGGTCAATGAGGAAATGAAAAACATCATCGATGGTTTTCCTAAAACGGCTCATCCTATGGGTGTTTTAGCTGCTTTGACAAGTGCTTTGACAGCATTTAACCCAAAGTCGGTTAATGTTGAAAATGAAAAAGAAATGTACGAAGCGGTTTGTAAGACTATGGGTAAATTCCTAGTGATTGCTACTTGGACATACAGAAAAACGATGGGCTATCCTTTGAACTATTACGATAATACTAAAGGGTATGTGGAGAATTTTATGCGTTTAATGTTTGAATTGCCAACTGAACCATACAAAGCAAATCAAGTGGTAATCGACGCTTTGGATAAATTGTTTATTCTTCATGCCGATCACGAGCAAAACTGTTCGACTTCGACAGTTAGAATGGTAGGTTCTTCTCATGCAGGTTTGTTTGCTTCAATTTCTGCTGGAGTTTCCGCACTTTGGGGGCCTTTACATGGTGGAGCTAATCAAGCGGTACTTGAAATGTTAGAAGAAATTCACAGAACTGGTGGAGATGCTGATAAATATTTAGATAAAGCTAAAGACAAAAATGATCCTTTCCGATTAATGGGTTTTGGTCATAGAGTTTATAAAAATTTCGATCCAAGAGCAAAAATTATAAAAAAGGCGGCAGACGAAGTTTTAGCTACTTTAGGTGTTGATGATCCAATTCTTGCTATTGCAAAAAAATTAGAGGAATCAGCACTTGTTGATGAGTATTTTGTGTCAAGAAAACTATATCCAAACGTAGATTTCTACTCTGGAATCATATACAGAGCATTAGGAATTCCTACTGATATGTTTACCGTAATGTTTGCAATAGGTCGTTTACCTGGATGGATCGCACAATGGAAAGAAATGCGTGAAAACAAAGAGCCTATTGGAAGACCGAGACAAATTTACACAGGTCATCCTTTGAGAGATTTTAAAACATCGGATAAAAGATAAATTCAATTTAAAAAGCTTCACTAATTTGTGAAGCTTTTTTTATATTTGTGAAAATCAAAAAAGATGCTTGAGTTAAATATAAAGAACGAAACTTCTGGACTACGGGCTGTAGTTCTGGGGACTGCTTTACTTAATGGCCCAACCCCTACAGCTATAGAAGCTTATGATCCAAAATCTTTAGAGCATATATTGGAGGGGACTTATCCGCTTGAGCAAGATATGGTTAATGAAATGGAAGCGTTTGATAAGGTATTGAAAAAATACGATGTAACTGTTTTTCGACCTGAGATGATTGAGAATTACAATCAAATATTCACTAGAGATATTGGTTTTGTAATTGATGATATATTTGTTAAATCAAATATTTTACCCGAAAGAGAAAGAGAGTTAGATGCTATCAAATATATAATTGACCAAATTGATCCTAGAAAAGTGGTCCGTCCACCAGAGGAGGTGCATATAGAAGGCGGTGATGTGGTATTGTGGAATAATTATATCTTTATGGGGACCTATAAAGGAAGTGATTATAAAGACTACATTACGGCAAGAACAAATGTTCAGGGCGTACAGTATATCAAAGATTTATTCCCAAATAAAATTGTCAAAGAATTCGATTTGGTCAAATCAAAAATGGAAGCCAGAGATAATGCCTTACATCTTGATTGTTGTTTTCAACCTATTGGGAAGGATAAAGGAATTATTTACAAAAGTGGATTTCGTGAAGAGGCCGATTATTTATTTCTTGTGAACCTTTTTGGAAAAGAAAACTTATTTCACATCACTCGAGAAGAAATGTATGATATGAATTCGAATGTTTTTTCTATTGATACTGATGTAGTGGTTTCTGAAAAAAACTTTACCAGATTAAATAATTGGCTCCGTGGTAATGGTTTTGTAGTTGAAGAAATTCCATATGCCGAAATTGCCAAACAGGAAGGATTATTAAGATGTTCTACCTTGCCTTTAATTAGAGAATAATTTCGTAGAGACGCACCGTAGAGACGCACTGCAGTGCGCTTCTACTGTGCGTCTCTACAATAATAAAATAATAAAAAATATATGAAACAAACAACAAATTCCATATTGATGATTCGCCCGGTAGCGTTTCGAATGAACGAGCAAACGGCTGTAAATAACTATTATCAAAAAGTTTTAGACGGACTTTTGCCAGCGACGGTCAATGCAAAAGCACAACAAGAATTTGATGCTTTTGTGGATAAATTGAGAGCTGTAGGTGTTGAAGTAACTGTTGTTGACGATACTATAAATCCAGATACGCCAGATAGCATTTTCCCAAACAATTGGATTTCCTTTCACGAGAATGGTGATGTGGCGTTATATCCAATGTTTGCCGAAAATCGTCGCGAGGAAAGACGGGAAGAGATTTTGGATATGCTGGAAGACAACGATTTTGTAATTAATAATATTGTGGATTACACTTCAGCGGAGGAAGACGGATTTTTCTTGGAAGGAACCGGAAGTTTGCTTCTGGACAGAGTCAACAATAAAGCCTATTGTGCGTTATCACCTCGAGCAGATGAAGAATTATTCATAGAATTCTGTGAAGATTTTGATTATGCACCAGTAATTTTTGAAGCATATCACACTGTTGATGGAGAGCGAAAATTAATTTACCATACAAATGTGATGATGTGTTTGGGAGAAACGTTTGCTGTGATTTGTTCGGATTGTATAGATGACAAAAAAGAGCGTAAAATGGTTTTGGATAATCTGAAAGAGAATGGGAAAGAGATCGTCCTGATTACGGAAGCTCAGGTTAATAACTTTGCAGGGAATATGCTTGAAGTTCGTGGTGCAAATGACAAAAGGTATTTGGTTATGAGTACATCGGCATATCAAAGTTTAACGCCAAAACAAATTACACAGTTAGAAAAACATGCTGAAATATTAAGTTCAAGTTTAGATACTATAGAGGCTTGCGGTGGAGGAAGTGCGAGATGCATGATGGCAGAAATTTTCTTGCCTAAAAATTAATTTATTTTTTATAATCTGACATGGTTCTCCGCCTTGTCAGATTATAATTTTTTTTATCTATGTTAAATTCCCTTTAATTATATTGATAATTGCACTTACAATATATTGAATTCCAATGGCAATTACAATAAATCCTATAATTCTTGAAATAGCAACAATTCCAGAAGCTCCTAGTATTTTTGCTAAATAATGTGCACTTCTAAGAATGATAAAAATGGCAACTGCAATGGCTAGAATGGCAATTGAGGATATTATAATGTCGCTGGTTGAGTTGTGTTCCTGGTAAAATGCAATAAGTAAAGAAATAGATCCAGGGCCAGCAAGCATAGGAATTGCGAGTGGAGTCAATGCAATGTCATTTCTTTTTTGAGCATCGGTCTCTATTTTTTTGTTAATCCCTCTTTTTTTATTGAATTTTCCTGAAAGCAATGAAAATCCAGAACTTACAATGATTATTCCTCCCGCAATTCGCAGTGCGTCAATGCTGATTCCAAAAAATATGAGGACATATTGACCTATAAAAAAAGAGATTATTAGTATGGCAAATACATTTATAGCCGTCCATAACGAAATTCTGGAACGTTCTTGTTTGGTATCATTTTGTGTGAGTCCAACAAATATGGGAACAGTGCCAATAGGGTTTAAAACCGAAAAAAGAGCTACGAAAAGATAAATGAATAGATCCATATTGTTATATGTTAGATAGCAAAAATACTCTTTTTTTAAATTTCTTCTTCTTATTAATGTTAGGATATTGTTTTTATAAGTGTCGCAACAAAACCTTAAAATTGCCAAACGCTTCGTCCTTTTTGATTACTTTTGCACCATATAATTATGTAAAATGATAAAAAATAAAAAAACGTTGGTTCTTGGAGCTTCAACAAAACCAGCTAGGTATGCTTTTATGGCAATTGAAAAATTGGTCGAAAAAGGGCATTCCGTTCTCGCCATTGGTCAAAATGCAGGGGAAGTGGCAGGAATTAAAATCCAGACTAAAGCAATTCCACTAAAAAACATCGATACAGTCACACTATATCTTAATCCCTCCCGTCAACGCGATTATTATAATTTTATCGTTGAAGCAAAACCAAAACGTGTGATTTTTAATCCAGGTACAGAGAACCCGGAGTTTTATCAGTTGTTAAAATTAAATGACATAAAAGTAGAGATAGCTTGTACATTGGTTTTGTTGGCAACAAATCAATATTAGTTGTTAGGAGCTAATCCTGCTATCCATTTCAATCTTCGATAAAAAACAGTATTTTTCTAAATGTAAAAAGGAGCTTCCGTTGGTCGCTCTTTTTTTATTAGAAAAAATTACCGTTTTTTATTAAAGAATTTCCATTTCTATCAGGGCTAGAAAGCCAATAAATTTGAGATTTAAAAAGATATTTCCGTAAAATATTTTAAAATCGCGTTTCTTCTATCGCAGGTTTACTAATCATTAACAATCCAAGAAAAGTAATAAGTCCGTTGACGATAATTAGTTCATTATCGAAAATATATCCAAAAAATAACACTTTTGAATTTTCGCTGATAAAGAAAGTCAGCGCTGGTGATAGCAAACATATTAATGGCACCAGTTTGTCTTTAACGGTTTTCGTTTTTACAAATAATCCGAAACAGTACAATCCCAAAAGCGGGCCATACGTATAGGACGCAACTCTGAAAATCATTCCTACTACAGAACTGTCATTAATAGAATTAAAAAATACAATAACAAGAAACATTAAAAACGAAAAACCGATATGAACAAAATGTCTGGTTCGCACGATGTTTGGTTTGTTTAAATTTTCGATTTTATCCATTCCTAAAAAATCGACACAAAACGAAGTAGTAAGTGCTGTTAATGCGGAATCAGTGGTAGCAAATGTGGCGGCTGTTAAACCTAACAAGAAAACTATCGAAGGAATCAAAGTCAGATGATGAAAAGCAATTTCTGGAAAAAGTAAATCCGTTCTTGGTTTTCCAGTTATTAAATCGGTTGGGACTTCTATCCCGTTTTTATTGGCATAGATATAAAGTAATGCTCCTACGCTTAGAAAAAAGATATTGATAAGAACAAATATCCCTGTAAAAGTAAACATGTTTTTCTGTGCTTCACCAATATTCTTGCAACTTAAATTTTTCTGCATTAAATCCTGATCCAGTCCAACCATGGCGATGGTGACAAACATTCCACCCAGAATTTGTTTTACAAAATGAAATTTACTCGATACAAAATCGTCAAAAAAGAATGTTTTAGAGTAATTGCTGTTTTTTACTTCCTCAAAAGCTTGAAAAATATTCAGGTTCAAGCTGCTACAAATAAAGAAAATAGTCAAGAAGACCGAAGTGACTAAGAAGAAAGTTTGTAAAGTATCTGTAATGATAATCGTTTTTAAACCACCACGATAGGTATAAGCGAATATAAGTGCGAGGGAAATCAAAACCGTTACAGCAAACGGGATTCCATAATAATCAAAAACATAACGTTGTAAAACAATAACTACCAGATACAACCTAAACGAAGAACCAATTGTACGGCTAATCAGAAAAATCGTTGCTGCGGTTTTATAGGAATAAGTTCCTAATCGACGTTCTATATAACCATAAATGGAGGTCAAGTTCATTCGGTAGTATAAAGGGAGCAAAACCTTAGCAATTATTATGAATCCAACTGCATTACCCAACACAAACTGAAAATACTTGAATTGTTCACCGTTTGGTGAGCCCACTTCGCCAGGAACCGAAATAAATGTCACACCGGAAAGTGCCGTTCCAATCATTCCAAAGGCGACCAAATACCATTTTGAGTTTTTATTGGCTTTAAAAAAAGCATCATTTCCACTGTCTTTTTTACTTATAGCGTGGGAAATGTAAAATAGGATTCCGAAATAAATGGATACTAATAAGAGTATGGTGCTTGGAGTCATTTTTTGAGTTTAAAGTGACCAAAATACGATTTTTTGTTTAACGGATTAACCGTTTTATTCTTTTAACCATTTAACTAAAAAACAGATTGAACAAATTACTACATTTGCTTTTATGGAATTTTCTTCGAAATTAATAGAAAAAGCAGTCAATGAAATGTCTCAATTACCTGGGATTGGTAAAAGAACAGCACTGCGATTAGTACTGCATTTATTGAAACAACCTAAGGAACAAACGGGTTTTTTAGCGCAGGCAATAGTGACTATGCGCGAAGATATCAAGTATTGTGAAAGTTGTCATAATATCTCAGACAGTACGCTTTGTGAAATTTGTGCAAATAAAAACAGGAACCATCAAATTATATGTATTGTTGAGGATATCCGGGATGTGATGGCTATAGAAAACACAGGTCAATTTAGAGGGATTTATCATGTTTTAGGAGGTAAAATTTCACCAATAGACGGAGTGGGTCCCAGCCAGCTAAATATTACTACGCTTGTTGAAAAAGTAAAATCAGGAACTGTAAATGAAATAATTTTTGCCTTAAGTTCAACTATGGAAGGCGATACGACCAATTTTTATATCTACAAACAAATTGGTGATAATGAAATAATTATATCAACAATTGCAAGAGGAATTTCGGTAGGAGATGAATTAGAATATGCTGATGAAGTTACCTTGGGAAGAAGTATATTGCATAGAGTCCCTTTCGAAAAGTCTTTTAAAAGTAATTAATCCATTTTAAAAATTACGATTCTTTTTAAATAGTAAATGAAAACCTATATTTGTCGTTAAAAATATTTAAATGAGCAAGTCAATACTCTATTTGTTGCTATGTATTAGTGTTTTATTTTCTTCGTGTATCCCAACACAGGACTTAATTTATCTTCAAAAAAAGGATAATTCAAGTGATGAAATGTCTATTTCAGCTGTCGAATCAAAACCATATAGATTGCAAACGAATGATGTTTTGAGCATCACGATTAAAGCAATTGATCCTAAGTTAGTGGCGATATTTAGTACCACTAATCAAGCGGAAGCAGGTAAGTCAGAAACGGGGTTGTATTTTGATGGCTTTACTGTGGATGATCATGGTACTATCAGAATACCTGTATTAGGAGAGTTAACTGTGATTGGTTATACTGTAGAGGAAATAAGAGTTAGAATTGAGAAACAATTATTAGCGGAGTATTTTAATAAGGAAGCAAATATCTTCGTTACCGTAAAATTAGCAGGTTTCAGGTATACCATCAACGGAGAAATAGGAAGTACGGGAACAAAAACTTTATTTCAAGAACATGTAAATGTAATGGAAGCGATTGCAAATGCTGGGGATATTACAATCACAGGAAATAGAAAAGCAGTTACAATCATGAGAAAAACACCTACAGGAGTTCTAATGCATGATATTGATCTTACCGATATTAATGTAATGAATTCCCCGTATTTTTATTTACAACCTAATGATTATATTTATATAAAACCTCTCAAACAAAAAACTTGGGGAACCGGAAAAACAGGAATAGAATCCTTGGGAACAATCATTACATTGTTTTCATTGGCAACAACAACCTTCTTTTTACTATTTAGAAATTAAAATATATTTCAAAAAATGTTAGACATAAAAGATTTTTCAATTTTTGAAGACCAAGTAAGTTTTGACTTTAAAGGATTTTTAATAAAAATTGGAAGTTATTGGAAATGGTTTTTAATCAGTCTTTTAATCACCTTCACAATTGCTTATCAAGTTAATATCCGTAAACAAAAAATTTATGGGATGGAGACGCTTATTTCTGTAAAAGAAGAAACAAATCCACTGTTTACCTCTACGACCAGTCTGGTTTTTAACTGGGGTGGAACATCCGATCAGGTTCAAACCATTTCAACTACATTACAGTCCAGATCGCATAATGAATTAGTTGTCGATAAATTACAATATTATATTAGTTATCTAGTTCAAGGGAAATATAATGTGGAAGATGCCTATGGTGCAGTTCCTTTTTATGTAAACATTGATAAATCAAAAGGCCAGACAGCAGGAAATCTTATTGGTATTAAATTTGTGAGCGAAAATGTGTATGAGATCAGAATTCCTTTTGCAAGCCAGAATGTTTCTTTAATATCGTATTCGAATAATTCTTATAGTAATACAGCGGTTGAACCTGGGGATTTTGTCAAAAGATATAAGGTAGGTGAGCAAGTATCGTTGCCTTTTTTAAATTGGAAGTTACAGATAAAAGATAATCCTGGTTTTTACAAAGGGAACGAATATTTTGTTCAGTTTAATGATTTTGATGCGACTGTTTCCAATTATCGAGGAATAAATGTCAAGTCAGATGACAAGGGTAGTTCTATAATTACGCTAGGAATGCAAGGACCCAATAAAGCAAGAATGGTCGAGTATTTGAATGCGACTGTAAAAATGCTAATAAAAAGACAATTAGACAGTAAAAATCAATTTGCAACTAATACTATTGCATTTATCGATAGTACGCTAGTAGCTATGGAATCTCAACTTAAGGAAACTGGAAATGAGCTAAAAACTTTTAGGAAAGACAAAAAAATTTACGATATAGAAGCGGGTGGTGAAAAGTTTTCTGATAAAATTCTAGAGTTTGATGTCAAGAAAGACGAGGTGACGCGTAAGATGGCGTATTACAATTCTTTAAAATCGTATTTAAAAAATAGTGTAGATTATTCTAAGCTTCCGGCGCCATCAGTAGCGGGTATTGATGATCCTAATGTTGTAATGAATGTGTCAAAATTGATTGGCCTTTCTGCCCAAAGATCTGAGATGGCCTATGCGGTGAAAAGTGATAAGATATTTAAAGATTTTGACAATCAGATGGAGGCGGTCAAAAATGTGCTGTTAGAAAATATTTCTACAGCAAAAGCTTCTTTACAAGGTGATTTAGCCGTTGTAAGCAGCAAAATTAATGAAACAGAAAGTACTATTAAACAACTTCCGGATGACCAACAGGAGTTGATTAAGATTAAAAGAAAATATGATTTAAGTGATAATATTTATAGCACTTTTCTTCAAAAAAGAAGTGAAGCTGATATTGTTAAAGCAGCTAATTTATCGGATATTCATTTTATAGATCCTGCAAAGGATATAGGCGGAGGACTTATCGGTCCAAAAACATCAGTTAATTATGTTTTAGCATTATTCTTGGGAACACTCTTTCCGTTGCTTTTTGTATTTATAATTTTCTTTATCAATAATTCTATTCAAAACACGGAGGATATAAGTAAATTAACAAAAATTCCTTTGATTGGAGTTATTGGGCTAAGTAAAGAATTAAGTAATTTGGCGGTATTTGACAAACCAAAATCTGCTTTGTCAGAATCTTTTAGAGCAGTTCGTTCTTCACTTCAGTTTTTATATAAACAACAACATCTAGATGGTGCGAAGACTCTTATGATTACATCCTCGGTGAGTGGTGAAGGCAAAACATTTTGCTCTCTAAATATTGCAACCGTATTTGCACTTAGCGGGAAAAAGACAGTTGTCATTGGTCTTGATTTGAGAAAACCTAAACTGTTTGCTGAATTTAATTTAACTAATGAAGTGGGGGTTGTAAATTATTTAATTAATCAAAAAACGGTTGACGAAATTATAAATCCTACACAAATTCCTTTTCTGGATGTTATTCTTTCCGGACCAGTTCCTCCCAATCCGGCAGAGATGATCATGAGTGAAAGAATGAAGGATTTAATGGAAGAATTAAAGAAAAAATACGATTATATTATATTAGATACGCCGCCGGTTGGACTGGTATCTGACACTTTAGAATTAGCACAATATTGTGATGTAACCTTATATATAGTAAGACAGAATTTCACAAAAAAAGAAATGATTACACTATTAAATAATAGGGTTAAACGGGGAGAGTTAAATAATACCAGTATTATTTTGAATGGGTTTGAGAATAAAGCTAAATATGGAGCTGGCTACGGGTACGGCTATGGCTATGGCTACGGCTACGGAACGTACTCAAATGGATATCATGAGGAGGACAGACCAAAAACGATCTATGAACGAATACTTAAAATAGTGCGTCCAAGAGTTTCTAAGTAATTGGATTTTTTAAATTAAGAAAAGATGGAAAATGATATGAAAAATACGGTATTAATTACAGGTGGAGCTGGATTTATAGGCTCTAATCTTTGTGAATATTTTTTATCTAAGGGACATAAAGTTGTTTGTTTTGATAATTTTGCAACGGGATACCGACACAATCTTAAAGATTTTATAAACAATGCAAATTTTCTTTTAATTGAAGGGGATATACGTAATGCTACCGATTGTCAAAATGCTGTAAAGGGCATTGATTATGTTTTGCATCAGGCAGCTTTGGGATCTGTGCCTCGGTCCATCAATGATCCAATTACGACCAACGATGTAAATGTTTCGGGTTTTTTGAATATGTTAGTTGCTAGTAGGGATGCTAATGTGAAACGATTTATTTATGCTGCAAGTTCATCTACTTATGGGGATTCGGTGGGACTGCCAAAAGTAGAAGAGGTGATTGGAAAACCACTTTCTCCGTATGCAATTACAAAATATGTAAACGAGCTGTATGCAGAGATTTTTAGCAAAACGTACGGAATGGAAACGATAGGCTTGCGTTATTTTAATGTTTTTGGACGAAAACAGGATCCTAACGGAGCCTATGCCGCTGTTATTCCAAAATTTGTGATGCAATTAATGCAATTAGAAAGCCCTCAAATTAATGGTGATGGAAACTATTCCCGTGATTTTACTTATATTGATAATGTTATTCAAATGAATGAATTAGCCATGTTAACAAAAAATGTGGCAGCAGTTAATACGGTTTATAATACCGCTTATGGTGATAGGAATACGTTAAATGACTTAGTGGGTTATTTGAAACAATTTTTAACTAAGTATGATGAAAGAATTGCCAATGTTGAAGTAGGGTATGGACCTAATCGAGCAGGAGATATTCCTCATTCTTTGGCGAGTATAGCCAAAGCGAAAGAATTATTGGGGTATGATCCAAAGTTCTCTTTGCAGGAAGGACTAAAAGAAGCGGTAGATTGGTACTGGAAGAACCTTAGATAAAAGTGCGAAAATAGATAAAATTGAAGAAATGAAAATTACTAAAATATGTTGCATTGGTGCGGGATACGTTGGAGGTCCAACCATGGCAGTTATTGCGCAAAAATGCCCTGAAATTCAGGTAACTGTCGTTGATTTAAATGAAGACCGTATTGCCGCTTGGAATGATGAGAATATCGATAATATTCCTATTTATGAGCCAGGTTTGGATAAAGTTGTTGCCGAGGCCAGAGGGAGGAACTTATTTTTCTCTACTGATGTTGAAAAGGCGATTGACGAAGCCCAGGTAATTTTTATTTCGGTGAACACGCCTACTAAAACCTACGGAAAAGGAAAAGGGATGGCAGCGGATTTAAAATATATTGAATTGTGCGCTAGACAAATTGCTAGAGTAGCAAAAGATAATAAGATTGTGGTGGAGAAATCAACCCTTCCGGTACGAACGGCTGAGGCAATCAAAAGTATCTTGGATAATACAGGGAATGGCGTTCAGTTTCAGATTCTTTCCAACCCTGAGTTTCTTGCTGAAGGAACCGCGGTCGAGGATTTATTAAACCCGGATCGGATTTTAATAGGGGGGGATTCTACCCCAGAAGGGCAAAATGCAATTCAGGCATTGGTTGCCGTATACTCTAACTGGGTTTCTGCGGATAGAATATTAACTACGAATGTATGGTCATCGGAATTGTCAAAACTGACTGCGAATGCTTTCTTAGCCCAAAGAATTTCATCGATCAATGCGATGTCTGAGCTTTGCGAAAAAACGGGAGCAGATGTAAATGAAGTAGCGAAAGCTATTGGAATGGACAGTAGAATTGGATCAAAATTCCTGAAAGCATCTGTTGGCTTTGGAGGTTCTTGTTTTCAAAAAGACATTCTTAATTTAGTTTACATAGCAAAATCCTATGGATTAAATGAAGTGGCTAATTATTGGGAACAAGTAATCATCATGAATGATCATCAAAAAAGACGTTTTTCTAACAATATTGTACAAACGTTATACAACACCGTTGCGGATAAAAAAATTACCTTTTTTGGCTGGGCTTTCAAAAAAGATACTAATGACACCAGGGAATCAGCAGCGATTTATGTTGCGGATGATTTGATTAACGAAAACGCAAAAATTGCGGTTTACGATCCAAAAGTGTCCAAGGAAAAAGTTCTGGCAGATTTGGATTATTTAGAAACAAGAGCAGCTTCAATTAATGCAACTAATGTATTGTCATTTGATAATCCGTATGATGCCTGCGCAAATTCACATGCCATAGCGCTACTTACGGAATGGGATGAATTTGTTCAATATGATTGGCAAAAAATATATGATTCGATGCAAAAACCAGCTTTTGTATTTGATGGAAGAAACATCTTGAATGGTCCGGCGCTAGAAGCCATTGGTTTTATCTATCAAGGTATTGGTTCCTAAATGAAGATCGTATAATTCTTTGGATGGAATTAAATACGGATTATATTTAACAGTTGAATAAAAAAATATTTCAATACAAAACGCAAGATGAATTGGTATGTAGTTTATACAAAACCTAAATGGGAGAGAAAAGTAGCAGAGCAATTAGGAAAAATTGGAATCGAATGCTACTGCCCATTAATAACGGTAGTACGGCAATGGTCTGACAGGAAGAAAAAGATAGAGGTTCCTTTATTCAATTCTTATGTCTTTGTGCAGTTAGCAGAATCAGACCGGAATTTAGTATTTCAGTCTACAGGTGCTGTACGTTATTTATTTTGGTTAGGAAAACCAGCAATCGTCAAAGAGGAAGAGATTGATGTGATAAAGAAGTGGCTTCATACTCCAGATTCATATGACGTTTCCTTAACTGCGATTCAGGTTGGTGATTCTATAGAGCTAGAGTCAGGACCATTTTCGAAACAGAAAGCTATTGTGCAAGAAGTAAATAAAACACATTATATTCTTGTTTTAGAAACCTTAGGCTGTGTTTTGAAGATGAAGTTAAAGTAAATGATAATATTTAGATAGTTTAAAAATGATTTACGGTACGTTTTTATATCGTTGCATTTTTTTAACTGATAAAAAAATATAAAAATTAGATGAAAAAAATATTAATTACCGGTGGAGCCGGGTTTATTGGGTCTCATGTTGTCAGACTTTTTGTTACAAAATATAGCGACTATCAAATTTATAACCTGGATGCGCTTACGTATGCAGGGAATTTAGAAAATCTTGTGGACATTGAAAATGCTCCTAATTATACCTTTTTAAAAGGGGATATTACCGACGAAAGTTTTATCAGTAATTTGTTTGAAAAATATCAGTTTGACGGAGTAATTCATCTTGCTGCTGAATCCCATGTTGACCGATCCATAGAAGATCCTATGGCATTTGTAAAAACGAACGTGATAGGGACTGTTAATTTGCTCAATGCTGCCAGAAAGCTATGGGCTAAAAATACAGAAGGAAAACGGTTCTATCATATTAGTACCGATGAGGTGTATGGTTCTTTGGGAGCAGAGGGTTTGTTTACGGAGACTACTTCGTACGACCCTAATTCTCCGTATTCAGCTTCAAAGGCGAGTTCAGATCATTTTGTAAGAGCTTACGGAGAAACGTATGGTTTGCCTTATGTACTGACAAACTGTTCTAATAACTATGGACCGAATCATTTTCCAGAAAAATTAATTCCATTATTCATTAACAATATTATTACTAATAAAGCATTGCCGGTTTATGGTGACGGAAATTATACCCGTGATTGGTTGTTTGTTGTAGATCACGCCAGAGCAATAGACTTGGTTTTCCATGAAGGAATAAATCAGGAGACTTATAATATTGGAGGATTTAATGAATGGAAAAATATTGACTTAGTGCAATTATTATGCTCGATTATGGATGATAAGTTGGAGCGAGTTGCAGGTGAATCTGCAAAATTGATCACTTATGTCAAAGACAGACCGGGGCATGATTTGCGTTATGCTATTGATGCAAATAAAATAAACGCAACATTAGGGTGGAAACCTTCAGTGACTTTTGAGCAGGGATTAGAAATTACGGTGAATTGGTATCTGAACAATACGGATTGGTTGCATAATGTAACTACGGGGGAATATGCGACTTATTATAAAAAACAGTATTTGAAGTAGGATTTTTATTATTTCTATTATTAATCTTAAGTAATGGCTAAAATTCAATGTCGTGTTTTAATAAAGCACTAAATGTATTTGCCACAGATTAATTCGCCATTTAATTTTAATAATCTTTTTAATCCTTCTAATCAGGGGCAAAAATTCTTTTTAATAATTGCGACAACAGATCTTTCTTGCTACTTATATATCCCACATTATTAATACTAATTTAAAAATAAAATAGGTAAAACAACGGGTTATCGCTATTAACCTCATTCGGAGTTATTTTGTTAAAAAGGAGCTTGTTACTAATTTGTTTGGTTTTATTTCTAAAATCCATCAGAACTGGGACGAACTGACGTTTTGAATAATCCAATGGCTTTTTTAGCGATATACCATTACGTTTAATTGAAAAATGAAATTAATAGGAAATTATTTTAGTTAAATCTTTTCATTAGTTTAGAAAAGTAAGAGGAAATTTATTTGTGATTCTTATTCTATTCAAACATCAAAGTCACCTATTCAGGTGATTTTTTTGTTAATATTAAATAGTATGGAATTCCTTACGTACTGTTTACTAGTGTATTGCGTATTTTATTTTTCTATTTGCCAGTGTGTTAGTAGATGGAGGAGTAAATAGTACTAAAAGAAGTGACATATTCTAACTATATTTGCGCACAAAAAAAAAATTGTTTTCAACTCATTCCTGTGAGTTTGAAGCGCGTAGCGGTTCACTGTAATTAACATTCGTTTATTATAATTGGTTTATAAAATGAGTTCAATCCTAAAAATAGCGGTAATAGGTCTGGGTTATGTGGGTTTACCATTGGCGCGTTTATTAGCAACCAAGCATGCTGTTATAGGATTTGATATCAATCAATCCAGAGTTTCTTCCTTAAAATCAGGTACTGATACAACTTTTGAAGTCAGCGATGCTGTATTGCAAAAAGTACTGCGCGATAAACCCGGCGATGCTATTGGTTTGTATTGTACCAGCCTTTTAACGGATATTGCTGACTGTAATTATTACATTGTAACCGTCCCAACACCGGTTGATAAAAATAATCGTCCTGATTTAACTCCTTTGTACAAGTCAAGTGAAGCAATAGGATCTGTTTTGAAAAAGGGGGATATTGTCATTTACGAATCGACCGTTTATCCTGGTGTCACGGAGGAAGAGTGTGTACCGGTGTTGGAAAGAGTTTCCGGACTACAATTTAATGTAGATTTCTTTGCTGGCTATTCCCCGGAGCGAATTAATCCCGGAGATAAAGAACATACCGTAGAGAAGATTTTGAAAGTGACTTCGGGTTCAACGCCCGAGATCGGAATTAAAGTCAATGAACTATATAAAAGTGTCATAACTGCAGGAACGCATTTGGCACCATCAATAAAAGTAGCCGAAGCCGCCAAAGTAATTGAAAACTCACAACGTGATATCAACATAGCATTTGTAAATGAATTGGCCAAAATATTTAATTTAATGAATATTGACACCCATGCTGTTTTAGAAGCCGCAAGTACTAAATGGAATTTCCTTCCTTTTAAGCCTGGATTAGTTGGTGGACATTGCATTGGGGTCGATCCGTATTATTTGGCGCAGCGCGCCCAAGAATTTGGGTATCATCCCGAAATTATTTTGGCAGGACGACGACTGAATGACAGTATGGGGGAATATGTTGCTTCGCAAGTGGTTAAAGGAATGATAAAAAAAGGAATTTCAGTGAATGGCGCCACGCTCTTAATGCTTGGAATTACTTTCAAAGAAAACTGCCCTGATGTTCGCAATACCAAAATTGTGGATGTCATTGCTGCTTTAACGGATTATGGAATCACCGTAACCATCTACGATCCCATGGCTAACCCTGTTGAGGTCAAACGGGAGTATCGTTTGGAAACTACTAATGTGTTACCCATCCAAAAATTTGATGCCGTTGTTTTAGGCGTTGCACACCATCAATTTCTCAATCTTGATATTTCGAAACTACAAAATGATAGCAGTTTGTTATATGATGTGAAGGGGGTTTTGAGTAGTGGTGTAGATGGGAGGCTGTAATAAAAAAATAAAAACACATCTCTAACCCCTCTCAAGAGGGGAAAGCATTCAAATAACTAATGTTGTGGATGGTAGGTTGTAAAAATATTTAGAAAATAATTACCTTACATAAAATAATTATGAAAATAGGGATAACATTCAGTGCATTCGATCTGCTTCATGCCGGACATATAAAAATGCTGGAAGATGCTAAAAGACAGTGTGATTATTTAATTGCTGCTTTGCAAACAGATCCTACCCTTGACCGTCCTGAAAAGAACAGACCTACCCAATCGGTTGTGGAACGTTACATTCAACTGAAGGGTTGTAAACATGTAGATGAAATAGTCCCTTATGCAACGGAGCAGGATTTGGAGGATATTTTACGCTCTTTCAAAATTGATGTACGAATTATCGGGGATGAATACAAAGATAAAAATTTTACCGGGCGCAGTTATTGTGAAGAAAAAGGAATAGCATTTCATTTTAATACCCGGGACCATCGTTTTTCGAGCAGCAGTCTTCGCAGAGAGGTTATGGAAAAGGAAAACAATAAGAATATACTTTAGGTCTAATCATTGATCGTCCATCGTCTGAAGAAAATCGGATAGCGAACAACGAATAACGAATTCAAAATGGAAAATAAAAAATCAATTATACACGTCATTCTTACCGGAGGAGTAGGAAGCAGGTTGTGGCCCTTGTCACGCAAAAGCCAGCCTAAACAATATTTAGATATTTTTGACGGTAAGTCGCTGTTTGAAATGACCGTGGATCGCAATCGCAATATTGCGGATAAGGTGATGGTTGTCGGGAATATTGACAATTGTCATTTGAGCAGAAATATTTTAGAAAAAACAAGTACGGAGTATATTGATATCATAGAGTCAACACCAAGAAATACGGCTGCAGCCATAGCATTTGCTGCTTTTGCCGCTGATCCGGACGATATTTTGATAGTAACACCATCAGACCATATTATTGGCGATATGGCAGAATATGAAAAGGGGATCCAAGAAGCCATCGACAAGGCCTCTCAAGGCTCCATTGTTACTTTTGGGATTGTACCTACGAAACCGGAAACGGGATATGGGTATATCGAACGCAAAGGAGATGATGTGATTTCTTTTAGAGAAAAACCCAACCAGGTTTCGGCGCGAGATTTTATAGCCAAAGGAAATTTTCTTTGGAACAGTGGTATGTTTTGTTTTAAAGCAGGCGTTTTGTTGGAAGAATTGAAAGCTTTTCATCCTGAAGTATATGAGAAATCAAAATTGGTTTGGGAAAGTAATAGCAATGGGAATTTAGATTTAGCACTTTCTATGGATATTCCTTCCATCAGTATTGATTATGCGGTGATGGAGCGAAGTAAGAAAATAAAAGTGGTATCCTCTAAATTTGCCTGGTCTGATTTGGGTTCTTTCGAATCCGTGTATGATTATTTAGTTACCATAGGTCATGTTGTGGATGAAAACGGGAATATGGTTATTGGCACTGCCAATTACACTGCTTTTATAGGAGTAAAAGATACTATTTTCGTTTATACGCCTACGGCCAATCTAATTTTGAAAAAGGAATTTTCACAAGATGTCAAAAGTGTGTATAATGCGCTTGAAAGAGATAATTCGGATTTATTGAATTAACCTTTACTGTCGTTTGTCATCTCGACGAAAGGAGAGATCACATAATTAGCTGGGTAATCTTAGTACAGCTGATTTTTGAAGACATTTTTTCTTTTGTCTTGATACAAAAGAAACAAAAAATCAAGCCTGAAAATAAAAAGCTTGAAAACTACCTCGAAGTTCCGCTCCATGCCCCGAGCCTTTCGTACTGCGGACTCAACTCGCGGAGCACTGCCACTTCACTTATTCGTTGTTTTCCTATACTTTTTATTTAAGGGCGGTTATAGAATAAGGATATCAAAAATTGAAAACATGAACAAAGACACTAAAATATATATTGCGGGGCATAACGGTATGGTGGGTAGTGCTATCTGGCGTACGCTGACTGCTAAAGGTTATACGAATCTGATAGGAGCTTCCAGCAAGGAATTGGATCTGAGGAATCAGCAAGCAGTTAAGGATTTTTTTGCTACTGAAAAACCGGATGTGCTTATTGACGCTGCTGCGAAAGTGGGCGGGATATTGGCCAACAATAATTTTCCGTACCAGTTCTTGATGGAAAATATGCAAATCCAAAATAATCTAATCGATACCGCATTACAGTCCGGTGTGGAGAAGTTTATTTTTCTGGGGAGTTCTTGTATCTATCCAAAATTGGCGCCTCAACCCTTGAAGGAAGAATACCTGCTTACCGGTCCTTTGGAACCCACCAATGAATGGTACGCTATCGCCAAAATCACCGGGGTTAAAGCCTGTGAAGCGATCAGAAAGCAGTTTAATAAAGATTATGTGAGTCTGATGCCAACTAATTTATACGGTACACATGATAATTTCGATTTAACTTCTTCACACGTTTTACCTGCCATGATGCGAAAATTTCATGAGGCCAAAGAAAATAATCATGCTCCTGTAACCCTTTGGGGCAGCGGAACACCTATGAGAGAATTTCTTTTTGTGGATGATATGGCTCAGGCCGTTGTTTTTGCTTTAGAGAATAAACTGCCAGATTATTTGTATAACGTAGGTACAGGAGAAGATTTGACCATTAGACATTTGGCTGAAACGATACAAAAAATCACAGGGCATCAAGGAGAAATTATTTGGGATGCCAGCAAACCGGATGGTACCCCAAGAAAATTAATGGATATATCCAAAATGCATGCTTTGGGATGGAAACATCAGGTGCAATTGGAAGAAGGAATACAGAAAACGTATGACTGGTTTGTAGCCAATATACAAAACGTAAAAAAAATAACATTAATTAGCAAATAGTTTCAAATATAAACATCCAGCTAATCCCCGATCCAGAGGAGTTAAAGGTGTGTTTTTCTAGCGGACGATCAAGACAAAAATATGGACAATACGATACAAAAAGTAGCACTAGTTACAGGAATTACAGGTCAAGACGGATCTTATCTGGCAGAGTTATTATTAGAAAAAGGATATCTGGTTCACGGTGTGAAACGCCGCGCTTCTTCTTTTAATACGCAACGCATTGATCATATCTATCAAGATCAGCATGAAGTACATGTTAATTTTAAATTGCATTATGGCGATTTGACGGACTCCACTAACATCATACGAATCATTCAGGAAGTACAGCCTGATGAAATCTATAATTTAGGTGCAATGTCACATGTAAAGGTTTCTTTTGATTCACCTGAATATGTAGCTAATGTGGACGGAATAGGAACTTTAAGAATCCTGGAAGCAGTTCGGATATTAGGGTTGTGTAAAAAAACCAGAGTATACCAAGCTTCCACTTCTGAATTGTATGGCGGATTAGCAGAGAATAAAAATGCACAAGGTTTTTATGACGAAAACTCACCATTTTACCCCCGTTCTCCGTATGGAGTGGCTAAGATTTATGCTTTTTGGATTACTAAAAACTACCGTGAGGCGTATGATATGTTTGCTTGTAACGGAATCCTTTTTAATCATGAATCGCCAAGACGTGGTGAGACTTTTGTTACCCGTAAAATTACGATGGCCACTGCTGCCATTGCAAAAGGAAAGCAAGAGTGTCTTTTTCTAGGAAATTTAAATTCGCAAAGAGATTGGGGACATGCCAAAGATTATGTTGAAGCGATGTGGCGTATTTTACAGCAAGATGTAGCGGAAGACTATATAATTGCAACGGGTGTTACCACTTATATTAGAGATTTTGTTCGTATGGCGTTTGCTGAGGTTGGTGTGGAACTAGCATTTGAAGGAGAAAATGAAAATGAAATCGCTAAAGTAGCCGCTTGTAACAATCCGTTGTATCAGTTGGAAATAGGTACCGTAGTGGTGCGCGTAGATCCGGAGTATTACCGTCCAACAGAAGTAGATTTATTGATTGGTGACCCTACTAAATCTAAAACACAATTAGGTTGGAAACCGCAATATGATCTAGCGGCTTTGGTTAAAGAGATGGTAGCAAGTGATTTGAAATTGTATTAGTTTAAAAACCGTATTTCAAAGGTCTTGGCTATGCTACTTTGAATTATTTCGAGTAAAACAATTATTTAAAAAGCGAATAAAGGTTTATTGATAGTATACCTAAAAAATTAACATGAAAATATTAGTTACAGGGGCGGCAGGCTTCATTGGATTTCACACAGTAAATCAATTTATCGACGAGGGGCATGAAGTTGTTGGCTTGGATAATATCAATGATTATTATTCTCCACAATTAAAATACCAACGTTTAAAAGAAGCGGGTATTGAAACCGATGAAATTAAGTGGTATAACCCAGTAATCAGTATGAAGAATGCTAGTTACAGTTTTGTTCGAATGAATTTGGAAGACAAGCAGCAGTTATTTAGTTTGTTTCAAAAAGAAAATTTTGATTTTGTTATTAATTTAGCTGCACAAGCAGGAGTGCGTTATTCAATTGAAAATCCCGATGTCTATATTCAATCTAATACAGTTGGTTTTCATTATTTATTAGAGGCCTGTAGATATTATCCAGTTAAGCATTTAGTTCATGCCTCATCATCTTCAGTATATGGAACCAATGCAAAAATACCTTTTTCAGAAGATGATAAGGTAGATACACCTGTTAGTTTATACGCCGCTACCAAAAAAAGTAATGAATTAATGGCGCATTCGTACAGTCATTTATATCAGATACCGATCACTTGTTTGCGTTTTTTTACTGTGTATGGACCTTGGGGTAGACCGGATATGGCTCCAATGCTTTTTGTTAAAGCTATTTTAGAAAACAAACCTATAAATGTTTTTAACAATGGTGAAATGTCAAGAGACTTTACATATGTTGGAGATATTGTACAAGGTATTTATTTAGCTTCTATGAAGGTTGAAAATAATTATAATGTACTTAATATAGGTAACGGATCTCCAGTTAATTTAATGCGTTTTATTGAAGTACTTGAAGATAAGATAGATCAAAAAGCCATAAAGAATTTTATGCCAATGCAAGCGGGTGATGTTAAAGCGACTTGGGCAAATATTGATAAATTATCGACTATTTATAATTACAAACCTAAAGTAAATATAGAAGAAGGTATCGGTGAGTTTATAAAATGGGTGAAGGAATACCCTGAGCTGATATAATTTTTTAGATTATTTGATATACAATATAAAAATTGAAAAAAAATTTATACGATTTTAAAAATTCTTTGAACGGTACAAAAACAAAGCAAATAATCGCATTGTATTTAGTTAATATCATAGGAATTCCTCTTGGAATTGTGACAAGTATGATATTGACAAATTACTTAGGCCCAAAGTTATTTGGTGATTATTCCTATTTGAATGGTATTTTTACCTTTGCTATGGTTATTTTTAATTTTGGCTTCCTGTATGCAGCAAATCGGGCATTAGTTTTAAATGATGACAGAGAAAAGGCTAAGGAGATTTATGGAAGTTCATTTATTTTGCTTTTACTTGTTTTTCTTTTAATGTCTGTTTGTTTAATTATTTTTGGTTATTTTGACAGTAATATCAATAATAAAGGTCTTTATGAAGTGTTTTTATATCTTATGCCTTTTGGTTGGATTTATCTATTAACAAATTACTTTGAAACATTATTTCAGGCAGACAATCGAATTAAGGCTTTAGTATTCATTCGATTTTATCCAAAAATTGGTTTTTTTTTATCAAGTTTGTTAATTTATTTTGTTTTTAGGAAGCTAGATATAAGTAAGTTATTAGTTGTTTATGTTTTTTATATCTTAACATTTCTGGTTGTTTATGCAGTAGCTTTATGGGAAATTAAACTTTCATTTAAAAATTTAAAACCTAACTTTAAGTCCTTGTGGCAGTATACTAAGAATTACGGTTTTGATGTATATATTGGAAGTTTGTTTGCTGTTGGTGTAGCTAATTTAGCGACTCTTATAATTAGTAATTATGATCCTTTAAATTCAAATGAGGGAGTTGGTTTTTTTAACCTTGCTCTGACCTTTACAGCTCCTTTAGCATTAATTCCCAATATAGTAGCGACAACACACTACAAAGAGTTTGCCGGTCTAGATAAAATTCCCTCTAAGTTATTTAAAACTACAATTCTTTTAACATTAGGTTCTTTAGTAGTGCTATGGGTATTTATAGGTCCTTTCATTGATATGTTTTATGGTAAACAATACCACTCTGCTATTGAGTTGACGCTTATAATAAGTTTGGGTATAGCGGCTCATGGAATGGCTGATTTTTTTAACCGCTATTTAGGAGCTCATGGTAAAGGAAAAATGCTGCGAAACAGCTCCGTTGTAGTGGGGATTAGTTTATTGATTACTAATTTTTTGTTTATACCTATTTGGCATGAAAAAGGAGCAGTATTTGCACGATTAATAAGCGGGATGGTTTACTTGTTGAATATGCTCTTTTACTATAAAAAATATACAAATTCAAAAAAATAACGACATTTAGGATTTGTATTTTAAATTGTATTAATGTTTTACGATTTTTTTGAAATTAAATAAAATGACAACAAAGATAAAAGCAGACTTATTTCGTTATGGCGGATTGAGTGGTAAAAAAGGTTTTTTAAAAGGATTGCGAATTCCCGGATTCCGATACTCTTATATTCTTAGAAAATTAGAAAATTGCAAAAAATATTCATTAAAATATTTTTTATTCGGTTATTTAAAACAAAAATACCAATTTAAGTATGGTATTCAGATTCCAGTTGGAACTCAAATTGGAGAGGGACTTTTCATTGGACATTATGGAACGATAATAATAAATGAAAATGTTAAAATTGGTAATAATTGCAATTTAGGGCATCTTGTTACTATCGGGCAAGCAAATAGAGGGAAATTTATGGGCTGTCCAACTATTGGAAATAATGTTTGGATTGGCGCTAGTTCAACAATAGTTGGGAAAATATTAATTGGGTCAAATGTTTTAATAGCACCAAATTCATTTGTCAATATTGATGTACCTTCAAATTCTTTAGTAATTGGTAATCCATGTAAGATTATAAATAAAGAAAACCCTTGTGAGGGTTATATTAATTATATTTTAGATGAAAGTATTAAATATAAGAAAAAATCTCTTGATACGAATAATTAACTTTCATTATCAATAATAAACCTAATTTTAAAAATGAGAATTTTATTTTGTGGTAAATCAGGTTATCCCAGTAGTAATAATGCAGCAATCAATCGATATTCTTCGATTGCCAAAGTTATGTCTTATGAAAATGATATAATCTTCATAAATAGAATACCACTTCTTGAAAATAATTGTGTTTATAACAAAACCGAATTCAAAGTAATTGCTGCAAGTTATCATAAATACAGACCTAAAAATTTTCTTAAAAGAAATTTCATAAAATTGTTTTCACCAATGTTTGAATTTGGAACAATTTGGAGTCTTAATAAAGAAAAAAAAATTGATTGGGTTAATGTTTATACTGATTACTTTGGTCTTTGCTTGTTTTATTTCATTCTTTCAAAGATATTTAGGTTTAAGACAATATTGCACTTCGTAGAAATTCGTTCAGAATTTAAAAATCAAAATTTATTCTTAAAGATAAATCACTTCTTATATGATAATTTTTCAATGTTTTTATTCGATCGTTATCTTCCAATTAGTCGTTTTTTAGATGAACATTTAAAAAATAAAAACTCAAATATCAAGGCATTAATTATACCTCCTATTTGTGATTTTGATTATTTTAAAAAAATAAACATTCCGAATGAATTTAATGAGACCTATTTTTTATATTGTGGTTCAACAGCTTATAGTGAAGTAATTGTTTTTATTATAGATTCTTTTGAGAAAGTGAGACAGGAGAAATCTGTTAACCTTTACCTAGTTCTTAACGGGATAGTACCAGATGAACTTAAAGTATTATTAGAACAGAAAAGAGAAAGAATAAAAGTATTTTCTAATTTAGATTATAATAAATTGATTGGTCTTTATAAAAGTGCTCTTGCGCTTTTGATACCACTTAGAGACACAGAACAAGATAAAGCCCGTTTTCCTCAAAAAATATGTGAATATATTGCTTCTGAAAAAATCATTATCTCTACAAATTATGGTGAAGTAAAGCATTATTTTGAAGATATGAATAACGCCCTAATCGCTGATGAGTATAATGAAGAAATTTATGCAAAAAAAATGGAATGGGTAGTTCATAATATTTCAAATTTGAATGAATTAGAGGGGGCAGCATACAAAACGGGTAAAAAATATTTTGATATAATATCTTACAAGGAATCTATTAATGATTTATTGAAAGGATAGGAATTGTTAGTAATAACATCATTAAATTTTTTAAACAATTTTAAAACACCTTCAAAAATAAAATCTTTTGCAAAAAAAAATAAAAACAAGTTTTTGGGATATTATTTCTATTGCGTTTCTTTTATTAATTGCAGGTTCAGCAACTATATTTGCGCGTTCGTTTCAAACTTGGGAAAACCCACTGGCATTAATAATTCCATTATTAATTTCTGTTCGATTTATTTATAAATATAAAGTAAGGTTTAGTAAAAACTTCAGCTCACTTATTTTCTTCTTTTTAATTTACTATTTCCTCTTAACATTAAAATTCGAAGAATTTCATTATAAATTCCTCATCATATATCCATTAAGTTTTTTTATTACTTATGCTGTTATTATGGCTTTTAAATTAAATTTTTTCATTATTTATGAAGAAGTTTTAAAGTACTTGTGTGGCATAGCACTGTTTTTTTGGAGTATACAGCTTTTTATACCAGAGCAATTGACTTTACTATTAAAAAGTCTTACTTTTTTAGAACCTTATAATGAAATTATTAAAGCTCAAATTGGGGTTTATACCGTTATTAACGAAGGAGCACTAGAAAGCTTTTTGACTAGAAATTCTGGTTTTGCATGGGAACCTGGCGCTTTTTCGGTGTTTATAAATTTTGCCATCTTTATAAATTTGATTCGAAATCAATTTAAATTAAAAAGAAACGGGGGGCTTTACCTATTAATTTTAACATTGATTTCAACCCAATCCACAACTGGATATTCAATATTCTTATTGATTGCTATTTTTTATTTTATTAATCTTAAAATGAAATCCGGATTTGTTTTCTTTATTCCTCTATTTATTGTAGGTGTTTTTTATCTTTTTAGTCTGCCTTTTATGTACGAAAAGATTGACCAACTCTTAAAAGAAAAAATAACTGACGTTGTTGATACTGGAGCTAAAGACTGGAATAATGATAAAATGATAGGTGCCCAACGATTTGTTTCTTTTCAAATAGATTTTGTAGATTTTTTAAACAATCCTATTCTCGGATATGGCGGCCACGATGAGGATATGTGGACAAAAAAATCTCATATTAATGTTGTCTCTATTTCAGGTATTGGTAAAATACTAGCTCGATTTGGTCTAGTTGGAACTTTGTTTTTTATTATTGTTCTGTACAGAAGTTCTGTTCAATTTTCTAAAGTTTTCAATTATAAAGGTAAGCTAATTTTATTTTTTCTAATTCTACAGGTTTCAATAAGTTATTCTTTGATAGAAAATCCAATTTTTTTATGCTTTTGGATGTTTTTTTATTTCCAGCCAAAAATTGAACCATTTAATAATTATCTAGAAAAGAAACAAATTAAAAAACGATACCACAATTTAATAATTAGTTGAGATTAAAACATGAGGATAGTTATAATAAATGATATGCTTTGGGGTGGTGGAAGAGAAAGAAGAATTGTACAATTGATCTCAGGGTTAAATGATGCGGGATACAATGATATTCACTTAATTCTACTGGATGACAGAATTGATTATGAGCAAGTTTATGATCTTGATGTATCAATTACGAAAATATTGAGATCTTCAAATAAAGATTTTTCAGTTTTTAAAAAATTATATTCTCTATTAAAAATAATAAAACCGGATATAGTAAATTCGTGGTCTTTTATGTCTACTTTTTACGCAGCACCAATAAGCTTAATTTTGAAAATTAAATGTGTTGGTTCTTATATTGTTGATTGTAACAACCCAAAATTGTTGTCTTTAAATTATTTTGCTAAACATATCGGTTTCCTCCTGTGCGAAAAAATTGTATCCAACTCGATGGCTGGACATATAAGCTATAAAACTCCAAAAGAGAAACAAATAGTAATCTATAATGGTTTTGATAAAAAGAGAATGGTGGATTTGAAATCGAAAACTGAACTTCTCAATGAATTTGGAATCAGCGTCAGTAATCGAATTATCTCTATGGCTGCTCGTTTTGATAAGCAAAAAGATTTTGACACATTTATTAAATCTTGTCAATTATTGAGAAAAAAAAGAAATGACTTCTATGCCTTTTGCATTGGACAAGGAGAATTATTGGATGAAACGAAAAACCGTTTGAATGAAAACGACAGTGCTTATATACAATTTACAGGTTTTAGAAATGATATAGAATCTTTTACTAATGCTTCGGATATTGGTATATTATGCACTAATCCAAACCATCATGGCGAAGGGATTTCTAACTCTATATTAGAATTCATGGCATTTTCAAAACCGGTTATAGCCACCATAGGTGGTGGGACTAATGAAATTATTGAGAACGGTAAAAATGGTTTTTTAATAGAGCCCTTTGACGCCGAAAACCTTGCTGGCAAAATGAATGTTTTACTCAACGACAATCAATTATTTAATGATATGTCAAGTTCTGCAAAAGAAACAGTAGATTATAAATTTGCTTTAGAAAGAATGACTGATGAATTTATTGAACTCTACAAAAAATCAGCTAAATGACTTCAGAGAAAATTAAAATTTGTTATGTTGTTTCGTCCTTGGCTAATGAAGGTCCGGTTAATGTAATGTACAATATTATAAATTTCATTGACTTATCCACTTTTAAGATAACAATTGTAACATTGGTTCCCGAGAAAGAACATTCCAGAATGGATGACTTCTTGAAATTGAATATTGAAGTTATTCAATTATGTAAGGAAACTTCATTAAAAGGAATGATAGGAAAAGTAATTTCTTTTAGAAAACTTATTAGAAAAATAAATCCAAAAATTATTCACTCGCATTGTCCCAGATCCTTAATTTATGCAAGTTTTTTATCGAAAAAGTATAAAAAAGTCTATACTGCTCATATTTTTCCTGGGATTCAACAAATTGCATTATATGGTAATTTGAAAGGAAAAATAGTAATAACGCTATCTAATTTTTTGATGATGCGAATGGATCTTCCCCTTGCTTGTTCAGAAAGTGTAAGTAAAGAATTTTTAGACAACTACGGTTGGAAAATAAAAGCAATTCCTAATGGTTGTTCCTTGGATGTTTGGCAAATGAATATCGATGAAAAGCTTAAAATAAGAAAATCTCTTGGGTTAAAAGAGGAAACAATATATTTTCTTTTTATTGGTAGATTTTCTGGTGAGAAAAAGCCTGATTTTTTAGTTGACGTATTTAAGAAATTAGATAATCCACAACTTGAATTGATTATGCTTGGTACTGGACCTTTATTTGATGATTTGAACAATAAAGAAAATACAAAAGTTAGGTTAGAAGGTTTTAAGACGAATATATTGCCTTACCTTAAAGCAAGCGATTATTATGTGTCTGCTTCTGAAACGGAAGGATTAGCAAACACACTGTTGGAAAGTATGTCTGTAGGTTTGCCACTGTTACTTTCAAATATCCCGTCTCACAAAGGAGTAATTTCTAATAGTGACAAAGAGATTGGTTTGCTCTTTGACAATAGTGATGAAGAAGATTTTGTAAAAAAAATAAATCATTTAATGTCTATACAACGGGTTACTCTCTCCGAAAATATTCTAAATGAATATGCGAGAAAATATACAGCTCAAACAATGGCTAAAAATCATGAAATGACTTATAAAACAATAATATAATCGATGAATAAAATTTTAGTTACTGGAGGGTCTGGATTTATTGGATCTAACCTTATTTCAAGTTTGATTGAAAACTCAGAAAATATAGTTTTAAATATAGATTTTAATGTACCGCAAATTGAAATTCAAAAATCTAATTGGTTAAACCTTGACATAAGGAATAAGGCGGACCTTAGAATGACTTTAGAACAATTTAATCCGGATGTTGTAATTCATCTTGCTGCAAAAACTGATTTAGGTGGCTCGAAAATTGAGGATTATTCAACAAATACTGTGGGTACACAGAACTTGGTGGAGGTTTTAAATGAAATCGACTTTAAAGGTAGAGCTGTTTTTGCCTCCTCTATGTATGTTTGTCAGCCCGGTTATACACCTAAGGACTATTACGATTATAAACCGCATACCATTTATGGGGAAAGTAAAGTGTTGAGCGAGAAAATTATTAAAGAAAAGAACCCTAATTATATATGGACAATAATAAGACCGACATCTATTTGGGGCCCTTATTTTGGAGAACCGTATAATCTTTTTTTTCAAATTGTACTTTCCCATAAATATTTTCACATGGGTAATAAAGCCTGTAAAAAAACGTATGGTTACATTGATAATTTTATATATCAATTGTTATCTATAATTAGTGCCGATAAAAATGAAATCAATAAGAATACATTTTATTTAGGAGATTATCAACCTTATGATATTACATCTTGGGCGAATGAGATAGGAGAATATAAGCAAATTAAAATACCTAATATTCCTTATTTTCTTTTTCAAATGGCAGGTTTTTTTGGGGATTGTTTGAAATTAGTTGGATTCAAATTCCCTATGACCAGTTTTAGATTGAGAAATATGACTACTGATAATGTTTTTGATTTATCTGAGATAAAAAAAATAGCGCCAGAATTACCAGTTACGAGAAAAGACGGAACGAAAACTACAGTTGACTGGATGGTTGATAATGAATTTAATAACCGAAAATAATGCGTGTTTCCGTAATTACAGTTTCTTACAATCGTAAAGTTACTATTTCAAAATCCATAGAAAGTGTTTTGGGGCAGGATTATCCTAATATTGAATATATTGTTATTGACGGTAATTCTACTGATGGTACCAAGGAGGTTATTCAATCCTATTCTGATAAAATTACAAGATATATATCTGAGCCAGACCTTGGTATGTATGATGCCATCAATAAAGGTTTGTCTATGGCAACAGGAGATATTATAGGTTTGATGCACTCAGATGATGAGTTTTACGATAAAACGGTTGTGTCTAAAATTGTTGCGGCTTTTAAAAGTGCACCCGATACCGATGGTCTATATGGGAATGGGATTTATATTTCCAATGATGCCGAAGAAAGAATCGTTCGGAATCGAATTGGAGGGCCCTACGATTTCAAAAAAATTAAATCTGGTTGGTTGCCCTTGCATCCCACTGTTTATCTTAAAAAATCTCTTATTGATAAATATGGTTCTTATAATTTAGATTTCAAGATTGCCTCCGATACGGAGTTCTTGTTACGCTACTTATTCAAATACAAAATTAATATGGTGTATCTGGATGAATACGTCGTAAAAATGAGAATGGGGGGGTTGAGTACCAACTACAAAAGAGCTTTTGAAGTACTCTATGAGGACCATCGAATTTATAAATACCACCATCTTTCACCAGTCCGGACTGTTTTTCTTAAAAAATTGAATGCTTTAGTTCAGTATATAAAAAAATAGAAATTCTTTTGCTATGTATATTATACAGCACAAATTACAATCGACTTAAAATAGTTTTTGATTAAATTTAAATTACTTATTCCATAAACACGTCAATTTTATATGTCGTTACTAAAAGACCTATCCGCTTACCGTTTTTCCCGTTATTTTAAACTTGGCTTCGTGCTCTGGGATCTGGTATTACTAAACGGAGCTATTATTCTCTCCTTTGTGATTCGCTATCAGAGTTTAGACCGGATGCATCTTAAGGAAGTCAGAACTATTTCTTTATTGTCTAACCTGCTTTGGGTTATACTGTTGCTCTATAAAGATGCTTACCGGATTATCCGCATTGAGCGGATTGAGAGCATTCTTATCCGCATGATTAAGCATATAATGATTCATGTATCTTTGATTGCTGTATTTGTGACTGTTTTGAAATATGTTGAGATTTCCCGTTTGCGTTTATTTTATTTTTATTTGACATTTTTTCTTTTTCTTTTTGTTTCACGTGTGCTTTTTATGAAACTTCTAAAATACATCCGAGGCGAAGGTTATAATTTTAAAAATGTAATTATTGTCGGGGCAAATGATGCTGGGGAGAACATGCGCAAGATACTGTCTAAAGATCTGACGTATGGGTATCGGATCCTTGGTTTTTTTGATGATAAAGTAGATCCATTTGCACCAATAGGAGCCCCTTTATTAGGAGGATTTGATGCTATTCAAGATTATATCAGCACGAACAATATTGATGAAATGTATATCGCGTTACATATTGATCGTATTAAAACAATTCATCAATTAACGGCCTTGTGCGAAAGGCACATGGTACGTATCAAGTTTATTCCTGATTTTCAGCAATACACCAAGTCCCGTAAGGTCGAAATCACTTTTTACGAAAATACGCCCGTACTAATGTTGCGCAAAGAGCCTTTGGAGGGGTCCCTTAATCGACTGTTAAAAAAAGCAGTTGATATGTGTTTTTCTCTTGGAGTAATGGTTTTGATTTTTCCCTGGCTGTTCCCTATACTGATCATATTAATCAAATTAGATTCTCCTGGACCGATTTTTTTTAGGCAAAAGCGCTCGGGTCGTGATAATAAAGAATTTTGGTGTTTGAAATTCCGAACGATGCGGATGAATTCGGCTGCAGATCATCTTCAGGCGACAGTCGGTGACAAAAGAGTCACCAGATTAGGCGCATTTATGCGCAGAACCAATATCGATGAATTGCCTCAGTTTTTTAATGTTTTTTGGGGTACTATGTCGGTCATCGGCCCCCGCCCACACATGTTAATTCATACCGAACAATACTCGGAATTAATCAATAATTATCTGGTGCGTCATTACGCGAAGCCTGGTATTTCTGGATGGGCGCAAGTAAACGGTTTTCGCGGAGAAACGAAAGAATTGATTGAAATGAAAGACCGTGTGGATTATGATATTTGGTATATTGAAAACTGGAGTCTCGTATTAGATATGAAAATTATTTATCTTACGGTTTTTAATGTGTTTAAGGGGGAGGAGAAAGCTTATTAGTGTTTAGTGGTCAGTTTTTAGTAATCAGTGGTCAGATTTCAGTCTCAATCTCAGTCTCAATCTCAGTCTTTTTTCCTACTGAAACTTTGGAAAAAAATTACTCCAACTTACGAAAATTACTATAAAAAAACTAAGGAGGCGCAGTATGCCGCTACTAAATTTTGCAATTTGAAATTGTTTTAGTTGCAGACAATCCGTAAATTATATAAAATTTAGTCTATTGATGTCTTTTTTATTTATTCTCAATAAAATTTTTAATTCCTATATTTGCAACCTTTAAAAATTTAAACCGTACAAGATCAGCATAAAGATAAATTTGCAAAAAAGACAAATGATAGTGTACAACCCGAGCTTTTGCGAACTGGCGAAGCAATTATATATGACCATTGAAAAACAATAAATGTCAACCTATGAAATATTTCTCCTTACTTCAAAAAACAATTTTGTTGTTTTTGGTATTGTTCCTTTTTTCTTGTGCTTCCCGAAAGGATGTAGTTTACTATCAGGATATCGATGAAATGGCTCCAGTAGGAAAGTCCACTTCCTATGAAATTAAGATGCAACCGGATGATTTGTTGATGATTATCGTTTCTGCCGAAGATCCGGAAATTGCCGCACCTTTTAATTTGAAATCGGTTAGTATGGTTAGCCCTTCCAAACAAGATTTAGTGCGCAGTCAGGAAACCATGCAATTGTATCTTATAGATGCCAATGGCTTTATCGAATTTCCTGTTTTAGGGAAACTAAAAGTAAGTGGATTAACCCGCTCTGAAGTTCTTCAACTGTTGCAGCAAAAAATAGCCGTCTATATTAAAAACCCAATTATTAACCTTCGCGTCATGAATTTTAAAGTTTCGGTGCAAGGTGAAGTGAATTTACCCGGTACCTATCCTGTGGCTTCGGATCGAATTACTTTGATTGAAGCGTTAACGATGGCTAAGGATTTGACTATTTACGGTAAAAGAAATAATATATTAGTTATACGAGAAATAGACGGTGTGAAGTCCTATAACAGGGTTGATATTACTAAAGCGGAGTTTATGAATTCCCCTTTTTACTATTTGGCTCAAAACGATGTGGTTTATGTAGAACCTATTAAAACTAAGATAAATGGCGCAGCCATAGGGTCTAATACCGGAGTGATTATTTCTATATCTTCTTTATTGATTACTTTGATTACCTTGATTATTACTACTACCAAATAAAATTTTGCATGGAAAACGACAACTTTGACGAAGATTATGAAAACGATTTTCAATTTAAAGAATTTTTAAATAAATATGCGATTCATTGGCAGTGGTTTGCTTTAGCTGTTAGTATCTGTCTGATTTTTGCTTTCGTGTATTTACGCTATACGATTCCACAGTATAAGGCTTCGACAACGATATTAGTAAAAGATGAAAAAAAGGGAGGTATGCTTTCTGAATTGTCTGCTTTTGCTGATTTGGGCATGGGCGGCGCTATGAAAAGTAATGTGGATAACGAAATTGAAATTTTGAAATCCAGAAGCTTGGTAGAAAGTACGGTAAGGAAACTCAATCTTAGAGCGCGAATATTTACAAGGGGAAATATTGTTGACAAAGAAATTTACAGTGATGCTCCAATTGAAGTGGATATCGTTAATAGAAAGGGCGTTTTTTATAAAAATAAAGTTGAATTTTCATTTTCGGAACTGACAGCCAACACCTTTGAATTGGAAGTTGAAAAAACGAATGATACCACCAAAATACTTTTAGGGAATAAAACTCAGTTTAAATTTGGTGAAAAAATTGGCACTGCCTATGGAACACTAGTTTTTAGGAAATCAAAATTTCATAATGCTTTTTCTAAGGATGCTATTCGTTCTTTGAAAGTGTCCATAACTCCGTTTGATGACGTAGTTGATAGTTTCAGAGGAAATCTTGAAATTACCTCTATCAGTAAAACAAGTAGTGTTGTAGAAATTTCTATCAAAGATCCAGTGGTAAGCAGAGCGGAAGATTTTTTGGATAACATGATTCAAATTTATAATGAAAACGCTGCAGCTGACAAGAATTTTATTTCTGAAAACACTTCTAAATTTATTGCTGAGCGATTGACCTTAATTACGCAGGAATTAGATGGTGTGGAGCAGGATGTGGAAAGTTTTAAAAAAGTCAATCAATTAACTGATATCGAATCCGAGGCGAAACTTTTTATTGAGGGATCGAATGAATATGATAAAAAAGGCGTAGAAACGGAGATTCAGCTAAATGTAGTATCCTCGATGTTGGACTTTATGAAAAAAAGTACTAATTCAGATTTACTGCCCAGCAATATTATTTCGGGTGAGGGCGATGCTTCTGGTTTAATCAGTTCGTACAACCAATTAGTTTTAGATAGAAACCGGATTCTGAAATCTGCCACGGTTGAAAATCCATCTGTGGTTAAAATGGATCAGCAAATTGCTTCTTTGAAATCTACGGTAGGGGCCAGTTTGCAACGATTAAAATCCACCCTGACCATTCAGAAAAGAGATTTAAATAGTAATGAGGGGATTTTGAATGCTAAGATTGGAAAAATTCCAGTTCAGGAGCGCCAGTTTAGAGTCATTGCGAGACAGCAAAAGGTGAAGGAAGAGCTCTATTTGTATTTATTACAAAAAAGAGAAGAAACTGCTATTTCTTTGTCGGCTACCGAGCCTAATGCCAGAGTCATTGATTCTGCCAAGGCTGGAAAAATGCCAATTGCGCCTAAGAAAAATATAATCTATTTAGGCGCCTTATTGCTAGGAATACTCATTCCTTTCGGCGTTATCTATACAGAGGATTTATTAGACACTAAAATTAAGAGTCGAATGGACCTGGATGGAAAAACGCTTATCCCGTTTATTGGGGATGTACCCACTTCTGATAATCCTTCGGAAGTTATAAAATCGGAGAGTAGGACGAGTTCTGCCGAAGCCTTGCGAATCATTCGAACTAATCTGGAATTTATGTTAAGTAAAGCCGAGGATGGTCAAGCCAAGACACTATTTTTAACTTCTACTTTTCCTAAAGAAGGTAAGACCTTTGTGTCCGCTAATCTTGCGGCAACATTTGCCTTGTCTGGAAAAAAAGTATTATTAATAGGTATGGATATCAGAAATCCAAGATTAGATGAATATTTTAATTTACCGGAACGAGGGTTTACGAATTATCTGTCCTCCAAAGATATGAAATTGGAGAGTCTTATCGTTAAATATGATGGATTTGAGGATTTTCATATTTTACCCGCAGGAGTAATACCACCCAATCCAGCAGAGCTATTAATGAGTAAAAAAGTAGATTCACTTTTTAACGAACTAAAAGCGCAGTATGATTATATTATTGTGGATACGGCCCCTGTAAGTTTAGTGACGGATACGCTACTTATTGCGAAGCATGCTGATTGTTTTATCTATGTTGCACGGGCCAACTTTTTAGAAAAACGGATGCTAACTATTCCAAACACGTTATACAAAGAGCAAAAGTTGCCTAATATGTGTCTACTTCTTAATGATACGGATTCGACGAAAGGGTATGGATATGGCTATGGCTATGGAGCAAAAGTTGTTAAAGAACCATGGTATAAAAAATTATTGAAAATGTAGGATATGCATTTTTGAATTTAAATAGGTTTTAAAGTTTACAGAATATTTTTATTTTGTAAACTTTTTTTTATTTAATGCTGTTATTTCTTATAGAATTCACGTTTTTTTGTCATTTAAAAGCAATTGTGATTACTTTCGCAAAAGGAAAGTAGGGCTAATTGTTCAGGACCCTGCCAGGAACCAAATAAGAGGGGTTTTTGTTTTATATTTCCTACCGAAACTATAGATTTTTCTATAATTTTACTCTAGCTTTGTACCTGTTTTTAAAAAAGAGTATGCCTGTTATGTGGCTTACTGTTGCGTAGCTATGCGGAGTTGATACTATTGAGGTTTGTTTTAGTAAATAGAGTTATAAATAGAATACGATACATAAATTGTAAATTTTAGATTAGACATGAGAAAAATACTTATTGCAGCGGTGTTTTTTATAGCACTTTTTCAATCCTCCACAGTACTAGCGCAAGATTTGTTGAAAAGTGCCGATTTGAGCACACTGAAAGTAGATTATTTGTCGGATAGTGATATTGCGAAAATAGGAAGCCAGCTGCAAACTAATAATCTGACTATTGAGCAAGCAGAACCTATGGCTTTGGCAAAAGGAATGCCTGCAAGCGAATTTGCTAAGTTGAAATTGCGTTTAGAGGGGAATTCAAATTCTACCGGTATTGATAAGAAAGACTATCAAAAATTGGAAGTAGAAGCGAAAGAGCTCACCAGGAAGCAAGAGAAAATTGTCAATACGAAAGTAAAAGATTCCGTTAATGCGCTGGTTTTTGGTTCGGAACTGTTTGATAATCCTACCTTAAATTTCGAACCTAATTTGAAATTAGCAACTCCTTTGAACTATGTCCTTGGACCAGGAGATGAATTGCAAATTAGTGTTTATGGCGTGCAAGAATTTAATGCCTCCGTTCCGGTAACCATGGAAGGGAAGGTAAATATCCAGTATGTAGGCCAGATTCCCGTTTCAGGAATGACCATAGAAGCGGCCACTCAAAAAATAAAAGGAGCTATTGCTAGGGTGTATAGTACAGTTGCATCAGGACAATCTCAAGTAGGTGTTAGTTTGAGTCGGATCAGAACGATTCGAGTTACGATCATTGGCAGTAAACAACCGGGTAATTATTCAATTTCCTCCTTAGCAACGGTTTATAATGCCTTATTTTTAGGGGGTGGTCCCGGAAAAAATGGAAGTTATAGAAATATTGAATTGTTAAGGGATAATAAAGTATATCGCAGTGTTGATATTTATCGTTTTTTGGTCAATGGTGACCAATCGGATAATGTGGGATTAAAGGATAATGACGTAATTCGAATTCCGGCCTACAATCAAAGGGTTACGGTCGAGGGACAAGTAAAACGTCCTGGTATTTTTGAAATGAAAAAAGGAGAGACATTTGCAGATTTATTGTCTTTTGCTTCAGGTTTTAACGAATTTGCTTATACTGCTTCGGTAAATGTATTACAAAAAACAGATAAAGAATTTAAAGTTCGAGATGTAAAATTCGCAGAATTTAATACTTATAAACCTTTATCCGGGGATGTCTTTAGAGTGACTAAAATTCTGAATCGTTTTGAAAACCGTATCAAAATTGACGGTGCCGTTTTTAGACCGGACACTTATTCTTTTTATGAAGGAATGCGTGTTTCCGATTTGATTGCAAAAGCGGAAGGTCTAAAAGAAGATGCATATAGCAACAGAGCGAGAATCATTCGATTAAAATCAGATTTGACAACGGAAATTGTCAATGTGAATTTGGTTAAAGCTTTGGAGGGAGATCTTGAAGCAGATGTTGCTTTGAAAAAAGAAGACATCGTAACGGTTTATTCTATTTTAGATTTTGTTGAAGAATATAAAATAACGATTGATGGTGAGATTAAAAAACCAGGGATTTATGACTACCATGAAAATTTAACTTTAAATGATCTATTGGTTCAAGCTGGTGGATTAACGGGATCTGCTTCAAAGAGAGTTGAGGTAGCAAGAATGATTCAATCGGAAGAAATAGACGATGCCAATCCGAATAAAGCAGAATTGTTTAATATCGAAATTACGGCTGATAACAATGAACAGTTAAAGAACTTTGATTTAAAACCTTTTGATGTGGTGAATATTCGTAAAATGGCAGTTTATGAAAAGCCAGAGATGGTAACCATAAGCGGTGCTGTTAATTATGCCGGAAAATATGTTTTGGCATCAAAAAAAGACAGAGTCTATGATATTGTGGAAAGAGCCGGAGGTTTGACTTCATTAGCGAATGTGGAAGGCGTTAAGATCAAAAGACCCATACAGGCCAAACAAATTGAAATGGTAGAAAGTGTCGATTTGAATCTGGGTAAAAAGGATAGTATACAAAAAAAACTGACCAAAAAATTAAAAGAAGATTTAAAATTTGCTACCATTCCAGTAGATTGGAAATCGATTGTTAAAAACCCAAAAGATAATACGAATGTAACTTTATTTCCTGGAGATGAAATAGAAGTGGCTACCTTCAATGAAGGTGTAAAAGTGACTGGTAATGTATTGTTGACTTCAGAAATTCCTTACGAAAAAAGAAGAGGATTTGGTTATTACTTAAGTGCCGTAGGTGGAGTAGATAACAGGGGTTGGAAAAAGAAAGCCTACATCATTTATCCAAACGGTAAGGCGGCTGTAACAAGTTCATTTTTATTTTTTAGATCCTACCCAAACGTTACCCCGGGTTCGCAAATCATTGTTCCGGAAAAACCTGAAGTTAAAAAGATGAGTACGGGTGAGTTTGTGAGTATAGCCGGTGTATTAGCGAGTTTGGCTGGGGTAATTATTGCGATACTTAGATAGTGATTAGTGTTCAGTTATTATTGATCAGTTTTCAATAGTAAGTCTTTAGTGGTCAGTGTTGGGAGTCCAGTTTACAGTAATCCTAACATTTAGCATATCATTTGGTTTTCGCTCAACCTTAAATAAAGACTAATTAAAAACCGAAAAGAGGTTTTTATATGTCAAAAAATAAATAAAATACAAGCTTAAAATCTTGATAAAATGAATAAACAAATACAGAACGACGAAATCTCGTTAAAAGAATTACTTATTAAAGTAAAAGAGTCGTATGTCTATTTGTTCTCGAAATGGAAAATAATTGTATTGGCAGGGATTATCGGAGCTGCTTTGGGATTGGCTTATTCGGTTGCTAAAAAGCCTACATATACCGCAACCTTGTCTTTTGCATTAGAGGATGAGAAATCAGGTGGGGGAGGATTAGGAAGTGCATTAGGCTTAGCAAGTTCCCTTGGTTTAGATCTTGGCGGCGGTGGCGGGAGTGTTTTTACAGGGTCCAATCTCACTGAGTTGTTCAAGTCACGTGCTATGGTAGAGCAGACATTATTGAGTCCAGTAACAAAAGACGACAAAATGATTTCTCTAGCAGAGATGTACATCCAAAATCAGGGATGGAGAGAAAAATGGAGAACTACACCTAAATTAGCAACCCTTCAGTTTTTGCCAGGCAGTAAGCGCACGTCTTATACCCGAGCCCATGACAGTGTTTTGGGGGTTATTTATGACAACCTCTCCAAAACAGGATTATCTGTTGCGCAGAAAGATAAAAAAATTGCAATTATCACTATAGATGTTGCATCTACCAATGAATTGTTTTCAAAATATTTTGCCGAGGCATTGGTAAAAGAAGTTTCTGATTTTTATGTGTCAACCAAAAGTAAAAAAGCCAGACTGAATATGGATATTCTAGAACGGCAAACCGATTCGATTCGTCGTGAATTGAATGGCGCCATCACCGGCGTGGCCGTTGCTAATGACAATACTTTTATGCTGAATCCTGCTCTCAATGTGCGTCGCGCACCATCAGCCCGCAGGCAAGTTGATGTGCAGGCAAACACTGCTATATTAACGGAGTTGGTGAAACAAACGGAATTAGCTAAAGTTACGTTGCGTAAAGAAACCCCATTAATTCAGGTTATCGATCGGCCGATTTTACCTTTGAGCAAGGAAAAATTTGGAAAGGCTAAAGGCATTATACTAGGCGGAATCTTAGCTGGTTTTTTTGTAATGTTAGTTTTAGTATTGAGAAGACTGATAAAAAACATATAAGCAGTTAAAAAAATAGTTATTTATCGGTGCAATCAGATTTAACAGATTTTGGTATAGTGTGTATTTTTGATTTCACAAAATTAGTTCATTTGCCTACAAGTATCCTATTTTCTCGACCTGATTATGTTAAAGAGGGCGTTGGCAGTTTGGCAGACGATTGTCATAAATTATATAAATAGCTAAAATAATCATTATAAAATGTTTGAAAATAAAGTTCTATTAATAACAGGCGGAACAGGCTCCTTTGGAAGTGCTGTTTTAAATCGTTTTTTACATACCGATCATTTTAAAGAAATACGTATTTTTTCACGTGATGAAAAAAAGCAAGATGACATGCGTAATTTTTATAAAAATGATAAAATTAAATATTTTATTGGTGATGTAAGAGATTACAATAGTATCCAGTATGCGATGCACGATGTTGACTATGTATTCCACGCAGCTGCATTAAAACAGGTACCATCTTGTGAATTTTTTCCTATGCAAGCTGTAAAAACCAATGTAGAAGGAACTCAAAATGTTATTCGTGCAGCAGCTTCCAATAAGGTTAATAAAGTGATTTGTTTATCAACCGATAAAGCAGCTTATCCAATCAACGCTATGGGGATCTCAAAAGCCATGATGGAAAAAGTAGCTATTGCAGAAGCGCGTAACTTAACCCATACCACGGTTTGTTTGACTCGATACGGAAACGTAATGGCCTCTCGTGGCTCCGTTATTCCATTATTTTTATCACAAATAAAAAAAGGTGAAGTGTTAACTATAACAGATCCTCATATGACCCGTTTTTTAATGTCATTGGAAGAAGCTGTGGAATTAGTGTTATTCGCCTTTGAACACGGAAACCCGGGTGATTTATTCGTCAATAAAGCTCCTGCTGCTACAATAGGTGATTTAGCTGAAGCTATCTGTCAATTAAAAAACGTAAAGAGCGAAATTAAAGTTATAGGAACCAGACATGGGGAAAAACTTTATGAAACTTTATGTACCCGTGAAGAAATGATGAAAGCTGAAGATATGGGTGATTTTTATCGTATCCCTTCTGATAACCGTGATTTAAATTATGCCAAATATTTCTCCGAAGGAAAAGAGATTCAACCAGAAATTGAAGATTATAACTCGCACAACACCAAACGCGAAGATGTTGAAGGAGTAAAAGTGCTGTTAAAAAAACTTGAACTGTTTCAAGAATAGATATAAAATGCTTACCACAATAATTGGAAATACTTTTGTAGATGAAAGAGGTACATTGTCATTTAATAATGAACTGGATCTTTCTGAAGTAAAACGCATGTACTTTATCGAGAATGCGCATTTATCTATACAAAGAGCATGGCAAGGCCATCAAATTGAAAAAAGATGGTTTGTTGCGGTTTCAGGTAAATTTTTGATAAAATTAGTAAAAATTGATAATTTTGAATGTCCGTCTGATGATCTAGAAGTCCTTTCGTTTGAGCTTGACTCCAAAACATTGGATACCTTGCCAGTTGAGGCTGGTTATGCTTCCTCTATTCAAGCTCTAGCAACCGATTCTAAATTAATGGTTTACTCCAATTATAAGATGGGAGAAGTGTTGGACAATTACAAATATAATCCTACTCAATGGAAATAAATATAAAGAAATTAAAAGTAGCAACCATATTAGGAACGCGACCTGAAATTATACGTTTAGCTGAATGTATCAAAAAATGTGATCAATATTTTAATCATATTTTGATTCATACCGGCCAAAATTACGATTTCGAATTAAACGAAATCTTTTTTGAAGATTTAGGTTTAAGAAAACCGGATTATTTTTTGAATGTTGCCGGAAATCATTTAGGAGAAACGATTGGAAACGTAATTTCAAAATCTTTTGAAATTTTATCACAAGAACTGCCTGACGCTTTATTGGTTTTAGGAGATACCAATAGTGTGTTGAGTACCATTGCGGCCAAACGATTGAAAATTCCGATTTTTCATATGGAAGCAGGTAACCGTTGTTTTGACCAAAATGTACCTGAAGAAATTAATCGTAAGATTTCGGATCATATCAGCGATATCAATTTAACTTACACAGAGAATAGCCGTCGCTATTTATTAAGCGAAGGTTTCCGAAAAGATCATGTTTTTGTTACTGGATCTCCTTTAAAAGAGGTCTTGTTAAAATATAAGGAACAAATTCTTAATAGTGACGTTGTTTCTCGCTTACAATTAAAAGATCAGCAGTATATTGTAGTGAGTGCGCACCGTGAAGAAAATATTGATTTGGATAATCATTTTGAAATATTAGCAGAATCTTTAAATCAAGTTGCTGAAAAATATCAGATGCCTGTTATCTTTTCAACACATCCCCGCACTAAGAATCGGATTGAAAAAAATAAAATTAAATTTCATCCGTTAATTTCGAATGTACCGCCTTTAGGCTTTTTTGATTACGTTAAGTTGCAAAAAAATGCTTTTGTTGTCCTTTCAGACAGTGGAACCATTAGTGAAGAATCAGCTATGATGGGGTTTCCGGCTGTCAGTATCCGAACAAGCACAGAAAGACCTGAAGCAATTGATGCAGGGACTATTGTGCTGGGAGGAATAACAACAGACAAAGTATTGAATGCTATTGAGATTTCAAGAGGCTTATTTGATGTAAACATAGCGTTACCTCGGGAATATGAGGTTACCAATACCTCTGCTCGTGTCATTAAAGCAATTCAAAGTTATACTTCAATTATCAACAAAGTAATTTGGGATAAATAATTTATCAAATGAAAAAAATATTAGTAATAGGTGTTAAAGGCATGGCAGGTCATATGCTTTACAATTATTTTACTGAAAGTAAATTATATGATGTTTATGGTTTAGCCAGGAATATTGAAAGTGGTTCCCAGTTATTTAACATAGATGTTTCGGATACAGCCCAATTACAGTCTTTGTTTGCAACGCATCAATTTGATTATGTGGTAAATTGTATCGGAATTTTAAATAATGATGCGGAAGATTTTCCTTCAAAAGCCATTTGGTTTAATAGTTATTTTCCCCATTATTTAGAAGAAATTACTAAAGATACAAAGACCAAAATAATTCACATCAGTACCGATTGTGTTTTTTCGGGTAAAGAAGGCGGATATACTGAAGATGACATCAAAAATGGAATCGGTTTTTATGCCCAGTCGAAGGCATTGGGAGAATTAACAAATGCCAAAGATGTAACAATACGTACCTCTATTATAGGACCGGAACTGAATCAAAATGGTATCGGTTTGTTTCATTGGTTTATGTCTCAATCAGATGAAGCCAAATTAAGTGGCTATACGAATGCTTTTTGGTCTGGCTTAACCACTTTAGAATTAGCAAAAATTGTATTGGAAATTATTGAACAAAACATTAACGGTCTAATTCAGGTAGCGCATTCTTCTAAAATAGATAAATATAATTTAATCTCGCTGTTTAATTCTATTTACAAAAATAGCAAAATTGCAATTGAACCTAACGGGAATTACCACGTTGATAAAAGTTTAGTGAGTATTCGAACTGATTTTGACTATCAAGTGCCTGACTATCAAAAGATGCTGGAAAGTCAAAAGGACTGGATTTTACAACATGCCACTATTTATTCTCACTATTTATAAAATTGTACTATGATTTCTGTAGTGACCGCTTATTTTAATCGCAGAAAGTTATTGATACGTACTTTAGACAGTATGAAAGCTAATTTTGGTACGATTGATTTTGAATTTATTGTTGTCGATGACTGCAGTGAGGAAAAAGAGCGCTTGGAAGATTTACAGCAAATTTATCCGTTTTTAAGAGTTATTCGTTTAGAAAAATCAGACAAATGGTACAGTAATCCCTGTATTCCATTTAATAAAGGTTTTGAAGCAGCGAAAGGAGATAAAATAATACTTCAAAATCCGGAATGTTATCACTTTGATAATATACTGGAATATGTAGATCAGCATCTTAAACGGAATGATTACTTAAGTTTCGGATGTTATTCTCTTGATAAAAAGAATACAGATAATGACGCCTTATTTTTTGACAGGGACGCCATAGCATCATTAATTGAAAATAATGCACATATCGTGCAGACCGATGGTGGTTTAGGCTGGTATAATCATTCCAGGTACCGTCCCAGTTCCTATCATTTTTGTACCGCAATGATGACTAGTGATTTGGTGGATTTAGGTGGTTTTGATCCCAGATATGCTTTAGGTCATGGATATGATGACGATGAGTTTATATTCAGGGTTCAGCAAAAGCGAATGCATATCAAGTTTGTTGATACCAAAAAAGTTATTCATCAAAATCATTATGTTAAGCAAGTTACTGTTGATGAACAAAGAGAAAAATACATAAATGTCAGAGCTGCGAGGAATAAAAGTATTTTCGCTAATCTAACGAAAAATTCGTTTAATTATAGGGCTAATTTTATAAGTATAGGCAGTCATCATCAATCTGATCAATCTTATGTAATTCAAATTGTTAAAAATCATTTGCTTAAGATTGCGTATGCCTTAAAAAGAAAATTTTAAATTATTTCCTACTTTCCCAATTTAATATCCGCAAATGGTGCCTTCTAAAAATAGAACCCTGCTAAAGAATATCGCCTCTTTAGGTGTTGTTCAAATAGTTAATTATATTTTTCCTCTTATTACGATACCCTATGTTTCGAGAATAATAGGCCCTGAAGGTTTTGGGATAATAAATTATATTACAGCCTTCGTTAGTTATTTTATTCTACTGATCAGTTATGGTTTTGATTTTACCGCCACAAGAAAGATAGCTGTTGATCCTGACAATTTAGAGATTCGCTCTAAAATTTTTTCTGAAGTCACCTGCGCCAGAGTATTATTGTTCATTGTATCCATAGTGGCTTTTCTTATATGCATTAGTATGATACCGCTTTTAAGTGATAACCTAATGCTTTCGCTGATGTTGTTTTTAAATGTTGTTTCTGCTCTTTTAACTCCGCAATATGTTTTTCAGGGCTTACAAAAATTGCCGGTATTAAGCTTTTTTACTCTAATAAAGGGTGTAGTCAATACAAGTCTAATTTTCCTTTTTGTGTCGAAAAACGAGGACTTACTATTGTATGCAACGATAGGTGTTTTTAGTAATTTTCTAATTAGTCTAATTTCGATTTTATATGTCATTTTTGTTATTAGAATTAAATTCAGGTTTTATTCGATAAAGCACACCCTGGGTATTTTAAAAGAGGTACGATTAGTTTTCTTTTCCTCAATCGTTTTTTCACTTTATACAACAACTAATATAATTATTTTAGGATTTTTTGCGGATACTAAAACCATCGGTTTTTATACGACTGCTGTCAGCTTCATAATTATAGTACAAAGTGTTGTAAATATTCCGCTTTCCTCTTCATTGTATCCTTATATCGGCAGGGCTTTTTCAGAAGGACAGGAACATGGTATTGCCAAATTAAGGAAGATTGTACCCCTAGTTTTTTATTTTACTGTTGCGGTTTGTCTCGGGATTTTAGTATTGGCTCCTTTTGTTGTTTTTTTTATATATGGAAAAAGTTTTGAAGGTTCTGTAATCAGTGTCCAGATCCTTAGTTTCCTTCCTTTGATTTCTGCCATGAGTAGTTTAATGGGAATACAAACGATGCTAAATTTAAGCATGGATAATTTGTTTTTAAAAATTACCAGCTTTGCCGCTTGTTTTAGTTTGGTTTTAAATTTAATATTGGGTTATTACTTCAGTTATATCGGAACCAGTATCAGTTATCTCTTTACAGAACTCTTAATATGTTTTTCCTTTTATTTTGTTTTACGAAACAAAGGTTTGAATTTATTTGATAAGGAAAGTTTTGAATTTAAAAATGTTCTATCACAAATTAAGAATATAAAAAATATGTAATTTGATTTTTTACTCACGGTAAGGAAACGGAAGAAGTAAAATTATGTTTTTTTTAAACTTTTTCTGAAATTGAAATTAGATAATTAATTGTTATACATGAGTACAACATACTATATAGGGCATTTCTCGGAAGGATTTAATGATGGGGGACAATCTCGAAATAAGGCTTTCAGACAGTATTATGCCAAAAATGATGCATTAATTGTACCTGTTTACAGCGCAAACCCCTTTGTCCGTTTTGTTAATTTGCTGCATGTCATAAAGATTATGTTGTTCTCTAAGGATGCTGTTTTCTTTATTCATCAAGGAACTCTTATGGTTTTATTTCCGATGCTTATTCTAAAATATAATTGGATACGAGCCCTTGTATTTAAATTAATTCAGCGCACCACGAATCGCAATGACGTAACGATTGAAGTTAACGATTTACCTTACGAGCAAGCTAAAGATTTAGAATTGTTTGTTGAAGAAACGCATCAAATTTTTCAAGATAAATTATATGCTTTAAAGCAGGCAAAATATATATTTGCCTCTCATGAAATGGGAAAATATATTGATGATAGCCATAAATTAAATTATAAGGTAATCATTAATGGCTCCAATAAAGTGCAAGATTTCTCCGGTGCCATAGAGCTGCATCCCTGTTTCAGTTCTACAGAAACAAAGTTTATTTATGCAGGCGGTTTGAATAAGGGCAGACAAATTGAGGCCTTAATTGCGACCTTCCGTAATAGAAAAGAAATTTTAATCCTTATCGGTGAGTGGGGTGAGTGGATGCTGGATAATAAGGTTTCCGATAACATTTTTTACTTAGGTAAATTTCAAGAAGACCATGCACATTATTTAACTTCTAAATGTGATATTGGAATAATACCGTATGACGAATCCAGATTTTATTATAACATTTGTTATCCTACTAAAGCCTCTTTTTATATCACCGCCGGTATTCCTTTTTTATCGACACCATTACTGGAATTAAAGAATGTTTTTCAAAAAAGTGGCATGGTCTATTTTGTTCCATTTAGAGATTGGAGCATTTTTATGGATAGTTTTGATCCTTCTGCTTTATCCGCAATTAAAGAGAAAATCGATTTTGAAAAACATAATTTCTACTGGGAAAAGTTATTGAATACATCTCCAGTTAATTAAGATATTTGATGATTTTTATTTTATTTTCAGCATTTTTTTTGTTTGCCTTAATTTCGTTTTTTTTGCCACAGGAAAGACTGTACAAAACTATATTATTTTTTGCTCTGGGATTAGTGCTTATCTTAATCGCTGGTTTTCGCAGTGATGAAGTAGTCCGGGATTATGTTAATTATGTCACCTATTTTCATGACCAGGATTTTTTAGTAGTTGAGCCTGCGTTTGTTGTAATCTCCAAGATCATCTATTCCCTTATAGGGCCATATCCCATTTATTTATTTTTGTCGTTTGCTATACTGGGTGTCAGCTTTAAATTAATCGCAATTAAGCAACTGACAGAATTATGGTTTTTGTCGTTAGTAATCTACTTATCTAATTTTTTTATTTTACATGAGATGACACAAATCAGGGCGGGGATAGCTTCAGCCTTTTTGTTATTATGTATCAAGCCTATCTATGAAAGAGATTTGAAAAGATTTTTGTTGTTTGCATTATTAGGATTTCTGTTTCATTATTCGGCTATTGTAATATTGCCTTTGTGGTTTTTAGGCATTAAAACGCGAAAAAAAGTATTATCGCTTTCCTTACCGATAGGATATTTAGTCTATTTTTCAAGAATAAATTTAATAACGACTATTCCGATATCAGTGATACAAACTAAAATTTCGATGTATCAAACCTTAATGGAATTGGGAAATGAAGAATCCATATTAATCAATGTTTTTAATTTTGTGTTCTTAGCCAAAATTTTAATATTTTATTTTTTACTTTCCAAATATAATCTCCTTCTTTCTTATAATAAATATACTCCAATTTTAATGAAAATTTATTGTATATCACTTATGTCATATCTGGTTTTGGCTGTACTGCCGCCAATAGCAACGAGAATTAATGAATTGTTGGCTGTGGTAGATATTATACTAATTCCTTTTATTTACTATGCTTTTAAGCCCGCATGGTTTTCTAAATCGCTCATCGTTTTTATTGGAATGTGTTTTTTGCTAATCAATTTATTTTATATAAAATTGATCGTATTTTAAGTTAAGCATTATTTTTAGAATAAGTGTTAATTAAAAAATAATAAGATGGTTGCTGCAGTTGTTGTTCTCTATAATCCAGAAACAAATATTGTCGATAATATAAGCAGTTATATTGATTTTGTCGAGAAAGTTTATATCGTAGATAATTCAAATTTTTCTAATGAAAGTTTGTTTCAGGCCCTACCATTAAAGGATAAGATAGAGTATGTTTTTAATAGAGGCAATCTAGGAATTGCAAAGGCTTTAAATATTGGATGTCAATTGGCTATTCAACAAGGTGTAAAATGGCTACTGACAATGGATCAGGATAGTAAATTTTTAAATTTAGATCGTACGATTATCAGTCAAATCTCTAAAATAGAAGGTGATAGAATTGCGCTTTATTATCCCACTTATCTGATTGAGGGTGTTGTTTATGATAAATATATTAAAGAAAATAATTCTCCTATCGTTGTAATGACTTCCGGAAATTTTATTAATCTAAATGTCTATAGATCAATTGGCGGATTTGAAGATAAACTATTCATTGATTATGTAGATATTGATTATTGTTTAAAAATAAAAGCTGCGGGTTATTCGATAGCCCTTCTGCGCGATGCTATTCTGGCTCATGAATTGGGTCATTCAAAGCACCTTACTTTTTTATCAATCAAGGCAATTGTAACCAACCATTCCAGTCTGCGCAGGTATTATATTACCCGAAACAGAATGTATGTATATAAAAAGCATAAAACTGTTTCAACTGTTTTTAGTCAAACAGAAAAGAGAATCTTTATAAATGATATTTTAAAAATAATTCTCTTCGAAGATGATAAGATTTTGAAATTTAAGAGTATCATAAAAGGATATTTAGATTACCGAAATAATAAGTTTGGCGTTTACATCAAATAAGAATTATTAATCCCTATTTTTTTATGATCTCAGTTTGTATAGCGACCTACAATGGTGAAAAATATATAGAAGAACAGCTCTTTTCAATATTAAATCAGCTTGGTATGGATGACGAGATTATAATTTCAGATGATTGCTCTACAGACAACACTATAGAAGTCATTAAAAAATTGTCAGATTCAAGAATAAAACTATTTTTTAATGAAGAAAAAGGATATACCAGTAACTTCGAGAATGCGCTTAAACAAGTAAGCGGTGATATTGTATTTATCAGTGACCAAGATGATATCTGGGATCCCAATAAAGTTCGTGTTTGTTTGGAAGAACTTCAATTTGTAGACCTAGTTGTGTCTGATTGTAAGCTCATTAATAGCAGTAATGAAGTAATCTCAGATTCCTATTTTAAATTGCGAAGTGTAAAAAAAAGCAGTTGGGGAAATCTTGTTAAATTTAGCTATCTGGGCTGTTGTTTGGCTTTTCGTTCCGAAATTTTAAAAAAGGCGCTTCCGTTTCCTTCTAACCGACAATTTTGCACCCATGATAATTGGTTGTTTTTGGTGGGATCCTTTCTTTTTAAGCATAAAGTATTAGAGGATACACTTATTTATTACAGAAGACATGATGGGAATGTTTCGACCGGTGGATTAATTTCGGCAACATCAAGGTGGTTCAAAATTAAATATAGAATTTATTTGTGCTTTTTTTTAATCAAAAGATCATTACTTAATTAAAAATATATAATGAAAATATCAATAATTACGGTTGTTTACAACAATGAGAAAACTATTAAGGAAGCGATTCAATCAGTTCTTTCGCAAACCTATGGCGACATTGAATATGTCATTATAGACGGAAAATCCAAAGATAATACTGTCAATTTAATAAATGATTACAAAGAAAACCTTGGTTATTTCATTTCTGAACAAGATAAAGGTTTGTATGATGCCATGAACAAAGGGATTCTTGCCTGTACAGGAGATGTAATAGGCATATTAAATTCAGATGATTTGTACCAAGACTCCGAAGTTATCGCAGCTGTTATGGAAGAATTTATTAATGATGGCGAGTTAGATATCCTGTATGGAAATTTAGTTTATGTAAAGAGTGATGATACCAATAAAGTGGTCCGAAATTGGAAATCAAAAAGCTATTACAATAGTTTTTTTGAAAATGCAAACGTGCCACCACATCCGGCCTTGTTTGTTAGGAATACCGTATACAAAAAAGTAGGATTATTTGATTTGCAGTACAAATTGGCTGCCGATTATGAATTAATGTTAAGAATGTTTAAAAAACACCAATTTAAGTCTAAATATTTTAATAGGTTGATTATTAAAATGAGACTTGGAGGCGCTACAAACCAAAGTTTTACGAACATAGTTGTTCAAAATAAAGAAGTACTTAAAGCTTGGAAAAATAATGATTTGCAAGCTCCACTTTATCTAATGCCTTTAAGAATATTTAAGCGTTTAGCTCAATTTATTTAGTTGATTACCCTATAAATGAAAATATTAGTAACAGGTGCAAATGGTTTTTTAGGAAAATCAATAGTAAAAGAATTGTCAAAAGACAATACTCTTTGTAGTTTGTCCAGGTCTTCCGGAGATTACAAGATTTCTTTAGATAATGAAATTCCTGTTTTCAATCAAAAATTTGATTTGGTTATTCATGCTGCCGGTAAAGCTCATGCTATTCCAAATGGGAGGGCTGAGAATAAACAATTTTTTGATGTGAATGTTTCGGGCACCCGAAATTTATTACAAGGATTAGAAAACACGGGTTTGCCGGAACAATTTATTTTTATTAGTTCCGTTTCGGTTTATGGTCAAGAAAGTGGTATCCAAATTAACGAAGAGCATCCTTTAGAAGCTAAAGATTCTTATGGATTAAGTAAGATAGAAGCAGAGCAACTCGTTTTAAAATGGTGTGAACAACACCATGTGGTTTGCACTATTTTGCGTCTGCCTCTGTTGGTTGGTGAAAATCCACCCGGTAATTTGGGTTCTATGTTAAGAGCTATGGACAATGGATATTATTTTAATATCGGTGGAGGGAAAGCCAAAAAAAGTATGGTGTTGGTTCAAGATGTTGCTTCTTTTATTCCAAATGTTGCATTTACAGGGGGTATATATAATCTTACGGATGGTTGTCATCCCAGTTTTGAGGAATTAAGTTCAACGATTTTAATTCATAGAAATAGAAATAAGGCCAATAATATTCCTTTGATTATTGCAAATTTAATAGGGTATGTAGGCGATTTACTGGGAGATAAAGCTCCTCTAAATTCTTTAAAAATAAAAAAAATCACTTCCGATTTAACGTTTGATGATTCTAAAGTGAGGAAGTTATTAAACTGGCATCCTGAATCAGTTGTTGACTATTTAAAAAGAAGTACTATTTAGTATTATGGATGATTCGATTTATATCCACAGTTTTAAAATATATATATATTATGACCATTGAAAAAACATTTATACAAGATTTAGTAATTATAACTCCGAGAATTTTTGAAGACTCGCGCGGGTATTTTTTTGAAGCCTACAATCAAACTCAATTTCATGAAAATGGGATGCCCTATCAATTTATACAAGACAATCAGTCTTTCTCCAAACGCGGGGTGATTCGGGGATTGCATTTGCAGATTAATCCTTTTGCCCAAGCCAAATTAGTACGGGTGTTAGAAGGAGAAATCCTTGATGTGGCGGTCGATTTACGAAAAAAGTCATCTACTTATGGACAGCATTTTAGTGTGGTTTTAAGTGCCGATAATAAAAAACAATTGATGGTTCCCCACGGTTTTGCCCATGGTTTCTCCGTTTTGAGTGAAACGGCTTCGGTGCTATACAAAGTAGATCAATTGTATCATAAAGAAAGCGAAAGAGGGATTCGGTATGATGATCCTACTTTGGCCATTGATTGGCAAGTGAGTCCTGATGAAGTAATTGTTTCTGAAAAGGATTTGGTTTTGCCGAGTTTTGAGGATATTGATTGGGAGTTTTAAGTGGTGAGAAGTGAGTGGTGAGAAATAGTGATAGTGAGGAGTGAGAAGTGTCTTTTGATCCTTCGGCAACGCTCAAGATGACAATGAAAGGGGAGAAGTGAAAGATTTTTGGCGATTAAAGAAAAAACATTTAAATTGAACTGAATTATGGAAGAAGATATTCGATGGAAACAACGTTTTGGAAATTATCTGAAAGCACTGGGACAGTTGCAGAAATTCATAGCGAAAGGTAATTTGAATGAATTGGAAGAACAAGGGCTGATTCAAGCTTTTGAATTTACACATGAGTTGGCTTGGAATGTAATGAAAGATTATTTTGAATACCAGGGAAATACGACTATCACGGGGTCTAGAGACGCTACAAGAGAAGCCTTCCAAAAAGGATTGATTCAGGATGGGGACAATGCATGGAAATGATAAAAAGTAGAAACCAATCTACGCATACTTATAACGAAAGTACAGCAAACGATATTAGAGACAGAATATTAAATTATTATTACGATTTGTTTGTCTCTTTTAAAGAAAAAATGAAAGAATTTTAGAATGATACAATTTGGCTTAAAACAGGAAGATATAGACAAAATAAATGATGTCTTTGCAAGCTATGAAGGAATTGATAGCGTTGTTATTTATGGTTCTAGAGCTAAAGCTAACTTTAAAGTAGGTTCTGATATTGATTTGACAATCATCGAGAATTCATTAACTTTTCCGGAGTTTTTGGAAATAGAGAATACATTAGATGATTTATTACTGCCTTATAAAATAGATTTGTCTCTAAAACGAAAAATATCAAATATCGATTTGCTTTCGCATATTGATAGCGCTGGGAAATTGTTTTACAAAAGAGGAAATAGTCCAGAGTGACGATCGATTCCATTTAAGATTGCTTAAAGTCTTAAAAAATGTTTTATTGTTTAAAAATTTACCGTTTAAAGTTGTCAATTAGATTAGGAGTTAATTTTAATCATTAAGTTTGAAAGCCAGATTAGCAAGGTAAATTTCTGAAGCTTTAGCTAAAAAATAAAGTTAGTTTGTAGATCAGTCGGTTTATTAAATATAAAAGGGTAACCGAAATCTTTTATGCCAAATGTTTTTGGCGTTGAAAAAATAAAAATGAAAAAAATACTAGTTACCGGTGCCAAAGGACAATTGGGTTCTGAACTGATGGTATTGTCTAAAAACTACCCTCAGTTCGAATGGATTTTTGCAGACAGAACGCAAGTTTCCTTGGATAATTTGTCGATTTTACAAATTCAAGTAGAGGCAATTTCTCCAAATATTATTTTGAATTGTGGTGCCTATACTGCCGTTGATAAAGCGGAAACAGAACACGAATTAGCGGATATTGTTAATCATTCGGCTGTTGGGATTATTGCCCAATATGCAGAAGATCATTCTGTAAAACTAATTCATATTTCCACCGATTATGTTTTTGACGGGACATCAGCTTTCGCATTGAGCGAGGAGGCCCTAACGCAACCTGTAAATGTGTATGGAGCAACCAAAAGAGCGGGAGAGTTAGCTTGTTTGAAAGCAAATCCCGATGCAATTATCATCAGAACTTCATGGGTGTATAGCAGATTTGGAAACAATTTTGTGAAAACCATGCAGCGATTATTGCTAGAACGAGATACGATCAGTGTGGTCAACGATCAGATTGGATCCCCAACGTATGCTGCCGATTTGGCTCAGGCCATGATGACTATTGTAACAGCACCAGAGTGGATTGCCGGAATCTATAATTATTCGAATGAAGGAGAAATCAGCTGGTATGACTTTGTTCTGGCAATCCAGGAAATTGATGGGTATAGTTGTGAAGTGAAAGGGATTCTCTCATCGGCTTATCCAACTCCTGCCAAACGTCCTGCGTATTCTTTATTGGATAAAACAAAAATTAAGCGGGTGTATGGTATTAGTGTGCCGGATTACAAGGAAAGTCTGAAAAAGAGTTTGAAGTTTAATAGTTTAGTTTAAAGTCGAAAGTGATATGATTCTCGTTTAAACCCGGCCCCAAAGAAAGCTGAAAATCTAGCACTTAATTATAAATAGAATTATTACCCCGGCCCTAAAGGGGAGCGGAAATAAATTTACGAGTAGTCCATTAAATGATAATTACAAAATATAAAATATAAATGAAAGGAATTATATTAGCTGGAGGTTCTGGAACCCGTTTGCATCCGTTAACGCTTGCAATGAGCAAACAAATGATGCCGGTTTATGATAAACCGATGATTTATTATCCATTGTCCACTTTGATGATGGCAGGAATCAACGAAATATTAATTATTTCGACGCCACATGATTTACCCCATTTCAAAAAATTATTAGGGGATGGATCGTCAATAGGTTGTCAATTCAGTTATGCGGAGCAAGCTATTCCTAATGGTTTGGCTCAGGCTTTTGTTATTGGAGAAAAATTCATTGGTGAAGACAGCGTAGCATTAGTTTTAGGCGATAATATTTTCTTTGGGTCCAATATGGATGAGTTGTTGCGTTCCAATACTAATCCGAAGGGTGGGGTTGTTTTTGCTTATCATGTTTCGGATCCGGAACGCTACGGTGTTGTTGAGTTTGATGTCAATTTCAAAGCACTTTCTATTGAAGAAAAACCTTTGGAACCCAAATCAAATTATGCGGTACCCGGCTTGTATTTTTATGACAATTCGGTGGTGGAAATAGCCAAAAATATTAAACCAAGTGCTCGTGGGGAATATGAAATTACTGATGTGAATAAAGTATATTTGGAAAAAGGTGCGTTGAAAGTGGGCATTTTAAGCCGAGGTACGGCCTGGCTAGATACCGGAACTTTCAATAGTCTGATGCAAGCGGGACAATTTGTACAGGTTATTGAAGAGCGTCAGGGACTGAAAGTGGGCTGTATTGAAGAAATTGCCTGGAGACAGGGTTTTATTTCAGAGCTAGAACTGAAGGATTTAGCTGAACCTTTGAAAAAATCAGGTTATGGGGAGTACCTTTTGGGCTTGTTGAAACACAAGTTGTAAGCATTTCGGACGCAGTTTTTAGATAATTGATTTCAGGTTATAGATTACATATAGTTTAAGATATGGTATACATTGCATTAATTATTTTATTGGTTGGTACTGAACTTGTTTATTTCAAAATTGCGGATAAATACAATATCATTGATAAACCCAATAGTAGGTCATCCCACACTTCCATTACTTTAAGAGGAGGAGGGATTATTTTTCCGATAGCTATTAGTATCGCTTTTTTTTTGGGATACGTTTCCTGGGCAGTAACCCTTGCGGTAGTAATGGTTGCGGTGGTTAGCTTTATTGATGACATTAAGCCGTTATCCCAATTGCCTCGATTTGTATCGCATTTTATCGCAGTTGGCTTGGTTTTTTATGAGTTAAACTTGTTTTCAGAATCCCTTTGGATGCTTCCAGTTGTATTTGTATTACTGATAGGTTGGGTAAACGCTTTTAATTTTATGGACGGCATTAACGGAATAACGGTTTTATATGCATTAACCGCAATAGTCAGTTTTTCTTTTTTACCCCTAAATGAAGCGAGTTTACCTTTGTTAATTACCATGGGATTATCCTGTGTTGCTTTTGGATTTTTTAATGTTCGAAAAAAAGCTAAAACATTTGCCGGAGATGTAGGCAGTATCAGTATGGCCCTGTTTCTGGGTTATTTTATGATAAAAACAATTATAGAATCCGGACAGTTCGGATTTACACTTTTCTTTGCTGTTTATGGGATTGATGCTGTTATTACCATTATCAGCCGTTTGCTTAAAAAAGAAAATATATTTCAGCCGCATCGTTCCCATTTGTATCAATATCTTGCCAATGAAATGGGTTATTCGCACATTCTAGTTGCCTTTATTTACGCAGCACTGCAATTAATAATTAATATACTGGTTATTTATATGGACGCCAGAGGATGTTTGACCCTGCTCTTTATGGGTGGATTTCTAGTACTATTAACCTTTATGTATTTACTGGTCCGAAATTTCGTCACTCGTAAAATGGTTTTGAGAAATTATTAATTCGTTTTTCGCTTGGATTTTTTATCATGGTAAAACGTTTCTTTGATATTATTTTCTCCCTCTTCATACTTCTCTTCTTTTTTTGGGTTGTATTGGTTTCTTGGCTGCTCGCAGTTATAGATACCCGTACCAATGGAATCTTCCTCCAGGCGCGTATTGGCCAATTTGGTATCCCATTCAAAATTTACAAACTCCGTACCATTCAAGTTTCATCGTCTTCCGGCGATGCCCGTATTTCAAAAATAGGGAAGTTTCTTCGTGGCTATAAACTAGATGAGTTGCCTCAGCTCTTTAATATTTTAATAGGGGAGATGAGCGTTGTAGGGCCACGACCAGATTTGCCTGGTTACTATGATTTATTAGAAGGTGAAAATCGAAAAATTTTGGAATTGAAGCCAGGATTAACAAGTGAGGCGGCTTTAAAATACAATAATGAGGCCCAATTGTTAGAAAAACAAGTAGTGCCTTTACTGTATAACAATAAGACCATTTTTCCGGATAAGGTGCAGTTAAATTTAGACTATTATTGCCATCGCAGTTTTTGGGGAGATATCAGGATTATTTTGAAAACAATTTGGTTTATTTTTTTTTAGAAAGGTTTAGTGTAACCAACAGTTTAGAATATAGAATTGCAATGACAGTTGTAGTTTAATTTTATTTAATTTAGCATAATACGATTGTATCGTTTTTATTTTAAGAAGATGCACAAAGACAAAATTTGGCTATCGTCCCCACATATGGGAGGTGGCGAACAAAAATACATACAAGAAGCATTTGACTCGAACTGGATTGCTCCTGCAGGCAATAATATAAATTCTTTTGAGCAAGACTTGGAAACTTACCTAGGTTCTGACAATGTAGCGGTTTTGAACTCCGGTACCGCAGCAATTCATCTAGGTTTAATTCTTTTAGGGGTTCAGTCAGGGGATGTTGTACTATGTCAAAGTTTGACTTTTTCAGCATCGGCAAGCCCCATTTTATATCAAGGGGCAACACCTATTTTTATTGACAGTGAGACTGAAACTTGGAACTTATGTCCAATTGCGCTGGAAGAAGCTATCATAAACAGTATAACTAAAGGTAAAAAACCAAAAGCAATAATAGCGGTTCATCTGTATGGTGTTCCTTATAAAATTGATGCTATAAGAGCGGTGGCCGACAAGTATTCCATTCCCATTCTTGAAGACAGTGCAGAAGCTTTGGGAAGTAGCTACATGGGTAAAAAGTGTGGTACTTTTGGAGATATTGGCATTTTTTCTTTTAATGGAAGTAAAATAATAACCACGTCAGGTGGAGGAGCGATTGTCACTCACTCGAAAAAAATAAAAGACAGGGCAATTTTTTTATCTACACAGGCAAGGGATGCTGCGCCACATTATCAGCATAGTGAAATAGGCTATAATTACAGAATCAGTAATATCTGCGCCGGTATTGGTCGCGGTCAAATGGAAGTTTTGCAGGATCATATTGACTTGAGAAGAAATATGCATGCATTTTATGTCGATTTATTTAAAGACATAGAAGGCGTTACCGTGTTCAGCGTGCCCAATACTAATTATTTTTCGAATTACTGGTTGAGCACTATTTTAGTGTATCCCATGGAAACCAATGGGATAAGCAGGGAAACTTTGCGACTGGCATTAGAAGCAGCAAATATAGAATCCAGACCTTTATGGAAACCGATGCATTTGCAACCTGTTTTTTGCAGTTATTCTTATTATGGTAGCACTATTTCTGAAACACTTTTTAACAATGGCCTTTGTTTGCCTTCCGGTTCCAATCTTTCTGATGGGGATCGAGATCGGATAAAATCGGTTATTGTAAATTTATTTCGACGCTAGAAATAAGAACTTTATTTTTAAATAAAACATAAATTTTAACTAATCGTAATAAAGTGATGTTCATCTTTTTTCTTTTTTTTTAATCAAAAAAAACGAAATGGATTGCTTCATTTTCCTTTATTAACTTATTTAATCTTATTTTTGTTGATACAAAGGCATTAATCTTTTAAAAAAAATAAATTTTGGATACCACTGAAAATACTAGTTCATCATCGGTAAAGTCAAATTTTTTTTCAAGAGCAAATTTGAAATTTAACATTTACAACTTAAGTTATCTGCCCAGGTGGGTAATTGTTTTGATGGATTTCTCCGTCTTAGTATTGTCCTTTTTTTTTACTATATTGATATTTAAGGGAACGGGATTAGACTATGTCATCACACCGCACACGGCTATGTTTATTTGCGCTTTTTTTAGTGTTAACCTTTTCTTTTTCTGGTTGTTTAGAACCTATTCCGGAATTATCAGACATTCTTCTTATATTGATGCGGTGAAGCTTTTGTTTTCACAAATGGCTGTTCTGGTGCTATTTCTTTTGTTTAACTTGGTATATGAATTTTTATATGGTGTAAAAGCATTTTTAAATACTGCTTTTTTTATCAATATTGTGCTTTCCTTTTGCGGCTTGTTCTTGTATAGGGTCATAATTAAACAAACTTTTGAGGCTTATTTCTCTGAAATTGGAAAAGAAAAATTAATACGGACTATTATTTATGGTACGGATGCCAATGCCATATCCGTAGCGAATGCCCTAAAATTTGAAACACCTTCTCGTTTTAAAATTGTTGGATTTGTCGATAAAAATAATCAGAACGCTACAAAACGAATGTTGGATCTTCCTATATTAATTAAAAAGAAAAAATTGCCACCACTCATGCGTTCCGTAAATGCTCAGGCAGTTATCATTGCCGATAAAAGCATGTCTAAAGAAGAACAATTAACCATCGTAGACCAGTGTTTAGAATTCAATTATAGTGTTTTTACAGTGCCTCTTATTTCAGATTGGCAAAATCAAAAAGAGATATCACAAAAAGTAAAGAGCATCCAAATTGAAGATTTACTGGAGCGAAAACCTATTGTATTAGATAATAAATCAATATCTAAGCAGTTGAAGGATAAGACTGTCCTGATTACCGGTGCTGCCGGGTCTATTGGAAGTGAGATTGTGCGACAGGTATTAAGTTTTAATCCTAAAACAATCATTATCTTAGATCAGGCTGAAACACCGTTGCATCATATGTATTTAGAAATGCAAAATACAGGTTCCAATACAAAAATACACACTGTAATTGCGGATGTAAGGAATAAAAGTGCCATGAATATGGTTTTCAGAGCGCATCTTCCTCAGGTGGTATACCATGCCGCAGCCTATAAGCATGTGCCTTTGATGGAAGAGAATCCCTCACAAGCGATTCTTACCAATATAGAAGGGACTAAAAACATTGCCGATTTGTCCTGTTTGTATAAGGTTAAGAAATTTGTAATGGTCTCTACTGATAAAGCAGTAAACCCAAGTAATGTAATGGGGGCCAGTAAAAGAATTGCTGAAAAATACGTCCAGTCGTTGCAGTTAAAAGTTCAAAATGAAGGAGATAAAAATGTTACCAAATTTATCACCACCCGTTTTGGAAATGTTTTAGGTTCTAATGGGTCTGTAGTGCCTTTGTTTACCAAACAAATCGCTGCAGGAGGTCCTGTGACGATTACTCATCCGGATATTATTCGGTATTTTATGACTATACCTGAAGCGTGTCAATTGGTTTTAGAGGCGGGGTCTATGGGGAACGGAGGGGAAATTTATATTTTTGACATGGGGAAACCGGTTAAAATTATTGATTTGGCTAAAAAGATGATCAAGTTGGCCGGATTTATACCGGATAGGGATATTAAAATTCAAATTGTTGGTTTAAGACCAGGGGAGAAATTATTTGAGGAATTGCTTAATGACACTTCAAAAACAGTAGCTACGCATCACGAAAAAATTATGATCGCCGAGGAAATTCAAGATGAGTTTGAAACATTACATACTGATATTGAAGAACTTATAGAAAAAGCAAACTCTTTTGGAAATGATGAAATTGTAATGCAAATGAAAAAAATTGTACCTGAATTTATAAGTATGAATTCTACTTTTCAATTATTGGATAAGTAATATAAAACAAAGGTTTTGAAAAAAAGTCTGTAATGAATTAGTTCTTTGCAGACTTTTTTTGTTTACACCACGCCTAAAGGGTGTTGTTATTGTTTTTTGCTATTCACTAATTTTTTCTTTTGTCTTGATTGCAGATGAGTTAGTACTTTATTGGAGTTCGTGAATCTATGATTTTAAAATAAGCAAAAGATGTTTGTGGCTTATTATTGTTTTTTGGCATTCATGAATCTTTTCTTTTGTCTTGATTACTCACCTGGTAATACTTTATTGGAGTTCGTAAATATTTGATTTCAATAGAAACAAAAAATATTGATGGGTTATTATTGTTTTTTGGTATTCATGAATTTTCGATTTCAAGCCTGAAAATAAAAAACTTAAAAACTACCTTAAAGTTCCGCTCCGCACCCTGAGCCGTTTGTCTTGAGGACTTAACTCGAGGAGTGCTACCTTCACTTCTTCGTTGTTTTTTAATGCTTTTTATGTAAGGGCGAGTTAAAAAAGTTTACGTTTAGATAGATAGTACTTTATCTGTCGGCTAGGTGGTGACTCCCTGCGGCTAGCGCTGAAATTGCTATTTCACTAACTTTTTTTCTATTTTTAAACTAGATAGTTATTATTATAAGATTCAAAGCAGTAATTACAAGAGGGATGTATTGTTAAACTTCTATTAAAAGCAATAGTAGTTGAACTGTAATTTACACTAACTTGAAAAACTGATTGTTCGTTATTGCTTCTTTTAATGGGGCCAAGTCTTTTATTTTTACTTTTTGATCAAAAGCAGCAATATGATTGTTATGATGTACATCGGAGCCTACATACGTGTACATTCCTTTTTGTAGCAATTGCTCCGATATTTTAGTGATTTCGGCGCCATAGTAGCCTACAACCGACAGTAAATTTAATTGAAATAAACAACCCGCTCTTTTTAATTTTTCGTATTCACTGAAATTATTATGGTAAAAGAGATAACGCTCCGGATGGGCTAGAACCGGAATATAGCCTGCCACCTGCAAGTCAAAAAGTATGGAATACAATTGGATCGGTGCATTGATGTAAGACATTTCGACTAATACATAATTAGCTTTCAATGTTAACAATTCGTGAGATTGGAAAAGATGTACAAACTGATCATCCATCAAATACTCAGCTGCAGCATTAAAGGGAACCGTGATTTTGTTTTTTTCTAATTTTAAAACGGTAGTTTCTTTATTGGAATGGATTTGATCATGAGTGTTGTCCCAAACATACTGAATAATATGAGGTGTAGTAATAAACTGGGAAACCCCAAAGCCCTGTAGTGCTTGTGTAAGCCGTAACGTATCCTCAAAAGTTCGAGCACCGTCATCAATACCCGGCAAAAGATGGGAATGAATGTCGATATGACCATCAGGAATTAAATCTTTAAGTACGGGTTTTGATTTGAAGAATGTAAACATTAGACAAAGGTAGAAAAAAATGTTTAGTGTTCCGTTTTTAGTGTTCCGTGATCAGTATTCAGTGATTACTATTCGGGGTTTACTGATTGGCTTGAATTAGGATAGGTAATTAGGGTTGCGGTGTTGTTTTTGTGGTGCAGAAATTTGTGTTTTTTTGGTTTATGTATTACTATAAAATTTATTTAAAACAGTATTAATATTTAGTCTAAATAAGTTTGCTGATATAAAAATGGAACTTTATATTTGTGATGTTATTTTTAATTATTCTAAATAAATGAATGAAAAATACTTTTTAATTGGATTAGTAGTCATGATAACACTATCTAGTTGTACTTATGATTCCGAATATGTACCTGTTGCTAACAATAAAACAGCGATCGGAAAATTAATTTTCTTCGATAAAAACCTCTCCAATCCTATTGGTCAAGCGTGTGTTTCTTGTCATGCGCCTGAAACTGGCTTCAGTGATCCTTTGCACAAAGACATTTCAGAAGGCGCTGTAACAGGAGCTTTCGCAAACATCAATTCTCCAAATTTAGCCTATAATGTATTTTCGCCGGAGCGTAGCTACAATACTACAGATGAGACTTATATTGGAGGCTTATTTCTTAATGGAAGATCTCCAAACCTAAAAGAACAACTCATTCATCCCTTTATTGGTGCAGTAGAAATGAATAATGGTAGTATTGCAAATCTTGTTTTCAAAATAAAAAAAGCTTCTTACTTTTTTGAATTAGAAAAGGAGTACGGTGTAGCAAAGACAGATGAAGAATTGATATCCTACATTGCCGATGCATTAGCATCTTTTGAAACATCAAAAGAAGTGAATTCTTTTACCTCAAAATTTGACTATTTCAACAAACAGTTGATCAAATTTACGGAGGATGAAAAGAAAGGATTAGCCATTTTTCAAGGAAAAGGAAAATGTGCACAATGCCACGTTTTAGAACCTGACGAAAGAACGGGGAAAATTTTGTTTACGGATTTCAGCTATGATAATATAGGAGTGCCCAGAAACGAAAAAAATCCATTTTACAACCAATCAACAGCCATAAATCCTGCTGGAGCTAACTTTATTGATTTGGGCATCGGCGCTGTCGTTTCGCAACCAGAACACAACGGAAAATTTAGGGTTCCAACATTACGAAACATTGCTATTTCATCGCCATATTTTCATAACGGATCCTTTAAAACCTTAAAAGAAGTCATTCATTTCTATAATGTTCGAGATGTAAACCCAAGCGAATTTGCTACTCCCGAAGTACTTGAAAACGTAAATAGAGATGAATTAGGTAATTTAAAAATGACTGCCCAAGAAGAAAGTCAACTAGAAACATTTCTTGGAACGCTTACCGATCATTACCGAAAATAATTTTTAATACTACAAAAACCACAATATGAATTTCAATAAAATAATTTTTACCTTTCTCACTTTAATGGGATTACAAACCATAAAAGCACAAGAAAATACCGAATACTCCCTGAAAGAAGTTATTGTCAAAGGCTTTAAAACCGTAAATGGGATTGGTCACTTGCCCGATAGTAAAGACGGAATCATTTACGCTGGTAAAAAAAGTGAAATCATTCTTGTTGACAGTCTCGATGCCAATAAAGCAGTCAATAATACCAGACAAATACTAGGAAGAATCCCCGGTTTAAATATTGTAGAAACAGAGAGTAGCGGGTTTACTGCCAATGGAATTGCAACACGTGGACTTAATCCGTCACAAAGTGTAGAGATGAATACCAGACAGAATGGGTACAACATCAGTGCTGATATTTATGGTTATAATGAATCGTATTACATTCCGCCAATGGAAGCTGTCAATCGTATCGAAATGGTTAGAGGTGCCGCATCGTTGCAATTTGGATCACAGTTTGGGGGTTTAGTCAATTATGTTACTAAGGATGCTCCAAAAAACAAACCTTTTGAATTTATCACCTCACAAACAATAGGGAATTATGGATTGTTTAATTCCTTCAATTCTGTTGGCGGGAATTATAAAAAAATAGGTTACTACGGTTTCTTACAATACCGTAATATGGAAGGGTACAGACCCAATAGTCAGCAATCGCAAGTTTCGGGATTTGGGAAAATACAATACAATCATTCTGAAAAATTAAATTTTGGTGTTGAATATTCTTTGCTTCGAAATAAAATAAAAATGCCTGGAGGTTTAACTGACAGTTTATTTTATGCTAATCCAAAAGCTTCTACAAGAGCACGAAACTGGCTAAAAAGCCCTTGGAATATCATTACGGCTTACGCCAATTATACGCCTTCGGAAAACAGTACTTTGAGCATTAAATCTACCTATTTATTTAGTGGTCGTTCTTTGGTTTGGAGAAATGAAGATGGAGGAGCCGAAGCCACAGATGGTATCGACCCAATAACGGGAACCTATGTCTCAAGAGAAGTAGGTATCGAAAAAATGAACAATACTACAACCGAAGTACGCTATTCCCAAAATTATACTTTAGGGAGTCAAAAATCAACTTTTGCTGGTGGTGTCCGTCAAAGTTATGCATGGTTTAAGCGCCAAGGAGGCGGAGAAGGAACGACAAATAGTGATTTTGATTTATCCATAACAGGCGATTGGGGGTATGACTTGGATTTTAGTACTGCAAATCTAGCTCCGTTTGTAGAAAATATTTTTAAACTCTACAAAAATTTTACCATCACCCCTGGCTTTCGATTTGAATATTTAAGAAGTAGTGCCAAAGGACATAAAGAAGTAGAAGGCGACGTACAGCTTACAGATGAAGTTAGAAATAGAACTTTTGCACTGGCGGGGCTTGGATTGGAGTTAAAACCAGGAAAAAATACTAGTCTTTATGCCAATATTTCTCAGGCATACCGTCCGATAGATTACAGCCAGTTAGAACCTTTTGGCACGAGTTCAAGAATAGACCCTAACCTGAAAGATGCAAAAGGATTTAATAGTGATTTAGGCTACAGAGGAACCATCAGGAACTACCTTAATTTTGACATTGGAGGATTTTACATGGCGTACAACAACCGTATCGGGGTAACATTAGCAACCGATCCAATTACTGGAGATTATTATTCTATCAGAAAAAATATTGCCAATAGTGTACACCAAGGAATCGAAAGTTATATCGAGTTTAACATTCTAAAATACTTTAACTCCCAATCTGATTTTGGCTTCAGTATTTTCAATTCCTTTTCCTATGTAGATGCCAAATACACCACAGGAGAATTTAAAGGAAAAAGAGTTGAAGCCGCCGCCAAAACGATAAACCGTGTAGGTTTAATTTTTAGCACTGGTAAATTATCGACAACTTTACAGTACAATTATGTTGGAGATGCTTTTGGAGATGCTTCCAATGTCATGACTAGCGAAGATCCGGTTGCGGGTTATATTCCTGCCTACACGGTTTTGGACTGGAGTGCTTCCTACAAATTACAAAATTTCGCAATCAAATTAGGCGCTAATAATTTGGCAGACAAATCCTATTTCACTCGCAGAACCGATGAATATCCTGGGCCAGGTATTATACCCGCCGTGGGACGAAGTTTTTATCTTGGATTTACAGCTAAATTTCAGTAAACAAAGTACTTATATTTCAATTTTTAAACACACATTTCTTTTTTGATATGCGTGTTTTTTATTTCAGAAAGGTATCGATATACTTTGATGTACCATGTTTGCCCAAAGTCCGCTGTCTTGACGCGTTGGTTTACTTGCTCATTATATATTTTTTTAGCGATGGTTGCTGCGTTAAAAAACTGCAAATGAGCAAGCCATACTTTGGATAAATTTAACTCGTAACGCCACATTAAAAACTCGTCCTTGAAGTGGTGCATATACTTGTCTAAAGGTCGGTGTGTCTGTTGGTGGAATTAAAATGTTTTAAAATCGGGTTTGCCGAATATCAAGCAAATTTTTACGATTGGTGATGATGCTGATATAGTTGAAATATTTTTTTGCAATCAACACAAAAGTTACACAATCCTTTTTGATAAGTCTTACTTACCGCTATAAAATAGAAAGAGATGCCTAGGCATCTCTTTTAGAGTGTTATTTATCCGTCGTTGTTTCGTATTTATATCCAAACCGTTACAATCTAATTTTAATTCCGCCATTCAATATAAATCCGTCTGTTGGCGTGTAAACTTCTCTAAATTGTGGATTTTGAATTGTTCCCGAATACATGTTTTCCCATTTCGATTGTCGGCTGTCCAAAAAGTTTTCAAGATTCAAAAATATGCTGAAATACTTTAATTTGGATTCTCCAGAAACTCCCATAACCCAATAATCCCCAACTTTTTCGTTATTTGTCAAATACTGATTCCCAACATAAAAAACTTCGTAAGCGATTCGCAATTTCTCTTCCCGTTCATACATTACATTTGCATTTATTCTATGTTTTGCCGTTAAAGGGTTTATAGTTGTTGTGTTATTAAAATTTCTATTTGCGTCAATGTAGGTATAACCAATGTAACAGGAAATATCTTCAAAACGAAGCTTTACGTTTGTTTCAAATCCTTTAGTTTCTATAATTCCGTTGGCATTTTTAAAGGCATAATTTATAGAAAACGGAATTGGATTAAGAACCAACGGGTTTTTGATAATGGTGTAAAAAACCATTTGGTTTATGGCAAAACTTAGCTCTTCAAAAAGGATAGTTTTGTAATTGACATCTGCATTTAATCCATATGATTTTTCAGAATTGACTTTTGAAAAGTCCAGTGAATTTATATTTTGAAACGCTTTTTCTTCGGTTTCTTCCGAGAAAATGGTAGGTGATTTGTAGCCTAAACCACCGCCAAATCTTGAAGATAATTTTTCGTTGATTTTGTACAGTAACGACAAACGAGGCAAAACAAAAACATTACTTCTGTTTGTAATCTCTAAACGTAAACCGCTTTCCAAAATAAATTTTTCAGTTATATTCAGATTGTTTTGAGCAAAAACTCCTAAAGCTGCATTGTAATAATCTAATTTATCAGCGATTAAATTAATTTGTTTGAAATTATCCGAAACTAAATTGGCTCCCAAATTCCATTCTGATTTTTCGTTTGGAATGAGATAATTGGCTTCTGTAAAAGTGGCTACTTGCTGACCCTCAAAATTATATGCTTGCTTCTGAATTTTGCGATTAAAATAACCAATACTATTTTTAATTGTCAATATATTTTTATTGACAAATGTTTTTTCAAACTTTGCTTGTGTTGAATATCGGTTACTATTGTTTCGCTCAAAAAAAGTATGTGTAGCATCTGTATTATTATTATAAATCACTTCCATATCTCCACCTATTCGGTTTTCAAATCCTGCATTAACACCGAAGCTAAATGTTGTTTTTTCGTTTGGATAATAGAAAAATTTTGGGTTTATCGTAAATCTCTCGAATTTTGGAATATCCGAAAAGCCATCGTAATTTACATCGGTTGCTTTTTGAGAATTACTTGAAGCATAAATTGTAAGTCCGGATTTCTTGTATTTTTCAGTATAAAAACCACTTAAATCCAACGCTTGAGTTTGATTTATATTCGCCAAAAATGAAATTTCTCTTGTGTCGGTTGGTTCTTTTGTAATCAAGTTTATCAATCCCGCAATGGCTCCGCCACCATAAAGTGTTGAAGTGGAACCTTTGATAATTTCTACCCGTTTTAAATTCAATGGTGGAATTTGCAAAATACTCAAACCACTTGCAAAACCTGAATACAAAGGAAATCCATCTTGTAAAAGTTGCGTATATTTTCCGTCTAAACCTTGAATACGAATACTCGCACTTCCTGAAACTTGGGAAGTTTGTTGCGTTTGAATTCCTGTACTTTCAGTAAGCAACATTTTTATATTCCCTGGTTGCATTGAAGATTTTTCTTCTAATTCGCCCGAAACAATCGCTTCGATTCGAGTTGGAGTGTTTTTTATTGTTCGGCTACTTCTTGTTGAAGTAACTTTAACTTCTTCTAATTCTTCCGATGTTGGTTCTAAAAATATTTCAATAGTTTCATTTTGAGGGAATAAAATATTTTTTTCCATTTTTAGGTAACCAAAAGAGCTGAAAACAATTGTTTGCTTACCGCTGGGAATGTTTTCAATTACTACCAATCCTTTTTCATCAGAAGTGGAGCCGTTTTGAGTTCCAGTTAGAAATACGGAAACGCTGTCAAGTGCTTTTTTTGTTTTTTCATCTTTGATGATGGCTTTAAAAGTGTTTTGGGCTGTTGCTAAAAATGGAAATAGCAAAAGAAGGAATATTATTTTTTTCATTTTGAATTTAAATAGAATTGTTCTGAAATAGTGAAACCGACAACTGCGTAGCAATTGCCAAAAAAGTCAAATCAGAAAATCATCAAATCAAGAAAGAAGAATATAGAATAAAAAACTTATCCCGTTCTGGAAAGAAAGAGCTTTTATAAAATGATATGCATTTAGATGCAGGTATAATTCCATTTAAATGAAATTGAATTGGCCTGTCATAATTAATGACGCAATGCGGCATACTTTGCGCTACACTGTTTACAAAAATCTGGTTATTAAATTGTTGAATATAGGCGTGGCTTTCATTTTCAAAATTAGCCTTCTCCTCGATATCTGAAAATTCAAATATGGTATTGGCATAGCAACACGATATCAGAATTAGAAGTACTATCTTAGTATAACTTTTCATTGCCACAAATGTACAAACTATAATTTTATTTTGTTGGTACATTGACCGCAATTCATAAATGAAGGATTAAGTTATAATCATAAACGATTTTCTAATCAAAACATACAGATGCCTCTCCGCATCTTTTATATATCTGTACGCTAAATTATCACAACTCCTTAACAGGCCAAAAATCTTTTGGAGGACAATTAAAAATTTCAGTGATTTCATTTGAATGCTTACTATTAGACTTAGCATTTTTACATTATGATTCAATTTTACCCATAAAACTGACGCCTTTACCTAATTTTAGAAATATTTATTCTTTTGCGAGATTATTGGCTTTTCTCATTTCTTTTACCCTTTGAATAATATACTTTTTTATTTCTGTTAAGTTATTTTCCAAACAGTACAAATATATAATAAGCATCTATTTTATATGTATTTATAAAAATACAAGCTCGTAAACAGTTGATCTTTTCGGGGATATTACTTTTCGCATAATAACAAAAGTGCGCACTTATTAAGAGCGCACTTTTGTTTTAGACAAGTTTTTGATTTTTTTTAATAAAATCTATTAACTAAATAAAAAGAGTCATTTAAAAATGATTTCAGATGTTTTTTTACACTGGGTTGATTTTTAAATTACACAATAAATAAATTAGCTATTGTAACCGTTTCTTGCGTTGTTAATGGCTCGTCAAATGATTCTGTTCCTGCATCAACACCAAATAATGCTGCGGTATTGAAACCTGCCTGGTTGGTGTTTTCCTCCCCATTATATACAGGTTGGGCCTGAACCGGTAAACCGCCACGATCATTGCGGATAATCCATCCTTTTTGACCACGTAATCGTCTTACTTCAGAGGCATGACGCGCTTCGACAGAATGGATCTGCAAGGCTGCGGTCAGTAAATCAGGCGTTGAAATTAAATTTCCAGCTTGTCCTTTGTATGCTCGTACGCCAGTATCTTCAAAAGCTTGTGCCAATGCCAAAAACGTTGCGTAATCACTAAATGGCTGAAAAAGTCCACCAACTGTAAAGTCAAATGTCGGTTTTGCAACAACGTTCGGACTTCCAGGGCCACCTAACGCGTTTATTAAGAAGGTAACATGATCTGTTTCATGTTCTGATATTTGCATAAAAACTTTTTGATCTCTTCCGCCTGTAGGGATCACACCCGAATCTAATCCCATAATATAATATTCTTTTTCAAGGTATTCTAATGTCAGAGCAAGTTGTAAAGCACCAGTTGGTGTACTTGGCGTAGGGCTGATGTCTGCAGCATAGGCAGCATTTGTAAATGTTGACAATCCAAATGGAATAGCTGCTAAAGCTAAATTTTTCCCCAACTGACCAAATTGTGTAAAACTTTCTCTTCTGGAGCCTTTACTTTGCATTAAACCTTCATTAGCAAAAGACTCTATAAATTTTAATATGTTCATAATTTCTATTTTTAAAAGTTAATTGTTTTACGGTAAGTATAATGCAGTGAATGGAGTTGTAATAAATCCATCAGCAATGGCGAGGACTTCCGAAGGATTTTTCTTAACATCCAGGCCTGTTGTAGGATCTACTACATCATCCCCGGCAAAATCTTTGGAATTGGGATTAATTAAACTTCTGATTGCAGAAGCATGTCTTGCTTCAACCGAAACTATTTTCCCTGCTAATAACAAATATTCCGGATTTGAAATTAATCTTCCCGCACCGTTATAAGCGGCAACTCCAGTATCTTCCAATGCTTTAGCTGTAGCTAGAACTTGACTGCGACTACTAAAATTTAAACCTCCATAATCAAAGGCTAAATCAGGAAGTAATTGTTTTTTTGGATTTGGAAGCGCTGCGCTCAGAGTTGCTTTAAAGAAGTCTCGGTGTATTACTTCATGATGATACAAATCAATCAAAACCAGCTGATCTTCTGCTGTAAAATTTGAAGTAAAACCACTAGCATTTACGACTTTAGTATAAAAATCGGCTTCTAATTGTTCCAGAGCATATGCATAGGTCAACACTCCCAGATCGTTCCCGCCCAAATCAAATACACCATCTTTTAGCCCAGGGAAATGACCACCACCATATTTTGCCGTTAAATTACTGTCATTAGGGCTAATAAAGATATCGTCGTCTTTGTTACAACCGGTTAATAATAAACCTGTGCCCACAATAGTGAGTCCACTGATTTTAAGAAATTTCCTCCTGTCGGTAAAGGAAGGTTCTACTTCTTTAATCTTTACTAAATTTTTCATAATTTAAACAATTAAAAGGTTACTAATGATATTAATAAATGATACAGTAGGTGTGTTAGATTTGAGAAGAATATTAAACTTATATTATCAAATTACATATAAGGGTTAAAATTTTAATTATGCATTTAAGTTTAAACTTGTTATTATTTATTGTTTATAATTTCGTTTATTTTGCCCCGGTTTTTTTCATAACTTTCATTACATCTTCTTTAGTTAATCCTGTGGTATTTATGTCTGGATCTGCGGTGTTTTCTTGTGTTGAGAAAGTTAGCTTTTGCATATATATTGGGTTGCCTCCATTCATTTTTTCTTTTACAATATCTCCATATGCTTTTCGTGCTTCTTCAACAGATTTTTTACCTATAATAATATCATTAGCCAGGTTTAATGCTAAGAAGTTATTCCCTTCTTTATCGCAGCGTGCGCTCATAGTTCCTTGTGTACGATCAAATGTTACACTACCATCAAATTTACCAAGTTCGTCCATTATTTCCATAGGTACTTTGTAACTTATGGTGGTCTGCATCATATCGGTATGCTCTATGGGGAAACTATGTTTGGTTTCTTTTTTACTGATGCAGATTTTTTTCCAAACGCCTTTCTTCATCCAGATAAGTTCGTCTTTTGTAATCCCGTCAGGTTTACCGTATTTGTCGTTGATTTCTTTTACCGCCATACGGGAAGCTTCAGGCCAGTTGCTTACATTGGTCATCATCATTAATGCTTTATCCTTAGACATTTTGTTGTCCTGTGCTGATAATTTTCCTAATCCTGCAATGAAGATTAGCGAAAGAATTACTAATGTTTTTTTCATTTTGAATGTTTTTAAAGTGAATCCTGCTTGTCTAAGAATGCTATTTTAAAATTAGTTACGCTTTTACTTTGTGACATTGACAGAAGGATATGCATCATTTTTCCTTTAATTATATCTAAAACTTGTATTTAGAATTGTTACAAAAATCAAGTTTTATTTTAATGCTTTTTTTATTTCAGAAGCTGCTTGTAATAAAGCTGATTTAGCTCCGGGAATTGTACTTATTGGATTTAATAACCCCCAATCGTGAATCATTCCATTATAACGTGTTGCTGTAACTTTTACCCCTGCTTCGTCTAATTTTCGGGCATACGCTTCGCCTTCATCTCTTAAAATATCATTTTGTGCGGTTTGCACCAATACTGGTGGCAATCCTTTCAATTGACTGGTTGTAGCCTGCAAAGGTGCGGCATAAATTTCTTTACGTTGTTTTGGGTCAGTTGTATAATTATCCCACATCCACATCATTAAATTTTTAGTCAGGAATCGATCTTTAGCAAATAAATTATAGGATTCGGTTTCAAAATTAGCATCGGTAACTGGCCAAAACAAAACCTGCAATTTAATAGTAGGTCCTTTTTTTTCTTTAGCCATTATTGCAACCACTGTAGCCATGTTTCCTCCGACACTGTTCCCTGCAACCGCTAGTCTTTTTCCATCAACTCCAATTTCTTTTCCGTGTTCAGCCACCCATTTTGTAGCGTTATAGGCTTGGTTAATAGCTACTGGATAGTGCGCTTCAGGCGATGGCGAATAGTTAACAAACACTGCAGCGGCGCCAGATTCTACAACTAAATCTCTAACCATTCGTTGATGTGTAGGAAAATCGCCAAGCACCCAACCTCCACCATGGAAAAACATAAATACCGGCAATATGTCTTTTGCATTTTCAGGTTTGATGATGTTTAGTTTAATATTTTGACCATCCACAACAATCGTTTTCTCGGTAACAATTATTCCAGATATATCAACTTTTATAGATGATTGTAAGCCACTCAGTACTGCCCGACCTTCTTTAGTTGGTAATTGTTCTATAGGCTTACCAGTTCCTGAATTAAGGACTTTTAAAAAACCTCTGATATTGCTTTCAATGTTCGGATCTTGTGAGGCATCTTTTGTTTGTGCAGCTACTTCACCAGAAAAAGCAATAGCTAACAATAATGTCCCAACTTTTTTTAGTTTTGATTTCATTATATGTGTTGTAAATTTAATGATAGAAATAGAATCTGTAATAAATTCAATGGAATGAAAAATGAGGACTTTTTGTAGCATTCAATCACAGGATATGAATTCTAAACAAAAAATTTACGGTATTTTCAAAGATTAAATGGTATTGCTAAGCTCGATTTGGGGTTTTCAAGCATTTTTTTCCAAAAATAAGGAGACATCACTTAAGAATTCAATTTTTTACTGGAACTATCTTTCTGCTCATTCCAGTTTCCTTTTTACTTTTGGAGTTTTTTATTTTGTTTTGTTTTTTCGAAAATTAAAATTACTAATAAAAATAATATATTACGTTGTTTTACAGATAATTAACAAAAATTTAAATAATAATTTCATTTGGTCGTTTTCTTTGAAAAGATATTTCTTTCTGGAAAAAAGAGGCAACTCTTTCAAATAGCTCTTTTTGATAAATTAGTTTTTTTTAAATTATTGGATTTTTAAATTAAAAATAGAAAGAAAAGGATACTTAGGTATTTTTTTTGTTTTGTAACGATATTGTCATCTCAACGAAGGTGAGATTACACAAGTATCGAGATAATTTAAATGAATCTGATTTATTACTGCTTTAATGAGTAGCGATTTTTTATTTGAAAGCAATTTTTTATTTTGTTCTAATTACTCATAGTTAATAATTTATTGGAGTTCCTGAATCTACGATTTAATGCCACAATATTTTTATCCCAAAATCATCTGACGAATTTTCCTCTTGTGACCCGAGACGCTTGTCTATCCCCTGACTCACAATGTATGTTTCTCATTGAAAGTCATAATATACCATTAGCACATCAGGTTTGGTACTGAAATTACACTTAAAAAAAATCAAATACAAATCACTTTACATATTTATTTAAAATATAATGTGTTACCGGTTTTAAAGCATTGTCATTTTCAGGATGTCTTCCATGAGTATTGAAGAACTCAATTCCATTTTCTGTTTTCGCATACCAAATAATTGCTTCTCCATTTTTAAAAAATACGGTAGTATCACAAATATTAATTTTCTGAAGATCCATGAGGTTTTTATCGAAAGGTTTTATTGTATTAAAATTAACAAGATCATTATCGGATAACTCGCAATCTACCAATTCATAATGATCATCAGACCATTGCATGCATTGTTTTTTTTGAAAAATAAAATAAGAGGTGAATGCGAAGCTTAAAACTATTAAGACAATCAATACCATTTTTTTGGATATTTTTTCTAAAAAGGTATGCTTAAGCGATTGCTCCGTATGTTTAAGGGTATAAATTTCTTCCTTTTTTTTATTGAATCCTGGAAACGCTCCCATTTTCGCAGCATCTTTATTCCAATCACTTTTCGAAAATTTCAAAAATGGCCGTGGTTGAAAATCCACCAAAATTGCTGCTAGGTTTATAGCTTCAACATCTACCAAGTTAGTTTCTCCTTTAAGGAAGGTTTCAATAGGTCTAAATTTATCTGTTTGCTCTTTTAATTTACCACTACAACTTGGACTAAAATCAAATTTAAAAAATGAAGAAAAAACATTTAAATCGTTTTGATTTTGATTCGATTTAAAAATTTCTAAACACAAACTTCTTAATCTTGCCCGAGAAGGACTAATTAAAACGCTTGAATGCGTCCCCTTTTTTTCGATCTCATATTTTGCTTTAACGGCTATTTTATAATCTTCTAAAGTATTGTTCTCCATGAGCTTTTGGGAATTTTTAGGAATATAAAGGAATATTACGGCATTGCAGGAATTCTAGGAATACCCGGTTAATCTATGCGAAAAAGCATCTTTACTTTGCCTCAGAATTAGTTCCTGTTCTATTTCGCGATAGGAACAAATGTACAAAACTAGTTCATAATAGTGTAGCCGAATCGAACTGATAATTTATCCGGGAAGTATAAAACATTCTTTACGGTTTAGGCGCACTACACTTCCCAACAAAATTTGGTATTGCCATTAATAAAATTCAGAAACTATCTGGACGGTACTACTTACGTCTAATTTTAAATTCATAAAAAAATGAAAAAAATATTTCTATTGGGAGCGTTTGCGCTATTAATTTCTACAATCTTTTCCTGCACAGCAGATGGTGTTCAAACAGATAATAAGACCACGGGAATAACAGTGGCAAAAAAGAGTATAAATCAAGCAGCTGTTGGAACAGGACAAGCAAATGCTGTAGACGGCCCTGGAGATCAACCAGTGATTATTACTCCTCCAAAATAATAATGATTTAAAGTACATAATAAATAATTAATTGCTATTTTTCGGGGAAAGTACCTTTCATGCTGCGATCCCCGTTTTTTAGTTTACTTATTTTTCTTTTTATCCTCTCCTGTAAAGAGAAAACAACGGTGTCGGTTACACCAAATCCTATCAAAAAGCAAGCATCCCTTATGCGGGAACATGCTTTGAATAATTTTAATAAGAAAAACTTTAATGGCGCTTTTTATTACTTTAACAAATCAAAAATAACATTTGAAATAATAAAAGATAGTGCCAATATTGCCTATAATCTTATCCAAATGGCTTCTATACAACAAATAAATGGAGACTATTATGGAAGTAAAGAAACTTTGACTGATGCATTACCTTATATACAAAATGACAATAATTATCTTACCGCTGCAAATAATTTTTTTGGAATTGCTGATAAAGAACTTTCCAATTATAATGACGCTATTTTTTATTATAACGAAGCCATAAATGATTCAAAAGATCTATTATCCAAACAAGCCCCTTTAAACAATATCGCCGTTGTTTATATTCAACAAAAAAAATACGATAAGGCTATAAAAGTTTTAAAATCAATCTTAAATAAAAAAATATTAGATAGTGAATCGCTTGTAGAAAGTAAAGCTAGAGTTGTAGATAATCTTGGTTTTGCATATTTCAAAAAGGGAATGGCTGAAAAAGGACTTGCATTAATGAAGGAAGGGATCAAAATGCGAAATCTAATCAATGATTCTTATGGAGGGATTGAGAGTAATCTGCATTTAGCGGAATATTATGCGAAAATTGATTTTCAAAAATCGAATCAATATGCCAAAACTGCCTATCAAACAGCTACAAAATTCAATAGTATTGATGAAAGATTAAAAGCATTATCCTTTATAATTTCGAACGATTTTGGTTCTACAAATGTTCAATATGTCCAAAAATACATTTTTTTAAATGATAGTATCATAAAGATTAGAAACAATTTTAAAAACAAGTTTGCCAAAATTAAATATGATGCCAAGAAAGAGAAAGATGAAAATCAGAAACTTCGTTTAGAGAAAGCAGAGAACTTATTGTATGTGCAAAAAGTAAAATATCAAAGAATCGTATTTGCAATTGGGATTATTTTTCTTGTCATTTTAATACTATATATGATAAGGTATTTTCGTAACAAAAACAGGATTGAAAAAATACAAACTTCCTATAGTACAGAAATAAGAATTGCAAAAAAATTACATGACGAACTTGCCAATGATGTTTATCATACCATCTCATTCGCCGAAACAAAAGATTTAATGCTGGCTGAAAACAAGGAGCAACTGCTCGTAAATCTTGATGCTATATACAAACGAACTCGTAATATTTCAGGCGAAAATAGCAATATCGATACCGGAGATAAATTCGAAATAAATCTCAAAGCTATGCTGTCAAATTATTCAGGAGATACCATAAATGTTATTCTTAAAGATAATCATGATATCAATTGGCTAAAAATTCAGCCTGAAAAAAAAATTGCAGTATACCGTGTCTTGCAGGAATTAATGGTTAATATGAAAAAGCACAGCCAATGTAATTATGTTATTATTGGCTTTGAGACATTACAAAAGTTTGTTCAAATTAGTTATTCAGATAATGGAATTGGGTTCAGTAAAACCATTAAACATAAAAATGGACTGCAAAATGCGGAAAACCGCATAAAAGGTATAAAAGGAACATTTACTTTTGACTCAGAACTTAACAAAGGAATAAAAGCAAAAATTTTATTCCCTAAATAATTTTAAATATGTTTATAAAAGTCTTAATAGCTGAAGATATCGATTTCAACAATATTGCTGTAGTGCAAGTGCTTGAAGAATTGGCGGTTTCAAAAATTGACTACACTAAATATTGTGATGATGCTTTGACAAAAATCAAAAAAGCATATCTCGATCAAGAGCCCTATCAACTGTTAATTACCGATTTATCTTTTAAAGCTGATTACAGAGTAAACAAACTTGATTCTGGAGAAGAATTAATTGCCGCTGTAAAACATTTATATCCAGAAATAAAAGTAATTGCCTTTTCTATTGAAAATAAATCCTTTCTCATAAAGTCACTTTTTGAAAAATTAGACATTAATGCTTTCGTCATGAAAGGACGCAATAGTATTCCAGAACTAAAGAAGGCAATTTTGAACACTTTTCAAAATGATGAAAAATACATATCACCTGAATTAAACCACATACTGCAAAACAAAACGGTTCAAGAAATTGACAATTACGACTTAGAATTAATCAAGTATCTTTCGATTGGAGTTTCTCAAGAAAGCATGGAAGCAAAATTTAAAGAGGTTGGGATTAACCCCAGCAGCAAAAGTACTATTGAAAAACGCATCACCAAACTCAAAATTTACTTTAATGCAAACAATCCGACCCACTTAGTCGCTATTGCAAAAGATTTAGGGCTCGTTTAGTTATTTCTTTTTCGCTCTTCTTTTTTAAATTGGTTTTGAGTTCGTGAATCTATGATTTCAAAAGAAACAAAAAATATTCATCGGTTATTATTGTTTTTTGATATTCATGAATCTTCGATTTCAATCCTGAAAATAAAAAGCTTAAAAACGATTGAAATTAAAAGGAGGACTGCCACTGGCAGTCCTCCTTTTAATTTCAACTATTCCGCAGCCCGAACCGTTCGTCCTGCGGACTCAACTCGCGGAGTGCTGTCACTTCACTTTTCGTTGTTTTTCTTATTCTTTTTATTTAAGGGCTGTCGACGGTTTGTCATCTCGACAAAAGAGCGATCGCACAAGTAGCCATAATTCTAGTTAATTTGATTTATTTATCCCAAAAATCATCGGACAAATTTCTATATCGGGACCCCAGCCGTTTTTATTTCAAACTCGACTCGGTGGTTCAAAGCTGAAATTCTTACCGTGATTTTCTGGTTCGGCAATTATACATTCAGGCGAAAAATAGAGCGTATCTAACCAAAAAAGTGAACAGTATTTTTGACTTAATCTCAGTGTTTATATGAGTTGAGGAAGATAGTAAAAATAAAAAAACCCATCAAAATATTGATGGGTTTTTCTCAGTAGCGGGAACAGGACTCGAACCTGTGACCTTCGGGTTATGAGCCCGACGAGCTGCCTACTGCTCTATCCCGCGATGTGCGTTTGTAATTTCAATAAAATTATTAGTAGCGGGAACAGGACTCGAACCTGTGACCTTCGGGTTATGAGCCCGACGAGCTGCCTACTGCTCTATCCCGCGTTGTTTCGGGTGCAAATCTACAACGAATTTCTGTATTTCCAATATTTTTTTTTTAAAAATGTTTTATTTCATCTATTGACTTGATATAACTACCTTTGCACAATAAATTATAATAAAAATGTCACATAAAGCAGGTTTTGTAAATATCATAGGGAATCCAAACGTTGGGAAATCAACATTAATGAATGCATTTGTTGGAGAACGATTGTCAATTATTACATCTAAAGCACAAACAACGCGTCATAGAATTCTAGGAATTGTAAACGGCGAAGATTTTCAAATGATCTTATCGGATACACCAGGAATCATTAAACCTGCTTATGAAATGCAGGAATCGATGATGAATTTCGTTAAATCGGCTTTTGAAGATGCGGATGTTTTGATTTATATGGTGGAAATAGGAGAGCAAGATTTGAAAGATGAAGCTTTTTTTAATAAAATTATTCATGCTACTATTCCAGTACTACTTTTGTTAAACAAAATTGATACTTCAAACCAAGTGCAGTTAGAAGAGCAAGTTGCTTTTTGGGCCGCGAAAGTGCCTAATGCGGAAATTTTCCCAATATCAGCATTGCAGAATTTTAATGTACCGGAAGTTTTTGGACGAATAATAGAATTGTTACCGGAATCTCCGGCTTATTATCCAAAAGACCAGTTAACGGATAAACCGGAACGTTTTTTTGTAAATGAAACGATCCGCGAGAAAATCTTATTGAATTACAGCAAAGAAATTCCATACGCTGTAGAAATTGTTACAGAAGAGTTTTTTGAAGACGAGAACATCATCAGAATTCGTTCCTTGATTATGGTGGAACGTGAAACTCAAAAGGGAATCATCATTGGGCATAAAGGAGCTGCTTTGAAAAAAGTAGGAATGGAGTCCCGCACCGATTTAGAAAAATTCTTTGGAAAACAAATTCACATTGAGTTGTACGTGAAAGTGAATAAAAACTGGCGAAGCAACGCTAATATGTTAAAGCGTTTTGGGTACAATCAGTAAATCCTAAATAACTTAAAATTGTTTAAAATCAATATTGGAATTCGTTTTCCGGTATTGATTTTTTTTTTAGTCCAGATCGAAAAGAAAACTCCAGAGTGAGAATGCTGTTTTTTCTTGAGTTTTCAGAGCGACCAAAGGAAGCTCCTGAAAGCGTATTAGAAAAAAAGCTTTTCGAAAGAGGAATTGTAGTGAAGTGCTGGAATTGCTCCTAATGTAACTAAGATTTTATAATTTTTAAGAATAATGTTTCTAATTCATTCATTTGATTATTACCGTTTTGCCTGATTTGTTTTGCAATGAGGTACATTAAAAACCAGGAGAAAACCATAAGTACCATGACTGTCAAATCGAATGTTACGGAATTTTTTAAAATATAATCAGAATAGGCTATGCCTGCAAAAATTATAAATACACCGGCAATTATAAAATGAAGAAACATGAAAAAGGTCCATAATGTGGGATCAGGACCAAATAAACCTCTTATGTGAGTTTCAGTGTCGCCTTTAGGTTCTAATTGTAAGTGTAAGTGAGGGGAATAGTACACTTTTTTCGGACCTTTTATATCGAGCCAAATATGTGATCTTTCGATTTTTATCGAATAATCCTCGGAGATTTGTTGTGTGTGATTCTTGAATTTAAGGCACAAATTGTCAACGTTTTCAGGAACATCTTTGTAAAATCGGAGGCGGAGTCTTAGTTCATTATTGTTATCCATAATAATATTATTGTAAGAATTAAATGAGAAGGTATTGCTAATATACCAAAAAAATTGATAATCATGGTATTAAACACTACCTTTGCAAAATATTTGAATTTAGTATTATGAATAACATTGTTGCGATAGTAGGAAGACCTAATGTAGGGAAATCAACCCTTTTTAATAGGCTGATACAACGAAGAGAAGCTATTGTAGATTCAGTATCTGGGGTGACCCGAGATAGAAACTATGGTAAAAGCGAGTGGAACGGAAAAGAGTTTTCTGTGATTGATACCGGCGGATATGTACGTGGTTCTGATGATGTTTTTGAAGGAGAAATCCGTAAACAAGTGGAACTTGCTATCGATGAAGCTGATGTTATCATTTTTGTGGTTGATGTGGAAGAAGGGATTACTCCTATGGATGATGCTGTAGCAAGATTGTTGCGTAAGGTGACGAAACCTGTTTTACTTGCTGTAAACAAGGTGGATAATGCAATGCGTGAAAAAGATGCTATTGAGTTTTATAACCTTGGTTTAGGTGAATATTACACATTTGCGAGTATTTCAGGAAGTGGAACCGGAGATTTATTAGATGCATTGATTGATGCTTTTCCTATAAAGCCAGAGCCAACTCAGGAAGAAGTTACATTGCCTCGTTTTGCAGTTGTAGGGCGTCCCAATGCAGGAAAATCAAGCTTTATCAACGCTTTAATTGGTAAAGAACGTTATATTGTTACAGACATTGCAGGAACAACGCGCGATTCTATTGATACCAAATTTGACCGTTTTGGCTTCGAATTTAACTTAGTCGATACGGCAGGAATTCGTCGTAAAGCGAAAGTAAAGGAAGATTTAGAGTTTTACTCCGTTATGCGTTCGGTTCGTGCAATTGAACACGCAGATATATGTATCTTGATTATTGATGCCACTCGTGGATTTGAAGGTCAAGATCAAAGTATTTTTTGGTTGGCTGAGAAAAACCGTAAAGGAGTTGTAATCTTAGTAAATAAATGGGATTTAGTTGAAAAAGAAACGATGTCAACTCGTGATTATGAAGCTAAAATTAGAGAAGAATTAATGCCATTTACGGATGTGCCTATTCTTTTTGTTTCGGCTTTAACGAAACAACGTTTACTGAAAGCATTAGAAGCAACCGTAAAAGTTTTTGAAAACAGACAACAACGTATCGCTACGTCAAAATTCAACGAATTTATGTTGAAAGTTATTGAAGCGTATCCGCCACCAGCAACAAAAGGGAAATATGTAAAAATTAAATATTGCATGCAATTGCCAACGCCAACCCCACAATTTGTGTTTTTTGCTAATATGCCACAATATGTAAAAGAACCATACAAACGTTATCTGGAAAATAAAATAAGAGAAAATTGGGATTTTTCAGGAGTACCAATCGATATTTATATTAGAGAAAAATAAGAGAAAATCCCGAGAAAATCGGGATTTTTTTTTGCTTAAATTATTTGATAAGAAATAGAATAATTCTAATTCTCTTCTTCTTCTAAAGTTTCCATTGGATGGTCGCCGTACCAATCTTTAAAAGTTCGTAGCGTTGTGTAATCGTCATGCAGTACTGTATAAACCATAAACAAGATTAATGGTAAACCAGTGCAATATAAGGACAGTATTACCGGTAAAGTAACGTTCGTTTGACATAAACCGGCAAATATAAAAACATAAATGGTGGTAAACCACACAAGTTTGATTGCAAAATTTTTCATGGCTATATCTTTTATTAAATTTAAGCCAGAAAATGTAAATATTTAGTTAACGTGTTATTAATCAATGCTTAAAACTGAAGTGAAAGCAAAAATTTTTTAGAAAGATTTTTCTTTAATGATTTCTACAAAAAACACTATGATTTAGATGTTAGTATGTTTTTTAAAAAAAAGTCCTGATTTTTCAGAACTTTTTTGTGGATTGTGCTTTTTAAATGTTTTAATATTTAACTTAAGAAACCTTTTACATAATCTTTGGTTAGTTTCTCTTTTGGGTTTAATAGTATTTCTTCCGTTGGACCAAATTCTATTATTTCGCCCATATACACAAATCCAATATAATCCGAAACCCTACGCGCTTGACGAAGTATGTGTGTTACCAATACAATGGTGTATTTTTCTTTTAGTTGCAAAAATAATTCTTCGATATGCTGCGTAGAAATTGGATCTAGCGCTGATGTTGGTTCGTCACCTAAAATAATTTCGGGTTCGATCGCAAGTCCTCTGGCCAAACACAATCGTTGTTGTTGCCCAATAGATAATCGAGTGGCAGGAGATTTTAAGCGGTCTTTGACTTCGTCCCAAAGATTGACACCTCTAAGGTGTTTTTCTACAATTTCGTCAAGGTCTTTTTTGTTGTTATTTCCATGAATTCGTTGTCCGTAAGCAATGTTGTCATAAATGTTCATCGGTAATGGAAATGGTCTTTGAGAGAGCAATCCCATTTTTTTACGAATGTGGGTTACTTCCACTTTTGGATCATAGATATTTTCGCCATCAACTAGTACTTTTCCTTCAATACGTACATCCGTTTGTCGGTCGAGCAGACGGTTCATCGTTTTAAGAAGAGTTGTTTTTCCACAACCGGAAGGACCTATTAATGAGGTAACTTTTTTGTCTGGAATGTCCAGATTGATGTTCTTTAGGATATGGTTTTCTCCAATATATACGTTTAAATTTTGGATGCTGATATGTGGTTGAGTGATCATATTTTATTTTTTGAAAGGTTTTTACTCGCAATTTTTGCAGCAATACTAATGATTAAAACTATTGTGGTAAGAATAACTGCCGCTGCATACGCTCTGTTTTGAACTTCTTGAATCGGACTACTCAATTGGAAAAATATCGACAAGGGTAAGGTTGCTGCAGGTTGATTAAGAGATGTTGGAATACTATCTGTAAAACCAGCAGTGAAAAGCACACAGGCTGCATCGCCAATCGCTCTGCCAAAGGATAATAATATCGCAGTAATAATTCCAGGGATTGATTGTCGTAATAAGATTTTTGCGGTTTCATAACGCGTGCCACCAAGAGAATATACGGAGTTGCTCATATCTTCAGGTACGACTCTTACCACTTCGTCTATGGCTCGAACCAATATGGGAATAATCATTAGCGTTACCGTTATTATTCCTGCTAAAAGGGACGTTTTTAATCCCATATAAACCATTATGGCGAAACCAAAAGCCCCATAAACAATTGAGGGAATCCCGAACAAAATGTCATAACTCAATCGGGTGATATTCGCTAATAATGAATTTTTTTTTGCATATACGTTGATGTAAATGACAATTGGTATACTCACTAAAAGCCCCCATAAGGTTGAACCGAAAGTAATATAGACAGATCCAATTATAGCGTTCAGAATTCCACCGCCTTTGCCAATATAAAAGCCTCCCTCCGGTATTTTTGAAATCATATCCCAACTCAACGATCCAACACCTCTTGAAAAAATGGTGTATAGAAGCAGGAATAAGGTGCTACTAATGATGATTGTACTAAGTATCATCAAAAATTTAAATATGTTTTCTTCTGTTTTTTTCATTTTTGATGGGTTTTAGTTGGTTCTTTTTTCAATTCTGAATAAAATAATTCTAGAAATCGCATTAAACAAAAAGATAATGACAAACAGGAGTAAAGCGGCAAACATCAGCGCCGAGTCATACATGGGGATAGACATCATTTCTCCGTAGTTATTGGCAATAAGAGCAGGTAAAGGATATCCTGAATCGAATACACTTTTAGGGACTTGTGCCAAATTTCCGCAAACCATCAGAACGGCTATAGTTTCACCAAAAGCTCTCGAAATTGCCAGTACTACTGCAGCTACAATTCCATCAATTGATTTTCTTAGAAGTACTTTTTTAGTGGTTTGCCATTGCGTTGCTCCCAGCGCCAAAGACGCATCTCTTAATTCCTGTGGAACGTTGTCAAATACCTCTATCAGAATACTTATAATCAACGGAAAGATCATAATGGCTAAAACAATTCCTCCTGCTAAAACGGAATATCCTGTGGTAAATTCAATAAAATGGGGTGCAATTTTATCCTGAATTAAAGGAACGATTACCAATACGCCCCAAACTCCAAAAAGAACCGGTGGAATTCCTGAGAGTAATTCGATCAATGGTAAAACCAATTTCCGAACCCTGATGTTTGCATACTCCGAAAGATAGATTGCAGTAAGCATGGATAGTGGTAAAGCTATAATTATGGCAATTCCTGTTACCCAAAATGTACCCACTATAAAAGGATAAAACCCAAAAGCTTCCTTAAACGGTTTCCATTCGGAGGACGATAATAGATTCCACAATGAGGTGCTATGCAAAATAGGTAATGATTTGTAAAATAAACCAAGACCCATTAAAACTACTGTAGATATGGAAAGTACGGTGAGAGTTAAAAAAGCTTTACTGAGGAAACGATCTTTTAGTAATCTTATATTTTTCATTTTAATTGTAGTGAAACCACCTTAACCAACTGCGTTTTACTCCGCTCGTGGTTTTAAGGAGTTTTATTAGGATAGATATTGGATATTTAAAAGAGTATTATTTTACTTTTTCTAACTCTTTTGCAATTTTGTCTTTGGAAAACTTGATATAACCTGCTTCCTGAACAAATTTCTGCCCATCAGTAAGAATGTATTTTATAAATTCTTTTACGATTGGATTTTTTGGTTTTCCCACAGTTACAAAATACAGATCTCTTGCTGGTGGTGAAGGATATTTTCCGGCAACAATAGCCGCAATCAACTGATCGATATCATCATAAAAATTTTCATCTGGATCTAATTTTCCATTGTTGTTAAAATCAATTGGAACAGGAACTACTCCGTTAGTTGGTTTATTTGTTTTGGTATCATAGACATACACAATATTATTAAAACCTAATCCTGACGGGTCTCTTTTTACAGCTTGCGCCAATCCAGGATCACCAAATACCGCTACTCCTTGTAAATCTTCTTGTTTTTTATTGAAATATTTTGCCCAAGTTTCTGCTGCTCCCGATGCATCTGAACGTGTATAAACATGTATTGGAGCTTCACTTTTAAAACCTAAAGTATTCCAGGTTTTGTATTTACCAGTAATAAATATATGGTTGAAAGCATCTTTTTTCACTCCTTTTTCATACAACACTTTTCTGTACGGACTCGAAGCGCTGATAGTGGGAATTACAGCATCTTTAGTTACTGCCACGGCAAAAGCACCTTTTTTATACTCTGCTGCATTAAGGTCTCGAGAAACCAATCCTATGTCTGTTACTTTAGATAATACATCGGTTATTCCTTTTCCTGCTCCTCCAGCTTGAATATCAATTTTAACATTTGGGTTAATTTTCTTAAATTCTTCTGCCCATTTTACCGTAATTGGATACAAGGCAAAAGCCCCAGAAATGCTTATATTTCCTTTTAAATCTTGTGCAGTTACTTTTGTGGTACTGGCATTTGCCAATAATAAAATTACTACGGCTACGAACGATATTTTATATGTTTTCATTTTGTTTCTTTTTAGAATTTTTAAAAATTAGAATTTTAATTGCAATTGTGCTATAATTTCGTCTTTATTGATTGAAAATCCTTGTTCCCTTTTATGCTTGTAGTTGACTTGAAATTTTACAAAACTGTTTGGATATAAATTAGCACCAAGAGTGTAGAATGAGGTAATATCATTTTTCGGATTGTTTTTTGTTGGGTCGAATGTATCGTATTTAGCTACAAATTGAAGTTGCTTTGGTAGAATAAAATAACCCACTTGTGCATACCAACCGTCCTTAAGAAGATCTCTATTTACTCCGTTTACAATATAAGTACCTTGTTGTGCTTGTAAATATTCAGCTCTAAATGAGAATTCATTATAATTTACCGATACATCTACGCCAATGCGAATTTGATCTTGGTTTTTAGCCGGTGTTGACCAGGAATCGTGTCCATTAGAATAGGAAATGCCGAGATCTAAAAACTCGTAAGGATGTGCCACAACTCTGGCAGCAATATCTTTAGATTCGTTTTTATCGGCAGCAATGTTTATTCCTTGGCCATCAAAATAAGCCAAATAATAATCTAAAATATAATGGTTTGAGGTTGTTTTGAATAAGCTACCACTAGCTTGCAGTCCGATATCACGACCATTTTGATCTCCTATTGCATCTTTATTTCGACCTGTTAATCCACTTATTTGTGCACGATCTATTGTCTCTAGTGAACTATCAGAAGTAGTGCTTTCTAAAGAATTTGGAATTAGAAATTGTCCAGCGGTTATTTTTAAGTAATCAAAAGGTTTATAGACAAAATACGCATCGATTATTTTTGTATTGATAGCAAAATCAGTTTGTAATCGGTATTCCCATTCTGGTGAAAAATTACCTTTAATGTCTAATCTTGCTCTTCTTATATCAAAGCCATCAGCTTTTTCGGGTTCTTGCAAGGATTGATAGCGTACTTGTATAGCGCCACCAATATTTATGTTCCGACTGGAAAGGACATTAAATAATTTTTGTTTTTCTTTTACTTCTTGTTGTTTGAAAGCATAATCAGCACGAATCGAGTCGGCATCATTTTGTTTAACCAACCCTTTTTGGATTAATAAATTAAGTATATCATCCGATGATTGTGCTTTCGTTATTCCAATAGTAAAAATTGTTATTAGTAGTAATAGTATTTTCTTGATTTTCATTTCTAAGTTTTTTTAATTTTAATTCTACGTGTTTGTTTTTCTATTAATTTGATGGATTTTGTTTTCAAACTAAATGCCACTAAAGTGTTTTTATGCCCGAGGGCACATATAATAGAAACTGCACATATTTTTTAAATTAAAAAAAATGGTGGTATTTAAATCTAGGTTTGGCAAACCTTTTTTAAGAAGAATAATAGTCATTATTATATAAATTATATGTGATTAGTCGAGTTTAAGTTAATTTTTTTTGCTGGCACATAAACATCATGTGATTACTCTTTTCTTTACTTGCAATTAGTTGTTTATTTCCTTTTTGTTCACTTAAAATAACGAACGTGTTTACATGCGTTTTCATATGTTTAAATTTGGATTGTTAATTAAATATTAAATTCATGGCAAATATATAACTAATTCTATAAAATTAGTCGAGTTTAAAAAATATTTTTTTATTTTTTCACTAATGAAGCTATAGTTATTCCTTGCATAGCTTTCAAAGTCTCGTCTCTAATAGTCATAAGTCCATGTCGTAATAGGCATTCTGATTCACTTGTGCAATCAGAACAACGCTCGTAAAAATTTAGGGATGCACATGGAAGCAATGCGATTGCGCCATCAAATAACCGATGAATATCAGCTAAAGTAATGTCGTTTTTAGATTTTAAAAGATAATAACCGCCAAATTTCCCTTGTTTGCTCCCAACAAAATGGCCGCGTTTTAGGTCCAATAATATCTGCTCCAAAAACTTTTTTGGAATGTTAGCAGCTTCAGCGATTTCAATAGTTCTTGAAATGTGATTTTCGTCTTGTTGCGCTAAAAACAATAATGCTTTGAGCGCGTATTTGGCTTTATGTGAAAGCATTTATTGTAATTGATTTATGTATTTTGAATTGATTGTAGTCTTTAATTTTTAAAAATAAAAGTATTATAATTTAAAAGAACCTTTATTTTTTTGAATTAGTAATTTTTGATATCGATGTGTTTATTTCCCAGAAAAAAACGAGAAAGTTAGACTAAGGAATATTGTCATTTACCAATCTCCGCCAGAACCACCACCAGAGAAACCTCCACCGCCAAATCCACCGCCAAATCCACCTCCGCCACCGCCAAAACCTCCACCGGAAGAACCGCCAAAGCCCCCACCGCCACTGTTTCTGCCAAGACTGCTAAGAATAAGAACGTCAAGTAAACTTGGTCCGCCACTTCTGTTACCAGAATTTCCTCCACCGCCACCTTTATTTCTTGAAATTAGTACAAGAATAACGATGATGATAACTATAAACGGTATAATTGGAAAACCTTTTTCTTTTCCTTTAATTTGTCTTCGTTCTCCTTTATATTTTCCTTTAAAAACATCAATTAAGGCATCAGTTCCTTTGTCAAGCCCTTTGTAATAGCTTCCCGCTTTAAATTCAGGAATGATAATATTTCGAGTAATTTCTCCACCAATACCGGCAGTTAGTCGATCTTCAACACCATATCCTGGTGAAATCCATATTTTTCTTTCGGCTTTAGCCAATAAAATAAGGACACCATTATCGTCTTTTGCAGTTCCGCCAATTCCCCATTGGTGTCCCCATTTTGGGGTAAGAATACCTATGTCTTCGCCTTTAAGGGTTTCAATGGTAATTATCACAATTTGAGTTGTGGTCGAATCAGAATATTTAATGAGTTTTTCCTCTAATTGTGCTTTTTCGCTTGCACTTAAAACATTAGCATAATCATAAACAGAAGTTTGTAAACTTGGTTTTTCAGGAATGGTAAATTGTGCAAAACTAATTTGTGTAAGTAAAAAACAAACTAATAGCTTTAGAAAAATTGAGTTATTCTTTTTTAGTAATAGCATTATCCTTTAGATATTTCGTTTGATAATTCATTAGTATCGCCTTCTTGCCAAGGGAAATATTTCTGTAACTGCTCCCCAGCCATTAAAATCCCATCAATGAGTCCTTGTTTGAAATTTCCGTTTTTAAAATGGTTTTTCATAATTTCTTTTGTGGTTTCCCAAAAATCATCTGCAACAAGATCATTTATTCCTTTGTCTCCGCAAATCACAAATCTTTTATCGGCAATGGCAAGATAAATCAAAACGCCATTTTGAAGCTGGGTTTCGTCCATTTTGAGTTCATGAAAAACTTCCAAAGCCCTGTCAAAAGGTTCTTCGGAAGTTGTTTTTTCTATATGTACTCTAATCTCGCCAGAAGTATTTTTTTCAGCCACGCGAATAGCTTCAATAATTGCTTGTTCTTCTTCTTGGGTTAAAAAACCTTCTACTTTTGACATTGGAATATTTTTGAGTTAAGATCAAAGATTTTTGATTTCAGAATTTTTTAATCTGCAATCAAAAATCTTTTATTTTTAAAGGTTGTCTCTTAAAATTAAATTTATTTTTTCCTCCTAAAAAGTTACCTTTAGAATTTTACTTCAACAGGTTTGTCTGCACCTTCAACAGAATTAAAATATGCTTTTTCTTTGAAACCGAACATACCAGCAAATAAAGAATTTGGAAACGTTTTAATGTGTGAGTTGTATGGTTTTACCGCTTCGTTAAAACGAGTTCTAGCCGTTAGAATTTGATTTTCAGTACTAGCCAGTTCATCTTGCAGTTTTAAGAAATTTTGATTGGCTTTCAAATCAGGATATCGTTCTACCGTAACCAATAATCGAGATAATGAACTGCTAACACCGCTTTGCGCTTTATTGAATTCTGCTAATTTTTCAGGTGTAATATTTGTTGGGTCAATTGTAGTTGAGGTCGCTTTGGCACGTGCTTCAATTACTGCCGTCAAGGTTGATTTTTCGAAATCAGCAGCTCCTTTTACGGTGTTCACCAAGTTTCCAATTAAATCGTTTCTTCTTTGGTAGGCCGTTTGTACATCTCCCCAAGATTGCTCAACATTTTGGTTTAAAGTTACTGCCGTATTGTTAATTCCTTTAACCCAGCCATAAATTCCGATAATTACAACTATTGCGATAATCCAAGGTAAAAATTTTTTAAAATCCATTTTTTTTTAATTTAAAGTTTAGTGTTTATTTTTATAAAATCTGCAATTTGAAAATTGTTTCTCTGTAATCCGAATGCTACAGTTGATTTTTAATATTTGTTAAATGTGTTCGTATTGTTTCCAGTTTTCGAATAATTTCAAATTTATCTAAGGTTTTCTTCTGACCTTCTTTTAAATGCGTTTTGGCGCCTTCCAGCGTAAAACCTCTTTCTTTTACTAGATGGAAGATGAGCTGTAAATTAGTTATATCTTCAGGGGTGAACATACGATTGCCTTTTGCGTTCTTTTTAGGCTTCAGAATGTCAAATTCAGTGTCCCAAAAGCGGATTAGCGAGGCATTGACATCAAATGCTTTGGCTACTTCGCCAATGCTGTAATATCTTTTGTCTTTAGATAATTCAATATGCATATCTGTTTTTTATTTTTTGTCCAGTTGAATTGTCACTGAACACTATTTTATGATCTTTTATCTAAACACTACGAACCGAACACTGAAGACTATTTTTATATTAGTCTAATGATTGATTCTCCTGATTCGCTAATTTTGAAATGGCTACATACTCAATTGCAGAAATATTTCCGTAGTAAAAATTGAGCGGATTCACGACATTTCCGTCTTTGTGCACTTCATAATGCAAATGTGGCCCTTCAGATCTTCCGGTGCTACCTACATAACCTATAATGTCACCGCGTTTCACTCTTTGTCCGGCTCTACAATTATATTTACTTAAATGGGCATACAGTGTTTCGTAACCATATCCATGTCTAATTACAACGTGATTTCCAAATCCCGACGTATTGTTATCTGCATTTTTGACTACTCCGTCGCCAGTTGCATAAATAGGAGTTCCTATATTTGCTGAAAAATCCATTCCTTCATGCATTTTTCTTGCCTTTGTAAAAGGATCTGTACGGTACCCAAAACCGGAAGCCAAACGTTTTAAATTCTCGTTCCTTACAGGTTGAATAGCAGGGATTGCAGCCAATAGTTTATTTTTAGCTTTGGCTAAATTTAAAATAACATCCAATGATTTCGACTGAATCACTAATTCTTTGGATAGTATTTCAACTCTTTTCGTTGTATTGATTACCAATTGTGAATTATCATAACCCTGTAGAGCCTTATATCGATTTATTCCCGGCAAACCTGCTTTTCGTACCGAGTCCGGAATTGTGGAGGTGTTAAAATATACCCTATATATATTATTATCCCTATCCTCAATTGCCTCAACGACATCATCAACCTGATCCATTTTTTTATTTAAAATAGAAAAATTCAACTTCAAATTGTCAATTTCGCGCGCTTGTAAACGATCTTTTGGCGTTTCAAAATAAGGGGTGTTCAATAATACAATGAAACACAAAAATCCAAACAAAGCCGATGCCACTAAAAATAAGGCTGCAACACCAAATTTCTTTCTTTTTCTTATTTTTATTTTTCGGTATGCTAGATTTTCGGAATCGTAATAATATTTTACTTTCGCCATATTTTAAAATACCCTATTTTTGCACCTCGTAAAAGGTTAGTCGAACAAATTTAATAAATGTTTCATTTGTTCAACCCTTTTTTTAGGAATAAATAATATAATGTGCCTATTCCAGCTATTCGTTGCATGTTCTCGTCTTGAAATCTTTTTTTCTTATGAGCCAGCAGGAGCTTCCTCGGGTCGCTCTGCCATCTCATGAAAAAATAAATTTCAAAACCGCGAAGCTTTTCACTGTTATCTGGGGCAAAACAAATTAAAAGATTCAATTCTAAATAATCTTTAAATTTTTGAATCTTTAAATATTTAAATTAAAAAAATGACATCACAAGACGTACGTAAACAATTTCTAGATTTTTTCGCATCAAAAGGACACTTAATCGTTCCATCGGCACCCATAGTTCTAAAAGATGACCCAACCCTGATGTTCAACAACTCAGGAATGGCACAGTTCAAAGAATATTTCCTAGGAAATGCCACGCCAAAAAGCAATAGAATTGCCGATACACAAAAATGTCTTCGGGTTTCAGGAAAACATAATGACTTAGAAGATGTAGGTTTTGATACGTACCATCATACCATGTTTGAAATGCTGGGAAACTGGTCTTTTGGCGATTATTTCAAAAAAGAAGCGATTAACTGGGCTTGGGAACTTTTGACAGAAGTCTATAAAATCCCAAAAGAAAATTTATACGTTTCCGTATTTGAAGGAAATCCAGAAGAAAACGTACCAATCGATCAGGAAGCTTGGGATATTTGGAAGGGATTAATTGATGAAGACCGAATCATTCTTGGAAACAAGAAAGACAATTTCTGGGAAATGGGCGACCAAGGACCTTGTGGACCTTGTTCCGAAATTCATGTTGATTTACGTTCAGAAGAAGAAAAAGCTCTAGTTTCCGGAAAAAGTTTAGTGAATAATGACCATCCGCAAGTAGTGGAAATCTGGAACAACGTATTTATGGAATTCAACCGTAAAGCCGATGGTTCTTTAGAGAAACTTCCCGCTCAACACGTTGATACCGGAATGGGATTTGAGCGTTTGTGTATGGCATTGCAAGGAAAAACTTCTAACTATGATACTGATGTTTTTACGCCACTCATTGAAAAAGTAGAGCAAATTACAGGATTGAAATATACTTCAAACGAAGTTTTAAATAGTAGTGAAGAGCAAAACAAAACCAATATTGCTATTCGTGTAGTGGTTGATCACGTTCGTGCGGTAGCTTTTGCTATTGCTGACGGACAATTGCCGTCAAACACAGGTGCTGGTTATGTAATTCGCAGAATTTTACGTCGTGCCATTCGTTACGGATTTACCTTTTTGAATACAAAAGAACCTTTCATTAATCAATTGGTAGCCGTTTTAGCGAATCAGATGGGGGAATTTTTTCCGGAAATCAAATCGCAACAACAATTGGTCACTAATGTGATTCGTGAAGAAGAAGCTTCTTTCTTGAGAACGTTAGACCAAGGATTACAATTATTGGAAAATGTAGTTACCGAAACTAAAGGATCAACAGTTTCAGGAGTTAAGGCTTTTGAATTATACGATACTTTCGGATTTCCAATTGACTTAACAGCATTGATTCTTAGAGAAAAAGGATTCGAACTGGATGAAGCAGGTTTTAACACAGCCATGCAAGCTCAAAAAGCGCGTTCGCGCGCCGCATCTGAAGTTTCGACTGAAGATTGGTCGGTGTTGATTCCTGGAAATGTAGAAACATTTGTGGGTTATGATCAAAAAGAAAGTGATGTGAAAATTACTCGTATCCGTAAAGTAGACAGTAAAAAAGATGGGATTTTATACCAAATCGTTTTAGATAACACACCTTTCTACCCAGAAGGTGGTGGGCAAGTTGGGGACAAGGGAACTTTAGTTTCTGCAAATGAAACCATAGAAATCATCGATACTAAAAAAGAAAATAACCTGATTTTGCATTTTGCCAAAAAATTACCGGAAAATGTAAACGCTAGTTTTATAGCTAAAGTAAACCAGGATTTGAGAAATTTATCTTCTAGAAATCACTCGGCTACGCACTTAATGCACCAAGCGTTGCGAAGTATTCTTGGAACACACGTGGAGCAAAAAGGATCTTTGGTAAATCCAACTTATTTGCGTTTTGACTTCTCTCATTTTGCCAAAATGACGGAAACCGAATTGCAGCAAGTGGAGGATTTTGTAAATGCAAGAATCCAAGAGCAATTACCACTTATCGAAAGACGAAACATTCCTTTTGCACAAGCAGTTCAAGAAGGAGCGATGGCGTTGTTTGGAGAAAAATATGGGGATGAAGTTCGTGCAATCAAATTTGGCGAAAGCATGGAATTATGCGGTGGAATTCACGTAAAAAACACTGCGGAAATCTGGTATTTCAAAATCGTTTCTGAGGGAGCGGTTGCTGCAGGAATTCGTCGTATCGAAGCCATTACAAGTGATGCCGTAAAAGCGCATTTTGCTTCCTATGAAAATACATTGAATGAAGTGAAAATAGCGTTGAAAAATCCTCAGGATATTTTAAAAGCCGTTCATTCGATGCAAGAAGAAAATACCAAATTAGCCAAACAAATTGAGGCTTTGATGAAAGATAAAGTCAAAAATTTAAAAGCGAGTTTAATTGCTGAAATACAGGAAATAAACGGCATACAATTCTTAGCTAAACAAGTGGATTTAAATCCGGAAGGAGCCAAAGATTTGGCTTATGAATTAGGAAATTTAGGAAAAAATTTATTTCTTGTTTTGGCTACAGCCGACGAAGAAAAACCAATGTTAACCTGTTATGTTTCTAAAGAATTAGTGGCGCATAAAAACCTAAACGCTGGACAAGTAGTTCGTGAATTGGGTAAGTTTATCCAAGGTGGCGGTGGTGGACAACCGTTTTTTGCTACAGCAGGAGGAAAGAATGTAGCTGGAATTCAAAACGCATTAGAAAAAGCGGTTGAGTTTGTGAAGTAATAATCTCGTAAAGTTTTTGTCTCGCAAAGGCGCAGAGACGCAAAGTGTTTGTGGATAAATAATAAAAAATATTCATTAACTATAGCTTTGCGTCTCTGCGACTTTGCGAGATTTTTTATTATATTAGCGAGAAATAAAAAATAATGACTGAAAACGAAATTTCAAAAATTGTTGTTAATGTTTGTTATAAAATACACACAAAACTTGGTCCAGGATTATTAGAATCAGTTTATGAAGCTATTTTGTTTTATGAATTAACAAAAAGAGGATTAATAGTTGAAAGTCAAAAACCACTTCCGGTTATCTGGGATGAAGTAAAATTAGATATTGGATTTAGAACTGACTTAATTGTAGAAAATATAGTTATTTTAGAAATAAAATCAGTTGAACAAATTGCTAATGTTCATCCAAAACAACTTTTAACGTATTTAAAAATAACAGGAATGAAATTGGGCTTGTTGATTAATTTTAACGAGCCATTAATTAAAACAGGAATTACAAGAATTGTAAATAATCTCTACTAACCTTTGCGTCTCTGCGACTTTGCGAGAAATAGATATGAACTTCAGAACCCAGATACCCATTCCTAAAAGTAATCATCCAATAGATTACAATTCAAAGATTGTGTCTTTGGGTTCTTGCTTTGTTGAAAATATGGGAGATAAATTCCAGTATTTTAAATTTCAAAACACCATAAACCCTTTTGGGATAATTTTTAATCCGGTTTCTATTGAAAAGTTAATTGATCTTGTTGTTTCCGGAAAGCAATTTACAGAAAACGATATTTTTTTTCATAATGAACGTTGGCATTGTTTTGAGGTGCATTCGGATTTGAGTAATTCAAGTAAGGAGGAATTATTAGCATCATTAAACGCATTAATCAAATCAACAAATCAACAAATAACCGAATCAACACATTTTGTCATCACGTATGGAACCTCATGGGTTTATCGAAATATAGAAAGCGATTCAATTGTAGCGAATTGCCATAAAGTACCTCAAAAACAGTTCAAGAAAGAATTACTTTCTGTTGAAGAAATAAAAAAAAGTATTACAAACACAATCAAATTAATTCATTCGGTAAATCCGGATTGCAACATTATCTTCACGGTTTCGCCGGTGCGTCACATCAAAGACGGTTTTGTTGAAAATCAGTTAAGTAAAGCACATTTGATTTCGGCTATTCACAGTATTCTGAATTCTGAACAATGCAAGCTGAACACCGAATACTTTCCTTCTTACGAAATCATGATGGATGAACTTCGCGATTATCGTTTTTATGTCGAAGATATGTTGCATCCCAGTCAAGTGGCGATAGATTATATTTGGAAACGCTTCAAGGAAACAGTGATTTCAGAAACCGCTTTTTCTACGATGGAAGAAGTAGAAAGTATTCAAAAGAGTTTGTCGCACAAACCTTTCAATCCTGCTTCAAATAGTCATTTGAAGTTTGAATCCAAACTTAGAGAAAAAATCACTAAATTGGAGAATCAATATTCATTCATGAAATTTTAATTATGCTTAGAAGAATACTTATTGGAATAGCAATTATCGGTGGAATCTTTTTATTGTTCAAATACTGTGATTTTAAGAAAAAAGATGATGGAGATATCACTTACAACACGAATCTCATTCAGCAACAAATTCTGAACGTCGGAAAATTAGTCGTTACTGAAGGTCATTTTTCTGAAGTCATCACTTATAAAAACCAACAAAAATACTTGCTGGATATGCTTTCTTTCGAGAAAAAAGCGTTGGTTGTTATCAATGCCGATGTGACTGTATCGTATGATCTGCACAAAATGAAGTACGAAATCGATGAAAAGAATAAAACCATCACCATTGTAAGTATTCCAAAAGAAGAAATAAAAATAAGTCCTGATATTCAGTTTTATGATGTGGAGCAAAGCAAATTAAATCCTTTTACGGGTGATGATTACAACAAAATCAATAAGTCAGTTAAAGCGAATTTAGCCAAGAAAATAGAAAAATCGACGCTTAAAACGAATGCTCAAAATCGCTTAATTAGTGAATTGTCAAAAATATTGATTCTGACCAATACCATGGGTTGGAAATTGCAGTATGAGGGAAAAGTAATCGAAAGCGAAAAGGATTTTGGGCAAAAAATAAAATTGTAATAGTTTTTTTGTCAGGTTGAGCGCAGTCGAAACCATTTTTATAGCTGTTTAAGCCTATTAAAAAATCTCGACTGCGCTCGATTTGACAAACGTAAATTGGAAAACTAAGTTTTCTCTTTGTCGAAAATCAAATCCAAACCACCAGCAATCAAATGCGCTACTTCGGGTCTTTTTACTTTCAATTGATCCAGATAAACCATTATTTCCTGCAATAATTGCGGTTCATTTCTGTCTTTCAAAAGTTCTGTAATTTCAACAGCTAATAACCAATCGTTTGGATGATTAGTGCGTAATTTTTTAAAAATTGGTACCAAAGAAGTTTCTATATCCTTAGTTTCTCTACTATTTCGAATCGTTTGGTATAAAACCTCTAAATCATCACGTTCAGCGGTATGTTTCGCCTTGATGGTTTTGCTTGTTGGTACATGCGAAATTAAATCAAAACTGTTTACATCAGCAGGGCCTGAAAAAGCCGAAATCACTTTTTTACCAACAGCCATGTCGTAAATTCCCCATTCCGGTTGAAACAAAATAGTTTCTTCATGAGTCACGGTACAATTCTTTAAACTGATTAAAATAATCTCTCCGTGCAGGTTTCTAGATCCGGTAATAATTTCCCCTTTTACGGTGATATCACCTTCAAATTCTAAAGTTACAGTTTTATTTTCCGTGATAGAATAAGCGCTTAAATCTCTTGGACTCATGTCTTCAATTGCGAGATTTATGCCTTTGAGTTTCCCAATTGGACTTCCAAAACCTTCGACATGTTTAATTGTTCCATGACCTACTAATTCTTTTTCACGGTATGACAATGCTGTTTTTCCAGTTGTTTGGATGTAAACGGGTTTTCCTTCTTCTTCAATAACATTGGTAAAAACTCCCGAAATTTGAATTCCGGTACTCAATTCAATCGTTCCTAAAGCATTCGAATGAATCAGTTTATTAATTCCTGATAATCCTCCGGTACGCAATGCCATTTTATTGGCAAACTCTTCCAAAACCAAGCTTAAATAAGCAAAATCTGGAGTGACATAAAGTTGCGGTTGCAGCTTTGTAATGTCAAAACTCTGGTTCGCTGCAGACAGGTCGTAAGGGATTTTCTTCACATTATCCGTCATGCACCAGGCACTTTCTCCTATAGACGAAAGAAGTCCAGCACCATAAATTTTTGGATTGTCGATAGTGCCTATTAAACCATATTCCACGGTCCACCAATGCAGGTTTCTGATTTGCGCCATTTCAGATAATTCACCCATGTTGTTCTGCAAATCTTCCACCGCTTTTTCGGCAGCATCAATATCGGCTTGCGGGGTGTCTTCAGCTTCTTTCAGGATAGAAAGCAGTCGGATGGCTTCATACGTTTGGTAGTCTTTGTACGACGAAATGGCTTTGCAGCCTATTTCTCCAAAACGGCGGAGGTATTCCGCATATTCTGGATTGGCAATAATGGGTGCATGACCAGCACCTTCGTGGATAATATCCGGTGCGGGTGTGTATTCTATATGTTCGAGTTGACGAATGTCAGAAGCAATTACAAGCACATTATACGCCTGAAATTCCATAAATGCATTGGGCGGAATAAAACCGTCCACCGCAACGGCAGCCCAACCTATCTCAGTCAGAATGCGGTTCATGCCGTACATGCTTGGGATGTTATCTACTTCGATACCTGTTTTTTTCAAACCTTCCAAGTAGGAACTATGTGCTACTTTTGATAAGTAATCCACATTTTTACGCATCACGTAGCGCCAAACCGCTTGGTTTATTGGTGTATAATCGCTATAATCCTGAGGTTTAATGAATTGTTTTAAGTGCTTTGGCAATCGGTCTAATAAGGGATTGCTTTCTATAGTTGAGTTCATATCGAAAACGTTGTAGTTCTACTGCAAAAGTACGAATTTCAGGAGCTATTTCCCGCTTTTCATTGCAAGTTTTTGCAAACCCGTTTGCTTTTCTAATGTTACCGCAGGAGCTTCCTTTGGTCGCTCTGCGGCAACAAGAAAAACTAAAACGGTTTTCGCATAAAGCTTTTCATTCCACTCGGGGCTAGGGGAGTTGGTGTGTAATTTGAGATTTGGTTTGATTTAAGATGATTTCAGCGGCATTCAGTCATTGCGAGGAGCGAAGCAATCACATTAATACATTCCACTAAGAAACTCCGTTCGGTTTGTAGGCTTATAAAAATTTTAAAGCTGTCAATACAACGATTTAAATAGCTATAACAATCCATTTTTTAAAGTAGGGTTGTATTTCTGTCTGAATTCTATATTAAATAATGCTAATATAATAGTTATTAAAACAACTGTAATTATTCCTAAAATAAATATAGAAATCAAATCTAACTCACCAGGATTGCTTTGGTTTAATCGATAAGAATTAATTATCAATATAATTGCAAACATAAACCAAGTTATAACGCTCGTAACCCAGCCTTTCGATAGGTTTTTGATTAAAAGTATTGCTGATGAAATGGCAATAAGTGATACAAATACTAAAGTTATATTTTTTCTGACTGCCATTAGAACAATGCGCTGATGGTCCACTAATGGGTTTTTCCATAAAAAAGTATAATATTCAGTACATGTTATATAAACAAAAAATAATATGACTAATCCAGAACAAACCTGAATTCCTGCTAGAATAAGTTCAAAGATTCTCCAACTATGTTTCATTGTATTTTTTACTTTAAACGTTTGTATTCTCATTGTTGTGGGCACAGAATGGGATTCCTGTGCGAACGGTTGTGCATATTCGAGCAATCTACTACTTTACTAACTCAAATACCAATACCTGCGTTTTTTGTTTGTCTGAAAAATTATTATCCGAAACAAAAATGATAGATGGATTGCCATTAGCCAAATTTGGTCCAAAAGTAAGTCCTTCGATATTATCTATAAAAATCCCCAAATCATCCATGTTTAGAACTAACTTTTTAGAAGCCAATTCAATTTTTTGATTTTGCAAAGAGCTGTAGTTTTTTACATTGGTCGCTTTTTTCAAATCACATAAAAATACTTTTACCGTGCAGGCTTGCGTACCGGTAGAGTAGGAGCGTTCTACAACTAATAACTGGTTTTTACCATAATACTGAATTGCCGAAACACCATTGACGGCAAAAGCACCTTTCGGATTGGGTTCAAGTGCAATAGGTTCCAGTTGATAGCCGTATTGAGCTGTATTCTTCTTTGTTTTGGCATTAAATTGATACAATCTGATCAATCCTCCTTTTCTGGTATTGGCTTGGTCGCCATCTTCAAAAAGCGGTTCTTCAATATTGGTGTAAATATTTTTGTATTTAAAATCGAAAGAGATTCCTTCTAAAATTCCGTTATTTCTTGGTCCTTTTTCTTCTTTTTGTATTTCTAAATTCTTTGGTAATTTAGCTTTGCCAAGAAAATTACCTTTCAAATCTATAAAATTTAGGGAAGGATTCTGTAAAATTTCCTTGTCTGCGTTAATCACTCGTGCTCCTTCGCTACTCCATACTAAGGAATTTGTTTTTGGATTGTATCGCATATCTTCCGGATCACAAGCTGTTGTTGGGGTAGTATTCCAGTTGCCATAATTTTTTCCGGCTTCATCTTTCAAATAAGTGACGTTTTGAAAATCAATGCTTTTTATCTTGTCTTGGGGCAAATTAATTTTTGCGGTATAAAATCTTGAATCGTTAAAAACGGATCTGTCATCACAGATTAGGTAATACAAATGTTGCTTTGCATCGTAGTCGATTCCGGATAATCCACCAACCGTGGTGTCTTCAAAAGTTTTGTCAAAAGGAATTTCAATGGTACTGACTAGTTTTAATTTAGGAGTTTCGATATTTCCAGTAGTCTGTTTTAAATTGGAACAGGAAAGAAAAACAGTTTGAATAAAGACAAAGAAAAGTATTTTACGCATAGTGTTATTGTGATGATTTAAAAGAAATATAGATTTAACAATCATTTAAAATCTTTGAACTAAAGCTTTAGATTTTCTGCTGCATTCCTGAAATATTCAATTTTATAATTGAACATTTCAGCCATGTTTGTAGCGCGTAGTTTAGCTTCTTCGGCTAATGGACCTACAAATAAACTATCAGTAGTTGCTGTGAAAATTTCCATCCAGCGGTCAAAATGTTCTTTGGCAACCGGTAATTGTTTGTGCGGAGGGAAAGGACTGCCGGAATAAGAGTGAACTTCGAGTAAAATAGTTTGCCAAAAGCGATACATTTTTTCCAAATGTTCGGGCCAGCGGTTACCTATTTTTTCATTGAATATGGGACCAATAAATTCGTCTTTTTGAACTTTAGCATAGAAAGTGTCAACGAGTAACTTTATGTCTTTTAGGGTAGTAATATCTGTAAGGATTGTCATAATTTAGGTATAAAAAAGGCCTACACAAAGGTAGGCCATTTATATAGAAAAATGAATTTTTGACTATTTAGATTTTGGAGGAAATTGAGCCAAAATTTTAGAAACATATTCATTGATTTGACTTTCTTTTTGATCATGATTTTCCGTTAAGTATCCCACACCTTCACCTTCCCAAACGAGTTCTTTTTTCTTGGCATCAATTAAATCAATATAAAGTGTTCCTTCTGTTGATGATGATACATAGGTACGTCCTCCCCAAAGATATGGGTTCCATCCGTAGCCCCAACCATAACCCCAACCGGCGTTGTACTGGTCGACATCTATTCGTTCTCTTTCTTTTGTGAGAATGTTTATCAATAAATCAGGATTTTCACTTTTGGACATTCCTTTTTTAGAAAGTTCATTATCAATGGCATGAAGAATTCTTTTCTTATCAAATTCTGAGATTTGCGCTTTGTCAATCCCTTGTTTATGAAAGGCATAGGTTTTGTATTGGTTAAAATCTACACTTTTATCGTAATCAGAATTTACTCTAATCGAGCTGCAGGAGGCCAAAATATAGAGCAAGGCTATTGGAATAAGTTTAATCGCGTTCATGGTATAAGTATTTGATTGTTAATTCTTTATTATAAAGATACGTCCAAATTTTTAAAAATCCAATAAATTATCGGCAACTCTATTAGGAAGGGTTACCTTCAGTAGAGGCTGCGCTTCCATGGCTCTTTTTATGGCAAAAATAGCACCATCATTACGCGCCCAGCTTCTTCTGGAAATTCCGTTATTGACATCCCAAAAAAGCATGGCTTCTAATCGTCTGGAAGCTTCTTTTGTACCATCAAGAACCATTCCAAATCCACCGTTAATTACCTCGCCCCAACCAACTCCTCCGCCATTGTGTATCGAGACCCAAGTGGCACCGCGAAAGCTGTCCCCAATGACGTTCTGTATCGCCATATCAGCAGTAAAACGGGAGCCGTCATAGATATTAGAAGTTTCTCTGTATGGAGAATCGGTACCGGAAACATCATGATGATCCCTGCCTAAAATTATAATTCCTATTTCACCTTTGGCAATAGCCTGATTAAATGCTTCGGCAATTTTTACGCGCCCTTCTGCATCCGCATAAAGAATTCGGGCTTGTGAGCCTACAACTAATTTATTTTCCTGCGCACCTTTTATCCAGTGAATATTATCTTGCATTTGTTGCTGAATTTCCTCAGGAGCTGTTTTTGCCATTTCTTCTAGAACCTGACAAGCAATTAAATCTGTTTTGGCTAAATCTTCTGGATTTCCCGAGGCACAAACCCAACGGAACGGACCAAAACCATAATCAAAACACATAGGTCCCATTATATCCTGAACGTAACTCGGATACTTGAAGTCAATATGATTTTCCGCCATAACATCAGCACCGGCGCGGGAAGCCTCCAGCAGGAAAGCATTTCCATAATCAAAGAAATAGGTTCCCTTTGCCGTGTGTTTATTAATTGCCGTGGAATGACGGCGCAATGTTTCTTGTACTTTTATTTTGAATAAATCGGGATTATCAGCCATCATTTCATTGGCTTCTTCAAAGGAAATATCCGCTGGATAATAACCGCCTGCCCAAGGATTATGTAAGGAAGTCTGATCGGATCCTAAATCGACATGGATATTTTTGTCATCAAATTTTTCCCAAACATCTACTACATTTCCTAGATATCCGATGGAAACAATTTCTTTATTGGCTTTCGCTAATGTGACTCTTTGTACTAATTCATCAATATTTTCAATTACTTCATTGATCCAGCCTTGACTGTGACGGATGTGCGTGATTTTTGGATTTACTTCCGCGCATACGGTTATGCAACCGGCAATATTTCCTGCTTTTGGTTGTGCGCCGCTCATACCACCTAGGCCAGAAGTCACAAATAGACCTCCTTTTGGACTGCGTTTTATTTTACGGAAACCATTCAAAACCGTAATGGTTGTTCCGTGTACAATTCCTTGCGGACCTATGTACATATAACTTCCGGCAGTCATTTGTCCGTATTGCGAAACGCCCAGCGCATTCATCTTTTCCCAATCGTCCGGTTTAGAATAGTTAGGGATTACCATGCCATTAGTCACTACGACTCTGGGTGCTTCTTTGTGTGAGGGAAACAATCCCATTGGGTGACCGGAATACATGGTCAATGTTTGCTCATCTGTCATTTCCGATAAGTATTGTATTGTCAATAGATACTGCGCCCAGTTTTGGAAAACGGCTCCATTGCCTCCGTAGGTAATCAATTCATGGGGATGTTGTGCAACGGCATAATCTAAATTGTTTTGAATCATCAGCATTATTGCTTTGGCTTGTTCGCATTTTCCGGGATATTCATTAATTGGACGCGCACACATTTCATATTCCGGACGAAAGCGATACATATAGATGCGACCGTATGTTTCTAATTCTTCTGAAAATTCTTTGATTAATTCAGCATGATGTTTGGGTTCAAAATAACGCAAAGCATTGCGAAGTGCTAGTTTTTTTTCCTCTGCAGATAAGATTTCTTTTCGTTTTGGCGCATGATTAATGTCTGCCTCATACGGTTTAGGCTGAGGTAATATAGTGGGAATTCCCTGTTTGATTTCTTCTTGGAAAGTCATTTTAATATTGATTCGTTAGAATATGTCCATAGGAATACTTTATTCTTCGGGTTATTTAAAGTAACGAAACCACTATGGATAACGAATATCCGACCTGTGGTAAGATTTGTATATTTTAACGCTATATTTTAATGATTGATTATCCATGTTTTATGGTTAGTTAATTTTGTGACTGAACATTGCTTACTTCTTATTAATTCCTGTTTTTTTATCGTAACCGTACGGACAATGACGACAGCCACTTTTGCAACAATACCCTCTTTTTAAATGGTGTTTTTCGGTAAAGCATTTATAACCTTCAGGCGTGTAATAAAAGTCTTCGCCTTCAATTAATTTATTTTTATTATTCTCGTCAATCATGTTTGGGGTATTCTATTGTGAAAAATTATTTAGAATATTTCAATTTATACGATTTACTCAAACGATTGCGTTATTCGTTAAAATAATTATTTTAGCAGCAAATTTATAAATTTTATAATCTAAGTTAGAATGAATTCCTTACTATTTTCTCAAACAAATTAAATCATTTGATTGTCATAAATATTTTAATTTTTCAAAAAAAAGCCACTCGGTCAGGAGTGGCTTTCACAGTTAAGCTTTTAATTAGTATATTATTTTTTTGGAAACTAAGGTATCATCGTCTAAAGTGACTTTTACAATTAAACCTGCCGTTGTTTTATTTAAATGACTCAAGGTGTATTTCAAAGTATTTACCTTTTTATAACTATCAATTTTTCGTCCTAATAAATCATATACGGCAACGCTTTTTATCAATTGGTTAAAAGATTGTACCGTGACATTTTGATTGACAATCACATTTACGGCATCAGACTTAGATAAACTAAAGGTATCGGTGCTTAATGTTTTGTCGATGTATCGGAGTACGAAACGATCGTTAAAGTCACCTTTTTCTGTGTTGAAAACGTACGGTTTTTCTTTTAAATTATGAATTACACTCAAGTCTTTATCTTCTAAATAAATGTTTTGAGTATCGAAAAGTCCATCAATATGATCAATTCTAATTGATAATTCCCCAGTAATTTCCGAATTATATCCTAGAGTAACCTGATCATTTTCATCAAATGGTAACGCACGTCCTTGAATCGTTAATTGAGCTTCAGGTATTATGGAGTAGAAAGTAACATCATTGCCTCCTAAAGATTCTCCGTCAAAACTCCGGTCTAATTCTTGTGTAGCACCCGCAACATATCCCACCAATGTTTGGCTGAAGGCTCCTGAGTTGTTGGTTAAATTTATCCAAATACGGTGTCTCTCTATATCAGTAACACTCTTCGGAATGGCTTCATCTTTATTGTTTTTAGTCAACTTAAAGAAATCGCCATTTTTCCCCGCTACACCCACACGCATGCTATTGTTGAAAGTTGCGTTTGCAGTTGTGCCATTTGCCATGCTATTTGCTGCTTTTACAAAGAAGGATTGACCAGAGGCTATATAGCCAGTGGGTGTAGACCCTCCTATAAAAGCAGGTGCTGTAGCAGTGCCTCCTGTTGTATTAAAAACGGCATAATCAGCGTCTGTGTAATTCAAGACAAAATCACCGTAGAAAGGATCAGGAGGTATAGTGCTTGGTTGTGAATTATGCGTCCAAAGATAGAGCGTTCCTTCAATAACCGGAACATTGCCTGCTAAATTTAAAAACGCTGCAGCGTCAAGTGCCGATGGATAAGGGTTTGCTATAAGGTTCCATTCGTCATTCTCAGCATCAACATCTACCGTTCCAATCAAACTTCCCTTGCTTATTGAAGCTGCTATATTTCCATTGTTAGGAGTTCCTGTGAAGGTCGCGGTATAGGATGTTTTAGTTGAGCTGCTAAAAGTATTAGGAGCACGTACAATATACCCTTTTCTTGGATCCATAATGGTAGCTGTCGTTTCGTTTTGCCAATTACCTGCCCCATTAGCAATTGTTGGGACCCAAGAAAACATCAAAGGACTACTAGAGGATAATGATCCTAAAGTAAAATTAGAAGCTAATGTTACTGGTGAACCCCAATACGTAAAATCAAGTTTAGATATCGGTGGCGTAATTCTTTCAATATTTACAATCCCAGTATTTGCAATATTATTTGTTTGAATTAAGCTTGCTTTGTCTCTTATGTTAAAAGTTGCTCCAGGTTCAACAATAATATTATCCGTAACTGTGAGGTTTTTGCCAGATTGTAATTCTAAATTTCCTGCTGGAGCTTTTACTGTCACTGTTTTAGCAAAAGCATCAGGAGTATTCATAATTTTTGAAGCAGTCCCTGCAGGAACAATTACACAAGTACTAGATGTAGGCACAGCTGCGGGCAGCCAATTACTTGCTTTGTTCCAGTCGTTATCTGTTGTTCCTTTCCAGAATTTAGTAGTGTTTTGTACTGTAATTGGCTGCGATGCCGCACAGCCGTTTGAAAGTGTCGCCGTGGCAGTAAAACTATAACTACTGGATTCCAGCTGAGTTGTTGTAGGTTTTATGTATACAGTTGGAACGGCAGTTGAGTATGGTACCGTACATGCTGCATCTGAGTATGCATCTACAGGTGTAGTGCTCGACCAGGAAAAAGCAGTACTCAAAGGAATAAATCCAAATAATTTTACGTCATCTATGGCGATTCCGTCTACCCATTCTCCATAATAACGGATGCGTATTTTCAAACTAGGCTGATTAATATAAGCATTCAAATTGAAAGATAAATTTCCAAAACGAGTTCCAATTCCAAGGTCAGAAGTCCAGCGACTTATCTCTGTCCATGATGTTCCGGCATCAGTTGAAACATCTACAGTTACATAATCTAAAGTTGTTGCAGTGTCGTCTATGTAATATCTTGAATAAAATGCTTTAAATGTTAATGTTAAATCTAAGTACCCAGTTGAATTCACTGATTTCGAGACTAGACCATTATGAGTAACATAAGGGCCCACGTCTGAAGTTGCCATAACAAATCTATTAGAGCCAAAACCAGAGGAAATTGCAGGGAACCAGACTTGTTGTGCGGGAATAAAGGTACTTGTTCTTATTTGCCAAGAGGTTAAAGGATCAGTAGCTACGCCATTGGTAACATAATTCAAGTTTATGAAATCACCAAGAGTTCCGTTTTCAAAGCTTTCATTAATAAGATAGGTTTGTTGCTTATCGCCCGAGGCTGTCAATGCTATAACTCCATTTTCTCCACAAACGATTGGATTTGATGGCGTAAAGGTTAAAGTGGGTATTGGATTTATATTTGCAACAATAGGAGTTCTGACCAGCGATTCACAGGTTCCGTTATTAGCGGTTACATAATAGGTTGTAGTAGCAGTTAGCAAAGGAGTCGTCCAGCTGTTAGTAGCTGTGTTTACGGGTGTTCCTCCAGTTTCGGAAGTGTACCAACGATAGCTGGTTGTACCTGCGGAGCCAGTTACTGATAAGTTTACTTTTCCGGGACCACAATTTATTCCATCAGTTACACTGGTAACGAGAGCCGAACAACTTGCCACTACGGTGAATAAGTAATCTTCGGTTTCACCACCATAATTTATGTTTGCACATGGACCAAATGTAGGTGTGGAATTTGAATCTACAGGATTTTTTGTGTCTCTACTATTAATTCGGATGCGTACTCTATAGTCCCCAAGTACTGCGCTATTAGGAATTGCAAAGCCAAAAGTTGTCGAATAGGTTGCTATTCCTCCCGTATTATAAACGATTTCTCCTGGATCCGCATAGGTACCGTCTCTGTTCCAATCTACCCACGCCTTCATGTAGGAAGTGTTTTTCGCTTGAACAAAGATATTAACTCCCTCACCTTGTGCTTGAATTGGTTTAGACGCTAGTCCGGTATAATCCTGAAAGCCTAACGGAGAAGTAGAATAAGTAGAATTATTTGATGTGTCGTTTAGCGTACCAACAAAGCTTACATTACTAATATAATCATAATTTGCCCATGTGGACGTTGAAACTGATGGAACACAATACGAACTTGCTACTAGCGTGGCCGATGTTCCGTTCAATGGTGTTGTGGTATAGTATAAAGGTCCGCCTGTACACAAAGAATTATAGGAAAACACATGTATGTAATAAGTAGTCGATGGTGTTAGCCCAATAGCAAGGAACGTATTATTATTGTCTATATCAACCACTTTACTACTGCCAATTACATCACCTATGTTATATGTTGTTCCGTTTACCGGCGTTGGTGCAGTATTAACTGTACTTATTGTTACTAAATAATTATTTGCAATTGGATTAGCATAAGTGAATGAACCTCCTATTGAATTTCCAGTTGGGGTTAAAATTAAGACAGTTGGTTGTGCTGAAGGCGTTGCGCAAATTGAAGCGTTTATAATACTGATAGTGTAATCTTCAGTTTCACCATATGTACCAAGCATAGTACAACTCAATCCTGATGCGGACGTAATTGCTGTAGCATACGCATAACGGACGCGCATTCTAGTTGTACCTGCTGCGGCTCCTAGTGGTATAGGAATTGAAATTGTAGTGGTTGAACTAGCAGCGATTGTATTACTGATTAAAAAATACTCCCCGGCATCTGTAAAAATACCATTTTGATTAAAATCAATCCATACACCTGCTCCATGAGTCCCTGAACCTGTTCCAACTTTCAAACTAAAATTATAACTTGTACCTTTAGTTAAAGATGTAGTCTGTGTTCCTGTGGCAGCATAATTAGTATATCCGCCAGTCCCACAAGTTGAAGTGTTGTTTAATGTATTGATGGTTACATTACTGATTAAATCATTTGCGGTGCAGTTTAAGTTTCCTGTTGGAGTACAATAAGTCGCTGTTAGAGTTGTGGTATTTCCAGTTAAAGGTGCTGAAATATTGTACATTGGACCTCCTGAACAGAGAGAATTATATGAAAAGACAAAAATGTAATATTTCTGTAATTGACTAAGTCCAGTAGCTGAAAATGAATTGTTGTTGTCAATATCTGCTACTATATTGCCGGAACCAACAGTATCGCCAATGGCGTATGTTGTTCCATTTGCGGGAGTTGGAGCAACACCTGTGGTATTAATCAAAATTAGGTAGTTATCCACCGCAGGACTCGCTCGGGTGAACGAACCTGTTATGGTATTTCCGTTTGCGGTCAAAGACAATGCTGTTGGTTGGAACAGGGGAGTTATGCATGATGCAGGAGCAACCACATTGACAGAATAATCTTCTGCTTGACCATAACCTGTTCCTGTTTGACAAGGTCCTGTAGGGTAGGTATTTAAATTTTTCATGGTACGCATACGGGTAACACCTATTATTGCTGTTGCAGGGACTACTATATTACCTGTTAATGCAGCCGCATCGATTCCAGTTGAGTTAATAATAGTTCCTAAGTCGTAAATTTCGTTTGCAGTGTTTCCAAAAACTCCGTTATGATCCCAGTCAATATAAACTCGAATGTAATTTGTGTAGTTACCATTAGTATTCCCTTTTACAGAAATTGCATTTGTTGCGGATCCTTGTATTACTGATCCTGTTAAACAAAAGCTTTCATAATCTAAACCTCCAATAGAACTAGCGGAACTGTTGTTAATTCCAGCAAAGGTTACATTAGTTATAGGCAGAGTAGCGTTTGTAAAACTAGGCGTGCAATAAGATAATAGAGAGGTATATGAAATTTTAATTTGACCGTTACCCCCATTTCCTCCATTATATGAATTACTTCCATTTCCGTTGATCGCACCACCACCACCACCACCAGGGGAATTTCCGTTATTTCCATCATTATCAGTACTCCTTCCTGCCCCACCAGTTCCTCCAGAAGGACTATTACCACCAGCTCCGCTTAATGTCATAATTCCAGCCGTCCCAGATCCACCTGACGAATTTGTCGTGCCACCGCTTGCCGATCCTCCAGTTCCCGCTCCTCCAGTATTGGATCCTCCAGATGTGCCGTAGCCAGCTGTTAGTGTGAGAAATGTTGTATTAGAAGTGGAGTTTCCAGCACCAACAACGAAGCTGATAACTTGCCCAGGAGTAACTGATAATGTGCTTGTTGAGTACGCACCACTTCCTCCACCTCCACCATATGTGCTTTTTCCTGAAACATTACCTCCTTTTCCCCCAGGTCCCCAAACTTGTACTGAAATTGAGCTTACGTCGCAGGGTACAGTCCATGTTCCGCTTCCAGTTCCAGTGGTGGTTACTGTTGTCTGTCCATTCATGGTATTCCCGAAGAAAAACATCATCAACAAACTCAAAAAAGTAATTACAGACAAGATTTTAGATTGTTTCTTTTTTGCAACACTTGAGTAAGAATTAGTATCAAGATTCAATGTAATTTTATTATTATCAGTATTTTCGAATAAGTATTTTTGCTTCAAAATGCGGGTATATTTACAGGGGTTTGGTGAAATCGCAAACAAAATATTACATTATCGATAATGTGACAAATAAAACCGATGAACTGCATAAATAGTCGTTGTACAGCATTTTTAATCGATAAATGGAGCATAAGTTTTTGTAATTAATGATTTTACGTAATTTTTTTATAAGAAATAATTACAAAAAATGAATTCTTATGTGAGTTTTTCCGTGCATCTAGGAAGCTGATATTTTACGAGCCCGATAATTTCAAAAAATTGAATTTTTATATGTACTTTACTGTACTTTAGTTCTACATTTAATTTCCACCAATCAATGTTTCTAATTGTCACTAAATATTTAATTCCTAAAGGCTATCGTGGATTAGCTGTATTTCCCTTTGTGTTTATAAAATATAAGGTTGATAAAGAAAATTTGTTTTTTATAAATCATGAAAAAATTCATATTCGTCAGCAATTAGAATTGTTGGTATTTCCTTTTTTTATTTGGTATTTTCTGGAGTATTTGGTTCGATTCATTCAGTATAAAAATGCTGACTTAGCGTATAGAAATATAAGCTTTGAACGGGAAGCCTACGCTAATGAATTGAATTTATCGTATTTAAGAAAACGCTCTTTTTTGCGCTTTTTAGATTATTTAGCAAAAAAATAATACTGATTTTGAGTAAAATAGCAGCAAACATATAGTAATTGGGTTGTTATCACTTAAATCTACATTCGCCAGTTGGTCAATTACAAATTGAATAATTTGTCTAAATTACGATTAGCTGGATTTAATTTATAAATCAGAATCTTTCAGTTTATGTATCAGGATCAAGTTGTTTAAATAATCTGGACTACGATTAAAGTATCTATTTTTAAAATCGATATCGTTTTCGTTGTTTCGAAAACGTTGTAGTTAAGCAATTTATAAAATTATCATAAAATTACAACTATTTTCGCGTTAAATCGAAAGATTAGTCAATTATTGACCTGATTATTTAATTTTCAAAAAAAAAGTTTAGTTAGGGCTTGATGTTGTTTAGATGTATAATTTGTACAAGTATAAATTAGTCAAAATGTATCTAAGGCAGTAGTTGCTTTTAGTGTTCTGCTTCTTGCACTTTTATGGTAGTAAAAGGAATAACAATCGGAACTCAAACAGATCGTGATGGATTTTAATACTTTTTTTATTTAAAAAAGTTGTGATTTTCTGTAGGTTAAGATGGATCTCAAGCAATCAAAAATATATGAAAAATAGTGTTTCGTTTTTATTCTTTTTATTATTACTTTCGAAAGTATCCAACGCACAAGTAGGAATCGGGACAACTACTCCTGAAATTTCGTCGATACTAGACATCCAATCTACTAGTAAAGGATTTCTATTGCCTCGCTTGACTTCAGCGGAACGAGACGCAATAAGTTTACCTGCAACAGGACTTCTTATTTATAATACTACAACTTCTTTATTCAATTTTTATAATTTGGGTTGGAAAGATTTTGTTACAGGTTTAGTTTTGCCAATAAATGGGGGAACTGGAATAGCCAATAATAACTTGTCAACGCTTGCATTACCTGGAGCATTTGCTACCACAATTACAACAACGGCAGTAACAGATATTACATTACCAAAAACAGGAACTTTATTTGGAACAGAAGTAGGAAGTATACTTTCAGCACAAATGCAAAATTCACTGACCGACGAGGTAGGTAGTGGAAAATTAGTTTTTTCTGAATCTCCAACTTTTACAGGCATAACGGTAGCTCCAACAGCAGTTGTAGGAACTAATACTACGCAATTAGCAACTACAGCATTTGTATTGGCTAATTCAAATAATTATAAATCCGTTAATGGTACAGCAGAAACATCTACCAGTTCAGCAGCGGATATTGTAATACCGGGTATGTCACTAAGCCCCTTGCCTGGAACTTATGCTGTCACTTTTAATGGGCAATATACTATTGTGCCAGGCAATAAAGCGGCGCAGGCTGTAGCGGATTTGCAAGCGCTTTACAACCAATTGAATGGTATCCCAGTTACCAATGCTGTCCACGGCGCTGTATTTGGAAACGGGGAGATCCTGCTTCCGGGAGTTTATAGTGTAGCTGGCGCATGTTCCGCTGCAGGTACTCTTACTTTAGATGCACAGGGAAATTCAAATGCTCTTTTTGTTATTAAAGTGGGAGCAGCCTTTAGTATAGGAGCAAGCACAACGATAATGCTGCTGAATGGGGCATCGGCAGCTAATGTTTTTTGGTTGGCTAAAGGAGCTATTACTTTAGGAGCTTTAACTATCATGAAAGGAACCCTCATTGCTAATACTGGTGCAGTTTCCTTAGGAGCTAATTGTACATTAGAAGGAAGAATGCTATCTACTGCTGGAGCCATAGACATTGATTCATCAATGATAACTAAAACTGCAAATAGTTCACATGCCAATTTAGGTGTTTTGTCTTCCTTTGCGATGTTCACTTCTTCTGGTAATGTTAGCAATTCAGGGATTTCAAATATTACTGGAGACATTGGCGTAGGTGCAGGTACTTTTTCAGGTTTTCAAACTGCTACAGTAAATGGTACTTTTGTAAGCCCCGGAATTGATAGTGCTATTGCTACTTTTAGTGTTTATCAAAATGGAGTTTTAATCGCTAACTCAAGTAGAACGAGATCAAGTACTGTAAATACCGTAGATGTGTCTCTGCAAGCGATTGCAACTGTTTTGGCAGGTGAAAACATTGACGTCCGTTGGAATACAGATTCAGGATCAGTAAAGGTAAATAACAGAATATTAACACTAATCAATGTTAGGTAATTTTTACGGAAGTGGTGTGATGCTATGTATAAATATTTTTTTAAATCTTGTTGAAGAGTTTTTTTTAATTAGAAAATGAATAATGATAACGTGCTGGTTGTAATTAGTTTTTAATTATAATTTTCGGGAATTCGAGTAATTTTTGATAGAAAAAGGTATCGAAAAGTAAGAAGTTATTAGTAATGAGGGTTATCGCAATACATTTTTTATTCCTTTTTACTGCATAAAAACACTTGAAATAATATTTTGAATTAGAGTACCCAGCGGGTAACTTTTATATAATCAGTATTGTTTTTTACAGGCCCAAAGTGACATATTTCAAAAGTGTAATGACAGGTCATTTTGATACTGTAAAATTAAAAAATGAGTTGTCAAATTACAAAATATATTGTTTTCAAAGTATTAATATTTTAGATAAATGAGGAATAATACCCTGTTTTTATATGTTTTATTCCTTATAATTTCAGAAATGAGCAGTGCACAAGTAGGAATAGGTACTAGTAATCCCGACGCTTCATCAGTTCTGGATGTTAATTCTACCGATAAAGGATTTTTGATGCCGCGTATGACTACAGTGCAGCGAGATGCTATTAGTTCGCCTAGCACAGGACTTCTTATTTACAACACTACCACATCAATTGTTAATTTTTATGATTTGGGTTGGAAAGATTTTATTACAGGTTTAGTTTTGCCAATAAATGGGGGAACTGGAATAGCCAATAGTAACTCGTCAACGCTCACTTTACCAGGAGCATTTGCAACTACAATTACAACTACTGGATTAACAGACGTTGCGTTGCCTCGTTCTGGAACTTTATATGGAACAGAAACAGGAAGTACAACTTCAGTACAAATACAGAATTCATTGACTGATGAGACTGGAACCGCAAAGTTAGTTTTTTCAGATTCTGCAACCTTTACAGGAATACCGTTGGCTCCAACTGCAGCAATTGGGACAAATACGACACAATTAGCAACTACAGCCTTTGTACTGGCCAATTCAGATAATTTTAATTCGGTTAGTGCAACGGAGGAGATAGAAACTAATTCAAATACTGCTGTCGTAATCCCAAGAATGTCGTTAACTCCTGTGGCTGGAACTTATCTGGTTATGTTTAATGGTCAATATAGTATACCTTCCAGCTATACTTCCAGATCAGTAAATACGGCACAAGGCAAATTAGATTTAAAAACGGCATACGATCAGTTGATAGTTGTTCCTACCACTAATGCCATTCATGCACCTTCTTTTGGTAGTGGCGAGATTTTAGTAGCCGGAGTGTATGCAATTGGAGCTGCAGCATCTGTTGCAGGAACTTTAACTTTAGATGCTGAAGGAAATCCCAATGCAGTGTTTATTTTTAAAATTGGAGGAGCTTTAACTACAGGATCAGCAACTAATATTGTATTGGCTAACGGAGCCTCAGCATGTAACGTATTTTGGGTTGCAGAAGGAGCCGTCTCGATGGCCGCTTCCACTGTAATGAAAGGAACGGTTATTGCTAATAATGGAGCCGTTTTTATGGGCGCTAATGGAACTTTTGAAGGTAGATTATTCTCAACAACTGGGGCCATTAGTTTTGGTCCCGGAACAGCGTATATGCCCTTAAGCTGCTCTTATCTTAATTTAGGGACATTAGCTACTTTTGTTATATTCACTAGTAATGGTGCAGTTAGTAACACTGCAAATTCTTATTTGACTGGGGATATAGGTACGAATTTAGGTGATATTTCAGGTTTTGAATATTCAAGCGTGAATGGTTCTCTAATTAAACCTGGTATTACTTCTATAGCGACTACCAGCAAAGCATTAGCAACGCTTAGTATATATCAAAATGGAGTTGTAGTGCCTAACTCGAGTAGAACTTGCGCAAGTAATTTGAATACTGGATCAATTTCTTTACAGGCAATTGCAACAGTTTCCTCGGGGCAAAATATTGACATTAGATGGGAAATTGATTCAGATGCAATAATTCTGAAAAATAGAATTTTAACCATAATGAGTATTAGATAATAGTGTTGCAAAAAAAGATAAATTTGATTTTAGATTTTAATAAAAAAGATTTATAAACAAATTTAGCAGTGTCTATAAAAGTATTTGAAAATATTTGGTGTTTTGCCAGTTTTTATTTTTAGTTTTTAATATGAAAGTAAAGCTAGATTTTTGCGGTAGTTTTATTTTTACGTTTCGCTGTTTTTTATTTATTTTGTAGTTATAAAAATAACGTAAGAAATTATATATTTTAGGATAAAAAATACGTAGTTAAACGTTATATTGAGCTTTTTGAAGGTATTTGTCCCGGAGGTAATACTAATTTTTTTAACTTTAACTAAAATATTCAGATTGTGGTTTTAGTTTTCTGAAAATTGGGATTATAAACAAATCTGAATTTAGTTCGTATTCTAAAACGTTCATTGTTTATTACTGCGAATAGTTTACATGTAATTGAATTACTTTTAAAATTATAAATTAATTAAATGCACTTGTCTATGAGCTCAAAAATACATAATCGATTATCCCTGTTCATTGCGGTGTTTTTATTTCAGAGCTACGCCAATGCCCAACTTTTTGTAAGTGCAAATACAAATGTCTTTGTAAACAACGAAGTAGTGTACGTAACGCAAGATGTGGAGTTAGATGCTGCAACCAGTAATTTTTATTTACGGCAAGATGGGCAGTTACTTCAAGGTACTACAACAGCTGGTACGAATAAAGGACTGGGTAACTTATCGGTTTTTCAGGAAGGAACAACTAATAATTTTCAATTTAATTATTGGTGTTCCCCAGTCGGAGGGAACATTGCCGCTGCAGGGAATTCTCCTTTTGGGATTACCCAACTCAAAGATATTGTAAATTTGACAGAAAGCAATAATCCTACTATTTTAGCGATGAATAATTACAATGGTACAGCTAGCCCCTTTGCAATTGCGCCCTACTGGATAAATAAATTAGTAACTTCATCCGAATATTCCAGTTGGATTCAAGTGGGTTCCGCTTCTAGTATAAATGCAGGAGAAGGATTTACCATGAAAGGAACGTCTGGAACTAATTTAATCACCGTAAATGGGGTTCAAAACAATCCTGGTACTGCGCAACGCTACGATTTTAGAGGAAAACCAAATGATGGAACAATATCGATCCCTGTTGCCTTTCAGCAATTTACCCTAACAGGGAATCCATATCCTTCAGCTATTGACTTGTCCGCTTTTTTAACTGATGCGACTCATTGTACTGGGATTGCTTATTTTTGGGAACAGGATAAAACGGTAAATTCACATTATATCGCAGATTATAAAGGAGGCTATGGCGCTTTTTCTCCAGGTGCTCCGGATAGCAAAGGACTCTATGTACCTGCGACTTTTTATTCGTATGATGGTTCAGGAAATGAGGGAACGGCTACAGGGACGGGTGGAACTTATGAAAGACGATTTTGTCCTGTTGGACAAGGATTTATGATTGATGGAAACGCTAATGGAACAGTAGAAATGAAGAATATTTACCGAGTTTTCGTTAAAGAAGATAAAGTAAATTATTCTCAATTTGAAAAAAACGCAAATCAAAACAAAACAAAAAACACTTCTGGTTATTCCGCTAAAATTCAATCTGTTTCTGGATATGATTATACAAAAGTAAGTGTTGCTCCTACACCCCAAATTCGATTTAATACGTTGTTGAATAACCAAGGGGTCCGTCAATTAGCTTTGGCATTTATTCCCGAAGCTACCGATGGTGTGGATCATGCAATGGACGCTATGTCTTCAAATGATGATTCGGCCGCAGATGTATATTTTGTGCTGGAGGATTCCGAATTTGTGATTAATGCTTTAAAATTTGATATCGATAAAAGTATTCCTATCGGTTTTAGAAATACCGGAGAAGCGAATTATAAGATTACGGTTAAAGAAATTTTAAATTTTACTGATGCTTCCAACGTTTACTTACACGACAAGGTTAAAGATTTATTTTATGACATCAAGAATAGTTTTCACGAGTTGATTTTGCCTTCGGGAGTCAATAATAAACAATATGAAATTACTTTTAAGACTAAAACGTCTTTAGGTTTGGAAGAAAAAGCAATTCAAAATTTTGTAGTTTATCAAAATAACACCGAAAAAAGTCTAACAATAAGTAATACATTATTAATGGATCTTGCTACTTGCAGTTTGTATGATGTAGCTGGGAAGATACTTTTCAGCAAAAAAGATTTAGGTACAGAGGCCTCGTATAAATTTCCTACCTCGGGCTTAAGTGACGGTATCTATATCGTTAAGCTTGCAACAAAGGATAAAATCGAAGTAGGAAAAAAAATTGTCATCAAAAACTAAATTCGTTTTAAAACTAAAAACTAAAGTGCAATCTGTTAAGGTTGCACTTTTATTATTTATAAATTTTATCTTTGTCCAAAATTTTTTTGGTTTGAATCAACAATTAACAATGCAATTTCCAAACGCAATCACCGTACATGTCAAACGGGAAGATTTGCTTCATCCCTTTGTTTCTGGAAATAAGTTTAGAAAGTTAAAGTATAATTTACTTCAGGCAAAAGAAGAACAGCAAGAAACCTTGCTCACTTTTGGCGGTGCCTATTCTAATCATATTGCGGCAGTAGCTTTTGCTGGAAAAGAAAAAGGTTTTAAAACGATTGGGATTATTAGGGGGGAGGAACTACGAGATAAATTTTCGAAAAATCCAACCTTACAATTTGCCCAAAACTGTGGAATGAAATTCGAATTTGTAAGCAGAGAAACCTACCGTTTAAAGCAAGAAATTTCATTTTTAAATATATTAAAAGAAAAATTCAGCGATTTTTATCATATTCCTGAAGGAGGAACTAATAAGTTGGCAATCAAAGGGTGCGAAGAAATTTTGACTGAGGAAGATAGCGCATTTGACTATATCGGCTGTTCAGTAGGAACAGGTGGGACTATTTGTGGAATTATAAACAGTATTTTCTCACATCAAAAAGTTTTAGGATTTCCAGCGTTAAAAGGGGATTTTTTAAAAGAGGAAATTCGTAATATTGTAAATAATAATAAGTGGGATTTAGTGACTGATTATCACTTTGGTGGATACGGGAAAGTTACTATTGAGTTAATCGCATTTATTAATCAGTTTTATGCAGAAAATGGCATTCCTTTGGATCCTATTTATACTGGAAAGATGGTTTTTGGCGTTATAGACTTAATACACAAAAACTATTTCCCGCCAAAATCAAAAATTTTACTTATTCACACCGGTGGCATACAAGGAATTCAAGGAATGAATTTGAAATTAAGGAATAAACAATTACCAATAATAGATATCAATGTTTAAAAAATATGTACTGATTGCAGTAATACTGACCTTGGTTGGCTGTAATGCCACCAAGTCCGTTATTATAACGACGAAAAAAACACCTTCAAAGCCAAAAACGGAATTAGTTCGTACCGCTAAAAAGCCAATTATCACAAAAGTACTAGTTTCAAAACCAGTTCCTGCTAAACCTCCAGTAAAAAAGCCAGTTGTAGCTAATACATCCAAACGTGACCATCCTAATCAAGTAACGGAAGTAATAGTTTCAACGTCACAAACAGTTGTAAGTAGTGATGTTGTAGTTAATTATGTAACTCAATTTAAGAATGTCGCCATGGATAACATGAGGACTTACGGTATTCCGGCAAGTATTGTATTGGCTCAGGGAATTCTGGAATCTGGAGCGGGAAGAGGAGATTTAGCAGTAAATGCCAATAATCATTTTGGAATAAAATGCCATGAAGACTGGACCGGAGAAACTATCAAGCATGATGATGATTCCGCGCAGGAATGCTTTAGGAAATATGATAATGTAGCGGAATCTTTCAAGGATCACGCTTTGTTTTTAACAACCAGAGGACGATATTCTAATTTATTTGCTTTGCCAAAAGGTGATTATAAAGGATGGGCAAGAGGATTAAGAATAGCGGGTTATGCTACAGATTCAAAATATCCTAATAAATTGATTTCTTACATCGAACGTTATAATTTAAATCAATACGATGATCAGGTCTTAGGGAATGAGAATATAGTATTAGAAAAGCAATTAACCGGAAAAATCCCTTTGGAGACGATAAAAAATACAACTCGTGAAGTATCTTTTTACCAAGTTCAAAAAGGCGATACGTTATATTCTATTTCCAAAAAATTCAATTTAGGAATTAATGAGTTAAAAGAAAAAAATAATCTAGTAGTCAATACCCTTTCGGTTGGGCAACAGTTGAAAATTTAACTGTAGTTATTTGTTAAATTTATCAATCCATTCTTCATAAGAAGTCAAATATAAAATCCAAATTTTAAAATGTTATATACAAGAAGTAGTCAGCTTTTTGCTGAAGCAGAAAAAGTAATTCCAGGAGGAGTAAATTCGCCCGTAAGAGCCTTTAGAGCCGTTGGTGGAACCCCTATTTTTGTCAAAAGTGCCAAAGGTGCTTACTTATATGATGAAGATGGAAATCGTTTAATCGATTATATCAATTCATGGGGGCCAATGATTTTAGGACATGCTTATGAACCGGTGGTGCAAGCCGTGATTGAAAAAGCCAAATTAGGAACTTCGTTTGGGATGCCCACCGAATTAGAAACGCAAATTGCTGCTTTAGCCGTTTCTATGGTGCCAAATATTGATAAGATAAGATTCGTAAATTCCGGGACTGAAGCTTGTATGAGCGCCGTAAGACTGGCTCGCGGATTTACTAATAAAGATAAAATAATAAAATTTGCCGGTTGCTATCACGGCCATTCTGATTCTTTCCTAATTCAGGCGGGAAGTGGTGCAATTACTTTCGGGTCACCAAACAGTCCTGGAGTTACTGCTGGTACTGCAAAAGATACTTTGTTGGCAAAATACAATGATCTCGAAAATGTAGCGGAATTAATTGATGCCAATAAAAATGAAATTGCAGCGATTATCGTAGAACCTGTTGCAGGAAATATGGGTTGTATTCCGCCAAACAGCGGTTTCTTGGAAGGATTGCGTCAGCTGTGTACTGACAATGGAATTCTATTGATTTTTGATGAGGTAATGACTGGTTTCAGACTTGCTGCTGGAGGTGTTCAGGAATTATTTAATATCAATGCCGATATCGTTTGCTTCGGAAAAGTAATAGGAGGAGGCTTGCCGGTAGGAGCATTTGCTGCCCGTTCAGAAATTATGAATTATCTGGCTCCATTGGGTCCAGTTTACCAAGCAGGAACTTTGTCAGGAAATCCTTTGGCAATGGCTGCAGGATTGGCAATGTTAAAAGCATTAGATGCTGACCGTGCGATTTTTCAAAGATTAGAAGAAAAAACAGCTTATTTAGCTGCTGGAATGGAAAAAGTATTGAAAGCTAATAATGTGGTTTTTACAATCAATAGAATAGGTTCTATGGTTTCAGTTCATTTTGACGCTGATCCTGTTGTTGATTTTCAAACGGCTGCTAAAGGGGATAATGAAACCTTCAAAAAATTCTTCCACGGATTATTACAGGAAGGGATTTATATTGCACCATCGGCGTACGAAACTTGGTTCATAACGGATGCATTATCCTATGAAGACTTAGATTTTACCATTCAAGCGGTAGACAAAGTATCTAAAACATTTTAAACGAAAAAAAGACCCACATTTGGGTCTTTTTTTATGAAATAAGATGAAGTACTTCAAGTAAACGGATTATTTTTTGTCATCCATATTTGCTGGTTTTCCGTCATTATGGCGCATCATTCTGTTTTTCATTCCGTGATGTCTTTTCCCTTTCATGTCTTCCCATTTTTTAAATTGTTCTGGATTAAGAATTTTTTTCATTCTTTCTTTCATAGCAATTTGCTCATCCAGCATTCTGTTTTTTCTTGCAAACATTTCATCAGATGTGGGTTTTGTACTAGAATCTTCGTTAGCTTTAATTTCCTTTATTCTTGCTTCTCTTTTGGCACTTTTTTCAGAAATGATTTTACTCATTTCTTTCTGTTGTGATGCATTCAAATCTAATTCTAACGTCATTTTTTTTAACATCAATTGATTTTGTTGTTCCGGCGTGAATTTTTCCATTTCACCTCGATGGTGTCTTCCCATTTCTTTTTTGTCTTGAGCGAAGCTTGTCATTCCAACAACCAATAATGTGGCAATTATTAATTTTTTCATTTCTATTGTTTTTAAGTTATAGTTATAAGATGCGGATAGCTGACAAAGGTTTAACTGTTAACAAAAATTTGTCACGTAATTATTTAAAAAAAAAGAAAAGAAACAAATATAAGTATGATTGAAGTCATATTCAGTACGTTAATATAATTGGAAATTTGTTAAAGAAATTTTAAACTGATTCTTATGTACAAATTATCTTTTTTTGTAGTTGCATTTGTAATGCTAACTTCATGTGGTGATAAAAAAACCAAATCCGAGGAGAATGATCCAACAACCACTTCATCTGATGAAGGAATGCCTGCTGCTCCAGAAGCTGCTCCAGACGCTTCCACTTATGACCCAAATAGAGGTCTTGGAAAATTCACCACTGTTGATTTAGGCGATAAACTAGATGTGGCTATGGCTGCGGAAGGGGATAAAATTCAATCCGTAAAATGTTCTTCTTGTCACAAAATGACGGATGAAAAATTAGTTGGACCAGGTTGGAAAGGGGTTACTTCTCGTCATAAACCAGAATGGATTATGAATTTCATAACTAATCCAGACCCGATGATTGATAAAGATCCAAAACTTCAAGCTCAGTTGGAAATTTGTTTAGTTCGTATGCCGAATCAAGCCCTTAGCGATAAAGATGCGAGAAACTTATTAGAGTTTATGCGTAAAAATGATGGTGTAAAATAGTTTTTGGCAAACAATTTAATTATGTAATAGTAAATATGAAATCAAAGATTCATGAACACAATAAAAGCAATAGACACCATGAGTAAAAATAAATTAGTAAAAGTAACTTTTGCAATTATTTTAGCAAGCGCATTCTTTACTTCTTGCAAGCCCAAAGATTCCAGTGATGCCGTAAGTGGTGATGCTGCACAAAAAGTATATGTTGCTCCGGGTAAATACGATGAGTTTTATAATTTTGTTTCCGGAGGTTTTAGTGGTCAAATGAGTGTGTATGGTTTACCAAGTGCCCGTTTGTTAAGAGTTGTTCCTATTTTTTCCGTAGATCCGCAAAGTGGTTATGGATATAGTGAGGAAACAAAACCGATGCTGAATACTTCAAATGGATTTGTGCCTTGGGATGACCAACACCATTTAGATATGTCACAAACCAACGGTGAAGTAGATGGTCGCTGGATTTTTGCCAATGCGAATAACACTCCCAGAATCGCACGTGTGGATTTAAAAACGTTCAAGACAGCAGAGATTATAGAGTTGCCAAATAGTGCAGGAAATCACTCCTCTCCATTTATTACGGAAAACACAGAATATGTGGTGGCAGGAACTCGATTTAGCGTCCCTCCCGATAATGCCAATGGAGACGTTCCTATTAATACCTACAAGAAAAATTTCAAAGCTTATTTGAGTTTTGTAAAAGTAGGTGCAAAAGGAGAAATGGATATTGCCTTTCAAATTGAGGCTCCAGGGGTGAATTTTGATTTGAGTCATGCCGGAAAAGGTAAATCTCATGGTTGGTTTTTCTTCTCGTGTTACAACACAGAACAAGCCAATACGCTTTTGGAAGTTAATGCTTCTCAAAAAGATAAAGATTTTATCATGGCAGTGAATTGGAAAAAAGCAGAAGAGTATATCAAAGCTGGTAAAGGTAAAAAAGTAGCTGCGAAATATGCCCACAATACATGGGATGAAAAAACACATACTGCAAAATCAGAAATTAGAACGTCAGTTTTAATGCTTGATTCAAAAAAGTTGAAAGACATTTGTTACATGATTCCATGTCCTAAATCGCCTCATGGTTGTGATGTTGATCCTACTGGTGAATATATTGTAGGTAGTGGAAAATTAGCCGCTTTGATTCCTGTGTTTAGTTTTAATAAAATACAAAAAGCGATCGCTGCTAAACAATTTGATGGACAATATGAAGGTATTCCAGTCATTAAATACGAAGCTGCTTTACATGGGGAAGTTAAAAAACCAGGTTTAGGACCATTGCATACTGAATTTGACGGAAGAGGAAATGCGTACACTACTTTCTTCGTTTCTTCAGAAGTGGTGAAATGGGATATCAAGACATTGAAGGTTTTAGATCGTGCACCAACCTATTATTCTCCGGGTCACCTTTGTATCCCTGGCGGAGACAGTAGAAAACCATTTGGTAAATACATGATTGTTTACAATAAAATTACCAAAGACCGTTATTTACCTACTGGACCAGAATTGGCTCAAAGCGCACAGCTATTTGATATTAGTGGTGACAAAATGAAATTGCTATTGGATTATCCGACTATTGGAGAACCTCATTACGCTCAGGCAGCGCCAGCTGATTTAATCAGGAATAATGGACAATTGAAGTTCTATAAAATTGAAGAAAACAGCAATCCTTTTGTTACCAAAGGAGAGAAAGAATCAAAAGTGGTTAGACAAGGGAATCGAGTAGATGTGTACATGACTTCCATCCGCTCTCACTTTGCACCTGATAATATTGAAGGAATTAAGTTGGGTGACGAGGTTTATTTCCACGTTACCAACTTAGAGCAAGATTGGGATGTTCCACACGGATTTGCTATAAAAGGCGCTGATAATGCTGAACTTTTGATTATGCCCGGTGAAACTGCCACCTTGAAATGGACACCTAAAAAAGTCGGGATTTCTCCTTTTTATTGTACTGATTTTTGTAGTGCATTGCACCAGGAAATGTCAGGATATGTGAGAGTTTCTCCTGTAGGAAGCAATGTTCCGCTAACTTTTAGTCTGGGAACTAACTTGCCTGCTACTAAGTAATTATTAATTTTAAATAAAAAGGGAACATAATTATTATGTTCCCTTTTTTAAATCAATAAACATGAACAATTTAAAAATTTCAACACTTTCAAAAGGCGTACTTTTGCTAGTGATGGTACTATTGGTGTCTTCTATTTTTGTTCCAATGTGGCGAATTGAGTTATCCGCACCGCAGTATCCTGAAGGATTAGTGCTCAAATTACATGCTGATAAAATTGCGGGAGATGTTGATATTATCAATGGATTAAACCATTATATAGGAATGAAAACTCTGCATAAAGAAGATTTTTTTGAGTTCACAGTTTTGCCCTATATATTTGTGTTTTTTGGTGTTTTTGCTTTGGCAACAGCACTTATTGCAAAGAAAAAAGTACTTTATATTTTATTTGTTTCTCTTGTTCTTTTTGGAGTCTTAGCAGCTGTCGATTTTTACAGATGGAATTATGAATATGGCCATAATTTAGACCCGAATGCAGCGATACAAGTGCCCGGAATGTCCTACCAGCCACCATTAATCGGATACAAACAGCTCCTTAATTTTGGTGCTTATTCTATTCCTGATATTGGCGGATGGTTATTGGTTGTTTCAGGATTTTTGCTGTTTATTATTGTTGTTAGAGAATCGAATCTTTTGCAAAAATTTAGAAAAGCGAAAACAGCAACAGTTCTGTTATTCTTATTGTCTTTGTCCTTTTTATCTTGTTCGAATAATACTAAAGCGGTTCCCATAAAATTAAATGTAGATAATTGCGATTTTTGTAAAATGAGCATTGCCGATGGCAAATATGGAGCAGAAGTTTTAACCGAAAAAGGAAGGACTTACAAATTTGACGATATTATGTGTATGATGAATTATTGTAACGAAAATTTAAACACAAAAATCAGTGCTTACTATGTTAATGATTTTGCTCAGGATAATGTTTTAATTCCCGCTTCATCGGCTCATTTTATTTCAGGAGGCACTATTGAAAGCCCAATGAGAGGAGGAGTTATTGCTTTTTTGTCAGAAAATAATGCGAAAGAATTTGCAACTAAATTAGACGCCAAACGCATTGCTTGGAATACTATTTTGAAAAAATAAATGCATTATTATTAAAACAATTTCGACAAAGAATTATGAAAATAGTACTCTATATCTGTTTGTTGTTTTCTTCTTTACTTCAAGCTAATGTGATTGAAGTAGGTCGCAATAAACCTATAAAATCCATTAAAAAAGCCATATCTTTTGCTAAAGCTGGAGATACGGTTTTGGTTCATCAAGGATTGTACAAGGAAGGAAATATAATCATCAATAAAAGAATTGTATTTCTGGGTCAAGGTTTACCTATTTTAGATGGTCAAAAAAAATACGAAGTCCTTTCTATTAAAGCGGATAGTGTCGTTGTTAATGGTTTTAAAGTAATAAAATCGGGTTATGCTACACTAGAAGATCCTTGTGGAATAAAAGTATACAACAGGACTAATGTAGTGATTCAAAACAATATTCTGGATGATAATTTCTTTGGGATTTACATTCAAAACGGAAGTCGTTGTATGATCAAAAACAATAAACTTGCGGCTTATGGAACAGAAGAACAACAGTTAGGAAATGGAATCCATTGTTGGAAAAGTGATAGCCTGCAAATTATTGGCAACACTATTTCGGGACATCGGGATGGAATTTATTTTGAATTTGTAACCAATTCGATAATCTGGAGAAATATTTCAACCAGAAATATACGCTACGGATTGCATTTTATGTTTTCGAATGATGATGCGTACATTACCAATATTTTTAAGAATAACGGAGCCGGTGTAGCTGTAATGTTTACCAAAAATGTGAAGATGTTCAATAATTTTTTTGAAGAAAACTGGGGCGATGCCGCTTACGGATTGTTCCTTAAAGAAATATCAGACAGTTATATTATTGGAAATAAATTCAGCAAAAATACATCAGGAATTCACATGGAAGGAACCAACCGAATTCAAGTAGAAAAAAATGTTTTTGAAGCCAATGGTTGGGGAATGAAAATCCTGGCGAGTTGCTCCGATAATGAAATAAAAAACAATAATTTTTTAGGCAATACTTTTGATATAAGTACCAATGGAAGTTTGGTCCTCAATACATTCAATAATAATTATTGGGATAAATATGAGGGCTATGATTTAGACAAAAATGGAGTGGGCGATGTCCCTTTTCATCCCTTGAGTTTATTTGCCGTGCTTACCGAAACCAATCCTTCGGCCATGTTGCTTTTTCGAAGTTTCATGATCACACTTTTAGATAAATCAGAAAAGATTTTGCCCAGTATCACACCGGATAATTTCATTGATAATTCTCCTTTAATGCATTCTTTAGCTTTATGATTGAAATAAAAAATTTAAACAAAAAATTCGGAAAATTAGAAGTCTTAAGCGATGTGAATCTTACTTTCAAAAAAGGAGAATGCATCGCACTAATTGGACCTAATGGTTGTGGAAAAACGACATTGATAAAAAGTGTTTTAGGAATGATAATCCCTACTAGAGGTGATGTTTTATTTAATGAAAAGTCTATTCTAAAAGAATATCTGTATCGGGAACAAATAGGGTATATGCCTCAAATAGGACGTTATCCGGATTATATGACTATTGGTCAAATTATCGAAATGATTAAAAAGATTCGAAATTCAAATCAGACTTTAGATGAAGATTTATTAAAGGCTTTTGATCTCGAAAAAATATTCGACAAACAAATGCGAACACTTTCTGGTGGAACAACGCAGAAAGTGAGTGCTACATTGGCTTTTTTATTTAATCCTGAGGTATTGATTTTAGATGAACCAACAGCAGGTTTAGATCCTTTGGCATCTGAAATATTAAAAGATAAAATTATAAAAGAGAAAGAAAAGGGAAAACTTATTTTGATTACGTCACATCTTTTAAGCGAATTAGACGATATGATTACGCAGATTATTTTTATGCAAGACGGAAAAGTGCATTTTCATAAAACGATTGCTGATTTACTGGAATCGACTAATGAACAAAAAATATCGAAAGCAATTGCAAAAATTCTAAAAAACCAAAGCAATGAATAGAATTATTAGAATTATTTTTTTAGATATTTTAAAAAATAAAATTGTATTGGCTTACACTATAATTTTAGGCATACTTTCATGGAGTTCATTTGGGTTAGAAGATAATTCTGCCAAAGGATTGCTTACCATTTTGAATATAATTTTATTCACTGTTCCTTTAGTTTCGATCCTTTTTGCGACCATTTATTTATACAATAGTTCCGAGTTTATAGAACTATTGTTGAGCCAGCCTATTAAACGAAAAAAGATATGGTTCAGTTTATTTTTTGGATTGTGTTTGTCAATGATTTTGGCCTTTTTTATTGGTGCTGGAATACCGCTGTTAATTTATGCGCCAGATTCCGTTGGTATAATGATGTTAGTTGTAGGATGTTTAATCTCTTTGGTTTTCGTGGCATTGGCGTTCTTGAGTTCTATTGTTACAAGAGATAAATCAAAAGGAATTGGGATTGCTATAATGAGCTGGTTGTATTTTGCTTTGCTTTTTGATGGAATTGTATTGTTTTTATTATTCCAATTTTCAGATTATCCCATAGAAAAAGCAATGGTTGCCGTAACTGCGTTAAGTCCAATTGATTTAGCCCGAATTCAAATTCTATTACAGCTTGACGCATCGGCAATGATGGGTTATACAGGCGCTATTTTCAAAGATTTTTTTGGTACTTCATTGGGATTGTTAATTTCATTTCTGCTATTGTGTTCCTGGGTAGTTGTTCCATTTTTTGTTTCATTAATAAAATTTAAAAACAAAGATTTATAATGTTTAAAGAAATTTTTCAGAAATTAGAAAAGGCCGTAAATCCGGTAGCGCAGGTTGTACAGAACACCGCTTGCAGCAAAGTGATGGTTATTGCTTTCAAAAAAGGAATGATACTCAAAGAACATAAAACTGATGTTCGCGCTAAATTAGTGGTGATAAAAGGTAATGTGATCTATAAAGAGCAAAATCAACACGAAGAACTCTTTTTATACGATGAAATAAATATTCCGGTAGCAGTTCTTCATTCCGTTGAAGCTATCGAAGACAGTTTATGTTTATTATTTAAAGGATAAAATCTCCAAATGAAAACTGATATAAAAAACAGAACCGACATTGAAATACTCATAAATGCATTTTATGATAAAATAAAAACGGACTCCAAAATTGGTTATTTTTTTACTGAAATTGCTCATGTGAATTGGGAAAAACATTTGCCTAAAATGTATGATTTCTGGGAAAATGTTATGTTTTCTACAGGTGATTTTGTCGGAAATCCTATGGATAAACACAAGGAATTACATCAAAAAAGTACAATGACTAAAGCTCATTTCCTACATTGGAATGCCTTGTTTGATGAAACGGTTGACGAATTATTTGCAGGAGAAAAAGCAGCGGAAATAAAACAAAGAGCAGCAAATATTGCAACTGCTATGATGTATAAAACATTAGGTTAAAAATGTCCTTATGAAAAAAGTGTGAACTACTGCAATTCATGATTTTTTCAAAGTAGTAAGAAGAATTAATAATTTTATTTGGGAAGTAATACATCATTTATTACATGGATAATTCCGTTTGATGTTGGGATTGAGGCTACAATTTCAGAACCATTTACATATACTTTGTCTCCTTTTTTTGTGATTTTTACTTTACCACCATTCACTTGCTCAAATTCTTGGCCGTCTTGCATGTATTCTGTTTTTAATGCACCTACATAAGTGTGATATTCTAATATGTTTTTTAAATCGTCTTTTTTCTCTGGTTTTAATAATCCTTCCACTGTTCCCTTTGGAAGTTTATCGAAGGCAGTATTTGTTGGCGCAAAAACGGTAAATGGACCGGCATTGCTTAAAACGTCAACTAAACCGGCTGCCTTTACTGCCGTTACAAGGGTAGTGTGATCTTTGCTCGCAGAAGCAGTTTGAACGATGTTTGGACTGGATGATTCGTCCTTGACGGCGGATTGTCCAACACTTTGAGAAGGTGCCTCTTCTGTGGTTGTTGGAGGCATGGTTTCACTGTTTTGTTTGCAGCTAAAAGCGGTTAAGAAGCTAACGACTAATAGTAATTGAATAGATTTTTTCATAATAAGGTTACTTAAGTTTTATATAACAAAGTACTTTATTATCAGCGCTTTATTTTATGAGTGCAATCATAAAGGAGGATTGTTTTTAACTTTTTTTATAGAAAAATAAGCTGTGAATCCTATTCCGAAAAACAAAACGATTGCTACGGCAAAAAGAAGCTCATTTACATAAGGAATAATAGTATAGCTAAACGATGCAACACCTTGAATGGCCAGAACCAACTCGTTTAAAAAAACTCCAATAGAAAATAGAAACAATCCGATTTTTATTCTTTTGCTGATAAATATCAGGTGGTTCGCATAAATGTAAAACAGTAAAAATAAGCTGATAACAGCTAATAGAACTAAATGCAAGTAAGCAATTACAATAGGTCTGAAACCAAAAGCCAAATCACTTATGACTGGAATAGTGGAGCCCAGTTGTAGTACTAATTTTATACTCAATGCTAAAGTTGCGAAGAGTAAAATGTACCGCAATAGTGGAGAAAAGTTTTCTAAAAACTCCTTTTTGGCCGATATTAAAATAGAAAGAAGTTTAAACCAGGCAAAAACCTGAATTATTGCAGCAATAACAGTGATTACATATAAAAAAACTGGTAAATGTAACCAAAGCGTCGATAAAAAATAAGCCGGAATACAGGAAAATGCAAAGAGTTTATAGGACGTTTCATAAAAGGAATTCTCGGATTTTTTTAAGTTTAAGAACCCAAAAATTAAGCCCATACAACCAAAGAAAAACCAGCCATTATATTGAAAGTGAAGAAAATAATAGATAGACGATAAATAATAATCTTGAACAATATCTTTAGTCGCCATCATATAAGCCAAATAAAATGTGCCGAATGAAGAGATGATATTGAATAGAATAGCGGCTCTAAACCAGTTTATAGATAACAAATCACTGTCAATTTTTCTTAAATCTTTAATGTAAAAATAGCCAAAAATATAAGAAATTAAAATAGAAGCTGTAGAAGCGATTATAGAAGTCAGTCCGTAGCCTTCAATAATAAAAGAGACCAACATTACATAAGAAATGATCAAGTTGGCAATAATTATTTTTCGGTATTTGTTTACTTGAAAATCAGCTATTTTGTTTTGAAGATAATACACCATCAAAGTCATCAAAGTGTGACTGACCCAGCCAGAAAAAGCAAAATGAGAATGGGAATGTTGAAGGTATTTTTGGTCTAAATATGGAAATTCGAAACCAATTTTATACCGCATCAAAACGCCTAATGTGGCAACAATACATAGATTCAACAACGATAATTTTAACCAGAACTTTATATTTAATTTCATTTTAATAATAAATTTTATGATTGACGATTTCTAGTTTATTGCAAGTGTTCATTTTGCATAAAACGCGAATGACCGTTTCTACTCTCAAACCGGTAAAATTTGCTATTTCCTGCCGCGTGTACGGAATTAATACTTTCTCGTTACAACATTCGAATTTTTTCTTGTGTGTGTTCAAAAAAGCGACAATTCTAAACTCTGGTTTTTGATTTATAATCTCTTTTGAAGTGTTTGATTTAGAGTGGATTTTGTTTGCCAGTAAAATCAAAAAGGATTTTTCAATGGACGGGTATTCGTCAATAATTTTCAAGAATTTGTCTTTTGATAACTTTATAATTGTGCTATCCTGAATAGTGATTGCTGTTGATGGATACGGTTGGTCAATAAACAAAGGGGGTTCTCCAAAACTGTTTCCTTTACAAAAAAGACCCTGTGTAAACTCTTTTCCTTCATTGTTAGAATTAAACATTCTCACGCTTCCTTCAATGATTTGATAATAAAAATGTGCCACTTCATCTTCATCAAAAATGATTTCGTTTTTTTTGTATTTTTTGGCTACTGCACCCCACGAGAAAAGTAAATCTATGTCTATTTGCATGGTTCGTTTTTGAATTTATTATTTTCCTCTGAATTATACATAAACTAAAAAATAGAGCTACAATCTTATAAATGTACAATATTTTAAACTATGATTTAAATCATAAAAAAGGAGAATTAGTAATTTTTCATTTATATTTTTATTATAATGGTATTTATAATTAGTTATTTTTTTTAAAACTACCTTTATTCTCAATTCTTATCATAGATTGTTGAGCGATTAAATTCCCAATAGTAATCATATTGTACAATTCGTAGAGCTCGCTACTAATTTCATTATTTTCGGTTATAGTTTTTAATTCGTCTTGCCATTGCATCAGTTTTTCTTTTGCTTTACTCAAATCGTTGTCATAACGAATAATTCCGGCATTTTGACGCATTAAAAGCTGTAATAGCGCTTTGATCTTAGCAATATAATCGTGAGTAATTTTAGGCTTTTCGACGAATATCCAATTGGAAAGAATAGGGTTTAACTCTTTTTTTTTTAAAGTTGTATCTACCAAATAATTATAAATTTTGTCCGAATACACCAAAGCTTCCAGCAAAGAGTTTGACGCTAACCGGTTCGCGCCATGCAAACCAGTTCGGGAACATTCTCCACAAGCAAATAAATTATCGATAGCCGTTTTCCCGTTTTTATCAACTACAATTCCTCCACAAAGATAATGTTGAGCTGGAACCACCGGAATCCAATCTTTTGTAATATCAACTCCAATGCTTTTGCATCGTTCGTAAATCATAGGAAAGTGTTTTATAAAAGCCTTTAAATCCAAATGTGTGCAATCTAAATAAACACATTCGTCACCTGATTTTTTAAGTTCCAAATCGATACTTTGAGAAACAATATCCCGAGAAGCCAATTCCCCTCTCTTATCATAATCGAGCATAAATCGATTGCCGTTTTTAGTGCGCAAATACGCTCCAAAACCTCTAACTGCCTCCGAAATTAAAAATTTTGATCCAGTGGAAGTGTCGTACAATGCGGTAGGATGAAATTGAATAAATTCCATGTCTTTAATGGTCGCATTAGCACGAAAAGCCATTGCAATTCCATCGCCTGTCGCAATTATCGGATTGGTGGTATGTCCATAAAGATGCCCAATTCCGCCAGTGGCAAGTAGCGTAAAATGAGATTGGAAGGTGATAATTTCATTTGTTCTTTGATTTAAAACAAAAGCGCCTAGACACTGATTATCTTCTGTAATCAGATCTAGTGCAAAATGGTGGTCTAAAACCGTAATATTTTCTTTTTGATGCACTTGGTCTAAAATAGTGCGTTCAATTTCCTGGCCGGTTTGGTCTTTATGGTGTACAACCCTATTTTGAGAATGTCCACCTTCTTTTCCTAAATCAAAAAATCCTTTGGCAGTTTTATCAAATTTGGCGCCCCATGCTATGAGTTCTTTTAATCGTTTTGGGCCCTCAGTAACAACTATTTTAACGACTTCAACATCACACAAACCATCACCGCAAATAAGGGTGTCGTCAATGTGTTTTTGATAGGAATCTTCGGTTTCGTCAGTGACTATGGCAATCCCTCCTTGCGCATATTTTGTATTGGATTCATCGGCATTTGATTTGGTTACAATAGTCACTTTTTTGTCGGGAAAACGGTCTGCAATTTTTATGGCAAAAGTCAATCCGGCAACTCCTGAACCAATGATTAGGTAATTTGTAGTAATCATTATTTGGATAATTCTAGCATTCGTTCAATGGGAAGCAATGCTTTTTCTCTAATGTACGCTGGAACGATAATTTCGGGAGTTTCATTAAGCAAACAGTCATAAACTTTTTGTAACGTATTCATTTTCATGTAACCACATTCACTGCAAGCGCAGGTATTATCCTCTTTTGTTGGAGCCGGAATCAATATTTTATGCGGCACTTCCTGTTGCATTTTGTGAAGAATTCCCGCTTCGGTAGCGACGATAAACTTGTTGTTTGGGTTTGTTTTTACGTAATCAATCATTCCCGCTGTCGAACCAATGTAACTGGCGGTTTCCAGAATATGCGTTTCAGATTCGGGATGCGCAATGATTTTAGCATCGGGATGTAGTTTGTGGACTTCTATTAATTTATCCAAAGAAAAAGCTTCATGTACAAAACAAGAACCGTCCCAAAGTAACATGCCACGGCCCGTTTTGCTGATGATATATTTTCCTAAATTCTTATCTGGAGCAAAAATAATAGGCCTGTCTTTTGGTACTGCTTTTACGATTTTTACCGCATTAGATGACGTGCAAACAATGTCGCTTAACGCCTTAATCTCGGCAGAACAATTTACGTAGGTAATAACAATATGATCGGGATGCTGGTCAATAAATTTCTGAAACAAATCAGGTGGACAGGATTCGGCAAGCGAACATCCTGCTTTCAAATCGGGTAAAATTATTTTTTTGGTCGGGTTTAAAATTTTTGCGGTTTCGGCCATAAAATGGACACCGGCAAAAAGAATAATATCTGCATCTGCTTTCATGGCCTCTATTGACAATCCTAAACTATCTCCCACATAATCTGCTACATCCTGAATAGGGGCTTCCTGATAATAATGGGCTAAAATAACCGCATTTTTCTCTTTTTTTAATGCCAATATTCGTTCTTTAAGACTATTCATACTTTTTAATTTTTCTAGTTTTACTATTTAAATGCTACTGCTAAATTTAAAATCAGGTACTTCTGCTAATCAACGGTTGGAATGTGCCGTTAGGCACTGAATTTCAGTTGAGAAATGAATTAGAACAGATTTAGCGTGTTGTAGGGTACGCTACCAAATTTTAAACCTAATGACTACCTATATTTAGTGACTAACGTCACAAAAAAAGACTTTCAACCCTTTCGCAGTATTTCTTATTTTTCTGTTTTTAAGTTGTTTTAAAATCTATAAAAGTACTTTAATAACAGGCCACTGGATATGATATTTATCAGGTTTTAAACTATTCCCTTTTACGATATTTGTGACCTATTTATTAAATTATTTAATGCATGACAACAACAAAACCATTACATACTTTTCATATTCCCGTGATGGGACTTGCTTACACAATAGACAGTCCAATTCGAGTGGCAAAGTATGGAATATCCTCTGTGATTTCGATTATAGATGATGATCTGATAGAAAAAATGAATGCTTTTTACAGCGAAAAATTAAGCCTTCCATATCAGGAGATTTCTCAAAAAATGCACGATTATCGTGCAGAGCGCATTACGTCGTATTTAAATTTGGTAGACAAAATCGTAAAAGACAAATTCGAGAATTTTAAGAATGAACTGGCTGAAAGTAAATTGGCATTAGAGAATTATATTGCCATGTTGCCCAACAAGTCGGAGATAAAAAAAGGACTTCAGAATCTAATGGATGACGGAATTGCCTTTAAAGAAAATATTAAAAATTATCTTGAAAATAATTTGAGCGCGGGTGCGATTGATGTAAATATTATGACCAAAGTCGATAAGGACAATTTCATTAAAGACGAACAATTACCGGTAGCTTTTAATGATGCTCATGCTTCACTTCGTGGTTTTGCCAATAGCAACTTAACTTCTTCTGTAGTACTTTCGGCAGGAATGAATCCAAGATTGTACAGTTATTTCGAAAATTTCGATGCCTTTTTCCCGGACAGCAATAATACTTTAAAGAAGAAAATAATTCTAAAAGTAAGCGATTTCCGTTCGGCAATGATTCAAGGGAACTTCTTGGCCAAAAAAGGACTTTGGGTTTCTGAATACCGCATTGAATCCGGATTGAACTGTGGCGGACACGCTTTTGCTACTGATGGGTATCTGTTAGGTCCTATTTTGGAAGAATTTAAACAGAAAAAAGAACAATTGATTCAATCTGCGCATGATTTAATGGTGAAAGCTTTAGCGCAAAAGGGACTGCACGTTCCGGAACAGCCATTGGAATTAAAAATTACTGTTCAGGGCGGAGTGGGTACAGCCGAAGAACATGACTTTTTAGTGGATTATTATCATGTGGATTCTGTAGGTTGGGGATCTCCATTTTTATTGGTTCCCGAGGCTACTTCTGTAGATGAAGCCACGCGTAAATTATTGGCAAAAGCCAAAGAAGAAGATTTATACCTGAGTCATATTTCTCCTTTGGGAATTCCTTTTAATACCTTGAGAGGAACAACTAATGAGCACTTGAAGGAAAAACGTATTCATGATAATAATGCAGGAAGTTCTTGCCCGAAAAAGTTTTTGGCGTTAAGCAAAGAATACGGGGCAAAAGGAATTTGTTCTGCTTCCAAAAAATTCCAAGATTTAAAATTAGAAGAATTAGACAGTAAGAAAGATACTTTGACTGCCGAAATGTTCGAAAATGCGAAAAACAAAATCACCGAAAAATCCTGTCTTTGTGTTGGTTTAGCCAATGCTTCTTATCTGGAAAATGACATTAAGATTAAAGGACAGGCGCAAGGTGTTGTCATTTGTCCGGGGCCTAATATGGCTTATTTTGACCATGAAGTTTCACTTTCTGAAATGGTGCAGCACATTTATGGAAACACTTCAATATTGACTGTTACCAATCGTCCGAACATGTTTGTCAAAGAATTGAAAATGTATTTGGATTATTTAAAGAACGAAATTGCAACGGTTTCTGCCGAAATTACGGCGCCGCAAATAAAAAAATGGAACTTGTTCAAGAATAATTTGGCGGAGGGAATCGCGTATTATCAATCGCTGTTCTCTTCATCGGATGCTGCTGAAAACAAGAATCAAAGCACACAATACCTATTGCATTTTTATAAAGAGGAATTGTTTGGTATTAAAATTCCGGAACTGAAATTGGCATAAAACATATTTTAATATAGGTTTAAAAAAATAAACCCTCTTCGCATTCGTTTATCGAAAGGTGGAGAGGGTTTTTGATGTATTTGGTTAAGCCCTGACCTAAATTATTTAGAACAAACTTTAAATTAAGTACAAAAAATGCAATCGCGCAAAAACTTGTAATGGTTTATCTTTTTTATTTATCGATTGTTTCTATAATCCAATTTAGGCAAATATCAGAATCCATAATTGACCATGAATGTGGATTTTTTGAACCGTCTAATCTAATACCTTTTCCTTGACTAACTATTACTTTTGCATTTTCATTACCCATTATTCTTAATTGGTTTATCATTGAGATTATGTCAATTCCGTTCCAATCATTTAAATCGCGATGCCTTTGATTAATTAGCCAATCAGTGTCCAAATCAGTAAACATTAAAAGGGGCATTTTTTTTAAATATTTTGCATTTCCACCCTCTTTCGCTCCAAAAGAATAAATTGAGTTTTCTACATATTTTTCTGAAAATTTTTCGGGTGAACCACCATAAATACTATCACAATTATTTTTAATCCATTTTGCTTCATCTACTGCCGGTTGATAAATATTTTTTTCAATTTCTCTTTCGCAATATTTATAAAACCTTGCTTGATCTAAAGGAGCGTCTAAAGCAAAAATACCTTTTGGAATCAGGAAAAAATTTTCAGGTTTTTTGACTGATTTTTCCGCATAAGTTAAAGAAATCATTGCTCCACTTGAAAGCCCACCAATTATAAATTTGTCTTTTGATAATTTATGCTTAGAGACAACTTCCGTAAAAATTTTGTCTAACAATTTGAATTCTTCTTCTCGATTATCTGTTCCCCAATTTATAGATGGAACAATCACCAGAATACCTTTTTCTAATGCTATTTTGTGCAGTGTTATTTGTTTTAATGTGTTTTCGACGAGTTCTCCTCCAGATGGAATTATGACTAATACACCTCGAATGTTATTTTTTGGCACAAATTTATAATAGAATAGTTCTGTAGAATTTTCGTCATTTATATACAATTCTGAATTATCCGTTTTTGAAACAGTAATTTTTTCAAATTCTTGGGCATTACAAAATAAAAAATTTAAAAGTAAAGTAAAAATTAGTAGATTTTTCATTTATCGTGTTTTCGGGTAAAATATTGCAACGGGTTAAGGCTTAGCGATGCGAGGGTTTTTGAAAAACGGCGGTCTAACAAGTGTACCAATATCTTGTATTAGTTAAAGTTTTTGTAAATATAAGATTACTTTTGATTAATACCTCAAGAAAGTATCACCTGATTTTATTCCCATTGCTAATTCTTCCAGATTGGTGTTTTCGAGCATGAAAGCCAATTCATTTCTGATGGACTTGAATTTTTCGTGAACCGGACAAGGATGATCTTCGGAACAGTAACTTAATCCCAGACCGCAACCGGTAAAAACGCGATCTCCATCTAATGCAGTCACAATTTGGGATAGTTTTATTTGGCTCATGGTTTCTTTTGGAATTTCAAATCCGCCACCAACACCTTTGATAGAATGGATAATATTATTTTTGGATAGTATTTGTAAAATTTTGGCAGTAAAAGCCTCGGGAGAATCTATTTTTTTAGCAATATCTCTAAGCCCAACTCTATTATTTTGATAGGATTCTGATGCTATAAAAATGGTGGCTCGGATTCCGTATTCACAGGTTTTAGAAAACATAGTTGTTTTTTTACAAATTTAGAGAAATACTTGCTATCCTTTATTCTTTGGGTTGGCTATTTTTTTAAATCCAAAAAGGATCATCGTTATTCTCTGTAAAAGACTCTTCAGTATGAATTTCTTTAATTTTAGCCAATTGGTCTTGGGTGGCTATTTTTTGAATTTCAACAAATAAATTGCGTTCCTCAAAACGAATGTGTGCTTCCAATTCTTCTTCAATGAGTACTAAAGGCTTTTCTATATTGGTAGTTTGCTTGAATAAACGTTTCAAACGACGATGTTCCGTCAACGATCTTTTTACAAGGTCGTTTTCTGCACCTAAAATGGGAAAGACGTACTTTTCTTCCAATTCGAAATGTGGTTTCAAATGCGTTTTGTAAAACCAGTCCGAATATTTTTTGATGCGATCGGGTTCAATTTGCTTTGAAAAACCGGTTCGTATTTTCCAACACAATTACAAGCCATGATGATGATCGTGGCTTAAAGGTTGCAATTCCGGAGCTCTTTTTAATGGTTTATTTGATATCATAAGGTATAAATTTAAAACCCGCCAAAACGGATGTAAGAGCCAAAAATGAGCATCAATACACCAATTATCGTAACGGATAGTATATGAAAAGCCATTTCAGGCAACTTGTCTGGATTATTTTTAAGTTTGGGAATTACCCTAAACTGTGCGCTCAAGGCGAAGGCTACTGTCAAAAACAATAAAAGTAATTTTGTAGAAACCACTTTCTCAACAGGAGTGGCAAACTGGAACCAATATTCGATGCTAACGCCATATTTGTACGCCATTAAAATTCCGGTAACGACCAGTAAAACCAATGCTGTCATTCCTACAGGCTCATACTTTTTTTCGTAATTTAAAATAATGCTCGGGTCTTTCTCTTTAAGGGCTTGTGGCAAATGACAAAAGACTAGCAACAAATGGCCGCCAACCCAAACTGTAGCACTTAAAAGATGGATAATTAACAAAAAATGATGGTTCATGTAAAAATTTATTTATTTTTAAAGATACGTTTTTGTCAGCAACTCTACCTTAAAATCAACCTCTAAAATGTACTTTAATGCGTCCGGTAAAAAGATTTTCCTTTTCTAATTCCCTAACAGAATAGCCCAGTTTTTTTAACGTGTTCGCTCCATTTACAAAATGCTGGATGTAATAATTTCCCTGATAGTTTTGCTGCTCTAAATACTGTATCATGGCTTTCATGTGGTTCTGATCTATCAAGTCCGAATGTACCGTGGTGCGAACTTCAAACCGAAGCCCACTTTCTAATAATAAATGCAACGATTTTTCAAAAGGTAGAAAAAGATTAGACTGCGTTATTTTTTCAAAATGAGCGGGCATGGCTTTAAAATCCAGCGCCACATAATCGATTAATTGATTTTCAAGTAATTGTTGCAAAACTTCAGGTCGTGATCCATTGGTATCAATTTTTACTAAAAAACCCATTTTTTTAACTTCGGTTATGAGTTGAATGCTATTTTTATGCAATAAACATTCGCCTCCGCTAAAAACCACCGCGTCCAGCAAATTTTTTCTGGAATGAAGAAAAGTGAGCGCTTTTTCGAATGAAATTGTTCCTTTTCCAAGCACAATTTCAGGATTGTAGCAATACAAACAACGCATATTACAGCCTGTAAACCAAAGAATGCAAGCTGATTTATGCGCATAATCTAATAAAGTAAAAGGCGTTATGCTGTAAATGGGGTTACTAACATTTTCCTTCACTGAAATGAGTTCGCTGTTTGTGTTCTCCTTTTTTTCCAATATTAAAACTTTCTACGGGTCTGTGATACCCCATTACTCTTGTGTACACTAAACATTTTGTTCTCAAATGTTGGTTTTGTTCTAAAATTGGGTTGGTTTCTGTTTTCATATTTTTTTATGGTTTAAAAAATTAAAATTATTTTTTGAACCATTAAGAAATTTAAGTGTGATTTGGCTTAATGAAACTTAATTTCTTAATGGTTTTAAAGTTTTATAACTCAACTTTAAATTTTGAACTTTTTTCTTCAATTAGAATTTCATCGCATTTTGGGCAATATTCGTGTTCACCATTTAAATACCCATGAACCGGACACACACTAAACACTGGCGTAACGGTGATGTAAGGCAATTTAAAATTGGAGATTACTTTCTTTACAAACTGTTTGCAGGCTTCTGGCGAACTGATTTTTTCACTCATATACAAATGCAAAACCGTTCCTCCGGTATATTTACATTGCAATTCGTCTTGCAAAAATAACGCTTCAAAAGGGTCTTCGGTGTGATCTACCGGAATCTGGGAACTGTTCGTGTAATAAATATTGTCGCCCTGTCCAGCTTGTAAAATGTCTGGGAAACGTTTTTTATCTTCCTTGGCAAATCGGTAGGTAGTTCCTTCGGCTGGTGTGGCTTCCAAATTGTATAAATTTCCGGTTTCCTCTTGGAATTCTTTCATTCGATTCCGAATATGCTCGAAGATTTCAGTAGCAAATTCGATTCCTGACGATGAAGTAATAGCATCTTGATTTCCGGTAAAATTTGCAATCATTTCGTTCATTCCGTTTACACCAATGGTCGAAAAGTGATTTCTGAAATGTTGCAGATATCGTTTGGTGTACGGGTACAAACCTCGGTCGTACATTTCTTGGATAAAGACTCTTTTTTTCTCTAAAGTAGATTTAGAAATATATAATAAGCGATCTAATTGTTTAAATAATTCGGCTTTGTTTCCTTTGAATAAATAACCCAAACGTGCCATGTTAATGGTCACTACGCCAATGCTTCCTGTCATTTCGGCACTTCCAAAAAGTCCGTTTCCTCGTTTTAACAGTTCTCTTAAATCGAGTTGTAAACGACAGCACATACTGCGAACGGCATTGGGTTTATACGCGTTTTCGTTTTCTGTTTTATTGCCATTTTCATCCAAAATATATTGACTTCCAATGAAATTCTGAAAATAGGAAGAACCGATTTTGGCTGTATTTTCAAAAAGCAAATCGGAATTTTCTCCATCCCAATCAAATTCTTCGGTAATGTTTACTGTTGGAATAGGGAAGGTGAACGGCTGTCCGTTAGCATCGCCTTCGGTCATTACGGTGTAATACGCTTTGTTGAGGAGGTTCATTTCCTTTTGAAAATGCTCATACCGCAATTCGGTTACTTTTGTAACGCCTCTTTCCCTGGCTCGCAATAAGAGATCGTAATCAAAATTATTTTCAAAAAAATGAAAGTCATTTTTCGTCGGAATTTGGGTTTTCAAATCATCGGGAACAACCCAGTCCAAAGTAATATTTGTGAAAGGCGATTGTCCCCAACGCGCAGGAACATTCAAATTGTAAACAAAACTGCGAACGGCTTTCAAGACATCCTCAAAAGACAAATCATCTTTGAAAACATAAGGCGCCAAATAGGTGTCAAACGAACTAAAGGCTTGCGCTCCGGCCCATTCGCTTTGTAAAATCCCAAGGAAATTTGCCATTTGTCCCAAAGCCTCTCTAAAATGCGAAGGCGCTTTGCTTTCCACGCGTCCGCGAACACCATTAAAACCATCGTTGAGCAGCACCCGCAGGCTCCAACCGGCACAATATCCGGTCAAACAATCCAAATCGTGAATATGAATATCGCCATTGCGATGCGCATAACCCTCTTCTTTTGTATATACTTTGTCGAGCCAATAATTCGCAATAATTTTTCCGGCAACATTGTTGACTAATCCCGCATTAGAGTAGGAGGTATTGGCATTGGCATTGATGCGCCAATCCGTTTGTTCAATGTATTCTTCGATGGTTTGCGTGCTGTCAACATAAGTGGTGTCTTCGTTTAACCCATTCACATGTTCGCGTTGCAATTTGCGGGTATGTCTGAATAACATAAAAGAACGCATGACTTCGAAATATTGTTTTTCAAAAAGGTTTTTCTCGATTAAATCTTGAATTTCCTCCACGGCCCAGGTTTCTTTGGATTGTAAATCCTGAATAATTTTTTCGAAAAGAATTTCATCAAATGCTATGGAAATACTCTGAAAGCTTTTTTCAATTGCGTCTTTTATTTTGAAAGGCTCAAAAGGTTTGTATTCGCCGTTTCTTTTGATAACATATTTTTCCATAGCACGTGATGATTTTAAATTATAGAATTGGAGTGTATTTTATTCTTGTTCGGAGAATTTTTTTTCTAAAAGCATCGCGCTTGGAAACAAAATGTTGTTTTCCAAATGAATGTGTTTGTGTAAATCCTGCTCAAAATCAGCTAGCATCGCATAAGTCACGCGGAACGTACTGCAACCATCGGCCGGTGGCGTATAATTATTGGTTAATGCTGCTATTTTAACAAAACGATCGCCTTCGGTTTCATGCTCTTGCATCATCATGGCAATTGGGTTTTTAACAGTTCCAAATTGTGGTTTCACAATTTGTTCCTCGGTAAGCGCTGCTTTTGCCATTTTTTTGATAAAAGGAAACAACATCAGTTCTTCTTTTTTCATGTGTTGCGCTAATTCGCCTGCACAACCAATAAAGAGTTCATTGATTTCAAATAATTCAGGATGATTAGCGCCATGTACTTTGCACAGTTTATCTAAAAAAGGTAGTAAAATTTGCGTTTTTTCTTCTACATAACGGTGATGAGTTTTCTCAATGTAATCGGCCAATAAGTCCAAAGGCCATGTTTTGAAATCAATGGCACTATCATTTTTGGTTGCCAAAACCGTATTTATCTGGTCCATTAATTGATCCGTATCAACGCCTTTTTTTTCGCAAGCTTCCTCGATTGTTCTATTGCCTTTGCAACAGAAATCTATTCCGTATTTTGAAAATATTGCTGCGGTTCTAAAATCTTTTGCAACGTATTCTCCGATTGTTATTTTTTCTAAAGTTTCCATAAGATCTGTTTTCGATTAAAATTTATTTATACAAAAATAATCATTATTTTTAATAAAAGACAAATTTGTCCTTAATTAATTTTTTAATTTAATTTTATTTATAAAGTGCTAATTATAAGGTGTATGTATTTTTTAAAAATCATTTTTAATTAACATTAATGTTATAATTTAAAAAATAATAAAAAGATGATTTATATCATGTTTTAGCTTTTTTTAAAGTCATTAATTTGCAACAAACAAATAAAAGATACTTTTGTCCTTTATTAAAATTACAGTAAATTTATTAACAAACAAAAACAAATACTTATGCTTTCAAAATCACAGGCAAGAGCATTTTTTTTAGGAGGAACATTAGTCACCTTTTTAATCTTTATAGGACTGACTATTTATTCGTTCATGCCAAGGAATGATCAAACAAACTACAGTAAGATTACTAAAGAAGTAGTGAGAGGAAAAGAAATTTGGGAGACCAACAATTGTATGGGCTGTCATACTATTATGGGCGAAGGAGGCTATTATGCTCCCGAGTTAACAAAAGTAGTGGAGCGTCGCGGCGAAGGGTACATCAAAGCCGTTTTGATGTCGCCAATTCCTTGGGCACCAAATGGGCGAAAAATGGTGGCTTATAAAATGAATGAAGCGGATGCCAATGCCATGGTTGCCTATTTCGAATGGATTGGAAAATTAGATTTAAATGGTTTCGACCGCATCGTTTCCCCTTTAGCTAAAGAAAATAATTAAAATTTTTAAAAATGAAATATAAATCACAGAAAGTAGCCTACTGGTTTTTTGCATTGTGCATGCTTTTGTTCTCGCTGCAAATTGTCTATGGCTTTATCATGGGCTTTGACCGAATAGGAATTCAAGGATTACATGAAATTATCCCTTTTAACGTGGCGCGAGCGGTGCATACTAATTTGTTGGTGGTATGGTTGTTAACCGGTTTTATGGGTGCGGCATATTACATTATTCCCGAAGAAGCGCAACGCGAATTAATAAGTGTGAAATGGGCTTATGTACAACTGATTTCCTTAGCTATTGTTGGCGTTGTTACTATAATTGGTTTTCACTTCAACCATTGGGAAGGAAGAAAATTTCTTGAAATCCCAAGAGAATTAGACTATTTAGTAGTCATAAATGTACTGTTGTTCTTATTCATAATTTTGGGTACACTATATAAAGGAAAACGACAAACTACTACGGCTTTGGTACTAACAATGGGATTGTTTTTTGCAGCCCTGCTTTACATACCCGGAATGATTTGGTTTGACAGCCAGGTAATGGACTCCTTTTTCCGTTGGTGGGTGGTTCACTTGTGGGTTGAAGGTGTTTGGGAATTAATTATGGGAGGTATCCTTTCGTTCTTATTGATCAAGTTGACCGGAGTGGACAGAGAAGTTATCGAAAAATGGTTGTATGTAATTGTAGGTCTTACCTTTCTTTCCGGAGTTTTGGGAACTGGGCATCACTACTACTACATTGGAGTAAATAAAATTTGGTTAATCGTTGGTGGTATTTTCTCTGCATTAGAACCTTTGGCTTTCTTAGCGATGGCATTATTTGCTGTAAACATGTACAGAAAAGGGGAAAAAAGTCATCCTAACAAAATTGCTTTATTCTGGACTATTGGTTCAGCTATTGTTTCTTTTGTAGGTGCGGGATTACTTGGTTTTGCACATACTTTGCCACAAACAAACTTGTATACTCATGGAACTTTAGTTACTGCAATGCACGCTCATTATGCATTTTGGGGCGCTTACGCAATGATTGTTTTGGCGATGATTAGTTATGCTTTACCCAATCTTACGGGACGTAAACGTTACGAAACTACACAAGGGATGATGGCTTTTTGGCTGTCTAATATTGGAATCTTGGGGATGACAGTAGCCTTTGGTGTTGCCGGAGTTGCTCAAGTGTATATGGAACGAAAAATGAAAATGGATTTCATGGTTGTTCAAAGCGAAATCAGCATCCATTTTGTAGTGCTTCTTATTTGTGCCACCATGTTTACCATCGGCATCGGCCTGTTTATTTTTGATTTTATCAAATACGGCAGACCTACTGATGAAGCTTTAGATACCGACAATCAAGGACATAATGTAAATGGATATAAAATCGATGGCAATGTAATTGAAAATCTAACAGGAACAAGTGAGAAAAAAGGAAAAACAATGATTTAAAACTGAAACCTTTTTTGCGTAACGGAATACTTAAAATAAAATTTCCAGAATGCTTTAACCACCGTTTTTTAGAATTGCATTTCCGAAAAAACAATAGTTATCGTGTTCTGGTTTTTTTCTAAAACAATAAAAATGTTAGTAAATATCCCATATTATCACGCCGTAGGCAAAGAAAAAGAGGTCTTTGAACACGCCTATAAAAACAAAATTCCTTTCCTATTGAAAGGACCAACTGGAACAGGAAAATCCCGTTTTGTGGAATACATGGCACATCATTTGGATAAAAAAATCATCACGATTAGTTGTCATGAAGAAACGTCATCAACGGATTTAATTGGACGATTTATTATTAAAGGTGCCGAAACAGTTTGGCTGGATGGACCATTGACCACTGCCGTAAAAGAAGGAGCGATTATTTATTTGGATGAAATCGCCGAAGCGCGGCCAGATGTTATTGTTGCCATTCACTCCCTGACGGATCACAGAAGGGAATTATTCATTGACAAATTAGGCGAAACCGTAAAAGCGCATGACGATTTTATGTTGGTTGCTTCTTTTAATCCCGGTTATCAAAGAGGTTTTAAAGAACTAAAACCATCGACTCGTCAACGATTTATTGCGGTTTCTTTTGAATATCCGGAAACGAAAATTGAAATTGAAATTTTGGTAAAGGAAACTAGTGTTGATCCTGATGTTGCCAAAAAATTGGTAGCCATTGGAAATAAAATCAGAAACCTAACCGAATTAGGCTTGACAGAAACCGTTTCGACCCGTCTTTTAGTGGATGCAGCCAAAATTATTCATTCTGGTCTTCCAAAACGATTGTCGGTTCATGTGGCGATTGTAGAACCGTTAACCGATGATGTACAAACGGTCGAAGCATTGAAGGATTTGTGTGATTTGATGATATAAATCAAAAAAAAATGGGTTTCGAAATAGACGAATATATAGTTGGGAAGTTATTCAGACACTTAAAAAAAAGTAAAAAGATACATCCCGCAATTATTGCAAGAACTGTAACGCTTAGTGAAATAAAACCTCGATTGACTATTTTGGCTCGAGCTTTAACGGGGAAACCAATCGAAATTTTCCCTGCCGAAAGAGAAGGAGGATACAAAAACAATAATTTTTTTCTTCCTATTTCTTTTTCCAAATTGGCAACAAAAAAAGAGAACCTTACTTTTTATCTTTTTAGAATTTTGTATCTGAGCGTACAACAGCGGTTGAATTTGAATTGGACTTTAGAAGAAAAAGACCAGCCTTTAGCACTTTCACAACAAAGAGCATTTGAAACATCAGAAGCTGTTTTAGCCATTTTGTTTGAAGAATTTTCTATCGATAAAAAATTTCATACCGAAACAAAACTGCATTTTATTCAAAAGGAAAATGGAAAAAATGCTCCTGATTTTTCTTGGCTGTATGGCAAATGGATGCAAAATGAAATAGAAAAAAACAGCAATACCATTGTCGAAAATTTCTCTGATAAAACTAAAAAAGCAAATGAAAATCAGGCTTTAACTACTTTAAAAACAAAAGCGGTAGAAGAAGTGATTACTGTTGAGATCGATAAAAAACAACAAGAAGATTATGTTCTGCTTCACAATTTCGAAAAAGTGGAAACGGTTGAAGAATTCAATGGAACTTGGCGTGATTTTGATGGTTCGGACGAATTAGAAGAGCATCAGGAAGCATTGGAGGAGTTGAATATGAAATACACTGTTCGGGTAGATGATACGGCACATTCCGTTTATCAATCTGATTTTATTGAGAACACTTCCATCTCCGAAAGTGCCGAAATTGATGCCAAAGGATTCCATCTTACGTATAATGAATGGGATTTTAGCAAGCGTATTTATAAGGAGAATTTCTGTAAAGTATATCCGAAATCACAACAGAAAACGGATCCTAATTACTATAAAAAGGCCATTGCAAAAAATGCTTCGACTTTATTGGGTTTGCGAAAAATGCTGACCAATGTCAATAACAGAATGCAACAGCAAAAACGCCAGACACAAGGAGACGAATTTGATATTGACGCTATTACGGATTTGTATATCGATGTTCATTCGAAACGGACACCTTCGGAAAATATATACATTTCAAATCGGAAAAAAGAGAAGGATTTATCGATTTTAATCCTTTTGGATATCAGTCTTTCCAGTGATGGATATGCCGCAGGAAATCGTGTGATTGATGTGGAGAAAGAAGTTTCTATTCTTTTTGGAGAAATCTTAAACGAGTTCAATATCGATTTTTCCATTGACAGTTTTTACTCCAAAACCCGCAATTTTTCGACCTATTTAACGGTAAAGGATTTTGATGAAAATTGGAACATCGCTAAACATAAAATTGGAGCGATGGAACCGAATGGCTATACCAGAATTGGAGCCGCTTTACGTCACGCCGGTGCAAGACTTGATAAAAGAAACACCAAAAATAAATGGGTCATCCTGATTTCTGACGGAAAACCTAATGATTATGATAAATACGAAGGAAAATACGGCATCAATGATGTGAAACAAGCACTTCGGGAACTCAATAACAGGAATATTAATTCCTATGCATTGGCTATTGAAGCTCAGGCAAAATATTATCTGCCACAGATGTTTGGGCAAAATCACTATCAAATTCTAACAACACCAGTCGAACTATTGCGATCATTAGTGCAATTGTACGAAAAAATTAAACATCAAAAATAAATACTATAATGAACGATATTTCAAATACCACAACACTTCCCGAAGGACATCCGGTTCAGATTTACTTTCAGGAAAACGACATTATTCAGGCACTTTTAGAAAAAATATCAGCTGTAAATCCTGAGGATGATTTGCCGAAATATACTAATATATTCAATCAGCTTCATACAATCGAGAAACGATTTGCCCGTAAAGAAAATCAGCTTTTTCCGTTTTTAGAAAAAAAAGGATGGAACGGTCCTTCTCAGGGAATGTGGTCCTTTCATGATAATTTAAGAGAGCAATTCCGTTTAATTCAGTACTATCTTAAAATGAATAATCCAGAGAAAATTAGTATCAATACTCCTTTTCTGGTGAATGGAATCGACCGATTGATGCAAATGGAAGAGGCGGTTTTGTTTCCAAATGCCTTAGAACTCCTTACTGAAGCCGACTGGATTGAAATGCGTAAAGGCGAAGAAGAAATTGGCTGGATGCTGCCAGAAGCTCCTGCTCCTTATCCAAAACAAGAATACATTCACCCAAGTGAAGATTTTACCAAAAGAGAAATGTCTTTTTCACTGGAAAATACGGCTCATTACGATGAAGGATATATGACGGTGGAGCAGGTGAATTTACTTTTTAAAACGATGCCGTTAGATTTGACTTATGTTGATGAAAACGACAAAGTGATTTTCTATAATCGGGGAGAAGAACGCGTATTTCCAAGAAGTTCCGGTATTATTGGTCGTGAAGTCAAGTTTTGCCATCCACCAAAAAGTGTAGGAACCGTTCTTAAAATTCTGGATGAATTTAGAAAAGGAACAAAAAACGAATCTTCATTTTGGATTAATTACAAAGAACGCCTGATTTATATCCGCTATTTTGCGGTCAGGGATGTTGATAAGAATTACAAAGGCGTCATCGAAATGTCACAGGATATTACGGATATCAAGAAAATAGAAGACGAAAAACGATTGTTGGACTGGGATTAGATTTATCTTAAAATAGACAAAAATGGATACACTTAAAATCGATTACAAAAACATCTGCTACCCTCCGGGAGGAATACTGATGTGGATTATTATATTTCTGGAGCTCATTACTTTCGGGATGGCGATTGTTGCATTTGCTTTTTACGCAAGTGAAGAACCTGAATTATTTCATCATTCCAGAATGCAACTTAACAGTACATTTGGCGCTATAAATACCGTTTTTCTGCTGACAAGTGGTTTTTTTATGGCCAATGCTGTACTTGAGTTTAAAGAGAATAACTTGAAGAAATCCTCTTTATATTTTAAATTAACCATGCTTGGCGGAATGTTATTTTTAATATTAAAAAGCGTTGAGTATTACCATAAAATAGAAACTGGTATTACACCGGAAACCAATGTGTTTTTTACTTTTTATTGGTTGCTAACCGCTTTTCATCTTATTCATGTACTTATGGGTTTGGTTATTTTAATCTGTACCAACTATGGAATGATGAAAAAAAAATCGGATACAGGAGTTGAAGACGTCGAGGCTTGCGCCGCTTTTTGGCATATGTGCGATTTAATCTGGCTTCTTTTGTTTCCTGTTCTCTACTTAATTTTTTAGAAAATGAAAAAAACACTGCTTTTTACCTACGGGTTCTTGATTTTATTGACTATCAGTACCGCTTTGATTTCGAATTTAGTTGCAGTTTCAGGTCTTGCGGTTGGTTTAATTATGGGTTTATCAATGCTTAAATTTTTCTTGGTTTCTTTTCAATTCATGGAATTAAAAAGAGCAAATTCTTTTTGGAAGGGGAGTTTGATTTTTGTTTTAGGTGTGATTGTTTTAGTGCTTATTTCATTAAAATAAGGTCTAAATTTTTTTATATACATGATAAATATCATAATAAAGGATAAAATTGTCTTTTATTTTTGTGTTGTAAATTAAGACAATTTTAACACCTTTTTAATTATGAAAATTAAATTTAAAATCGCTGCTTGTGTGTTGGCAGCGACTGCTATTACAGCAGGATTATTCTCTTTCAGAGACAATTCACCACCAGACTATTCAAAAATACCTGTTGAAGGAGAAATAATCGCTGAACTTACAGCTCCTCCATTAGTTCCAAAACCAATAGGAAATCGTGCAGCTACGAAACTTATTGTTAACATGGAAATCAAAGAAATTGAAGGTGAAATGGTTGATGGTGTGAAATACACTTATTGGACATTCGGAGGGTCAGTTCCCGGAAGTTTCATCAGAACTCGAGTTGGGGATGAAGTGGAATTTCACTTAAAAAACCATCCTGATAATAAATTGCCTCACAACATCGATTTACACGCAGTAACAGGACCAGGTGGAGGAGCCACCTCTTCATTGGTTGCCCCAGGACATGAAAAAGTGTTCAATTTTAAAACATTAAATCCAGGATTGTATGTATACCATTGTGCGACTGCACCTGTAGGGATGCATATTGCTAATGGGATGTATGGGTTGATATTAGTTGAACCAGAAGCAGGATTACCAGCTGTGGACAGAGAATACTATGTTATGCAAGGAGATTTTTATACCAAAGGAAAATACGGAGAACAAGGTCTTCAACCTTTTGACATGGATAAAGCAGTAAAAGAAGATGCTGATTATGTTGTTTTTAACGGAAAAGTAGGAAGTATTACCGGAGATAATTCCCTTACGGCCAAAGTTGGAGAAACAGTACGTATTTACATGGGTAATGGTGGTCCTAATTTGGTTTCTTCTTTCCACGTGATAGGCGAGATTTTTGACAAAGTGCATATTGAAGGGGGTGATATGATTAATAAAAATGTTCAAACCACTTTAATCCCTGCAGGAGGTGCCGCAATTGTTGAATTTAAAGTTGATGTTCCCGGAACCTTTATTATAGTGGATCATTCGATCTTCAGAGCGTTTAATAAAGGGGCTATTGGAATGTTGAAAGTAGAAGGTCCCGCTGACAAAAAAATCTATTCTGGGACCACTCAAGAAGGAATTTATTTAGCCGAAGGAGGAACAATTCAAAACATGCCAAAAGTTAAAAATGAACCAAAAAATATAGTTGCCAAAACATTACCGCAACAGCTTAAAGCGGGGAAAGAGCTTTTTGGAGGGACTTGTTTTGCCTGTCACCAATCTGAAGGACAAGGAATACCTAGCGTGTTTCCTCCTCTTGCCAAATCAGATTACTTAAATGCAGATCCTAAAAGAGCCATTGATGCCGTTCTTCATGGTTTAAGTGGGGAAGTAAAAGTAAATGGGAAAAAATTCAATAACGTGATGACCAGTCAAAACCTTACGGATGAAGAAATCGCTAATACATTGACTTACGTGTATGATAGCTGGGGTAATAATAAAACACGAGTTACCTCTGCCATGGTAAAAGCCCAAAGAGCAAATTCAACACCACAATCTGGAGGAAGTCATTAAAATAAAAATCGGGAGCGGTTTAGATTAAAAGGAATAAACCGCTCCTATTTTAAATTCAAATAAACAAATTAAAAATTACGATTATGAAAAAGTATGTTTTAGCAATTGCAATAATTGCGTTAGTGTTACAAGGTTTTAGCACCCTGTCTAAAGATAAAAATGACGGATATATCACAAAAAAAGAAGCTAAAAAAGGAGTCTATTCAGGTGCTGATAAAGGAAAAAGTGTCTACAATCAAACCTGTGTAGCTTGTCATCAGGCTACCGGATCAGGAATACCGGGTGCTTTCCCTCCATTGGCTAAATCAGACTACTTGAATAAAGATGTTAATCGAGCTATTAAAGGCGTAGTAAAAGGATTATCAGGTGCAATAACCGTAAATGGGAAAAAATTCAATGGAAATATGCCTGCTCAAGCCCTTAGTGACGCACAAATAGCGGATGCATTGACCTATGTTTATGCTAATTGGGGAAATAATAAAACGGTAGTGACCACTGCTATGGTTAAAGCGCAAAGAAAATAATAATTTAAAACTAAACACGATGTTTGCAATACCAAAAGCGAAAATAATTTTACTACTATTTTCTTTATTAGTAACAACATCTATGCTTGCCCAAGATACTAAAATGGTTTTAATTAAAAGGGGGGCTTATGTTCCCCTTTATGGCACTACTGATAAAAAAACAGTAGAAGTGCAAGGTTTTAATGTGGATGTTTTTCCGGTTACGAATGCTCAATTTGTTGCTTTTTTGAAAAAAAATCCAGAATACAGCCGCTCCAAAATTAAAGGCCTTTTTGCAGAAAAAAGTTATTTGGCACATTGGGAAAGTGATTTCAATTACGGAAAGAACAATTTAAGTAATGCACCTGTGACCAATGTTTCATGGTTTGTGGCCAAAAAATACTGTGAGTGCCAAGGGAAACGGCTCCCTACTATGGATGAATGGGAATATGTAGCTATGGCCGATGAAAAACGAATCGACGCAAGAATAAAAGAATCTTTCAATCATTACATCCTAAGTTGGTATGAAAAACCAAAAACCTATGCCAATCCTGTAGGCGGCACTTTCAAAAATTATTGGGGAGTTTATGACATGCATGGATTAGTTTGGGAATGGACTTCAGACTTCAACAGTATTTTTCTATCTGGAGAATCTAGAAAAGATAAAGATACGGACAAAAACCTTTTTTGCGGAAGCGCCTCCATTAATGCCACTGACTTAATGAATTATGCTGCTTTTATGCGCTACGGTTTTCGAGCCAGTTTAAAAGCAAAATACACTACAAGGAACCTTGGTTTTCGATGTGCAAAAGATTTAAAATAGACACTGAGAATCTATATAAAACAACAAAAATGAAAAAAATATTTTTGGGATTACTCGTAATCTTTTTAACATTACAGAGTTGTAATTCAAACAAACCTAAACCAAATACCGTTAATAAGCCAATATCTGATTTGTCTATCTATAACCTTCCTTCAAAGTGGACCAATCAAAATGGGGAGAATATAGAAATGAAAGAATTGAAAGGAAAAGTCCTTGTCATGGTTATGATTTATACCTCCTGTAAATCTGCTTGTCCTCGTTTAGTGGCTGATATGCGTAATATCGAAGAGCATTTGCCAGAGAATATCAAGAACAATGTAAAATTAGTTTTAGTGAGTATCGATCCTGTTGTTGATACCCCAAAACGATTAAAATCCTTTGCTATCGAAAATAAAATGGATAGTGAACAATGGATTTTCTTACGCTCAACAGAAGAAAATACACGAGAATTTGCAGCAGTTTTGGCCGTGAATTACAAAAAAATAGCCCCTTTAGAGTTCTCACATTCTAATATAATAAGCGTCTTTAATTCCGACGGGGAATTAGCTTATCAACAAGAAGGTTTGGGTGTAAACTCTGACGAAACCATAAAAAAAATTACTGAAGAAGCTCAAAAATTAAATTAAACATGAAATTACTCAAAACAATTAGTTTATCATTGGTAACAATGGTAAGCATGGGAACTTACGCTCAAGAATTAGATGCAAATCTCCAAATCAGACCGCGTTACGAATACCGAAATGGTTTTAAAAGCCTGATGCCAAAAGGTGAAAATGCAACCTCATTTATTTCGCAGCGTTCCCGTTTAAATTTAAATTACAAACAAGATAAATTAAAGGCAAAATTAACGTTACAAAATGTCCGTACTTGGGGAGATGTCGCTACTACTACACAAGCCGATAAAAACGGAATCGCTTTATTCGAGGCTTGGGCACAGTATGATTTTGATGCCAATTGGAGTGCGCGTTTAGGACGTCAGGTATTGTCTTATGATAACCAAAGAATTTTAGGAGAAATTGATTGGGCACAGCAAGGACAAAGCCATGATGCCGCAGTGATAACGTTTCATCCCAAAAATCATCAATTGGATTTAGGTTTTGCTTTGAATGCCAATGCAGAAAATTTATTAGATCCTAAAACTGCGTACACAACTAATTACAAATCCTTGCAATATGCCTGGTATCACACTCAATTTAGTAAACTGAAGATGAGTTTGTTATTTTTGAATACCGGTTATGAGTTTGAAAAATCAATTGGTAATTTAGAAGTCGATTACAAACAAACTTTTGGAACATATCTTACATTTAACGATAAAAAATGGGATACTAATCTAGGTTTGTATGGACAAACTGGAAAAAGTAATGATAAAAGTGTGAGTGCCTGGTCTGCTAGTGCAAATCTGGGATATGCAGTTACAAATACATTTAAAGCTACTTTAGGATATGAATATCTTTCTGGTAAAGACCAAGATGATTCTGGTGCAAAAATAAAATCATTTAATCCTATTTTTGGGACAAACCATGGATTTAATGGATTTATGGACTATTTCTACGTGGGGAACCACCTGAATAGTGTTGGATTGCAAGATGGTTATTTGAAATTAAATTACACCCAAAACAAATGGCAATTTAATATAATTCCACATGTATTCTGTGCTCCGAATACTGTTTTGGATGCATCCAATAATAAAATGGATAGCTATTTAGGAACAGAACTTGATTTTACTGCCGGTTATACTTTTCAAAAAGATATTGTGGCTACTGGGGGATATTCCCAAATGTTTGGTTCAGCAACTTTAGAAAGAGTTAAAAATGTAGCGGACGCTTCAAATACCAATAATTGGGTTTGGGTAATGATTTCTTTTAGTCCCAAATTATTTACTTTAAAATAGATTGGGTTTAGATATTCGCTAATTAAATACTGTATTGGTTACACAGATGAGTTTGGAAGTAAGTTATTAGTTTGAAATGAGGCTGTGCTGGTTAGTACAGCCTTTATTTTTTTTAAAAATGAGATAAAGTCCAAAATATTATAGATAATACAAGATGAAAAATCATTTTTGAATCGTATTTTTGAATTTAAATAAAACACAAAATATGGTTTCAGTTCAGGATGCTTTTTCGATACTAAAAAATAGTTTACCAGAATCTAAAGAAGTAGAATATACTTTACTTCAGGTGCGGAATCACGTCTTGTCGCAGGCACTTTATTCGCCTATTAATATGCCACCATTCAGGCAATCAGCGATGGACGGTTTTGCGCTTTGTTTGCACGATGCTTTGGAATATAATATTATCGGGGAGGTAAAGGCGGGAGACACACACCAAATGACTTTGCTTCCGGGACAAGCCATAGAAATATTTACTGGAGCTGTCGTTCCGGATTCGGCTCAGACGGTTATCCAAATTGAGAAAACTTCGGTTAAAGAAGGAATAGTATATCTTCAAGAACAACCAAAGTTAGGTGTCAATGTAAGACCTATTGGAGAGCAAATTTCGGAAGGCGATTTGGCATTAGAAAAAGGAATTCTGCTCAATGCTGCCGCCATTGGTTTTTTGGCAGGTCTTGGTTTCACTTCGGTAATGGTTTATAAAAAACCAACTATTGGAATTGTTATCACGGGAAATGAATTGGTAAAATCCGGCAACGCCTTAGAATATGGAAAAGTATATGAAAGTAATGCAACCATGCTTCAATCAGCTTTAAACGACGCCTATTTTGAAGTGATTACATTATATGAAGTTAACGATGATTTTGAAAATACCAAAAACAAACTACACGATGCTTTATCTGCTAATGATGTAGTGTTGGTTTCTGGTGGTATATCCGTTGGCAATTATGATTTTGTAGCCCGTGCGTTAAAGGAGCTTATGGTCGAAACGCTTTTTTATAAAGTAAACCAAAAACCTGGCAAACCGCTTTTTGCCGGTAAATTGCAGGATAAAATAATTTTTGCCTTACCCGGGAATCCTGCCGCTTGCTTGACCTGCTTTTATGTGTATGTGTTGCCAACGTTATCGATACTTTCCGGAAAAGCAATCCACTACAATCAGTCCAAAAAGATTTCTTTAGCTCATGATTATTCTGTGCGTAATACCCGCAGTCAATTTCTGAAAGCAAGTATTGTTAATGATGAAGCAAGTGTTTTATCGCATCAAAATTCTTCTATGCTTAATACTTTTTCGGTGGCCAATGGTCTTTTGTACCTTTCTGAGGGTGAATACGAATTAGAAAAAGGAACAAAAGTTGATATATATCATATTTAAGCTACGGTTCTTTTCGTTATATTTGTAAAAGTATAACGCAACGAAATTTCGTTTTGAAAATAAAGAGCAAAATTTGGATTGAAACTAACGACAGTATTCTTATCAGTGAAGGTCGGGTTCGATTGTTAAAACTAATTGAAGAAAAAGGCTCGTTGAATAAGGCTGCCAAAGTTATGAACATATCTTATCAAAAAGCGTGGAAGCTTGTGGATGCCTCCAATAAGGCGGCCAAGAGTCCATTGATAGAAACGCAGGTAGGCGGAAACAAAGGCGGCGGTACAATACTTACTCCTTATGGAAAATCACTTATTAACTCTTTTGAAGCGATCAATTCAGCCTGTTGGGAATTTCTGGACGAACAACTCAAAAAACATTCCTTATGACGGTGGCTGATTTATTGAACATGCCTTTGCTGTTGCTGTTATTGCCAATAGTAGCTTTCTTGTATGCCAGTGTTGGTCATGGTGGAGCGAGCGGTTATTTAGCCTTGATGAGTGCATTCGCATTCCCTGTAACATTTATGAAACCAACTGCTTTAGTGCTTAATATTTTGGTTTCAGGAATTTCCTTTTATTTCTATTATCGGGAGAAAAAATTCAAATGGAATCTGTTTTATCCTTTTGCCATTACTTCTATTCCGTTCTCGTTTTTAGGAGGATATCTTACAGTTCCCACGTTTTATTATAAAGTAATTCTGGCAACAGTGTTGTTTTTTGCAGTACTTAGATTAGTAGGATTTTTGGGTAAAGAAAAAAAGGAGATGACGCCATTAAATTTATATGCCGCCGTAATTGTAGGTGCAATAATAGGTTTTTTATCTGGTTTGATAGGAATTGGAGGCGGAATAATTTTGAGTCCTGTAATTATCCTTTTGGGCTGGGGAACCATGAAACAAACAGCTGCCGTTTCGGCTTTATTTATATTAGTGAATTCCATTTCGGGAATTTCGGGTTTCCTGTTAAAGGGAGGCGTTTTGCCTGAATCATCGTTTCCGTTAATCGGAATTGTTTTTGTGGGTGGATTTTTTGGTGCTTATTTTGGAAGCAAGAAATTTAATTCTGTTATTTTAAAAAATGTACTCGCGCTTGTCCTTGGAATAGCAATTTACAAATTATACGCAACGGCTTAAAGTGAGAAGTGAATAGAAAGAGTAAATAGAAAAGTAGCTAAATATTTTATTACATAATACATTTCCATTTCGTCTCCCTTTCCTTCGGAGGGGGGTTAGGGAGAGGAAAAAAAGATACTAATGAAAGACAAAATAACAGCATTCATTCTGGCTGGAGGAAAAAGCCAGAGGATGGGAACCGATAAAGGCTTGTTGCTTTTGAACGGAAAACCATTTGTAAGTCATATTTGTGAGGCTGTAAAACCTATTGTGGGGGATAATATAGTAATTGTTTCTTCGAATGCTGATTATGATTTTTTAGGATATACCCGCATAGAAGACATCGTTCTAGAGAAAGGACCAGTAGGCGGAATTCATACCGCTTTGCAACAGACTAATACCAAGCTGAACTTTATCCTAAGTGTGGATGCGCCTTTAGTTACAACGGAACTATTGCTTTGGATATTAAAAAATCGGGAGGATTCTTATAGAATGACGCAGGGGCAACTGGAGGACAAAGCCTATCCTCTTATTGCAATTTACGACCATTCCTTAGGAAATGTTTTTGAAGAAAATTTAAAAAAAGATCAGCTAAGGTTGCGTCAGGTAATTAATGAAGTAACACACCAAACACTACTGATTCCGAAAAAATGGGGGGATCAGGTGCAAAATATAAATACTCCGGAAGAGTATCAAAAAATACAATTATGATTTTAAACATTAAATATTTTGGAGTATTGGCTGAAATAACCAAAAAGAAAGAAGAGCTGTTGGTGTGGGATGAATCCAATCTGACGGTGAATTCTTTGAAATCAAAAATAGAATCCGTTTATCAGGAATTGCAAAAAAACAGTTATTCCATAGCTTTAAATCAGACGATGGTGGGGATGGATGTAATTGTAAAAGATCAGGATGTAATAGCTTTTTTGCCTCCTTTTGCAGGAGGATAAAATATAGAAAATGAAAAATACAACACGCTATTCCAGACAAATAGTACTTCCGGAAATTGGACTTTTAGGGCAGCAAAAATTGCGCGACGCTCACGTTTTGGTAATTGGTGCAGGTGGTTTGGGCTGCCCTGTGCTGCAAAATCTGGCTGCTGCTGGTGTGGGAAGTCTCGGAATTGTGGATGGTGATGTGGTAGAGGAAACGAATTTGCACCGTCAGTTGCTGTACACCCTAAAAGATTGCGGAAAGGGTAAAGCAGCAACAGCTGCAGAAGCCGTTTTATTATTAAACCCAGACGTGAATGTTAATGTATTTTCTGAGTTTTTGAATAAACAAAATGCCTTCGAGATCGTGGGGGATAACCAAATCATTGTTGATTGTACCGATTCGATTGGGGTTCGCTATCTGATCAATGATGTGGCGGTGAGCAAAAATATTCCGGTGGTTTACGCTTCAATATATAAATTCGAAGGGCAGGTTTCGGTATTCAATTATAAAAATGGTCCGAGTTACCGGTGTCTTTTCCCCGAAACCGAAAGTTTAATAACCGTTCCAAATTGTGTTGCATCAGGAGTTTTAGGAATTTTACCCAATACGTTGGGGGCCTTTCAGGCTACCGAAGTGCTCAAAATTATCCTTGAAATTGGATCCGTGCTGTCGGGGAAATTATTGATTTATGATGGATTGCACTATCAAACACAGCTAGTCGATTTTGCCAAGAATCCAGCAGCAATAGAAAAAGGACGTATCAACGGATTGAAAATTTTAAACCAAGAAAATGCTGAATTACAGGCTTTAGATAGCGAAGCTTTTTTAGAAAAATGCCGTCAAGACGATTGTTTGGTTATTGACATTAGAGAAGCCTACGAAGAACCGGAATGGAAAGGAGCGAACGTTGTCAATGTGCCTCTTGTCGCATTAGAAAACTATTGCTGTCAACTTGATAAAGATGAATCCATCGTGCTGTTTTGCCAAAGCGGACAACGCAGTCAATTGGCCTTAGCCTATTTGAAAAAAGAAGGATTTACAGAGCTTTCGCATCTTAAAAATGGAATTCAATCCTTATAAAAAGCAATAGTCAATGGCTATAAATAAAAAATGAATAATTACAATGATTTATTAATGTCAACAACAAAACATAAAAAAACATCCTTTATTCAAGGCCCTATATCGGCGGAATTTATAGGAAATTCGATTGCAAAGCACCAAAGTAAAACAACTGTTGGCGCACATAATTTTTTTTTAGGACAAGTTCGCGCCGATGTGATTGGCGGAAAAACGGTTACAGCTATTGAATATACAGCTTACGAAGAAATGGCGGAGCAAACTTTCCATGAAATTCGCGAAGCGGCTTTCGCCAAATATGAGCTTTCGTGTTTGCACATTTACCACAGTCTGGGAACGGTAAAAACAGGTGAAATCTGTCTGTTTGTTTTTGTATCGGCACCAAGACGAAAAGTGGTTTATGAAGCATTGGAATTTTTGGTCGAAGAAATAAAAGAAAAAACATCCGTTTTTGGCAAAGAGTTGTTTGAAGATGCATCTTACACTTGGAAAAAAAACACATAAAATGGTAGATATCACCCATAAAATAATCACCCAGCGCACCGCAACCGCCCAAGCCGTTGTGAAACTAGGTTCGACGGAAACCATGCAAGCCATTTTGGATAAAACCGTCCCAAAAGGAGATGTGTTGGAAGTATCCAGAACGGCGGGTTTGTTTGCGGTAAAAAACACCTCCAATGCTATTCCGGATTGCCATCCGATGCCAATAGAATTTACCGGGATCCAGTTCGAATGTCTGGAAGATGAGGTTCGAATTGAAGTGACCGTGAAAGCGATTTACAGAACTGGCGTTGAGGTCGAAGCCATGCACGGTGCATCCATCGTGGCATTAACGATGTACGACATGCTCAAACCTATTGACAAGAAGGTAGAAATTTCGACGATAAAATTACTGCACAAAAAAGGCGGGAAATCCGATTATGGTAACAAAGAAGTTCAAAACCTTTCGGTTGCAGTTATGGTATGTTCGGACAGTGTTTCCAGTGGCAATAAAGAAGATAAAGCGGGAAAAGTAATTTTGGATAAAATTAAAAACTTAGGATTAGAAGTTTCCAATTATATTATTATTCCGGATGAGGTTTTGGATATTCAGAACACCATCAATACATTATGTGCTCAAAAAACGGATTTAATTATTATAACTGGCGGTACCGGATTGTCAAATAGAGATGTAACGCCCGAAGCCTTGATTCCATTACTCGATCGTCGTATTCCGGGTATCGAAGAAGCGATTCGTTCCTACGGTCAGGATCGTACGCCTTACGCAATGTTATCCAGAAGCGTGGTGGGTTTCAAAGGAAGTACACTGATTATGGCTTTACCTGGTTCCACTGCGGGAGCGGGCGAATCTATGGATGCCGTTTTTCCTTCGGTATTGCATTTATTTAAACTTCTAAATGGATATAACCATGGAAAATAACATTCAAATGCAAGATTCTCATGGACGCGGACACAGTTATTTGCGCATTTCGATTACTGAGAATTGTAATTTGAGATGCACTTATTGCATGCCAGCCGAGGGGATTGCGCTTACGCCAAAAGCGCATCTGATGACTGCAGATGAAATTATAGCCATTGCACAAACTTTTGTCAATTTAGGAATAAATAAAATTAGACTTACAGGCGGTGAGCCTTTAGTTCGAAAAGACGCCGCATCCATTATTCAAAGATTGGGAAAACTGGGAGTGGAGCTCACTTTAACGACTAACGGAATTCTGGTGCATGATTTTATAAGTACCTTCAAAGAAGCAGGAATAACCACACTGAATGTCAGTATTGACAGCCTACAGGAAGCGAAGTTCAACCAAATCACGCGCAGGAATTATTTCGATAAATTTTGGAAAAATCTGGAATTGCTTGACGCCAATGGGTTTCAACTGAAATTGAATGTGGTGGTGATAAAAGGGTTCAATGACAATGAAATAGTTGACTTTATAGAATTGACCAAAGAACGCAACATTCAGATACGTTTTATAGAATTCATGCCTTTTGACGGCAACCAATGGAACAAAGACAAATTGGTGTCTTACGCCGAAATCCTTACCCAAGTCAATGAAAAATATTCTGCCGAAAAAGTAGACCGATTGATAGACAAGCCAAACGATACTGCCAGGAACCATAAAATAGCATCCTACAAAGGAAGTTTCTCGGTGATTAGTTCCGTTACGAATCCTTTTTGCAGCACGTGCAACCGCATTCGACTTACGGCTGACGGTAAGCTGAAAAACTGTCTTTTCTCGAATACGGAAACTTCCCTGCTCGACACTTTAAGAGCTGGGGGAGACATAGAACCGCTGATTTACCAAAACATAAAATCAAAATTTGCGATGAGAGGCGGGATGGATGATGACGCCAAATTTCAAAATCCAAAATTGTTCTCGCAAAACAGGAGCATGATCAAGATTGGTGGATAATTTTTTGTACCGTAAAGAGCACAATAGTTTTTATAAAGGTCATGAGTGATTTTTTTGTTATTGTTTTCGTAACTATTAATCATGTTGAATTCGATCTACAACGACTGTTTTAGTAAGATGAAAATGAAACCATTCTGTTTCTTCATATTTTTCCCTTTTTTTACGAGTTTTTACTATTCTCTTCCACAATAATTCTTCAAAAAAAAATAAGGTTTACATAGAATAAAATTATTCAAGTAAAAAAAACTTTATTATTACCTGCATTAATTCTTAATTGTTTTGTTATTAATTATTTGTGTGTAAATTTCGATTAAAATTTAAAATATAAAAATCGCTAAGTAGCCCTTTTTATGGGCTTACTGACAAATATCATATTTTTGGTTGCGTCAACAGATTAATTTTACAGCATTATCAAATGGATATTTTATGAGTAGTTTATCGCAATCCCACAAAATTTTATTTCTGAACACATTATCATTTGCAATCTGTTTTGCCTGTTGGACGTTAAATGGTGTTTTGGTCACTTTTTTGGTTGATAAAGGTATATTCAATTGGAGCGTAGTGGAAGTGGGTTGGTTACTTGGAATCCCAATTTTATCAGGATCCATATTTCGTCTCCCAATTGGGATTTTGACTGATAAATACGGAGGTAAAATTATATTCTCTATATTATTGTTTCTCTGTGCCATCCCGTTATTTTTGCTTCCTTTTGCCGACACGTTTTGGAGTTTTGTAGTATTAAGTTTTCTTTTCGGGTTGGTAGGGACCAGTTTTGCCGTTGGTATCGGATACACTTCGGTTTGGTATCCACAAAATTGGCAGGGAAGAGCCTTGGGGATTTTCGGAATGGGAAATGCCGGTGCGGCCATCACTACTTTTATGGCACCTACCTTATTAAATAGATTTTCTGAGGGCGATCCCATAAATGGTTGGAAAATGTTGCCTATAACTTATGCTTCTGTATTAGTTCTTATTGGGATATTCTTTATTATATTCGCCAAAAATAAAAAACCGGCAGGCGATTCCAAAAATATTAAAACACTATTAACCCCATTGAAATCAGCTAGGGTTTGGCGTTTTGGAGCATACTACTTTTTAGTGTTTGGCTGTTTTGTCGCTTATTCACAATGGTTATTGCCGAATTTTATGAATGTATACCAAACATCTCTTGTAATGGGAGGAATGTTTGCCACAATGTTTAGTTTACCTTCTGGTATTATTAGGGCTTTTGGCGGATATTTATCTGATAAATTTGGAGCCAGAAAAGTGATGTACTGGGTTCTTGGTTCGTCTATTGCAATTAGTTTTTTGTTGATGTTTCCAAAAATGGAAATCCTTACTGCAGGACCGGGTGTTTTGGCTTCCGAAAGCGGCGTTATTACATCAGTGACTCCTTCTGAAATCATCATAAATGAGAAAATACAAAAAGTAAATCCAAAAACCGTTGTAGTTGGGAGTGAAGAGGCGATTTTACCCGTAAAAACTTCTTGGCAAGAAATTCTAGTTAAACAAAATCAAGAGGTAAAGAAGAAAGAGCTTTTGGCTAAAGGGATTACCCAGATTAAATTTAGTGCCAATATGTGGGTTTATGTTATACTGGTTATTCTTATAGGAATATCTTGGGGAATTGGTAAAGCAGCAGTGTTCAAACACATCCCGGAATATTTTCCTAATGAAGTAGGTGTAGTGGGAGGAATGGTTGGATTAATAGGCGGTTTGGGCGGTTTTATTGGGCCAATAATTTTTGGATACCTCCTTAATTTTACGGGATTGTGGACAAGTTCATGGATTTTTATCTTTATTATTTCTATTGTTTGTTTGTTATGGATGCATAGAACGATTATCAATATCATGAGAACTAAAATGCCTAATTTCACCAGAGGAATCGAACATAATCATTAAAAACGGCAATGTAAATTACAATATCAAGAGCAATTATAGCGTCAATCACAATAATTACAATATCAATTTAAAAAGAGAGAACATGAAAACTTGGCTAGACAAATGGGAACCAGAAAACGAAAAATTCTGGAATGAAGCGGGAAGTAAAATCGCTTGGAAAACCCTTACCATTACTACACTTACCCTTATCTTGTCCTTTGCCTCATGGTTTATTATGAGTGTGATCGTGGTTAAATTACCTGGACTGGGCTTTTCATATACAAAAAACCAACTTTTTTGGTTAGCTGCAGTTCCTGGATTAGCTGCAGGTATTTTAAGGATTATTCATACTTTTATTTTACCTATATTTGGAACTAGACATGTCGTGACCTTTGCTACATTAATTAAATTAATTCCCGTTATTGGAATTGGATTTGCAGTAATGAATCCAGCAACTCCTTTTTGGTTGTTTATGATTTTAGCCTTTGCAACTGGTTTTGGCGGTGGAGATTTTTCATCTTATATGCCGAGTACAAGTTTGTTTTTTCCAAAACGATTGAAAGGAACAGCCTTGGGGATTCAGGCTGGTATTGGAAACTTTGGGGTTTCATTGGCACAGTTTGTTACTCCTGTAGTTCTTAGTGTGGCTCTATATGGTGCTCCATCTACTTTTACCAAAATAGAAGTAAAAGAGGCAAAACAAATTTTTGCCACTACAAGCTTAGAAAAACAAGCCGAACTATTTTCCGCAATAGAGACGAAAAAACAAAAGGCTATTTTGTCTAATGTAGATGCAAAAGTAATGGACTCTATTTGTAAAGTAATCAATTCCAAAGACAATACCCAAGTTTTTGTATCATTACCATTGAATGTAAAAGCAAAAATAATTGATAATGCTAATCCGAAATTAGCTCAGATTTTTTTAAATAAGTTACATCCAGGTAATAATGCAGTAATTAATAAGGATATTTATATTCAATCCGCCACTTTTTGGTATGTTCCTTTTTTGATCATTATGACTATTTTGAGTTGGTTTTATTTGAGAAGTATTCCAATGAAAGCTTCTATTAAAGAGCAGATGGATATTTTTAGTAACAAACATACTTGGTATTGTACGATAACTTATGTAATGACTTTTGGAACTTTTGCTGGTTTATCTGCAGCCTTTCCGTTAATGATTAAATTTTTATATGGAGAATTTCCAGATGCACCAGATCCATTAGCATATGCTTTTTATGGACCGCTTATCGGATCTGCAAGCAGGATTTTATTTGGTTTCATTGCTGATAAAGTAGGTGGTGCAATTTTAACGACGATAACAGGTATAGGGATTTTAGGGGGTGCAATAATTTTAGTTACTCAGGGTCTTGTGGCGCCAACAAGTATGGAGCAATTTCCAATGTTTGTAGGGGTGATTTTAGTGATGTTTTTCTTTACAGGAATTGGTAATGCGGGTACTTTTAGACAATATCCTATTATCTTTTCTGAGAATCAACGCCAGGCGGCTGGGGTTATCGGATGGACTGCGGCAATTGCGGCATTTGGACCATTTATTTTTGCCTCGTTAATAGGAAAAAACATTACTGCTAATGGTGGTGCAAATCAATTTTTTATTGGCTTGATTCTTTTTACTATATTAGCGACAACAATCAATTGGTGGTTTTATAACCGCAAAGGTTGTGAAAAACCAAGTTAGTGTATGAATTCATATTCGTTTTTTAAAAAAAAAGAAATTATTTTATATACCTACAAGGTTTTAGGGTCTTGTAGGTTTCTTAACAAAACGACTTAGATACCACTTAGTAAATTTTAGCGAAATGAAAAACAGAACTTTTAATACCAAAGCTTTACTTATAGCTACTGGAATGTCAATATTTTCTATTGTGCTGGTATTCTTTGGTTCTAGAAATTTACAGAATTTTGATGCTGCATTAATTACCTATTTATTCGGAACCGTTTTTGCTTTTTTTGGCATCGTTTATCGATATTCTGTTTGGTTGCAAAGACCTCCAACATGGATTTATTTTAAGAGAGGGATAACGTATTTGGTTACCGGAAAAGTGTTTTCACATTTTTGGTTTGCTTCCAAAGAAACTATAGAAAATATCGCCTTTCAAAAATTTATTTATCCAAGAGGTAAATACCGATGGATGGCGCATTTCATGATTGCTATAGGGTGTACTTCGGCATTTTTAATTACCATTCCTTTGACCTTCGGATGGATCCATTTCACGATGGCTCCGAACAGCATATCGCTATATGAAGCTCATTTTTTTGGATTTAAAGTGATGGAGTTTAAACTGGATTCCATTATGGCGTTTCTAACTTTTCATGCGTTAAACTGGTCTTCTTATTTGGTTATTCTGGGTTCTTTGTATTACCTGAGAAGACGTTTGACGAATCCGGGATTGATAGCGACCCAATCCTTTGAAGGGGATTTATTACCACTTATTTTGTTGATTGCCATATCAGTTACAGGATTAGGATTAACCTATTCGTATCAGTTCATGAAAGGGTTCGCATTTGATTTCTTGGCGGTAATTCATGCGGTGACGGTTATCATGTTTTTGATTTGGATTCCTTTTGGGAAATTCTTTCACATCATTCAGCGTCCTGCCCAGATTGGTGCTCATATTTATAAAAAGGAGGGAATGAAACAAGGAATGGCAGTTTGTAAACATACAGGAGAAGAATACGCTACAAATATGCACATTAATGACCTTAAAATAGTAACCCAAGAACTTGGTTTTGATTTCAGTATGGAAGATGGCGGTTCTCATTTGGATTTGAGTCCTGAAGGAAAGCGTTCCCGTTTGGCACAAGCCCATTTGAAAGCAAGACTAGCGGGCGGAAATTTATTTGGATAGTTTTAGTAATCAGTATTCAGAAGCAGTTTATGATTAGCATATAAAACATAAAAAATCTAAGAAGAGAAAATATAAAAGCATGGCAAAATTACCTGTTTCAGCAGAAAAAATAATTGAAGATTTTGGTCCGCATCTTAATTATAGTCCAAAAGAGGGCTTTGATGGGAGAGACGAACCGGATGATGTGGTGAAAACCCATTGTTGCTTTTGTGGGATGCAATGCGGAATTCAATTGTTAGTTAAGAACAATAAAGTGGTTGGTTTTGAACCGTGGATGGAATTTCCTTTTAATGAAGGACGTCTTTGTCCAAAAGGAGTACAACGCTATTTGCAAAACAACCATCCTGACCGTTTACTGGGACCTATAAAAAGGGTGGAAGGAAAAGGTTTTGAGCCTACTTCTTGGGATGAAGCTATGGATAAAACAATTTCGGAAATTAAGCGCATTCAGAAAAAATACGGGAAAGATGCTTTTTCAATACTCTCTGGCGTTTCACTGACCAACGAAAAAAGTTACCTCATGGGTAAATTTGCCCGTGTGGCCGTAAAAACAAAAAATCTGGATTATAATGGTCGTTTATGTATGGTAAGTGCTGGTGCGGGTAACAAAAAGGCATTTGGATTAGACCGAGCTTCTAATAATTATTCGGATTTAGAATATGCTGAAGTGATTATTGTTGCTGGTGCCAATATCAGTGAAACTTTCCCAACATTGACACACTGGATTTGGAAAGCAAGAGACCGTGGAGCCAAAGTAATTGTAATCGATCCAAGAATGATTCCTCTTGCCAGAACAGCCGATGTTCATTTGGATGTAAAACCCGGAACCGATTCTGCGCTTTACGGAGCGATGTTGAAATATCTAGTGGATCACGACAAGCTAGATCATGATTTTATAGATAATTACACGTCGGGTTTTCAAGAAACAATAGAAGCCGTAAAAGATTACACGCTGGAATGGGCGGAAGAAATCACTGGAATTAAAAAAGAAAAAATAAAAGAAGCGGCTGAGTTATGGGGAAATGCCAAGACCAGTTTCTTGCTTCATGCTCGTGGAATTGAACACCATTCTAAAGGAGTAGATAACGTTTTAGGTTGTATTAATTTGGTTTTGGCAACAGGACGAATTGGTAAGCCATATTGCGGATACGGAACGATTACCGGTCAGGGAAATGGTCAGGGAGGAAGAGAGCACGGGCACAAATGCGACCAGTTACCCGGAAACCGAGATATCGAAAACCCGGAACATCGTAAATACATTGCGGATGTTTGGGGAATTGATGAAAAGGATATGCCTGGAAAAGGACTTTCAGCTTATGAAATTATTGAAGCAATTCACTGCGGCGAAATCAAAGGACTATTGTCTATTTGTTTCAATCCTTTGGTGTCATTACCAAATAGCAATTACGTTAGAGAAGCCTTAGAAAAATTGGAGTTTTACGTTTGTATCGATTTTTTTCTAAACGAAACAGCACGTCATGCCGATATTGTTCTAGCGGGTTCTTTGCAAGAAGAAGAAGAAGGAACAACCACATCAGCAGAAGGTAGAGTAATTCGAATTCGGCAGGCAGTAACCCCTCCGGGAGATGCTAGAACCGATACTTCTATTATTTTGGAACTGGCGAAACGTTTGGGTGAAGAAGATAAATTTACATATGATTCCAGCGAGGCAATTTTTAATGAATTGCGTGTTGCTTCAAAAGGAGGAACAGCGGATTATAACGGAATAACCTATAAAAGAATCGAAGACAATATGGGGATTTTTTGGCCATGTCCAACAGAAGACCATCCGGGAACTCCGCGTTTATGGGAAGATAAAAAGTTTAAAACGCCTGACGGTAAAGCCCATTTTAATCCAGCTCCCTACAAACTTCCAGGTGAAGTTACCGATGCGGATTATCCTGTAATTTTAACTACGGGACGTGTCGTTTCCCAATATTTAAGCGGAACCCAAACTCGTAGAATTGGTAAATTGGTGGATCAATTTCCGGAGCCATTATTAGAGATTCATCCTACTTTGGCCAAGCAATATGGTATTCAACAAAGAGAATTAATTAAGGTTTCTACCCGAAGAGGGGAAGGAATTTTCCCTGCCAATATAGTAGAAACCATTAGAGAAGATACTGTTTTTATTCCTTACCATTGGTCTGGAAAAAAATCAGCAAACCTATTGACACCCGGAACATTAGACCCGATATCAAAAATACCGGAATTCAAGGTATGTGCCTGTCATTTAGAACCAACGAAAAAAATAGCTCCTCCATCTAAAGAATCTAAGGCGTATGCCAGTGTTTAATCTATAAAAAACTAAAATATGAACTATACTAGTTTCAATACAAACGAAGAGTTTTTTGTAGATATGCAACGTTGCATTGGCTGTAAAGCTTGTGAGATGGCTTGTGCCGAATGCGAGACCAACGGCCAGGACTCCATGATTCATGTCAATTATGTTGATCGTGCTTCAACCGTTCAGACTACTGTTCAGGTGTGTATGCACTGTGATGATCCCGTTTGTGCCAGTGTTTGTCCCGCTGATGCTATATCGAAAGACGAATTCGGAATTGTACATACCGCCAATACTGAAAGATGTATTGGTTGTTCAAATTGTGTGATTGCTTGTCCTTTTGGTGTGCCAAAGAAAATTGAAGAATATGATTTGATGATGAAGTGTACGATGTGTTATGACAGAACGAGCGTTGGGAAAAAACCAATGTGTGCTACGGTTTGTCCGAGTGGTGCGTTGTTCTATGGTACAAAGGCAGAAATCGAAGAAATGCGTCCGAATAGCACTCCCGTGAATACCTTTGTTTTCGGAAAAGAGATTGTAAATACCAAAGTGAATATCATGATGCCAAAAGGCAGTACTGAGTTGATCATTTATTAAAAATAGACCCCATGTCAAAAGAAGATAATTTAGATAAAAACTGGAAAAAAGACTTTCCAATTTTAAAACAAGAAGCCACACAAGTCAGTCGTCGTGATTTTGCGAAGTTCTTAACGCTAGTTTCTGGAGGATTAATGGTTGGTAGCGGTTTGGTTGCTGCTAAAGCTTATTTATTGCCTAAAGAAGAAGTCGCTGGCGAGCATTTTGTTTGCAAGCAAGACGAAGTTCCGGTAGGAGGAACACGAGGTTTTGTTATCGAAGGAAGTACCGTTCCTTATATTTTGATTCATCTTGAAAATGGTGAATATAAAGCTTATGAGCAAAAATGTACACATCTTTCTTGTTCCGTTTTTTACAAACCGGGAACTGGTATTATCCATTGCCCCTGTCATGAAGGCTCCTTTGATGCTATGACTGGCGATGTAATTGCAGGTCCACCGCCAAGAGCTTTACCTAAACTAGATGTTTTTTTCAAAGACAATAATATTTACGTAAAAGCATCTGAAGAAAAAGAGTTTAGTTAGGAACCAATAATAATCAAATCTAATTGTTATGAGTAATTTTAGAACAAGCCAAAACAAAGCCAATCCAAATAAATTAAACAATATTCTATCGACGCTAATATTCATTTTAGTCTTAAATGTGACTATTCAGATTTGGTTGCTGTATGCCTCTTTGAATAATGCATTAGATAATAATAGAGAAATTCTTATTCCCGCATTTATTGCCTCCTTGATTTTGTTTTTGATAGGTTTCAGCTGGCTTTATTATTTGCCAAAAGGGAATTATAGAAAGTAGCATCGTTATGTAGACGATATGATTAAATCATGGAATTCGGTTAAAAATAATTTGCTCCAAGGAATGGCATATTATAAAGATTTATTTTTACACAATTCTTTTTTTTGAAAGCTATAAAATAGATTTTCAGTCAGTTTGATTTTTATGAAATGAAACTAAACCAGATTGAAATTCCTGAATTAAAATTGGCATAAAGTCTTCAAGTAATAGGTTTTGAATAGAATGATTTCATTGAGGATTATTCTATTCAAAACTACTTTTTATCAAACAATCATCTAGTAATTTTACATCGTGAAAAAAATAGCATTCATAATTGTATTGTTTATGTTTCTAAAACCACTATTACCGGTTTTAGAATATGCAGTTAATTATGAATATATTTCAAAAGTGCTTTGTGTAAATAAAGCAAAACCTGCGATGCATTGCAACGGAAAATGTCACTTGATGAAAGAATTGGTTAAAGCTTCTAATACTGAAAAACCTCTTTCTTCAGATAAAAAAGGAACTACTCCAATACTTGACGTACTCATTTTCGAGGAAATCAGATCTTTCGAAATTCTATCTTTTTGTTTTGGTACCAAAGAAAAAATAAACCCGTACTATTCTAATTTATACTTTCACTTGAATAGCGCTTCTGTTTTTCACCCACCCACTTTCATTTCTTAAATTTTTTATGCACATAGAGTGCTTTTATTAATCCGTTTTGTATAATGGATGAGTTTTTGTGTGGTTTTTTTGGAAATAAATAATCCGAAAATGGCATGCAAATCAATACCTAATATTTAAAATAAAATCTAAAGAAATGAAATTTCAATTAAAAAATATACTGGCTGTAGTGGCAGTAATACTTGCTTTTTCCTCCTGTTCCACAGATAGCGAAACTCCGGCCGTAAATGAATTGTCAGAACTGACCAAATTCAAAGAAATAACAAACACGAGCCATACGATCGAATTGTACGCTCATACGGGATCTTTAGAGCAAGGTTATAACGAAATCAGTTTAAGAATTAAAGACAAAGCAAGCGGACAGTACGTAAAAAATGCTACTGTTAGTTGGATGCCATTGATGCACATGACTACGATGACGCATTCCTGTCCTAAATCGGGAGTTGAGAAAGTAACGGCTGGTGGAACTTTATACAAAGGAAATATTGTTTTTCAAATGGCTCAAAACGCCACAGAATATTGGGATTTAAAAATAGATTATACGATTAATGGAACTGCTTACACGGCAACTTCAACGATTGATGTTCCGGCTGCGGCTAAACAAAGAGTGACTACTTTTACAGGTTCTGATAATGTAAGATATATTGTGGCTTATGTTGAACCACATCATCCAAAAGTGGCGCTGAACGATATTACCGTTGGTGTTTACAAAATGGAATCGATGATGAGTTTTCCAGTAATTGATAATTTAAAAGTTAAAATTGATCCAAGAATGCCAAGTATGGGGAATCATGGTTCTCCAAACAATGTTGATTTAACGCAGTCTACTTTAGACAAATTATATCATGGAAAATTATCATTGACCATGACCGGTTTATGGAAAATCAACTTGCAGCTTTTGAACGCATCTGATGTTGTTTTGAAAGGCGAAACCATTACGGATTTAGTTCCAGCAAGCAGTATTTACTTGGAGATAGAATTTTAATTCTGTTTCACTTTCTTAACTAAAAAAGGTCAAAAAAATCAAATGTAATTACAGCTGTTCTTTTGGCCTTTTTTTAATTTTTCTATGATGAAAAAGAAATTATATGGTTTTGTACTCTTATGTTTCACTTCGATAACTCTCTATGCACAAGACCAAGTTGCAGATACGGTCGTTCCAAAAAAATTAAATGAAGTGATTGTCATTGGAAAAAAAACCCAATTATATCAAAAACAAACCAAACCTCTCGCTACAGTGGAGGAGTATTTGCAACAGTCTGGAAAAGTTGGAATGATTAAAAGAGGCGGTTATGCATGGGAGCCAATTATTAATAGTATGGCTACCGAAAGAACGTTGATTACTATAGACGGAATGCGCGTTTTTGGGGCTTGTACGGACAAAATGGACCCGATAACTTCTTATGTTGAGGTTTCCAATTTATCGGAAGCTACAATCACATCGGGACAGCTGGGCGGTTGTCATGGAGCAACCATTGGTGGAGCTATTGATTTAAAAAGAAATCGCAGCGGATTTATAAATTCCGGTTGGGATGTTTCACTAAACTCGGGTTTTGAAAGTAACGGCAATCAAAAAATTATTGGATCAGCAGTCAAGTACGCAAACAATCGTTTTTATATTGATACTGATTTCATGTATCGCGATGCCGAAAATTATTCAGCAGGAAACAATCAAGAAGTTTTGTATTCACAGTTTAGAAAATTCAATATTTCTGCCACTTCTGGTTTTTCTTTTGATGAAAATAAAATGTTGGAAGCTTCATTAATCTATGACAAAGCAACTGATGTGGGATATCCGGCACTTCCGATGGATGTTTCTTTGGCGGAAGCTTTAATCACTTCGTTGAAATTTGAATATGTGCCAAAGTCCTCAAAAATCAAAAATTGGGAAACCAAAATTTATTACAACACCATTACACACATAATGGATGACACCAAACGTCCTTTTGTACCTGTTCGCATGGATATGCCGGGCTGGAGCGATACGTACGGATTCTATTCAAAAGTCAAAGGAGTTTATAAAAGCCATCATTTTATGGTCGATTTGAATTCGTTTTATAACCGTTCCATCGCCGAAATGACAATGTATCCGAGCGATCCAAAAGAAAGTTTGATGTTTATGTTTACCTGGCCGGATGTGCGAACACTTTATAATGCAGTGTTTCTGGTAGATAATATCATTTTGAACAGTGAATGCAGTTTGAGGTTTTCAGCTAGCGTTGCGAATCATTTTAATAAAGTTGCCGATGCGTTGGGACTGGAAAGTTTGCGGATTTTTTATCCAAATATGAAAGACGACAAAAATAGAATTTTAAAAAGCATTTCATCAAATTATGCGTACGATAAAAATGGGTTTCAGTACGGATTTGGACTTGCTTATGGTGAGCGTGCTCCATCTGTTTCTGAGGGCTATGGATTTTATTTATTTAATAGTTTTGATAGGTACGATTATATTGGAAACCCGGGGTTAAGAAACGAAAAATCAGCAGAAGAGAATGCTTTTGTTGGTTACAAATGCAAAAAAATAAGCACTAAAATCTCGTCTTCCTATTTTCATATCTCAAATTATATTGTTGGTAAACCAGCTGAGAATTTGATTCCGATGACTATTGACGCAAGCGGAATAAAAATATATACAGCACTTGATTATGCTACTATTTTTAATACTGATTTGAATATTGAATACCAATTTGACACGAACTTTAAATGGTCAGGGCAATTGGTTTACAGTTACGGACAGGATTATAAAAAAGAGAATTTACCTTTTATAAGTCCGTTGCGGTATTCGTCAACGTTGTTTTATAAACTAAATAAATTCTCTTCTGAAATCGCGGTTCAGGGAAATGCAGTTCAAACGCAATACAGTCCTTTTTACGGTGAAGACAGAACGCCGGATTATGCAATTTTAAATTTCGCATCGAGTTATTCATTTCAGATTGATAAAAGCAAATGGAATGTAAAAGCAGGAGTAGAGAATGTTTTAGATGCATATTATTCTACTTTTTCGGACTGGAACAATATACCTCGTAAAGGAAGAAATTTCTTTTTGAATATTAGTTTTGGGTTTTAGAAACTATCAGATTTATAGTTTGGAACAAAAAAGGAGCTCCAATATGAAGCTCCTTTTTATAAATATATTTTTCGAATAAATTACTCTTTCAATCTACACGCTTTAATTTCTCCTTCAACAACCACTTCAGTCAAGCCTAAAGAAGATAAATTTTTCATGGCCTTGTCCCATTTTTTACCACTCAATTCTGATTTTATTTTTAAAAGACCAAACTCCATTTTGCTGTCATTCGTTTTCAAGATTGCAACAATCAGTTTCTCATCATCTTCCAATTCAATTTGAACCTGTTTTTTCTCCGGTCGCATTTGAGGGAACAACAATACTTCTTGAATAGAAGCATTATTGGTCAGGAACATCATCAAACGGTCCATTCCAATTCCTAATCCGGAAGTTGGTGGCATTCCATATTCTAACGCTCTCAAGAAATCTTCATCAATTATTCCTGTAGCTTCGTCATCTCCTTTTTCAGATAATCTCATTTGCTCTTCAAAACGTTCTCTTTGGTCAATGGGATCATTCAACTCAGAATAAGCGTTCGCTACTTCTTTACCACAAACCATTAATTCAAAACGTTCCGTCAATTCTGGATTATCACGGTGCTGTTTACATAGCGGAGACATTTCTTTTGGATAATCAGTAATAAAAGTTGGTTGAATATAATTTCCTTCGCATTTAGCGCCAAAAATCTCATCAATCAATTTTCCCTTACCCATGGTTGCATCCACAATAATACCCATTCCTGTTGCTGCATCAAATAATTCCACTTCACTTTTTCCCGAAATATCAAAACCAGTAAATTGTTTGATAGAATCTGTCATTGTAACTCTAGCATAAGGCGCTTTGAAGTTTACATTGTGTTCCCCAAAAGTTGCTTCTGAAGTTCCGTTCACACTTATGGCGCAATGTTCCAACAAGTTTTCAGTGAATTTCATCATCCAATTGTAGTCTTTGTAGGCTACATATATTTCCATGGCGGTAAACTCTGGGTTATGGGTTCGATCCATTCCTTCGTTACGGAAGTTTTTAGAAAACTCATACACTCCATCAAAACCACCAACAATCAATCTTTTTAAGTATAATTCATTCGCAATACGCATGTACAAAGGCATATCAAGCGAGTTGTGGTGCGTAATAAAAGGACGCGCCGCAGCACCACCAGGAATTGGTTGCAAAACAGGCGTTTCTACCTCAAGATATCCTTTGTCATTAAAGAAAGAACGCATCGCATTGAACAATTTTGTTCTCTTGATAAACGTTTCTTTCACGTGATCGTTTACGGTCAAATCCACGTAACGACGTCGGTATCTTTGCTCTGGATCGGCAAAAGCATCGTGCGTTTTTCCGTCAGCATCCGTTTTTACAACAGGAAGTGGTTTTAAGGCTTTTGCCAAAACGGTCAATCCATAAACATGCACTGAGATTTCACCCACTTGTGTTTTGAAAACCGTTCCGCGAATCCCAATAAAATCACCAATATCTAATAGTTTTTTGAAAACTAAATTGTACATTGTTTTCTCCTCGTCTGTCGAAATATCATCTCTCGAAACATAGATTTGAATACGCCCTTCAGCATCTTTCAATTCTGCAAATGACGCCTTTCCCATGATGCGTTTACCCATCAAACGCCCTGCTAAAACAACTTCTTTTCCTTCGTACTTCTCGAAATTGGCTAGGATTTCGCTGGAATAAGCGGTTGTGATAAATTCGGCTGCTGGATAAGGTTCAATGCCTAAATTGCGTAATTCGGTAAGTGCTTCTCTACGTAATATTTCTTGTTCGGATAATGCCATTTTATGCTGTTTTTAAGAGCGCAAAGATACTATATAAGTTCTAAAGTTTAAAGTTTAAAGTTTACCGTTTTTTGGAGCATAACATTTCGTTTTTTCAAGACGATTTGTCCCGCTATTCGCTCTATCTTTTTTTCTTGTTCGAAAAAAACAAGAAAAAAAGGATGTCGCTGCTATCGGGGCTATACAACAACTTTTATTTTTTATAACAACATGAAAAATAGTATAAATCATGTATATATGAATTCAAATCATCACGCTAAATCTCTAAATGAAAAAATACACATTACTACTTTTAGTATTATTTTTAACAAGCTGTCAAATCACCGAAACCATCTATTTAAACCAGGACGGAACGGGAAAAATAGAAACTGAATCACTTCGCGATGAGCACAGTTACATGCAATTAGCGGAGGAGAATTATTCCAAAGAAGATGTTTTTAGAGATTCTACTTATGTTTTCAAAGATGTTTTAACAAAACATTCAGAAACTTTTTCCAGGTTGCCAGCGTTTGAAAAAGCCATTTTTTAAAAATTTAATACTGTAAAAGTGCATGTTAAGCAAAGTTCTTTCGAGAAAGAATTCCGCACAACAATCATTCAGAATTTTACTAAAATAGAGGAAGTTGCCGATTTATACAAAACCGAAGAATACGCGGATGATATCGAAAATAATTATGCATTGGTTGCCGAGGAGCATTATTACAGTGTGAATTACACTTTTAATGAAAGTGTTTTTAATAGGATAGTCAAAATTACAGATGCAGTTGAATTAAAAAAACAGCAGGATAAGATTGACGGGTAAAAAACGCAAGTTTCTAAATTCAAAATTACGAAAGACTATGTTTTAAAATATTATTTTTCTAGAAAAATATAGTCGGTTTCAAATCCAAAAGCAAAAATTATTGAAGACCGTAAATCCATGGAACTACAATTTTCTTTAACTGATTGTTTACAAAATCCTGAAATCACGTCTTTAGAAGTGATTTTAGAGTAGTTTTACTTCCGCAATTTTTTTAAAGGAAAGAAACAGTTTCAAGATTAAAACCTATTTTCAAGCATGATTTCACTTAAAATAAACAATAACATTACATTAACTAATTGACATATAAATACTTAAAAAAATAACTATAACTTTAAATCTTTATTAGATTCCAAAAATGTATTGAAACAAAAAGGAATAAATACCTTGATTAATAAGTATAACGATTTAAATATAGATAGTATGAAAGCAATTGTTTATTACGGCCCGCTCGATGTAAGGGTCACAGAAATGCCGGATGCCGTAATTGAGCAACCGACAGACGTATTGGTTAAAATAACCGCTACCAATATTTGTGGATCTGACCTCCATATGTATCAAGGTCGAACGGATATGGAATCGGGAAGGATTTTTGGTCATGAAAATATGGGTAGAGTTGTGGAAGTGGGTAAAGCCGTAACTCAAATTAAAATTGGGGATATGGTCTGTCTTCCATTCAATATTGGATGTGGTCATTGCCGCAACTGTGAAAGTGGTTTAACGGGTTTTTGTCTTACAATGAACCCAGGATTTGCAGGTGCTGCTTATGGTTTTGCCGGAATGGGCCCTTTCAGTGGAGGGCAGGCAGAATATTTGCGTGTTCCTCATGGCGATTTTAATTGTCTCAAATTACCGGAAGACGCAGTTGAAAAAGAAAATGACTATGTAATGTTATCGGATATTTTCCCTACTGGATACCATGCCACTGAATTGGCATGTGTACAGCCTGGGGATTCAGTAGTTATTTATGGCGCAGGTCCAGTTGGGCTTATGGCAGCACATTCGGCAAGCATTAAAGGTGCCAGTAAGATAATGGTGGTGGATAATCATCCTGACCGGTTAAAGCTTGCTGAAGAACTAGGTGCTATTGCTATTGATTTTTCAAAAGGTTCCGCGGTGGAACAAGTGCTGGAACTAACCAAAGGAATGGGTGCCGATAAAGGTTGCGAATGTGTCGGCTACCAATGTTGTGATAAACATGGTACAGAGCATTCTAATATAACGATGAACGAACTCGTTCAAGCCGTAAAAGCAACAGGTTGCATCGGAGTCGTAGGGGTTTTTGTGCCAAAAGATCCAAAATCTAAAGAAGAGTTACAAAAAGAAGGACACATGGATTTTGACTTTGGTCAATTTTGGATGAAAGGGCAAAAAATTGCCACGGGACAGGCGAATGTGAAATCGTATAACCGCCAACTTTCTACATTAATTTCTGTGGGTAAAGCAAAACCATCATTAATTGTCTCGCATGAACTTTCATTAGACGAGGCTCCTGATGCCTACAAACATTTTGATGCCCGTGACAATGGATGGACAAAAGTGATATTAAAACCAGAGATGGTTACGGGTAAAAAAGCATAAATTATTTAGTTATTTATTGTAGTAAGGACAAACTGGAACGTAAGTCTTTACAGTTTTTTGCTCGATTCCATGGAGGAATAAATAGATATTAATAATTCTAGACAATTAGGTTATTAATATCCATTTATTGTTCTTGTCATGTAAATTGTGGTCTAATTTTCAAAATTCATATTTCAAACCTTTGTACCTTTGCTCCTCAAAACCTTTGGAATCTCAAAAAAAATGAACAAAATAATCCGACTCAAAGATTTAGGAACGAAAGATTATAAAGAAACTTGGGAATATCAAGAAGGATTGTTTAAGGAAGTAGTTGACGTAAAAATTAAAAATAGGAGAGAAGAAACTAATTTGGAAACTCCCAATTACTTTCTTTTTGTGGAGCACCCTCATGTTTATACACTAGGGAAAAGTGGCGATTTAAGTAATTTATTGTTATCAGAAAAACAGCTCGAATCAAAAGGAGCTACTTTTTATAAAATCAACCGTGGTGGTGATATTACGTATCACGGACCGGGACAAATTGTGGGCTATCCAATTATTGACTTAGAAAATTTCTTTACTGATATTCATAAATACTTGCGTTTTCTGGAAGAAGCCGTTATTCTTACCCTGCAAGAGTATGGAATTGTTTGCGGAAGAAGCGAAGGGGAAACCGGAGTCTGGTTGGGTGAAGGAACTCCATTTGCCAGAAAAATTTGTGCCATGGGCGTACGTGCTTCCCGCTGGGTAACCATGCACGGATTTGCACTTAACGTAAATGCTGATTTGGGTTATTTTGACAATATTATACCGTGTGGGATTCGCGGTAAAGCGGTGACATCGTTAAATGTCGAGCTTGGAGTCGAAAAAGTAGATGAAGAAGAAGTCAAAGAAAAAATTCTGAAACATTTCTCAAAACTTTTTGAAGCGACTTTTGAGAAATCTGAAATTGTTAATCAGCAGTCAAAAATCTAAATTTCTAATTTTAACTGTTCCGGTAATAATCGAAATGTCATTCGATGGTATTTTGTTGTGCCGTATTTCCGTATTGCTTCCCGATGTTCTTTGGTGGGATAGCCTTTATTTTGTTTCCAATTATACATTGGGAATTCCTCATGAATGCGGTCCATATAGTCATCCCGATACGTTTTTGCCAAAACGGAGGCCGCAGCAATACTCATGTATTTAGAATCTCCCTTAACTATACTTTTATTTGGAATAGAATTAAGGATTTTGAGTTCAGCTTTAGTAAAAATTTTTCCTCCACGGTTTTTTATTCCATTTTTGTGAATAAGTGGCGCATTTCCATCTACTATTATATATTCCGGTTTTGGATCGAGTTTTAGAATGCTTTCTTGCATGGCTTTTATAGACGCATTCAGAATATTGATTTCGTCAATTACTCCAGGTTCAAGGTGTGTTACTGCAAACGCAATGGCATGTTGCTCGATAATAGGTCTTAATTTTTTTCTGATTTTTTCTGATAAAAGTTTACTGTCATTCAGGATTGTGTTTTCAAAACTGCATGGCAATATTATGGCTGCTGCAGTTACAGGACCGGCTAGACAGCCGCGGCCTGCTTCATCAGTTCCCGATTCAAGTATGTATTTTGAAAAATTACTTTCGAGCATTTTTTTCGACAAATATAGATAGAAAAGATTTTTTTGTTTTAGCTTATTTGTTTAACATAGTAATTAACAAATGTTAAAGTTTTAAATTTTCTTGTTAATTTTAGGTTAATTAAGTTTTTATCGTGAGTTTTGCCGGATAACTAATTCAAAATAATTTAAAATGAGATTAAAATTCAAATGGATTTTTTCGTTAGTATTGGCAATGTCAATGCAATTTATGTTTGCCCAAGAAAAAACAATCACCGGTGTTGTTTCAGATGGTAATGGAACATTACCAGGTGCAAACGTTTTGATTAAAGGTACTAAATCAGGTGTTCAAACTGATTTCGATGGTAAGTATTCTATAAAAGCAAAAACTGGAGACGTTTTGGTTTTTTCTTTTGTAGGAATGTCACAAACTACCAGAGTTGTAGGTTCTAGCACAACTATCAGTGTTAAATTGCAAGATGAAGCAAAAGCTTTGGAAGCAGTAGTTATTCAAGGGTACAGAACTGTTACGAAGAAAACAGCTGTTACAGCAGCAGCTACCGTAAACAGTAAAACAATTGAAAACCGACCAAATGCAAACGTTTTGAATACTATTCAAGGTCAGTTAGCGGGTGTAAACATTACTGCAAGTACTGGACAGCCAGGGGCTAAATCATCTATTATTATTAGAGGAGTTGGAACCGTAAATGGTAACACAGACCCTTTATATGTTATTGATGGTTTTCCTTCAAACAGTGATAGCTTTAGATCAATTAATCCTAATGATATCGCTAGTCTAGATGTTTTGAAAGATGCTGCGGCACTTTCTGAATATGGGTCTAGAGGATCGAATGGTGTAATCGTTATTAGAACTAGAAAAGGAAGTTACAGTGAACCAAAAACTACTTTTAGATATTCATCCTCTTTTGGAGTTAACGAATTGCAAAAGCCTAAATATAGTTATGCTAATGCAAAACAGTTATTAAAAATAGAAAAAAATTATGGTGCTGGTTTAGGATCTACACTAACTGATGCTCAAATTGCAGCATACGGTGTAAATACAAACTGGGTTGATTATTTTTTCAATCAAGGAACATCTACAAGCCATAATATTAGTATTCAAAACAATAATAAAAGTATAAATTCTTACACATCTGCTAGTTTTTATGATCAGCAAGGAGTTCTTGAATCTACTAATTTGAAGAGATTTACGGTTAGAAACAACTTAAACGGAAAATCGGATAACGAAAAATTCAAATATTCAATAAATACCGCTTTTGGTCACTCAAAAAATAATGAGGCTACTAACTTAGGTACTGGAGCGATTAACAGAAATTATGTAACTGGGGCTTACTTAGGTGCTCCTTATGTATCTCCAAATCAATATCAAAATTCTGCGCAATTATTTGAATTATATAAAGCGGATGGTACATTGTTGTACACTCCTTTGATGTTAGTTGATAAGTTGAAAAAATATAAAAATTTAACGGAAGAGACTAGAATAGATGTAGCTACTGAATTATCGTATGAGTTCGCAAAAGGATTCACTGGAAGAGTACGTACATCAGGACAATTATTATCTACGAGATTTCACCAAGCTGAATTTCCAGGTTCATTTAATGCATTATTGTTTTTACAGCCAGGTCAATTGTTTGGAGGTTTTGAAGATATTAATCAAAGAAGAGAGTTCTTATTCAATAACCTTTTTCAATTGGAATACAACAAGACTTTCGGAAAGCATACTTTTAATTTATCGGCAGCTTCTGAATACAATCACTCAAGATTAAATGTAAATAATTTTAGACAAAGAGGTTTAGATCCTAAAACTTTTGTACCGGATAGCGGTTCAGGATACATAGGGGATACTTCTGCAAATGATTTCTACGTACCACTAATTTCAGCACAACAGTTGAGAAATGATTTAATTGGTTATTTTACTTCATTTGATTATGATTTTGATAAAAAATATGGTGTTGTAGCTTCCTTTAGAAGAGACGGTTCAAGCCGATTTGTTGGAGCCAACCAATTTGGTAATTTTTGGTCCGTTGGTGGAAGATGGAATTTAGAAGAAGAAGGATTTATTAAATCAATAGATTTTATAAATGTCTTAAAGCTTAGAGGATCTATAGGTACCGTAGGTAACCAAAGGATTGTTGATGGTACTATTTATCAAGGTGTTAACCCGCCAGCTTTTACCGATATTTATTCTAGTTCAAACAATGCTTACAATAATGGAACTGGTTACAATATTGCTTTTGGTTATCCTGATTTAAAATGGGAAACAACGGAACAATATAATATTGGTTTAGACTTTGAATTATATAAAGGTAGAATTAGAGGGTCTTTTGATCATTATAATAAGAAAACAGTTAATTTGTTTTTGCAAGAGCCTATAGTTCCTGGAGTAGGATTTCCAGGAAATGCTTCACTTCCTGCAAATGTAATTCTAAAAAATTCAGATGCTACTGTCACCAATAAAGGATTTGAATTGAGTTTAGGTGTTGATGTTATCAAAAATCAAGATGTTACTTTAACATTACGTGCTAATGGTTCAGTAAATGATAATAAAGTAAATGGTATTAAAGCCAATAATGGTAGAATCTTAACAGGTACAGAACCTGTTTATATCACTCAAAATGGTGGCGGTATCAGAGAACCTTTTGTATATCATTATATTGGTGTAAATCCTGTAAACGGTAATCTGTTGTTTGAAGATATAAACGGAAACCCTACAGAAGCGCCTAAAGCTTCAGATCGAAAAGCATTTGGTAAAAACAATGTTCCTAAATATCAAGGTGGTTTTGGTTTCGATTTTGACTACAAAGGATTCTTTTTATCATCAACGTTTACTTTTGCACAAGATGTTTATAGATTTGATAATGATTTAGAAAATTTATATGACGCGGGTAATATTGGCACATTTAATGTAACAGATGATTTAGCTAACGCTTGGACTGCGACTAATACTACTTCAAATATACCGTCATTAAATGCTGCTAATTCAACAGCTGATAATAGTTCTGACCGCTTTTTGAGAGATGCGTCCTATGTTAGATTAAGAAATGCTCAGATTGGCTATAGAGTTCCTAGAGCTTTTCTAGAAAAAACTTTCTTAACTGATCTTTCTTTTACTTTGCAAGGTGAAAATTTATTTAACATCACAAAATGGAGAGGTTTTGATCCAGAAAGCTCAAGAGTTAATGATGTTTATCAATATCCAACGGCAAAACAATTTACTTTTGGTGTAGACTTGAAATTTTAATTTATAATTTTATAAAAATGAAAAAAATATTTATATTATTTATATTTACAGGTGCATTCTTTGTTTCTTGTAATAATGATTTGTTGGAGCCCTTTACTCCGGGTTCTTTAACTGAAGATGTGGCAATTACGGCTTCATCTGATTTACAAAGAGTAATGAATTCTACTTATGGCTTGCTAGCAAACCGAGAAGATATTATTTTTAGTTCTGTTTTTACGGATGAAGTTGGTATCGGTTTTGCAAATGGAGGTCAAGGAATTAGTGATAATTATGTTTTCTTTTTAAACACTTCTTCATTTTCACCAACTGAAATATGGAATTCTTCCTATTATGCGTTGTCAAGAGCTAATCGTGTTATTGCTTTTTCTGATAAAGTAACTCCAGTTAGTCCGGCAGATGCAGCTTTAATCTCTAGATTGAAGGCAGAAGCTTTAGTTGTTAGAGCTTTATGTCATATTAAGTTATTGTCTTATTTTTCTCCAGATCCTAAAAGCAATGATGCCTTAGCAGCGGTATTGGCTAATAAGATAATTTTATCCACGGATGCGGGTTTACCAAGAAGCAAAAATGGCGAGTTTTATACTTCTATTCACTCTGATTTAGATGCTGCATTGATAATATTTAATTCTTTAACTACTTCACCGTATACAGGTGCAGCTGTTACTTTATATCCTAATAAAAATTTAGCAAAAGCATTAAAAGCTAGAGCTTATGCTTTAAAAGGGGATTATGTAAATGCGGAGACTTGGGCTAATGACGTAATTACTACTTCTGGAATTGTTTTGGCAAATGATTCTAATTATAACAGTATTTTTCACACTGATAGTGAACCCGCTAATACTGAAGTAATTTTTAGATTAAAAAGAACAATCCAGCAGTCTGCGCAGGCTACAAATTTAGGGAATGGTTATGCGTCTGTTACCACTACAATCACAGGTTCTCCATTTTATGAAATTGGAAGATCTTTATACAATATTTTAGATGCTAATCCTACTGATGTAAGAAGGTCTGCTATTGTTCACCCATCATCGATTGCGGATCCTAATTATGCTACTTCAGCTGATTACAGAAATACTGACAAATTAATTATTGGGAAGCATCGTGGTTCTGGATCTGTTGGTAATTTAAATAGTGATTTTAAAATCGTTAGATTATCTGAAATGTATTTTATTAAAGCGGAAGCTAGAGTAGCTGCAGGTGATCTACCTGGTGCTGCAATCGCTATAAAGGCTATTTTGGATAAAAGATTTCCTGAAGCGCAAGTATTACCTGTTTACACTTCTGCAACTGATGCATGGAAAGCTATACTAAACCAAAGAAGGTTAGAGTTTGCATTTGAAGGTTACAGATTTATTGACTTAAAAAGACTTGGTGTTTTAGCCGGTGTAGGAATTGATAGAAATCCTGCGGATTATTCTTCAAGTTCTGCTAATTATCCTGCTGCAAATCCTACAAATTTACCTTTAACTAGTAGTAAATTTGCATTGCCAGTACCTCAAGATGAATTAAATGCGAATCCTGGAATTCAACAGAATCCTGGATATTAATTATTTTATCTTTAATTATTTAAACCGGCACTTGGTGCCGGTTTTTTTTGTTTTAAACCCTAAAATAAATAATATATTCGAAAATGGTTTCTTTAAACTTTAGTTATGCATCTTAGCAATCTACAGTCATTGTAATTTATTTGATCTAAGTAATAATTTATAGATTTGGAAAAGCTTCTTTCAACTGTTTTTTGTTTATGTGTTTTTTAATTTACCTTTGCTTTAGTATGACAGTAAAAATAATTGTCTAATTATACAATCTGCTAATGAGAATTCTCTTTTTTTTTATTTTTTTATCATTCTCCACTTTGCTCTTTTCTCAGGAAAAAAGTAGCAAGACTTTAGATTCCGACAGTAAATACAATAGTTCCGACTCCATAAAAAAACCAAAACAACCTTTGGCTACTATAGATCAGTACCGCGTTATTTCTTTAGATCGTGATACCACTTATATTGATACTTCATTGAGCATTCAAAGAGAATACAGTCATAATTACTTAAGAAAAGATACTTTTGGGCTTTTAGCTTTTGCTAATGATGGACAAACTTATAATACCCTGCAATATAGTCTAACGGATTTTTCCCCCTTTCCTGAATTTGGATTCAAAGCAAAACATTTCAATTTCCTAGAAGCAAATCAGGTGCGATACAGCTCTGTAGCAACTCCTGCGACGGAATTATATTTTAAAACTACCATTAAAAAAGGCCAGTCAGTAGATTCATTTATTACTTTGAATACCTCGGAAAACCTTAATTTTTCTATAGCTTACAAAGGATTACGTTCTGAGGGTTTGTATATAAATCAATTGTCAAGCACAGGAAATTTCAGATTTACGGTAAGTTACAACACTAAAAATAAAAGATATTTCTCCAATGCGCATTACACCTATCAGGATATTTTAAATCATGAAAATGGAGGAATTACAGCAGATATTGATTTTGAAAGTGAAGACCCAAAATTTAATAACAGACAACGGTTAGAGGTATTTTTGAATGATGCTAAATCATTTCTGAAAGGGAAAAGAGTTTTTTTAGATCATAATTTTAGAATTAATGCCACAAAAGGAGCTAATAATTTATATGTAAACCATCAGTTTAATTACGAAAACAAATTTTTCGAATACAATCAAGCTACAGTTGTATCCTCGGTAGGAGGAACGATAGTTTACCGTTTTGGTGAATCTTTTAAAAATACTGGTATAAATGATCAAACCCATTACAATAAAATGTATAATAAAATGGGACTAACTTATGAAAATACTACCTTGGGGAAATTTCAGTTTTTTGCAGATGATTTTAGATCGAATTATTATTACAGTCAAATTTTGATTTTTGATAGTAAGACGGTTCCAAGTTCTTTGAGCCAAAATATAAATAATATTGGTGGGCAATATGAGTATCAAAAAAATAAGTGGAATGGAAAATTTTTATATTCAAGATCCGTTACCAATCAATCGTTGTCGAATTTAGAGGCCAAGTTGAAATACAATTACAATGCGGAAGCGGAATTGACATTTCAATATCAAAACATAAATAAGTTGCCAAATAATAATTATGATTTATATCAAAGCAGTTACGTTCAGTACAACTGGTCAAATGCTTTTAAAAATGAAAAAATAAATGCTGTGTCTGTTAATGCAGTTACGCCGTGGGTCAATGCTTCGCTTCAGTATTCTGTATTAAATGATCATCTTTATTTTGCCGATGTTTCAACGGTAGCTCAAATATTGGTCCGCACACAAATAGTTGCGCCAACACAATACGAAAAAACCATAAATTATTTATCCATAAAAGCCAACAAAGAATTTAAATTTGGGAGTTTTGCTTTAGATAATACGATTTTATATCAAAAAGTGGGTCAGCAAGAGGATATCATAAATGTACCTGAGATTGTAACCAGAAATACTTTTTACTATTCAGGATATTTTTTCAAAAAGAAGGCATTGTTCTTACAAACCGGTATTTCACTGAATTATTTTACTAAATATTTTGGTAACGAATATAATCCGGTAATAGGTGAATTTTTTGTTCAAAATGAAAAAAAAATTGGAAACTATCCCAACCTTGATTTTTTTGTTAATGCAAAGATTCAAAGAACCAGAATTTACATAAAAGCCGAACATTTTAATTCAGCTTTGTCAAGTAATAATTTTTATTCTTCACCTAACAATCCTTATCGTGATTTTACAATTCGTTTTGGATTGGTTTGGAATTTCTTCAATTAATAAATATTAGTACAGCATTTTATTGTGAAAACATATTTATCATTCTTCCCGATATATTTTTATACATTAGGTAGAAAAATAAAAAATGTTGCTTTAAATGAAATTTACGTGATAATTGTATCATAAAAGTTTTGTGACGTAATGATTTATGCATAATTTGGTAATTCATATTATTTTGTAACAAAATACTATCTTTGTGTTGCGATTTGTAACAACTCACATTTTTAAATGAATAATAAAATGCACTACGCAGAAAACATATTAGGCACAATTGGCAATACACCCTTAGTAAAACTTAATAAGGTTGTTACTGGAATCGATGCTTTGGTACTTGCTAAAGTAGAAACTTTTAATCCAGGAAATTCCGTAAAGGACAGAATGGCTGTTAAAATGATTGAAGATGCCGAAGCAGATGGAAGATTAAAACCAGGAGGGACTATTATTGAAGGGACTTCGGGAAATACGGGAATGGGATTAGCATTGGTAGCTATTATAAAAGGATACAAATTGATTTGTGTAATCTCAGACAAACAATCCAAAGAGAAGATGGATATTCTTCGTGCTGTAGGCGCAAAAGTAGTGGTATGTCCTACGGATGTTGAACCAACGGATCCACGTTCTTATTATTCTGTTTCTAAAAGACTGGCCGAAGAAACACCGAATTCTTGGTATGTGAATCAGTACGATAATCCATCAAATGCATTAGCACATTACGAGCAAACAGGACCTGAGATTTGGGAACAAACAGAAGGTAAAATAACTCATTTTGTATCTGGTGTAGGGACAGGAGGGACGATTTCCGGAGTTGGAAAATACTTGAAAGAGAAAAATTCGAATATTAAAATCTGGGGGATTGATACCTACGGTTCTGTATTTAAAAAGTATCATGAAACAGGAATTTTTGACGAAAATGAAATTTATTCGTACAGTACAGAAGGAATAGGTGAGGACATTTTACCTGAAAATGTAAACTTCGCTTTGATTGATGGATTTACGAAAGTAACGGATAAAGACGCAGCAGTTTATACCCGTAAAATTGCTCTTGAAGAAGGGATTTTTGTTGGTAATTCTGCAGGAGCAGCGATAAAAGGATTATTGCAACTCAAAGAACATTTCAAACCGGAAGATGTCGTTGTGGTTCTTTTCCATGATTCAGGAAGCCGTTATGTGGGTAAAATGTTCAATGACGATTGGATGCGTGAAAGAGGTTTTCTTGAAGAAGAAATTACAAAGGCCGAGGATGTAATCAAAGACCATATAGACAAACCATTAGTAATCGTTCGTACGGAAGAATTAGTATCTCATGCTATTGAACGTATGCGTAAATATAAAATCTCTCAAATTCCAGTGATTGATATTACCGGATTTGTAGGTTCTGTGGATGAGAGTGATTTATTTCAAAGTTATGTAGATGACAAAAATTCAGCCGAAAGACCCATTAGAGAAATAATGGGAAAATCCTACCCAATTGTAAAATTAGGTACGCCAATCGAAGAAGTTTCTAAACTATTCAGCAAAGAAAATGAAGCTGTTCTGATCGATTTAGGGAACGGCAGACATCATATTATCACGAAATATGATATTATTGGGTCGATAAAATAAATTTTTGTTGTCCGAAATATTAAAATTTTTACAGCCATGAATTTGACGAGTTTATTTTGTTAAATTTGTGGCTTTTTAGATTTATAACAAATTTATAATATGACCTTTACCGCCATAGATTTTGAAACTGCAACCGCATTCCATCCCTGCTCTGTAGGTATTGTTACCGTAGAAAATGGTATTATTGTCGATGAGTTTGTGACACTAATCAAACCGCCGAATAATGAATATAGTCCCTTTACCATTCAAGTGCATGGGATTTACCCACGAGATACGGTCAACGCAAAATCATTTGCACAAGTATATCCTGAAATACAAAAACGGCTGAAAAATAGAGTAGTTGTGGCTCACAATGAAAGTTTCGATAGAAATGTTCTCGCTAAATCAATGGCGCTTTATAATCTCGATTATGCCGATTTGAATTTGGCGCCTCGTTGGGAATGTACGGTAAAAATTTATAAAGCCAAAGGATTAAAACCAACTAAATTAAGTGATTGTTGTAGGGAAATGAAAATTCAACTGAATCATCACGAGGCTTTATCTGATGCTCGGGCTTGTGCCAAATTGTATTTATTGAGGTAGTTGTAATTGAGAGGAACGAAGCAATCCCAATTAGTGGTATTACTTATATATTGTTTTTATTTTGTAAGGTAAGTTGTTTATTTTTTGAGTACTTTAGTCTTTCATTTTTAAGCTATTATATAAAAAATATTAAATGAAAGAAGATTTTCTACATTATCTCTGGAAATTCAAGAAGTTTGATGCCTTAAAATTGAAAACTTATAATGAAGAGGTAATCACAATCATTAATGTTGGACAATATTTGGAGTTGGCGGGTCCTGATTTTTTCAATGCTCAAATTGCCATTGGAGATCAAAAATGGGCTGGAAATGTGGAGATTCATCTTAAATCTTCGGATTGGTATGTGCATCATCATGAGAGGGATTCAGCGTATGAAAACGTGATTCTTCACGTTGTTTGGGAACATGATACAGAAATATTCAGAAGCAATAATACTGAAATTCCAGTTTTAGAGCTTAAAAAATATGTCGAAAAAGAAACTGTCGAAAACTATCAATCGCTCATCTCTCCAAAATCTTGGATATTCTGTGAAAAACAATTGATAGATATCGATGAATTTGCATTAAAAAACTGGCAAGAACGTTTGTTTTTTGAACGTTTAGAAAGGAAATCGCAACCAATATTCGATTTATTGGAACGAACCAACCAAGATTGGGAATCGGTTTTGTTTTGCCTTTTAGCTAAAAATTTCGGCTTGAACGCTAATGGTGAAATTTTTATAAAAATAGCGCAGTCAATTCCTTTTTCTATTATAAGAAAAGAAAGCTTTGAGGTCGAGAATTTAGAATCGTTGCTTTTTGGTAATGCTGGATTATTGGATTCAGATAAAGAAGATAATTATTTTAAAGATTTGAAATTTAGGTATTTTTATCTGCTGCATAAATATCAACTGGAGAAAAATTCAATTGAACCAGTTCAGTTTTTCAAGCATCGTCCTGATAATTTCCCAACTATTAGATTATCCCAATTAGCCAATTTATACCACAGTCAGCAAAATTTATTTTCGAAAATAAATACAGTGAATTCGTTAAAAGCTATTTATGAAGTGTTTCAAGTATCTGCGTCAGACTATTGGTTAAATCATTACCAGTTTGATAAGGAAAGCCCGAAGAAAAAGAAACTACTTTCTAAATCTTTTATTGATCTGATTATTATAAATACAATAATTCCACTGCAGTTTGCTTATGCAAAAAGTATAGGAAAGGAAATTTATGAAGATTTAATATATCTTTTAAATGAAGTATCTCCAGAGAAAAATGCTGTTATAGATAAATTTAATTTTTTTGGAATAGAGACAAAAAGTGCTTTTGAGACACAATCTTTATTGCAACTCAAAAATGAATATTGCAGTAAAAGTAAATGTTTAAAATGTGCTGTCGGGATTGAATTATTGAAAAAAAAATAATTACTAATTAGAAAATCGTGAACAGGATAATTTTGTAATTTTGTCTAAGTTCTTAATTCATAAAAATGGCTGCAATTATTAAGCTTAAGTTCTTCTTTGAAAAACATGGTTTTCATGTTTCTTCCCGTTTAGCGGACACATTAGGAATGCGTGCCAGTAGTGTACGATTGTTTTTTATTTACTTGTCATTTGTTACAGCAGGATTATGGTTTGCAGTTTATTTAACCTCGGCCTTTTGGATTCGTCTGAAGGATTTAATTCGGGCAAAACGCACTTCGGTTTTTGATTTGTAAAATAACTTCAATAAAAAAATGGATTATAAAGTACTTGAAATACTTCATAATCCATTTTTTATTGAAATAAATTACCTTAATTATCTTGTTTTTTTGTAGCTATAGGCATAAATAAATGAATGTATAGCAGCAAATATTAGAGCGAAATAAAACAGAAAGCTACCTTCCGCGCTTGGATCTAATTGATTGATATAGGCTACGAGAATCAATGTTAATACCATTCCCAAACCTATGGCCGAAACAGTTTTGTAGCTGTTTAAACCAAAATTTCCTTTGTTTAAAATACTGTGTTTCATTCCGTAGAATAAGTATAAATCAAATCCAATCATCATCCAAACAATAAGACGAATCCAAGTGTCTAAAGGTAAAAACACCATCATGAATAAGCATACTAAAACACCTGCAATTGGCACAAAAGGTACAAAAGGAGTTCTGAAAGCTCTTGGTGCTTCTGGCATTTTCTTACGCATAATAAGGACTCCAATACAAACCAGAATGAAAGCGAATAAAGTTCCAATACTCGTCATTTCTCCAACTACTCTTGCTGGGACAAACGCTGCAAAAAGACTCACAATTACCATAAACAATAAATTGTTTTTTGCTGGAGTTCTAAATTTCGCATGTACTTCTGAGAACACTTTTGGCATCAAGCCGTCTTTACTCATAGAGAAGAATACTCTACTTTGCCCCATCAACATCACTAAAATTACGGAAGAATAACCGCCTAAAATAGCTAGTAAAATAGCATTGTTTAGCCAAGGGTAGGCTGGTGTTATCATTCCGTTAGGACCAACAGTTCCCATTGCTTCAACTGCAATTGCAACAGGTGCAATTCCGTCTTTTCCTGCAAAGGCTTGGTAATTTACAACTCCTGTCATTACATGTGCAAATAGAATATAAAGAATCGTGCAGATTGCTAATGATAACAATATTCCAATTGGCATATCTCTTTTAGGGTTTTTAGCTTCTTGAGCGGCTGTTGAAACTGCGTCAAAACCGATATAAGCGAAAAATACTATTGCCGCGGCTCTAATTATTCCAGAAAATCCAAATTCTCCAAATTTACCTGTGTTTTCGGGGATATATGGTGTGTAGTTTTCAGGTCTTATGTATTGCCATCCCACTGCAATGAATACTAAAACTACAGTAACTTTTAATAAAACAATAATACCGTTTATTAATGCTGATTCTCGCGTACCACGAATTAAAATCAAGGACATAATCATAACGATACAAACAGCAGGAATGTTAATTATTCCGCCTTCAAAAGGCGAAAGCATATAAGCTTCGTCTATATGAATCCCATAACCGCCTAAGAATTTTCCAAAATACCTGGACCAACTAATTGAAACAGTTGCGGCGCCTACAGCATATTCTAAAACTAAATCCCATCCAATAATCCAAGCAACAAATTCGCCCATTGTTGCAAAAGAGTACGTGTAGGCACTTCCAGCAACGGGAATCATTGAAGAAAATTCGGCATAACATAAACCGGCGAAAATACATCCAAATGCAGCAACTAGAAACGAAATGGTTATTGCTGGTCCTGCATTCATTGATGCAGCAAGTCCAGTTATTGAAAATAATCCAGCTCCAATAATTGCTCCGATTCCTAGTGCAACCAATCCGGGTGCGGTTAATGTTTTCTTTAATCCCTTTTCAGAATCTGCAGCTTCTGCTAAAAGCTGAGCTAATGGTTTTCTTTTCCAAATAGACATGTTTTATGGTTTTTTTGTTATTAAGCACCAAATGTATTGTTTTTTATAAAAAATAAAAATAATAATTAGGATTTAAGTCATAAAATTATAATTCAGCAATGTTTTACTGTATTTGTTTTTTTTAAAATATGTTTTTTTATGGCCAAGTAATTTGCGTTTGCGCTTTATAGATGTCAATTGTGTCTTTGAATATTTTTTAAAGAAGCTGGAATGTCGTAAAATATTTCTTATTTTTAGATTTTAGAAAAAAATGAGATAACATTAATATAGTCACAAAGTATGAGTTTTAAAATAATAAGTGGGTACTTTATTTTTTCGCGAGAACAGCGTAAAGGCGTTTTTGTGTTGTGTGGAATCATCATAGTTTTACAGATTCTCTATTTTTTTGTAAATTTTAGCGCTTTGGCAAAAGAGTTTCCAGAAAAGCAAAAGTGGCTTTCGCTGCAATCTCAAATTGATTCCATGAAAATTGTAGGAAAAAAGGAGTTACCTAAAATTTATCTTTTCAATCCCAATTTTATTTCCGACTACAAAGGCTATAAGTTAGGAATGTCTGTTCAAGAGATTGACCGTCTGTTGGCTTTTAGAAAAGAGAATAAATACGTTAATTCCGCTAAGGAATTCCAAAACGTAACGCAGGTTTCGGATTCGTTATTAAATGCAATAGCTCCCCTTTTTAAATTTCCAGATTGGGTAAATAATAAGAAGCAGTTTAAATCTTATGAGAGATATTCAAATAAGGCTTTCACTGAAAAAGAAAAAATAATTTTTATCGATATTAATAATGCCACAAAAGAAGATTTGATAAATATTTATGGTATTGGCGAAGCAATTTCCATTAGAATCTTGAAGCAAAAGGAAAATCTTGGAGGATTTGTTTCTATGGAGCAGATGAAAGATGTTTGGGGGTTATCGCCAGAAGTTATCGCGAATTTGAATACTCATTTTAAGGTTTCGGTGATTCCAAATTTTAAAAAAATAGACATCAATAACGCTTCATTAAAAGAACTTTCTCAATTTTCCTATTTCAGGTTCCCATTGGCAAAAGAAATTGTAACGTTTAGAAGTATGCATGGAGATATTAAAAATATTGAGGATTTAACAAAAATTAAGGGGTTTCCTGTTGATAAAATAAAAATAATAGAACTATATTTGGTTTTTAATTAAAAGTGCCTAAATAAGTGGGTTGTTTATTTTTTGAATGGCTAAAAAAGTGTCTTATTACTACTGATTTTAGTTTTTCCAATTAGTAGAAATTCTATTGGTATAAGACACTAAAATTTGGAACAAAAAAACCTGTTTTTGTTTTTAATTAAAAAAATAGATGACCGCAACTTATTAAAATAAAAAAATTAATTAATTATATGAATTCAATATATTTTACAGAAGAACATCAATTATTTAGAGCAAGTTTACAAGGTTTTTTACTTAAAGAAGTTGTGCCTCATATTGAAAAATGGGAGAAAACTGGCACAATTGAGCGTTTTATATGGAAAAAGTTTGGAGAAATGGGCTTTTTCGGAATAAATTATCGCGAAGCTTATGGAGGATTGAATTTAGATTTATTTTACACCGTTATTTTTTTAGAAGAACTTCAAAAAATAAAATCATCTGGTTTTGCCGCTGCTATGTGGGCGCATTCTTATTTAGCAATGACACATTTGAATGCGGAAGGTGATGAGCGTATTAAACAAGATTATTTAGTACCAAGTATTTCTGGAGATAAAATAGGAGCATTGTGTATTACAGAGCCTTTTGGAGGTAGTGATGTTGCGGGTATGCGCACTACTGCTGTGAAAAAAGGAGATAAATATGTTATTAATGGTTCTAAAACATTTATAACGAACGGTGTTTATGCCGATTATTATGTAGTTGCTGCAAAAACGAGTCCGGATCTGGGAAATAAAGGAATTAGCATATTTTTGATGGATACCAACCTTAAAGGAGTTTCCACTGTAAAACTGGATAAATTAGGTTGGAGAGCTTCAGATACTGCTGAAATTGCATTTGATAATGTCGAAATTCCCGTTGAAAACTTGATGGGTGAAGAAGGCAAAGGGTTTCCTTATATTATGCAGCATTTTGCTTTAGAGCGATTGATTATGGCAATAAATGCTCATGCAAGAGCTGAGTATGCGATTGAATATACAATAGAATACATGTCACAACGAGAAGCATTTGGCAGAACAATAGATAAGTTTCAAGCGTTAAGGCATACATTAGTAGAGCATGCGACAGATGTTGAGCATTGTAAAGTGTTTAATTATGCTGCTGTAGCCCGATTAGATAAAGGAGAATATGTGGTAAAGGAGGCTACAATGGCCAAATTGAAATCTACAAAAGTGGCTGATGAAACAATTTATAGTTGCTTGCAAATGTTGGGAGGTTATGGCTATATGGAAGATTATCCGTTAGCACGTTTATTTAGAGATAGTCGTTTGGGACCTATAGGTGGGGGAACTTCAGAAATCCTTAAGGAGATTTTATCGAAAATGATAATTGATAAACAAAATTATAAGCCAGCGGTGGAATAATAACTTTTTTTGAATATAAAGAATAGAATATAGAGCCAAGAAGCAAGAAATTGTAACTTGGCTTTTTTCGTTATTAAAACAGTCAAGAAATACGTCTTTGAATTATAGATTAATCTATTTAGTCTGACAATTTAAAAATCTGATTGTCTCGAAATTTAATTAAAAAATAAATCTATATTCATAACTCATAATTCAAAATTTTGATTACTTTTGCAACCTAAAGAAAGGGGGTGTCTATATTATGTTAATTATACCAATTAAAGACGGAGAAAATATCGATAGAGCGTTAAAACGTTACAAAAGAAAATTTGATAAAACAGGAACTGTTCGTCAACTAAGAGCACGTACTGCTTTTATTAAGCCGTCAGTAACGAATAGAATCAAAATTCAAAAAGCGGCTTATATCCAAAATATGAGAGATAACTTAGAGAGTTAGTCAATATCTATTAAAATAAATTACCGTTAGTCATTAAAAGTTTTATAACTTTGATGCTAACGGTTTTTTTTATGAATAATAAAAATGCATTTCGGGATTATCTACAAATGGAGAAGAAATATTCTCCGCATACTGTAAATGCGTATTTGACTGATTTAGGATGCTTCGAGACATTCAATAAACTTCAATTTGATCAAGAGAATATAGATCAGGTAAACTACAATCAAATTAGAAGTTGGATTGTGTCGCTTGTTGATGATAACTTGTCAAATGTAACTGTTAATAGAAAGATTGCGTCCTTAAAAGCATTTTACAAATTTCTGTTAAAAACAAAACAAGTTGAAGTTAGTCCCCTATTGAAACACAAAGCGTTAAAGGTTCCTAAGATGCTTCAAATTCCATTTTCTGAAAAAGAAGTTGCAGATGCATTAACTCACATGCAAAACCCGATAGGCTTTGAAGAGATTAGAAATAAACTTATAGTCGATTTGTTTTACACTACTGGTATGAGAAGGACTGAGCTGATTCATTTAAAGTTAATGAATGTTAATTTGTCAAGTTGTGTGATAAAGGTTCTAGGTAAAAGAAACAAAGAAAGAATACTTCCGGTTTTGCCAATAATTTCAGAGCAATTCTCGTTGTATGTGCAAGAGCGATTGTGTTTAGAATCTATCGTAGATAATGATTATATTTTTCTAACAAAAAAAGGGTTAAAATTGAATGATACCTTTGTGTATCGGTTAATAAATTCTTACTTTAGTGCTGTCTCCGAGAAAGTAAAAAAGAGTCCGCATATATTGCGACATACGTTTGCTACTCATCTATTAAATAACGGGGCTGATTTGAATTCGGTGAAAGAATTATTGGGACATTCCAGTCTGGCATCAACACAAATATATACGCACAATAGTTTGTCAGAACTAAAGAAAGTATATAAAAATGCGCACCCAAGGAATCAGAAGTAATTCGAAAATGTTTAACTATTAAAAAAATTGATTATGAAGGTAAATGTTCAAGCGGTTAACTTTACTGTTGACAAAAAACTGGTAGATTTTGTTCAAGAAAGAATGGACAAATTAGAAAAATATTACGATAAAGTAGTATCGGCAGATGTTTTTTTAAAGGTTGAAAAGACGAGCGATAAGGAGAACAAAATTGCCGAGATTAAAATTAATGTTCCGGGCGATGATTTTGTAGTTAAAAAGCAGTGTAAAATTTTTGAAGAAGCAGTGGAGCTTTGTGCAGAATCTTTAGAAAGATTGTTGGTAAAAAGGAAAGAAAAAATAAGTTCACATATTTAATATAAATTTTTTTTAAAAAATGTTTTGAATCAAAGATAAAATCTCTACATTTGCAGTCCGTTAGAAATAGCGGACTTTTTTTATTGATTCGCCAGCGTAGCTCAGTTGGCTAGAGCAGCTGATTTGTAATCAGCAGGTCGTGGGTTCGAGTCCCTCCGCCGGCTCAAGACTGTAACGGTTTGACAATAATAAAAGTAGGGGAGATACTCAAGCGGCCAACGAGGGCAGACTGTAAATCTGCTGTGTAAACTTCGCAGGTTCGAATCCTGCTCTCCCCACAGAATAAAGTAGATGTTGAAATTAAGGTTTTAAATTTTTTTTTGAATCTGAAATCTCAAATCAAATTCTGACATCAAGGATTCTGCCGGTGTAGCTCAGGGGTAGAGTGCTTCCTTGGTAAGGAAGAGGTCTCGGGTTCAATTCCCGACATTGGCTCAAGTAAGCAGGAAATAGAAATTAATATATAACTAAGATTAAAAATTAAGTAAAATGGCAAAGGAAAATTTTAACCGTAACAAGCCCCATTTAAACATTGGAACAATTGGGCACGTGGATCACGGAAAAACGACATTAACTGCGGCAATTACAAAAGTATTGTCTGATGCAGGTTACTGTCAAGCAAAATCATTTGATCAAATTGATAATGCTCCAGAAGAAAAAGAAAGAGGTATTACAATTAATACATCTCACGTTGAGTATGAAACTGCTAATCGTCATTACGCTCACGTTGACTGTCCAGGTCACGCAGATTACGTAAAAAACATGGTGACAGGTGCTGCTCAAATGGATGGTGCTATTCTTGTAGTTGCTGCGACTGATGGTCCTATGCCACAAACACGTGAGCATATCCTTTTAGGTCGTCAAGTAGGTATTCCTAGAATGGTTGTATTCATGAACAAAGTGGATATGGTTGATGATGAGGAATTACTTGAATTAGTTGAGATGGAAATCAGAGACTTGTTATCTTTCTATGAATATGATGGAGATAATGGTCCTGTTGTTCAAGGTTCAGCTTTAGGTGGATTAAATAATGATCCAGTTTGGGTACCAAAAATTCTTGAATTGATGGCGGCTGTAGATTCTTGGATCGAAGAGCCAGTAAGAGATGTTGCAAAACCTTTCTTAATGCCTGTTGAAGATGTATTCTCAATCACTGGTCGTGGAACTGTAGCTACAGGTCGTATCGAAACAGGTGTTGCTAATACTGGAGATCCAGTTGAAATCATTGGTATGGGAGCTGAAAAATTAACTTCTACTATTACTGGAGTTGAGATGTTCCGTAAAATCCTTGATAGAGGAGAAGCTGGAGATAACGTAGGTATTCTTTTAAGAGGTATTCAGAAAGAAGACATCAAAAGAGGAATGGTTATTTGTAAGCCAGGTTCAGTTAAGCCACACGCTACTTTCAAAGCTGAGGTTTATATTTTGAAAAAAGAAGAAGGTGGTCGTCATACACCATTTCATAATAACTACCGTCCACAGTTTTACGTACGTACAACTGATGTAACAGGTATCATTACTTTGCCAACAGGTGTAGAAATGGTTATGCCTGGGGATAACTTAACAATTGATGTTGTATTGCTTAGTGCAATTGCATTAAGTGTTGGTTTGCGTTTTGCTATCCGTGAAGGTGGTAGAACAGTAGGTGCTGGTCAGGTAACTGAGATAGTAGCTTAATCCTATTAATAAATTATAAAGCCAGTAGCCGCTTTGGTTGTTGCTGGCTTTTTACTACGGGCGTAGTTCAAGGGTAGAATAGCGGTCTCCAAAACCGTTGATGGGGGTTCGAATCCCTCCGCCCGTGCAAATAAACTAAATCACAATGACAAAAGTTGTTAATTACATATCAGAAGCATTTGAGGAGTTGAAGTCAAATGTAACTTGGCCAGCTTGGGCTGAAGTACAACGTCTAACAATTATTGTGGCTGTATTTTCAGTAGTATTCGCCTTGGCAACTTGGGGAGTTGATGAAATTTTTGCAAAAGCATTAGCCGGATTTTTTAACTGGATAAAAGCATAATTTTTTTGTCATGGCAGATAGTAGTATAAAAAAGTGGTATGTCGTTAGAGCAGTAAGCGGACAGGAAAATAAAGTGAAAGCATACATCGAAACTGAAATCGCAAGATTAGGTATGGGTGATTATGTTTCGCAGGTTTTGGTTCCTACTGAGAAAGTGGTTACTGTTAAAGAAGGAAAAAAAATAATCAAGGATAAGGTTTATTTTCCTGGTTATGTTATGATTGAAGCAAACCTAATTGGAGAAATTCCTCATATTATTAAATCTATAACAAGTGTTATCGGTTTTTTAGGTGAAACAAAAAATGGAGAACCTGTTCCGTTAAGAGTTTCTGAAGTAAACAGAATGTTAGGTAAAGTTGATGAGTTGGCTGTTAACACAGATACTCGATCTATACCATTCAACTTAGGGGAAACTATAAAAGTTGTTGATGGTCCGTTTAATGGTTTCAATGGTACTGTTGAAAAAATTAACGAAGAGAAGCGTAAACTTGAAGTGATGGTTAAGATTTTCGGAAGAAAAACACCATTGGAGTTAAGTTTTATGCAAGTTGAAAAAGTATAATTTTTGTTACATCTATAATATCCACTACAATCGCTTCCAATGATTGTTGTGTTAAATTTTTTAAAAAATGGCTAAAGAAATTAGTAAGGTAGTTAAACTACAAGTTAAGGGAGGTGCTGCGAATCCATCGCCACCGGTTGGACCTGCTTTAGGAGCTGCTGGGGTAAACATCATGGAGTTCTGTAAGCAATTTAATGCTAGAACTCAAGATAAACCCGGCAAAATATGCCCAGTACAAATTACTGTGTATAAAGACAAATCATTTGATTTTGTTGTAAAAACTCCTCCCGCAGCAGTTCAGTTAATGGAAGCTGCAAAGCTAAAATCTGGTTCTGGTGAGCCTAATCGTAAAAAAGTAGCTAGTGTTACTTGGGAACAAATTAGAGCTATTGCTGAAGACAAGATGCCGGACTTAAACGCATTCACTATGGAGTCTGCAATGAGTATGGTTGCTGGAACAGCTAGATCTATGGGTATAACTGTATCAGGAGATTCTCCTTTTTAATTAAGAGAAAAACATGGCAAAATTGACAAAAAAGCAAAAAGAGGCTGCTTCAAAAATTGAAAAGAACAAACTATATTCTCTTAAAGATGCTGCGGCATTAATAAAAGTAGTTTCTTCCGCAAAATTTGATGAGTCTGTTGACATCGCAGTTCGATTGGGTGTAGATCCAAGAAAAGCGAATCAAATGGTAAGAGGTGTGGTAACATTACCTCATGGAACTGGTAAAGACGTTAAGGTATTAGCATTGGTTACTCCGGATAAAGAAGCGGAAGCTTTAGCAGCGGGTGCAGATTATGTAGGTCTTGACGATTATTTACAAAAAATTAAAGACGGTTGGACAGATGTTGATGTAATTATCACGATGCCTTCTGTTATGGGTAAATTAGGTCCATTAGGTCGTATTTTAGGACCTAGAGGTTTAATGCCTAACCCTAAAACAGGTACTGTAACTATGGATGTTGCAAAAGCTGTTCAAGAAGTAAAAGCTGGTAAAATTGACTTCAAAGTTGATAAAACTGGTATAGTGCATGCAGGAATTGGTAAAGTTTCTTTTGGAACTGAACAAATTGTTGACAATGCTCACGAAATTATTCAAACATTAATCAAACTTAAACCAACTGCGGCTAAAGGAACTTACATTAAAAGTATTTACCTAACTAGCACTATGAGTCCAGCAATTGCATTGGATCCTAAAGCGGTATAATTGGTAGTTAAAAATTTTTAGTATGACTAGAGAAGAAAAATCAATTGCGATTGAAGTTTTAACTGCACAGTTAGCTGGTACAAACATTGTTTATGTATCTGATATTTCTGGACTTAATGCAGAGACTACTTCAAATTTGAGAAGAGCTTGTTTTAAAGCAGGTATAAAATTAGAAGTTGTTAAAAATACTTTGCTTGCAAAAGCAATGGAAGCTTCGGCTAATGATTATGGTGATTTACCTTCAGTTTTGACTGGTAATAGCGCTATATTTATTTCTGACATAGCAAACGCTCCTGGTAAAATAATAAAAGATTTCAGAAAAAAATCAGCTAAACCTGTATTAAAAGGAGCTTATATTAATGCTGAAATCTATATTGGAGACGATCAATTAGATGCATTAGCAACTATTAAATCTAAAGAAGAGCTTATCGGCGAACTTATTGGATTATTGCAGTCACCGGCACAAAGAGTTATCTCTGCTCTTCAAAACCAATTCGCAAAAAGCGAAGAGGCTACAGAAGAAGTGGAAGCATAATAAAAATAGAGTTTTACTCTAGTTTTTATTTAAAAAAGCGCACAATAAATAAATTATATTTTTACAAATCATTTTAAAACGATAGAAAAAATGGCAGATTTGAAACAATTCGCAGAACAATTAGTTAACCTAACGGTAAAAGAAGTTAACGAATTAGCAACAATATTAAAAGATGAGTACGGAATCGAACCAGCTGCTGCAGCTGTAGTAGTTTCAGGTGGTGGTGAAGCTGCTGCTGAAGACGTTCAAACAGAATTTACAGTTGTATTAAAAGCAGCAGGTGCTTCTAAATTAGCAGTTGTGAAATTAGTAAAAGAACTTACAGGTTTAGGTTTGAAAGAAGCTAAAGATGTAGTTGACAGCGCACCAAGTAATGTAAAAGAGGGTGTTTCTAAAGAAGAAGCTGAAGGGCTTAAAAAATCTTTAGAAGAAGCTGGAGCTGAGGTTGAACTTAAATAGTTTAACTCTTTTTGAGAATTAGGTTTAGGTCTTGGATGCAAATCCAAAGACCTAAACCATTTTTCGTATAACAAAGTCTACCTTGTATTATTACAAATTAGTCTTTTATAATCAATTCATTTTACCCATTACGAGGAAAAAAAATTAACAGATAATAAGAAAGTAGTTATCTTAAATTGGTTTTTAAAGATGTAATGGTTGTAAAAGAACGTATAAGTAAATTAATATTTGTACAAAAAAATTACTTTTTTAATCAAAATTTTGTCCATTGATGATAACAAATCAAACTGAAAGATTGAATTTTGCCTCAACAAAAAATATTCCTGATTATCCAGATTTTCTAGATGTTCAGGTTAAATCGTTTAAAGATTTTTTTCAATTAGAAACTAAATCTGACGAAAGAGGCGACGAAGGGCTTTACAATACCTTCATGGAAAACTTCCCAATTACTGATACAAGAAATAACTTTGTATTGGAATTCCTTGATTATTTTGTAGATCCACCACGTTATACAATTCAAGAATGTATAGAAAGAGGTCTTACTTACAGTGTGCCTTTAAAAGCAAGGTTAAAACTGTATTGTACAGATCCGGAACATGAGGATTTTGAAACTATTGTTCAAGATGTTTATCTTGGTACAATCCCTTACATGACACCAAGCGGTACCTTTGTTATAAATGGTGCTGAGCGTGTAGTTGTTTCGCAATTACATAGATCACCTGGTGTTTTCTTTGGTCAATCATTCCATGCAAATGGAACAAAATTATATTCTGCCAGAGTAATTCCTTTTAAAGGTTCTTGGATAGAATTTTCTACAGATATAAACAGTGTAATGTATGCTTATATCGACAGAAAGAAAAAATTACCTGTAACAACTTTATTCCGTGCAATTGGATTCGAAAGAGACAAGGATATCCTAGAGATTTTTGATCTTGCAGAGGAAATTAAAGTTTCTAAAACAGGACTTAAAAAATATATCGGTAGAAAATTAGCTGCTCGTGTATTGAACACATGGCATGAAGATTTCGTAGATGAAGATACTGGTGAAGTAGTTTCTATCGAACGTAACGAAATAATTCTTGATAGAGATACAATTATCGATAAAGATAATGTGGAAGAAATCATTGATTCTAACGTTAAATCTATTTTGTTGCATAAAGAAGATGCTAATCAAGGGGATTATGCTATTATTCACAATACGCTTCAAAAAGATCCAACAAATTCTGAAAAAGAAGCTGTTGAGCATATTTACAGACAATTACGTAACGCAGAACCGCCTGATGAAGAAACTGCTCGTGGTATTATTGATAAATTGTTCTTCTCGGACCAACGTTACAACTTAGGTGAAGTAGGTCGTTATAGAATGAACAAAAAACTTGGTTTAGATATTCCAATGGAAAAGCAAGTGCTTACCAAAGAAGATATCATTACCATTGTAAAATATTTGATCGAATTAATTAACTCTAAAGCAGAGATTGATGATATTGATCACTTATCAAACCGTCGTGTTAGAACAGTTGGTGAACAATTGTCTCAACAATTCGGTGTTGGTTTAGCTCGTATGGCTAGAACTATTAGAGAGCGCATGAACGTTAGAGATAACGAGGTGTTTACACCAATAGATTTGATTAATGCTAAAACATTATCATCTGTTATCAACTCTTTCTTTGGAACAAACCAGTTGTCTCAGTTTATGGATCAAACAAACCCACTGGCGGAGATTACGCACAAAAGAAGATTATCTGCACTAGGACCAGGTGGACTTTCGAGAGAAAGAGCAGGTTTTGAGGTACGTGACGTTCACTATACGCATTACGGACGTTTATGTCCAATTGAAACTCCTGAGGGACCGAACATTGGTTTGATATCTTCTCTAGGTGTTTATGCTAAAGTAAACGGAATGGGTTTCATCGAAACACCTTACCGTAAAGTAACTAACGGAACTGTAGATTTAGTTTCTACTCCAGTGTACTTAAGCGCAGAAGAAGAAGAAGGAATGATGATTGCTCAGGCAAACATTCAAATGGATGCTACAGGAAAAATTACTGCCGAAGACGTAATTGCACGTCAAGAAGGTGATTTCCCGGTAATTGAACCAACAAGGGTAGATTATACTGATGTTGCTCCAAACCAAATTGCGTCTATCTCAGCTTCTTTGATTCCTTTCTTAGAACATGATGATGCGAATAGAGCCTTGATGGGATCCAACATGATGCGTCAGGCCGTACCACTAATTCGTCCTGAAGCTCCAATTGTTGGAACTGGTTTAGAGCGTCAAGTTGCTTCTGATTCTAGAGTTTTAATTAACGCTGAAGGAGATGGAGTTATTGAATATGTAGATGCAAATATTATCACTATCAAATACGATCGTTCTGAGGAAGAAAGAATGGTGAGTTTTGAGCCTGATGAAAAAACATACAACCTAATTAAATTTAGAAAAACCAATCAAGGTACAAGTATCAATCTAAAACCTATCGTAAGAAAAGGGGATAGAGTGGTTCCTGGGCAAGTATTGTCAGAAGGTTATGCTACTCAAAATGGTGAATTAGCTTTAGGTAGAAACCTAAAAGTTGCATTTATGCCATGGAAAGGATACAACTTTGAGGATGCGATTGTAATTTCTGAAAAAGTAGTTCGTGACGATATTTTTACCTCTATTCACGTTGATGATTATTCATTAGAAGTTAGAGATACTAAATTAGGTAACGAAGAATTAACGAATGATATACCAAACGTTTCTGAAGAAGCTACTAAAGATTTAGATGAAAATGGTATGATTAGAATTGGAGCCGAGGTTAAACCTGGCGACATTCTTATCGGAAAAATTACTCCAAAAGGGGAATCAGATCCTACTCCGGAAGAGAAATTGCTTCGTGCAATCTTCGGGGATAAAGCAGGTGATGTGAAAGATGCTTCATTAAAAGCATCTCCATCTTTACACGGTGTTGTTTTAGACAAAAAATTGTTCGCGAGAGCAGTAAAAGATAAACGTAAACGTACACAAGACAAGGACGCTTTAGGAGCACTTGAAATGGAGTTTGAAGTTAAATTTGTTGAATTAAAAGACAAATTAGTTGAAAAACTTTTCTTGATCGTAAACGGAAAAACATCTCAAGGTGTAATGAATGATTTGGGTGAAGAAGTTTTACCAAAAGGTAAAAAATATACTCAAAAAATGCTTTATGCTGTTGAAGATTTTGCTCACTTAAGTAAAGGTCAATGGGTAGCTGATGATGCTACTAATAAAATGGTTAATGATTTAATTCATAACTATAAAATTAAATTGAACGATTTACAAGGGGCTTTACGTAGAGAGAAATTCACAATTACTGTTGGTGATGAATTGCCAGCTGGAATTTTGAAATTAGCTAAAATTTATATTGCTAAGAAACGTAAACTGAAAGTTGGGGATAAAATGGCGGGACGTCACGGTAACAAAGGTATTGTTGCTCGTATTGTTCGTCATGAAGATATGCCTTTCCTTGAGGACGGAACACCAGTTGATATCGTGCTGAACCCATTAGGTGTACCTTCACGTATGAACATTGGTCAAATTTATGAAACTGTTTTAGGTTGGGCTGGACAGAATTTGGGTAGAAAATTTGCGACACCAATTTTTGACGGAGCAACTTTAGATCAAATTAATGAATTGACTGACGAAGCTGGAGTACCACGTTTTGGACATACACATTTATATGATGGTGGTACAGGAGAGCGTTTCCATCAAGCGGCAACAGTAGGAGTTATCTACATGTTGAAACTTGGACACATGGTTGACGATAAAATGCACGCACGTTCTATAGGTCCATACTCGTTGATTACTCAACAACCACTTGGAGGTAAAGCTCAATTTGGAGGTCAACGTTTTGGAGAGATGGAAGTTTGGGCACTTGAGGCTTATGGAGCGTCAAGTACTCTTAGAGAAATCTTGACTGTGAAGTCTGATGATGTTATCGGTAGAGCTAAAACTTACGAAGCAATCGTAAAAGGTGAATCTATGCCAGAACCAGGATTACCTGAATCATTCAATGTATTAATGCATGAATTGAAAGGTCTTGGACTTGACATTCGTTTAGAAGAATAAATAATATTTGTAGTAATCAGTCTCGGTTTTTATCGGGACTGATTACTCATTTATAAAAGTTTTTAGGATTTATACCCGTAACCCGTTCCGATTTTTTATTTAGAACCAAGAGGTTTTATAATTAGCACTTCAAATTTTTTTTGTTTGAAGTTTAGAGAAGTAATTCGAGGTAATAGTTTAATGATTTAAGTAAATCATAAATCTACAATCAATTTTTAATTGCAAATAAATCAATAGTAAAAGCTATGATGAATAATAGAAATAATAACAATAAAGATAAAAACCCTGTAAAAAGGTTTAATAAAATCTCAATCGGCCTTGCTTCTCCTGAATCGATCTTGAAAGAGTCAAGAGGTGAAGTATTAAAGCCAGAAACAATCAACTACAGAACGCACAAACCAGAGCGTGATGGTCTTTTCTGTGAGCGTATTTTCGGACCAGTTAAAGATTTCGAATGTGCTTGTGGTAAATACAAAAGAATACGTTACAAAGGAATTATCTGTGACCGTTGTGGTGTCGAAGTTACTGAGAAAAAAGTACGTAGAGACAGAGTAGGTCACATCAATCTTGTTGTACCAATTGCTCATATCTGGTATTTCCGTTCTCTTCCAAACAAAATTGGTTATATCCTAGGTCTTCCATCTAAGAAATTAGATATGATTATTTACTACGAAAGATACGTAGTAATCCAAGCAGGTATTGCTAAAAATGCAGAAGGTGAATCAGTACAAAGATTAGACTTTTTGACAGAAGAAGAATATTTAAATATTCTAGATACTCTTCCTGCTGATAACCAGTATCTTGACGATTTTGATCCTAATAAATTTGTTGCCAAAATGGGAGCAGAGTGTATTATGGACCTATTAGCAAGAATTGATTTAGATCAATTATCTTACCAATTAAGACACAATGCTAACAATGAAACGTCTAAACAACGTAAAACGGAAGCGTTAAAAAGATTACAAGTTGTTGAATCTTTCCGTGAGTCTAACTTGAACCGTGAGAACCGTCCGGAATGGATGATTATGAAAGTGGTACCAGTTATTCCGCCAGAATTACGTCCGCTTGTGCCACTTGATGGAGGTCGTTTTGCAACTTCAGATTTAAATGACTTATACCGTCGTGTAATTATACGTAATAACCGTTTGAAAAGATTAATGGAGATTAAAGCTCCAGAAGTTATCTTAAGAAACGAAAAACGTATGTTGCAGGAATCTGTAGATTCACTTTTCGATAATACGCGTAAAGCATCTGCAGTAAAAACAGAATCAAACAGACCATTAAAATCATTATCTGATTCCCTTAAAGGTAAACAAGGACGTTTCCGTCAAAATTTACTTGGAAAACGTGTGGATTATTCTGCTCGTTCGGTAATTGTTGTTGGACCTGAATTGAAATTATCTGAATGTGGTATCCCAAAAGATATGGCAGCAGAATTATACAAACCTTTCGTTATCCGTAAATTGATAGAAAGAGGAATTGTAAAAACGGTTAAATCAGCTAAGAAAATAATAGATAAGAAAGAGCCTGTAGTTTGGGATATCCTTGAAAATGTAATCAAAGGTCACCCAATATTACTGAATCGTGCTCCTACTTTGCACAGATTAGGTATCCAAGCATTCCAACCAAAATTAATTGAAGGAAAAGCAATCCAATTGCACCCCTTAGTTTGTACTGCATTTAATGCGGATTTTGATGGGGATCAAATGGCAGTTCACTTGCCATTAGGACCAGAAGCTATTTTGGAAGCACAATTATTAATGTTGGGTTCTCACAATATTCTGAATCCTGCAAATGGTGCTCCAATCACGGTACCTTCTCAGGATATGGTTTTGGGTCTATACTATATGACCAAAGAACGTTTATCTACTCCTGAGCTTAAAATTTTAGGAGAAGGAATCACTTTTTATTCTGCTGAAGAGGTAAATATTGCTTTGAATGAAGGCAGATTAGAATTGAATGCTCGTGTGAAAATTAGAGCAAAACATTTTAATGAAGCAGGTGACTTGGTTTTCCAAATCATACAAACTACTGCAGGTCGTGTATTATTTAATGAAGTAGTGCCTGAAGCAGCTGGATATATCAATGATGTATTGACTAAGAAAAACCTTAGAGATATTATCGGACACGTTTTAAGCGCTACCGATGTACCTACAACTGCGGCTTTCTTGGATAACATGAAAGATATGGGTTACAAATTTGCCTTTAAAGGTGGTTTGTCATTCTCTCTTGGTGATATTAGAATTCCAGATCAAAAACCAAAATTAATTGCAGATGCCAGAGAACAAGTTCAAGGTATTTCTGTAAATTATAATATGGGTCTTATCACTAATAACGAACGTTACAACCAAGTTATTGATGTTTGGACTTCAGCAAATGCTCAATTGACAGAATTAGCAATGAAAAACATTAGAGAAGACCAACAAGGTTTCAACTCGGTGTATATGATGCTTGATTCTGGAGCAAGGGGTTCCAAAGAACAAATTCGTCAGTTAACTGGTATGCGTGGTTTGATGGCTAAGCCAAAAAAATCTACTGCTGGTGGTGGTGAAATTATTGAAAACCCTATTCTTTCGAACTTTAAAGAAGGTCTTTCTATCCTTGAGTACTTTATCTCGACTCACGGTGCGCGTAAAGGTCTTGCGGATACGGCTTTGAAAACGGCAGATGCAGGATATTTAACAAGAAGACTGCATGATGTGTCTCAAGATGTTATTGTTAACATTGACGATTGTGGTACTCTTAGAGGTGTTGAAGTATCAGCATTGAAAAAGAATGAAGAAATTGTTGAAACTTTAGGAGAAAGAATTTTAGGACGTGTTGCATTGCAAGATGTAATCAATCCTTTAACTAATGATGTACTTGTTCGTTCAGGGGAGCAAATCACTGAGGCATTAATGAAACAAATTGAAGCTTCTCCAATTGAGAAAGTGGAAGTTCGTTCGCCTCTTGTTTGTGAAGCATTGAAAGGAATTTGTGCTAAATGTTACGGTAGAAATTTAGCTACCGGAAAAATGACTCAAAGAGGAGAAGCTGTCGGTGTTATTGCAGCGCAATCTATTGGAGAACCTGGTACACAGTTAACATTACGTACGTTCCACGTTGGTGGGGTTGCGGGTGGTATATCTGAAGAATCAAGTATCGTTACGAAATTTAATGGTAAACTTGAAATCGAAGATTTAAAAACTGTTAAAGGAGAAGATAGTGAAGGTAATGCAGTTGATATTGTAGTATCTCGTTCGACTGAGTTAAAATTAATTGATGAAAGAACAGGTATTTTATTAAGTACTAATAATATCCCTTACGGTTCAAGTATCTTTGTTAAAGACGGTCAATCTGTTGTTAAAGGAGATGTAATTTGTAAATGGGATCCATATAACGGAGTTATCGTTTCTGAATTTACCGGTAAAATTGCTTACGAAGAATTAGAGCAAGGTCAATCATACATAGTTGAAATTGATGAGCAAACTGGTTTCCAAGAAAAAGTAATTTCTGAATCTAGAGCTAAAAAATTAATTCCAACTTTATTGGTTTACGGTAAAGATAATGAATTGATTCGTTCTTATAACTTACCAGTTGGAGCCCACTTGATGGTTGAAAACGGGGAGAAAATTAAAGCAGGTAAAGTATTGGTGAAAATTCCACGTCGTTCTTCTAAATCAGGAGATATTACAGGAGGTTTACCAAGAATTACAGAGTTGTTAGAAGCTCGTAATCCTTCAAACCCAGCTGTTGTTTCTGAGATTGACGGTGTTGTTTCTTTTGGAAAAATCAAAAGAGGTAACCGTGAAATCGTTATCGAATCTAAATTTGGTGATATTAGAAAATACTTGGTTAAATTATCAAGTCAAATTCTAGTTCAGGAAAATGACTTCGTAAGAGCAGGTGTACCTTTATCTGATGGAGCTATTACTCCGGATGATATTTTAAGAATTCAAGGACCAGCAGCTGTTCAACAGTATTTGGTAAATGAAATCCAAGAAGTATATCGATTACAAGGGGTAAAAATCAACGACAAACACTTTGAAGTAGTAATACGTCAAATGATGCGTAAAGTAAGAGTACAAGATCCAGGTGATACTTTATTCTTAGAAGATCAATTAATTCACACTAAAGATTTTATCGTTCAAAATGATAAATTATATGGTATGAAAGTTGTTGAAGACGCTGGAGATTCTAGTACTTTGAAAGAAGGACAAATTATTACGCCTCGTGAGTTGCGTGATGAAAACTCTTTATTGAAACGTACTGATAAAAATCTTGTTGTGGCTCGTGATGTTGTTACTGCAACTGCAACACCAGTTTTACAAGGTATTACAAGAGCGTCACTTCAAACTAAATCGTTTATTTCTGCTGCCTCGTTTCAGGAAACTACTAAAGTATTGAATGAAGCTGCTGTTGCAGGTAAAATCGATTACTTAGAAGGATTGAAAGAAAATGTAATTGTAGGTCATAGAATTCCTGCCGGAACTGGTATGAGAGAATATGACAATACAATTGTAGGTTCAAAAGAAGATTATAATGATATGATGGCTAATAAAGAAGAATATATTTATTAAGGTATGAGTAATTCTAATCAACAACAGGAGCAAATCAACATTGAGTTGGATGAAAAAATCGCGGAAGGAATTTATTCCAACTTAGCAATAATTAATCATTCTTCTTCTGAATTTGTTCTAGATTTTGTAAGTATTATGCCAGGTATTCCTAAGGCTAAAGTAAAAGCAAGAATCGTCTTGACACCGCAACACGCCAAAAGATTATTGAAGGCTATCGGAGAAAATATTCACCGTTTTGAAGTCGCTTATGGCGAAATAAAAGACACTGAACAACCTCCAATTCCTCTTAGTTTTGGTCCTGCAGGTCAAGCTTAATTGTAATAGAATTGTAGAAAAGGCTCCAGAAATGGAGCCTTTTTTTGTGTCAATTATTTTGTTGTTTTTTGATTTGACTTTACCCAGTACTTTGATCATTAAGAAACAAAAAATATATTTTTTGTCGTTTAACCGATAAAAACGCTATTCATCGGAAATATTTTCTACTATTATTTTAATATTTTAGTTTCACAAAACATTAAAAGAGTACAGTTATCTTTTATAAAAGAATTATCTTATGAACAACTTTTCTAAGCAAGACAATAACAATAAAATTACCACTATTTTTATAGTGGTAGTTTTTGCTTTGTTTTTTAATGTTGCTGTTTTTGGTCAAACTTTAGAAAAGACTGAAATTGAGAATAGTACAATTGAAAGCAACTCTATTGTAAAACAAGAGAGCACACTTGATTCTTCAAATATAAATTTCGTTCTTTGGTTTATGGGGTCTAAACAAGATCCTAACAGAACGATTTCAACAGAATCTGTCAATACGAAAAAAGAAGTTATTACTTCTGGAATGGCTCCAAATCGTTTGTTAATTAAAACTTTTTTGAAAAAAGCTATAAATTTAGAAAGTACAATCGCATAAGTTTTAGATACAGACAATTAAACATAAAAAAAACGCTAATTTAATAAATTAGCGTTTTTTTATGAAGTACTATTTTGATAATTATTCAAATTCTGAAGTAAAGAATAATTTAACGTTCGGATATTTATTCTGTGTCATTTGAATTGTAAAATCAGAATCGGCTAGAAATACCAATTGCCCGTATTTATCATGCGCTAAGAATTTTTGTTTGATTCTTCTGAATTCTTTAAATTCATCACTTTTTGGATCGTTAGGTTTTACCCAGCATGCTTTGTGTACCGGAAAGTTTTCATAGGTACATTTTGCTCCGTATTCATGTTCTAAACGATATTGGATTACTTCATATTGAAGTGCACCTACCGTTCCAATGATTTTTCTGTTATTCATTTCTAACGTAAATAACTGAGCGACTCCCTCATCCATCAACTGATCAATTCCTTTATCAAGCTGTTTGGCTTTCATTGGATCTGCATTATTGATATATCTAAAATGTTCAGGAGAGAAACTAGGAATTCCTTTGAAACTCATGACCTCACCTTCTGTTAAAGTATCTCCAATTTTGAAATTCCCAGTATCGTGTAAACCTACAATATCACCAGGATAAGAAATATCTACGATTTCTTTCTTTTCAGCAAAGAAAGCATTTGGACTGGAGAATTTTAGATTCTTTTTTTGACGAACGTGGTAGTAAGGTTTATTTCGTTCGAAAGTTCCGGATACAATTTTTATAAAGGCCAGACGGTCTCTGTGTTTTGGATCCATATTAGCATGAATTTTAAAAACAAATCCAGTCATTTTCTCTTCTTTTGGATCTACTAATCGAGTTTCTGATTCTTTAGGCCGCGGAGAGGGTGCTATTTCTACGAAACAATCCAGTAATTCTCTTACTCCAAAATTATTTAAAGCAGAACCAAAGAAAACGGGTTGTAATTTTCCATCTAAATAATCCTGACGATCAAATTTTGGATATACTTCGTCTATTAACTCTAATTCTTCACGCAATTTATCAGCAGGTTTTTCGCCAATAATTTTCTCTAACTCAGGATTTTTGACATCTGAGAAAGCGATAGTTTCCTCGATATTCTTGCGGCTATCACCGCTAAATATGTTGATGTTTTGTTCCCAAAGGTTGTAAATTCCTTGAAAATCATAGCCCATTCCTATAGGAAAACTTAAAGGAGTAACTGTTAAGCCCAGTTTTTGTTCCACTTCGTCCATAAGGTCAAAAGCATCTTTTCCTTCTCTGTCTAATTTATTGATAAATACAATAATTGGAATTTTACGCAATCGACAAACAGCAACTAATTTCTCTGTTTGTTCCTCCACACCTTTGGCAACATCAATTACAACAATAACGCTGTCAACAGCAGTTAAAGTTCTAAAAGTGTCCTCAGCAAAATCCTTGTGTCCTGGGGTATCGAGAATGTTTATCTTTTTGTTTTTATAATTGAATGCCAAAACAGAAGTAGAAACCGAAATTCCTCTCTGGCGTTCAATTTCCATAAAGTCACTGGTAGCGCCTTTTTTTATTTTGTTGTTTTTCACAGCACCTGCTTCTTGAATAGCACCACCAAAAAGGAGGAGTTTTTCGGTAAGTGTTGTCTTTCCGGCATCAGGATGTGAGATAATCCCAAATGTTCTTCTACGTTGTATTTCTTTTAAAAAGCTCATGTATAATATAAATAGTCTGCAAAAGTACTATTTATAAATGCCAATTAAAAAAAATAGTGTACTCTTAATTGCTTGTGTGAATTTTGTTGTTTGATATTCCAGTAATTTTTAAATTAAGAATATTTATTTACCTATATAAAAAAAGGCTATCTTTTTTAGACAGCCTCGAGAGTATTTATATTTTACATGTTGATGGACCAAACAGAATATCCATTTGGTGGGCACTGGATTTTTACCCATTTATCTGCTTGGGTTGTAGGAATCCAAGTAGAGTTGCCGGTGAAATCCTTAATTTGTGCATTGGCCCAGTTAGTCTGGATCCATCTTTCTTGCCAAACGGAGGAATTGTTTATATATACTACTAATCCAGGATTTCCATTGTATCCGTTTCTTCTTGCAACATATTCATCATTATCTGCATATAAAATCGAAGTTGTTCCGGTCGCTTTATTATTATGGATCCAAATTAGATTGTTCATTTTTGTTTTATTCAACCATTCTTCATAATCTCTGTAGAAAATAGTTGGATAACCTTCATGCGTTAGAATATAAGCATAAGCCAATTCTTTTTTCCAAATTTCATCGGTGTCATGATTAGTAACGAAAGTAACCGCTTTGTACGGGTTTCTTTTCCACATCATGTCGTCATTCAAAAGAGCAAGATTATTACCGTCAAAAGCGTCGTTCATTTTGTAATAACAAGCAAAATCAAATACAGAGCTGTTGGCATTATTTGCCCACCATTCTAAAGTGTTTACATTAGAATCCCAGTATTCTCCAACGGAGAAGCCACCTACGTTTGCATTCCAATTGTTAATAACCCAGGGGCCAAAACCTTTTACGTAATCAAATCTCCATCCATCAAATTTCATCGTGTTTTTGTAGTATTTACCCACGCCGTCCGCTCTTAGCCACAGCCAGTTTTGAACATTAGGGACAACATGTGCTAAATCTGGAAAACCTCCAAAAGCTCCCTCATCATTATTAGCATAAGAATTTTTATAAAAATCTGCGCTGGTTCTTGGGAATTTTCCTGAAGCTACGCCAGTAAAATTGGTGTACGTTTGTGTTCCTGTAAAAGGATTGTTTTCTAACTGTCCTCCACTGTTGTGGTTAATTACGATATCAGCATACACTTGCATATTTTCAGTATGCGCCTTAGTAATTAAACTAACCAATTCTGTTTTAGAACCAAAACGCGTTTCAATTGAGCCATTCTGATTAAAATCGCCAAAATCAAAATAATCGGTAGGGTCATATCCCATAGAAAATTCGCCGTTTTGAGCTTTTGAAACGGGAGGTAACCACACAGATCCAATTCCAGCATTTGACCATTCGGTTACTTTTGTACTTACTATATCCCACCATGTTCCGCCAGCAGGAACATCCCAATAAAATGCTTGCATCATAACGCCACCTCCAGGATTTGCAACATATTTTCCTGTTGGGGAAGTAGTTACTCCGGTACTGAACGGATGTCCATCGTGATGGGTTACGTTTATTACTTTAAATTGTGAAGCTGCCGCGATTGAATCCGTAACAACATCATCATTTGAATTACAAGAATAAATACCAATTAAGAATGCTGTTAATGCATAAATTTTAAAATTTTGTTTTTTCATAAACTTAATAATTGAGGTTAGGTAATAGATTTGGTTAATGGTAATTTAATGAATTTTCTATTTAATATTAAAATCAAAAAATATCTGCTAAAAAAATAATGTTAATTTAACTATCAATTTTAAATCATATTATTAATTATCTAGCTAATTTATGCAAATAGTGACACTTCCTACATTGAGCGTTGTAATCTTTTTTGCGAAAACGTAATAGTGTTAAAAACTTTTTTAAAATGTAGTCTAAATGAGGATTTTATGAATTGTCAATCTCGTTTGATTCTAATTTCTATATAAACAAGGTTCGGTTTTCTATATAAAATAGCAACAATAAAATAAATTGATCATTGAACAATTACAGTAAGAGGATAAAATTCAAAAAAATAACAAAGGAGAAGTTGATTTTAATTCGTCATTCTTTGTCTATGTGCATCGTTATTTTATGTGCATTGATTTAAATAATAAGAGTGGTTATTTGACTTTTAGGAAGTATTTAAATTAATAAACTAATGCGTTTTACAAATTTTTGTTAATACTACTAAGGAAACTTGTATTATGTAATTGAATTGTTATTTTTGTTGGTTTTAAATTTAAAGAATTATAAGTATTTTTAATAAAAATGCAATTTATTTCTTGATTCTTAAAGTGTATATTTGGGCAAAATTACCAGGTTCTTTTTGAAATAAATTTAAACAGAATAACAACGACACATTACGCTAATAATAAATTATAAAAATGCCATTAAAAACAGTACAAATGAGATTCATAAACAATAAAATTGCACTATCTTTTTTTCTTTTAGTGTTTTCAAGTGCGATTATAAACGCGCAGGAAATAATTAAAGACAGTATAGTTGTTGCTGCTAAAAAAATACAGTCCAATCAAAAGCAAAAAATTGATGGTGTTATTGCTACAATTGGAGATTATATAATTTTAGATTCGGATATTGACAAATCTTATTTAGAATTATCAAGTCAGGGGAATTCCGTAAAAGACATTACGCGATGTCAAATGTTAGGAAAACTAATGGAGGATAAATTGTATGCGCATCAAGCAGTTCAGGATAGTGTCAAGGTTACTGACTCAGAAATAAAAGGGATGATGGATGATCGATTAAACTATATGACTGAGCAATTAGGATCTCTTGAAAAAGTAGTGAAGTATTACAAGAAAAATAATGAAGAAGAGTTTAGGACTTATTTCTTTGATATCTTGAAGGAACAGAAATTGACTTCAGAAATGCAAAAAAAGATTGTAGATGCAGTTGAAATTACACCAGAAGAAGTACGTAATTTTTTTAAAAAGATTCCTACTGCTGAACTTCCTCTTTTTGGTGCGGAAATGGAAGTAGCACAAATTATCGTGACTCCAAAAGTATCTGATGCTGACAAGCAGTTAGTTATTGATAAATTAAATGGCTTTAAAAAAGAATGCCAGGAAGGAGCCAGTTTCGCTACAAAAGCAGTTCTGTATTCTCAAGATCCCGGTTCTAGTACAAATGGTGGATATTACAAGATGAATCGTAGAACCCCATTTGTAAAAGAGTTTAAAGACGTTGCTTTTAGTTTGGCAGAAGGAGAAATTTCGGCACCGTTTGAAACATCTTTTGGTTTTCATATTATTTATGTTGAAAAAATAAAAGGACAAGAAATAGAATTACGTCATATATTATTGACACCGTCTGTTTCGGAAGCGTCTATGAAAGAAGCTAAGGAAAAAATTGATTTAATCAGAAAAAAGATTGAAAGCAAGGAAGTTACTTTTGGGGAAGCGGCAAGATCTATGTCAGACGAAAAAGAAACCAAAGTAAACGGAGGAGCGTTAATCAATCCTAAAACACAAGATACTCGTTTTGAATTAACAAAAATGGATCCTAGTTTATATAGTCAAGTTTCAAATTTAAAAGAAGGGGAAATTTCTTTACCATTATTGGAAGATGAACAAGGCAAGAAAAAATACAAATTAATTACTGTAACGAATAGAATAGACGAACACACTGCTGATTACGCCAAAGATTATATCAAAATAAAAGAATTGGCATTGAAGGAAAAACAAATTAAAACCATAGGGAAATGGTTTGACGAAAAAATTAAAGGAACGTACGTTAAAGTTATTGGAGAATACAGAGATTGTGCTTTCACGAACAATTGGTTGAAAAAATAATTTTTATAAAATAAATAAAAAGAGTTAGCTTTATGAATTCATATCGCTAACTCTTTTTTAATTTAATAAACAGTCGAAAATGTCTGACGTAGCTGCAATACATAATTTAGTTCAAAAAAGGAATGAACTAAAAAACGAAATAGCAAAAATCATTGTAGGTCAAGATGCCGTGGTAGATCAAATTTTACTTTGTATTTTTTCTGGAGGTCATGCGCTTTTAGTAGGAGTTCCAGGATTGGCAAAAACGTTGATGGTAAATACTTTGGCGCAAGCCTTAGGGCTTGATTTTAAAAGGATTCAATTTACGCCTGATTTGATGCCATCGGATATTTTAGGAAGTGAAATATTAGATGAAAATCGCCGATTCAAATTTATAAAAGGACCTGTTTTTTCAAATATTATTCTGGCCGATGAAATAAACAGAACCCCCCCAAAAACACAAGCTGCTTTGCTTGAAGCCATGCAGGAGCGTTCCGTTACTATTGCGGGTGAGAATTATAAATTAGATTTGCCTTACTTTGTTTTGGCCACTCAAAACCCAATTGAACAGGAGGGAACTTATCCCTTACCTGAGGCGCAGTTAGACCGATTTATGTTTGCCATTAAATTGGAATATCCATCGTTTGAAGAAGAAGTGCAAGTGGTGAAACGTACGACTTCAGACTTAAATAATACTATAAATCCGTTATTTACGGCGCAAGAGATCATTGATTTCCAACAATTGATTCGCAGGATACCAGTGGCGGATAATGTCATTGAATATGCTGTGACGTTGGTGAGTAAAACAAGGCCGGATAATCCGCTCTCTAACGAATTTGTGAAAAATTATTTGGATTGGGGAGCCGGACCTCGAGCTTCACAAAATTTAATTTTGGCAGCCAAAGCAAATGCTGCATTCAATGGGAAATTTTCACCGGATATTGAGGATGTAAAAGCGGTGGCTACAGGAATTTTGCGTCATAGAATTATCAAAAATTATAAAGCTGATGCTGAAGGAATTACCGAAGAAGTTATTATTCAGAAGCTGATGTAATAATTTTTAATATTGAGAAAAAAGCCAAACAAATTTCTAAAATCTGTTTGGCTTTTTTGTTTTTACTTACTATTTTAGTTGAACCAAAAAGAGTATTTAAAAATACAACGTTATAAGTGATAATTTAGAAAGGTTCTTAGCGGAAAGCAGTGTAAAATCTCACTCCCGAAGTAACATTAAATTTCAACTTTCGTTAAGAAAAGATTTTAAATTATTGATAATTCATTATTTTAATTTAAAATTGAATTTTTGATAATAAAAAGTAGCGAAGCTCTTTATTTAGTAATAATAATTTTTGAAAAAGCTACATCTGTTATATTTTTTTTAATTCTCGGCTTTAATTCCTAAATTTGCGTATAAAAAATAAAAATACCAAGAAAATACTTCTATTATGAATATTTATAAGGATTACATTCAAGAGATTGAAGAACGAAAAGGTCAGGGGCTTCACCCAAAACCAATTGATGGTGGCGAATTGTTAAGCGAAATCATTGCGCAAATTAGAGATTTAAATAATGAGTACAGAGCAGATGCTCTTAACTTTTTTATTTACAATGTTGTTCCAGGAACTACTCCTGCTGCTACTGTAAAAGCTAATTTTTTAAAAGAAATTGTTCTAGGTCAATCAATAGTTGCCGAAATCACGCCTGCTTTTGCTTTAGAGTTATTGTCGCATATGAAAGGTGGAACTTCTATAACCGTTTTACTTGATTTGGCTTTAGGTGATGCTGCTGCTATTGCAAAAGATGCTGCGGAAGTTTTAAAGACACAAGTTTTTCTCTATGAAGCAGATACAGATCGTTTAGAAGCTGCTTTCAAAAGCGGAAGCGGAATAGCGACAGCAATTCTAGAGAGCTATGCTAACGCTGAGTTCTTTACTAAATTACCAGAAATAGCAGAAGAAATTAAGATAGTTACTTTTATTGCTGGAGAAGGAGATATATCAACTGATTTACTTTCTCCAGGTAACCAAGCGCATTCAAGATCAGACCGTGAATTACATGGTAAATGTTTGATTTCTCCTGAAGCACAAGAGGAAATCAAAACACTACAAGCACAACATCTTGACAAAAGCGTGATGTTGATTGCTGAAAAAGGTACTATGGGTGTAGGTTCATCAAGAATGTCAGGTGTAAACAACGTGGCTCTTTGGACTGGTAAACAAGCAAGTCCTTATGTTCCATTTGTTAATTTTGCTCCAATTGTTGCAGGAACAAATGGTATATCTCCGATTTTCCTAACAACTGTTGATGTTACTGGAGGGATTGGTCTTGATCTTAAAAACTGGGTAAAAAAATTAGATGAAAACGGTACAGTTCTTCGTAATGAAAGCGGTGACCCTATTCTAGAGGAGGTATATTCTGTTGCTACTGGTACTGTTTTTACAATCAACACAAAGACAAAAAAACTTTATAATGGCGACAAAGAACTGATAGATATTTCTAAGGCATTCACGCCTCAGAAAATTGAATTTATAAAAGCAGGTGGGTCTTACGCTATTGTATTTGGAAAAAAACTTCAAACATTTGCATCAAAGACTCTAGGTATTGATATCGTACCTGTATTTGCTCCGTCAAAAGAGGTTTCTATTGAAGGACAAGGTCTGACGGCTGTAGAAAAAATATTTAATAGAAATGCGGTTGGTTCAACTCCGGGTAAAGTTTTACACGCTGGTTCAGATGTTCGTGTAGAAGTTAATATCGTAGGTTCGCAAGACACAACTGGTCTTATGACTTCACAGGAGTTGGAGTCTATGGCTGCTACGGTGATTTCTCCGATCGTTGACGGTGCTTACCAATCGGGTTGTCACACCGCTTCGGTGTGGGATAGTAAATCTAAGGCAAATATTCCTAGATTGATGAAATTCATGAATGACTTCGGTTTGATAACAGCTCGTGACCCGAAGGGTGTTTATCATGCAATGACTGATGTAATTCATAAAGTATTGAATGATATTACTGTAAACGAGTGGGCTATCATCATCGGTGGGGATTCTCATACAAGAATGTCTAAAGGCGTCGCTTTTGGTGCTGATTCAGGAACAGTTGCTCTTGCATTGGCTACTGGTGAAGCTTCAATGCCGATTCCTGAATCTGTGAAAGTAACATTCAAAGGAGAGATGAAAGGATATATGGATTTCCGAGATGTGGTTCATGCTACGCAGTCTCAGATGCTGAAGACTTTTGGTGGAGAAAATGTATTTCAAGGAAGAATTATTGAGGTTCACCTTGGAACTCTTAATGCAGATCAAGCATTTACGTTTACGGACTGGACTGCAGAAATGAAGGCAAAAGCTTCTATATGTATTTCTGAAGATTATACCTTGATTGAATCTTTAGAGATTGCGAAAGGTAGAATTCAGATCATGATTGACAAGGGCATGGACAACAAAAATCAAGTTCTTAAAGGATTGATTGCTATTGCTGATAAGAGAATCGCTGAGATTATTTCAGGTGAGAAACCAGCATTAAGACCAGATGCAAACGCTAAGTATTACGCTGAAGTTGTTGTAGATCTTGATCAGATTGCAGAACCAATGATTGCTGACCCTGATGTAAATAATGCGGATGTTTCCAAAAGATATACGCACGATACCATCAGACCTCTTTCTTTCTATGGAGGAGTTAAAAAAGTAGATCTTGGATTTATAGGTTCTTGTATGGTTCACAAGGGAGATATGAAAATCCTTGCGCATATGCTAAAGAATATTGATGAGCAAGAAGGTAAGGTAGAGTTCAAAGCGCCGCTAGTTGTAGCTCCTCCTACTTATAATATTGTTGATGAATTAAAAGCAGAAGGTGACTGGGAAATTTTACAAAAATACTCTGGTTTCGAATTTGACGATAATGTCCCTAAAGCTGCCGCCCGTACTTCGTATGAGAATATGCTATATTTAGAGCGTCCAGGTTGTAATCTTTGTATGGGTAACCAAGAAAAAGCGGCCAAAGGAGATACTGTAATGGCAACATCTACTCGTCTTTTCCAAGGAAGAGTTGTAGAAGATACGGAAGGTAAAAAAGGAGAATCTTTACTTTCATCTACACCGGTTGTGGTATTAGCTACAATTCTTGGTAGAACTCCAACACTAGAAGAATATAAAACTGCTGTAGAAGGTATTAATCTCACCAAGTTTGCGCCTTCTCATAAGTTATTAGTTAAATAATTCACATTATTAGTTAATTATAATTTAAAAGCATGAGTCTAAGGACTCGTGCTTTTTTTATACTCTATTTTTTTGTATCTTGTATGTTTAAAATAAAATAGTAACAATTATATATAAATCTTATGGCTTTTGATATTGAAATGATTGAAAAAGTGTACGCAAATATGACATCTCGTGTGGACAAAGCACGGGAGATTGTTGGTCGTCCACTGACTTTAACGGAGAAAATTTTATATAGTCACCTTTGGGATGGAACTCCATCTAAAGCATTTGTAAGAGGTGCTGATTATGTTGATTTTGCTCCAGACAGAGTCGCTTGTCAGGATGCAACGGCTCAAATGGCACTATTACAATTTATGCACGCCGGAAAGAAAACAGTTGCTGTTCCAACAACGGTTCACTGTGATCATTTGATTTTGGCTAAAAATGGAGCTGAATTTGATTTAGCGGCAGCCAACACACAATCAAAAGAAGTTTTTGATTTTCTTTCTTCAGTATCGGATAAATACGGAATTGGTTTCTGGAAACCAGGTTCAGGAATTATTCACCAAATCGTTTTAGAGAACTATGCATTCCCTGGAGGTTTAATGATTGGTACGGATTCACATACTGTAAATGCAGGTGGATTGGGGATGTTAGCTATTGGTGTTGGTGGAGCTGATGCAGTTGATGTAATGTCAGGAATGTTATGGGAATTAAAATTCCCAAAATTAATAGGTGTAAAATTAACGGGAAAACTTTCTGGTTGGACTGCACCAAAAGATGTTATCCTTAAAGTAGCTGATATTCTTACTGTAAAAGGTGGAACAGGAGCAATTGTTGAATATTTTGGAGAAGGAGCTACTTCAATGTCGTGTACTGGAAAAGGAACTATTTGTAATATGGGTGCCGAAATTGGTGCTACCACATCTACATTTGGTTATGACGAGTCCATGAGAAGATACCTTTCTGCAACAGGTCGTCAAGACGTGGTTGATGCTGCCGATAAAGTGGCTTCTTATCTAACTGCTGACCCAGAAGTTTACGCGAACCCAGAAACTTATTTTGATCAAGTAATCGAAATCAACCTATCTGAATTAGAGCCACACATCAATGGTCCTTTTACTCCAGATAGAGGAACTCCAGTTTCTAAAATGAAAGAAGAAGCTGCTGCAAATGGATGGCCAATTAAGGTAGAATGGGGATTAATCGGTTCTTGTACGAACTCTTCTTACGAAGATATGGCTCGTGCTGCGTCTATCGTTAATCAAGCCGTTGAATTGGGGATCAGTCCAAAAGCGGAATTTGGTATCAACCCAGGTTCGGAACAAATAAGATATACAATCGAAAGAGACGGAATCATCGCTACTTTCGAAAAAATGGGAACCAAAGTATTTACAAATGCTTGTGGACCATGTATCGGACAATGGGATAGAGTAGGTGCTGATAAAGGAGAAAAAAACACAATCGTTCACTCTTTTAATCGCAACTTCTCTAAACGTGCAGATGGTAACCCAAACACGCACGCATTCGTCACTTCTCCAGAAATGGTTGCTGCTTTAGCAATTGCGGGTCGTTTGGATTTCAATCCTATAACGGATACTTTAATCAACGATAACGGTGAAGAAGTAAGATTGAGTGCTCCTTATGGTGATGAATTGCCTAAAAAAGGATTTGCAGTTGAAGATGCAGGATTTCAAGCACCAGCTGCTGATGGGTCAAGAGTTCAAATCGTTGTAAGCGAAACGTCAGATCGCTTGCAGTTATTAGCGCCATTCCAACCTTGGGACGGTAAAAATATCTCAGGAGCTAAATTATTGATTAAAGCTTTCGGAAAATGTACTACGGATCATATCTCTATGGCAGGTCCATGGTTGCGTTTCCGTGGTCACTTAGATAATATCTCTAACAATATGTTGATCGGAGCTGTCAATGCGTTCACAGATAAAACCAATTCGGTTAAAAATCAATTAACAGGTACTTATGATGCAGTTCCTGCAGTTGCACGTGCTTATAAAGCGGCTGGAGTTCCATCTATTGTTGTGGGAGATCACAATTATGGTGAAGGTTCCTCACGTGAGCATGCAGCTATGGAACCTCGTTTCTTAGGTGTTAAAGCGGTATTGGTAAAATCATTTGCTCGTATCCACGAAACAAACCTCAAAAAACAGGGTCTTTTAGGATTGACATTTGCTAACGAAGCTGATTACGATAAAATCCTGGAAGATGATACCATCAACTTCACAGATTTAGTAGATTTTGCCCCAGGAAAACCATTAACGATAGAATTCGTTCACGCTGATGGAACCAAAGATCTTATCTTGGCAAACCATACCTATAACGAAGGACAAATTGGTTGGTTCAAAGCTGGTTCAGCGTTAAACTTAATTGCTGCTGCCAGTAACGCATAAGTAGGTAGTCAATGACTAGTTTAAAGTGGTCCGTTTAAAATAGTGTTTAGTAATTTAGTTTTCAGTAATTCAAGACTGCGACTGATTACTGAACACTTTTTTTATACTTATTCTAATTTTTTTTAGGAGCGATTTCCTGCTGACCGTTTCAAGCTTTTTCGTAAAATCGCTTTTTTCCAAGACAAAAAATGAGCTTCCGCTCGTCGCTTTTTTTTCTCAGGAAAAAATGCGATTTCAATTCAAAAGGCTTTCCACTTCCATCAGGGCTAGAACTAAAAATCTAGATTTTTCTTAAATTTCACCATTTTCCGTTAAAGCTAGAAATGGAGTTTTTTTATGAAAAATGAAATTTTTTGTTCCAAATTACCCTAAAAAATGCTGAAAAAAGCGAGTTTTGTTTTTTTAACACGTTAAAATCAAAAAAACTTATGGTTTTTTTGATTAAATCAGTTATATTAGCCTTTCTGAAATATCAAATTTGGGAGGAATTATTTTTTTGATTACTAGTAGGAATCGAACCTTCTTTTTAATTTTTTATTTTAAGCGCAACAATACATTAGGATTGTACTGCGTTACTGTTTAGGTTGCTTTTGCAATCTGAACAGAAATCACAAGTTTTTAAATTGTACGTATTACGCCCTCTTTTTAATAAAAGAGATAAGGTCTTTTTATGTTTTTTTAAGCAAATGATTTAAGCAAGAAACCATAGCGAGATTTAATAATTATATCCTGAAATCGCTATGCAGAATAAAATGGGGTAAGTAATTTGAAAAAAATAAATATGAGTTTAAGATTAGTTGTAACATTGTTTTTATTTAATAGTATTGTTCTTTTTTCACAGGAAAAAATCAAGAAACATACCATCGTAAAAGGGGAAACTGTTTCGAGTATTGCAGAAAAATACGAGGTTAAAGCCAGTGAAATTTATAAGTTGAATCCAAAAGCCAAGAATCTGCTAAAACTCAACTCGGTTCTGTTAATTCCTACAACTGCTGAAAAAAACAACAATACCAAAGCTAAAATTGCAACAAATTATTCCGAAAAAGAGCATGAAGTACTCGCCAAAGAAACACTTTACGGAATAGCAAAAGAATACGGAATCACTCTGAAAGAATTAAACCAAGCCAATCCAACATTAGAAACTTCAGGATTAAAAATTGGTCAAAAGATTACAATTCCCGGTAACGCAAAATCAAATACAGAAATAGCAGTTACCTCTCAATCCAAAAAGACTACGCAAAAAATTCCTGTAGGAACGGTATTTAAAACTGAAACTACAAATTCAAGTTCAGAATTCACTATAATAGAAGTTTTACCAAAAGAATCCAAATATTCAATAACAAGAAAATATGGAATTACCATTAAGGAATTCGATAAAATCAATCCTACACTTGGTGTTAAATCTCTTAGAGTGGGGCAGAAAATAAATATTCCGGTTACTGCGAATCTAAAAGTTGAAATTGCACCGGTGCTTGAAGAAAGTAAAGAGTCCAAGTTTCTGCTTGAACCGATAAAAGAAACAAAAGCAGAATTAGTGGTTTTAACAGCGACAACTGAAACTTTGGGAAACACAGCCGAAAATAGTGTTAGGGAGGTTTTGCCAAAAGAAACAAAATACGGAATTGCAAAGCAATACGGAATAACAGTTCAGGAATTGGAAAGGCAAAATCCAGAGATAAAAAATAATCTTCCCGTAGGTTATCTATTAAATATAAAATCAGGAAGTTCCGCTCGACAAAACGTTGCACTTATATCTGTTGAAAAAAAGGAAAAACAAGTAGAAATAATCACTGAAGATATCGAAGAGGATAGTGATTTTGAACCCAGAGGGAGTAGTGAATTTAAAAGTTTTTTAAAACCAGCTTCTAATCCTAATTTTTTGGATGAATTAATAGAAACGGCTTCTGCTAATATTGGAACCAGATATCAAATTGGAGGTTCCTCAAAGTCCGGGTTTGATTGCTCTGGTTTAATGTGTAATACATTCGGAGCTTTCGATATTAAATTACCAAGAACTTCCATAGAACAATCCCGTTTAGGCACTGTTGTCACGCCAGAAGACGCCCAAAAGGGTGATTTAATCTTCTTTAGAACAAATGGAAGAAGCCGTATCAACCATGTTGGAATGGTGGTTGAAGTATGCGACGGAGACATAAAATTCATTCATGCCTCTGTAGGTGGTGGCGTAGTAATTTCGTCGGTCAAAGAGAAATACTACGAAAAAAAATTAACTCAAATCAATCGCGTTTTACAATAACCACATTTTTTTAAAAAATAGTGTAATCTTTATAATGGAAACTCTTCAGGTAACTGGGCAGTTTTTTGGTTTTATCGATTCATATCTGTACAGAGAACACACAGCCAGGCTATTTGCAAGTTTTCTTAGGATGTAAATTTAGATCAAAGTAGAACTGAAATCTATGATACAAAGATGCGTAACTAACGCGAAATAAAGGTTACATTATTTAAAAGAAAAGTTTCATCTTTCACAGTTTTTATTAAAAAAAGGTAAAAAATATTAGATTGACTATTTAATCCAATGTCACACCATTGACTTCAATCCAATATCCATCTGGATCCTGAAAATAAATTTGTTTAATACCATCAGCGCGAACGTTAATTTTATGAAGTTCTCCTGGCCAGTCAGAATAAGTAATATTTCGTTTGACTAGTACTTGTATAAGCGAATCAAAATTAGCAGTTTTAAAGGCAAGATGTACCGCTTTATTTATTGTAACGGGTTCTTTAATAGTAGAAACGAGATGCAACTCTTTGCCATCTCCCAAAGAAACCCAACGAATTCCTTCTTTTCTGGTGAGGTTTGTGATTTCATGGAGTTTTAAAACGGTTGTATAAAAATCAATGGATTGATCCAAATCTTTTACAGAAAGTGCCACGTGATCCATCTTCAAAGAAAATGATTCCTGTGCCCACAGCGATCCGGTAAATACAATGGCAAGTAGGAGGAAGGTTGTTTTTTTCATTGGTAAACTAATTTTAATTTTATTAAAAGTTAAAAGTACATAATAATTCTTGATATATTTTTTGGTATTTTAATTTTAAGAAAGGTAAAAAAAAAATGCTACACTCTAATGAAAGAATCTAGTATTTTGAAGGAGAATTGTTGTTTTATTTTTTAACAATTTTATCGGTAAATAAAACTTTATTTTTGGCACTTAATACATAGATATAAACGCATCCTATAAGGTTACTTACGTTGATTTTAATCGCATTTTCAGTTGATGTCCCGCGAATTTCAATAGGTGATCCAACTAACATTCCAAAGACATCATATAGTTTCAATACCATCTGTTTTAGTACAGCTGTTTTTATAGTAATAATAACTAAATCAGTTGCAGGGTAAGGGGAAGCCACGACCGAAAGAAGCGGAATTGCGGTTGGCATTTTGCATAATATAGAATTAATGTAAATTAGTCTTTTGCAACATAAAAAAAATACTATTTCTAAACAGTCAGAATATATTTTGCAATCTTTGAACTCTAAAAAATAAAAGGTATTATGAGTAAGACAAAACTAACAATCAATCGCAACGGATCTATAAAAATAGAAGGCGATTTCGAAATAACTGACTGCGAAGGAAAAACATACGGATTAGAAGGAAGAACTTCTTTGGGTCTTTGTCGTTGTGGATTATCAGCCAATAAACCTTTTTGTGATGGTTCCCACCGCAATGGTTTTGAGCATGAATCAGCAGCATTTGACTTGCCGCCAGTGAAAACGAAGTAATATCGTTTTCTAATTCAATTAGATAGGAAAAGCTAAATCGTTACGGATTTAGCTTTTCCTATTTTGGGTCTGTATGTTACTGCATAAAAATCGCCTAATTATTTATAAAACACTGTTGTAAGTCCTGCAATAATTCTTCACTTTGTTTCACTGTTTTCTTGTAATATTTAGCTACCCACCTGGAGTAAAACAACAAAAATAAATATGCAAAACTAAAAGAGTAAATCCAAAAATATTTGATGCATGTAATATCTCTGCCGTCAAAAAATTTGGACATCAAAATAAGTATTGACACCAGAAGTAAGTAGCTTAAAACGGCATTTATTTTCTGCAATTTGAAAAATTGCAATTTTTGAGTAGCAAATATTTTCAGCGTTGCAGCGTAAGGTCTGTTTACATCTTCGGGAATGGTTAATTGTCGAAGACTTAAAATACTAAGGATAGAAAGTGTCACTAATAAAAAAATGGAAACAATACCCGCACCTTGCAAAAATGTAGTGTCTAATTTGTAGAAATTTATACCGATGAAGAGCACACTTATTAAACAAATGATTACGCCAATAATCTCGGGATAAGCTATTTTTTTAATTTTAGAATTGTATTTTTTTTGTGTCATTTGCGCAATCATTTTAGTTGTTAAATGCTGTTGTTGCTCTGCTGTATTGTTTGTATTATCCCAAGTGTTTTTTAACTCGTCTAATTCCATGGTTACTGTTTTTTGAAAATTTGTGTCTTTAATTTTTCTTTAATACGTGAAAGCTTTGTTCCGACATTGCTGGATGATATTCCAATAATTTCGGCAATTTCATCGTAACTTTTATTGTCTAAATAAAGCATTACGATTCCCTTGTCAAGTAAATTTAGATTGTCAATTTGCTGTCTGAATACTTGCCATTTCTCTTGCGTTTTGCTATTGTCATTTTCATGACAATTTAAAACCTGACCGTCTATCGGAACGATCAAAACTCTTTTTTTTGATACTTTGAGATGATAAATGGCAACATTCAAAGCAACACGATACATCCAAGTACTCAAACTTGACTTATGATTAAAAGAGTCAAATGATTTCCAAAGTTGGTAAATGATTTCCTGAACTAAATCATTTTTGTCATCTGTGTTATTGGTATAAACAGACGCAATTTTGAAAATGAAGCCTTCATTTTCTTTTATTGCTGCTATAAATGTTTCTTTTTTATCCACTAATAATTTACGATTATGTTTCCGATACTTGATTAGTGTACTACGTTATCAAAAAATCACACTTTGAAGAAAAGAAAATTTACTGGTTCTGTTTTTTTTGAAAAAACTCCGCCAGTTAATATCGTTTTCAATTTTCGCACGATTGCTGATCTATCACGGTTGTGGGTATAACCTGAAGGTGGTTAAAGATATTAAAAGATGCCAACAGCGAGCTCTGCCCAAATGAGAAGGAGAATCGCCAGTATAATCATGATAAAGACAATTCGAACTGGCGTTTTCATTACTTTCCGGATTACAAGATCAAGCAACAGACTTGTAACTAGTAGCAAGACACCAGCGGAAATAAAATCGGATAAAGTCCAATTCACTTCCTCTGTAAACTGCATGGCGATTAACGGGATAAGCAATAGGAGTGCTATTACGAGTACAATAATGACAAGTCTTTTATTCTGGATAATCATAAATTTTTTTATTAATTCTAGATTTAACTGCAATTAACTATAATCAAAGGTAGCATAAAAAAAACGACTACAAAACATAGCCTTTTGTTGTCGTTGCTTTTGGTTGTGGGCGCAAAGTCGGCAGGCATCGTGCAGCATAATCGATCGCGTTGCAAACGTTGCTATTGTGTACTAAATTAAAATTGATACTCGGTGAAAACGAGAGGCAGTGGGAGCAGCACTTGGAAGCGTCAAAAGCTGAAACTTTTGCAGGAAAGACTCAAAGTAAAAGTTCTGAAAAAAGTAGAAAAGAAGCCCTTTTTACCCAAGTGTCCTTGTTGTAAAACAGGCAATTTATACCGATTAGCAGTTTTTGACCAGCGCGGTCCGCCTGCTTGGTATCTTGGCGGTGGCCAAAACGCCATTCCCTATAAAAATTAATTTTATGGATAAGGGCGCGTATGCTCCAAAGTGAATAAAAACACTCAAAAAACCAAGGTTAAAATTACTCAAAAAAAAAGAGGACTAAATCCTCCTTAAATTCTCTCTCAAAACTTTACGATAACTCCATAGTGTTGACGGCAGGTACTCGGTTCCGTTCAACACGAGTTTCATTGTTCGCGCTACGCACGCAACGAAACTCTAGCTGTTAGCAGTAGGTTTTATTCTCATATTGTTGTCAATATTTGGTTATTCTTTTTTGCCAATTTATATTCTTCTTTCATAGTTGATGTCATTCCAGAACCAAAATAAACACCAGTCGGTTTAATAAAACCGTCATAAATAATATGGTCATTAAATGGCAATAGAGTGGTCTTTACGAGAACTGGAAAACGATCAAAAAATTGGTCAAAACTGTCACTTAATGCTTTTACTGCATAAAATCTATTGTCTTTTGTGTCAATAAAAACAGCGTTATTGGTTAAGCATTTAAAGATAACAAAGTCACTAGAAATTGTCTTTTTAAAACCTGTCAAAATTGAAATTTGTTCGGTTGTCAACTTGTCAAAATTTTCCGCGATATAGTCATCTAATAATTTTTTGTTGTCGAGTAAAAAGTCCCGACACTTTAATTTTATTGAAAAGTTTAAGTCAACAAATACATTAAAAATTATGTCGTCAGCAATGATTTTACTTTTGTGTCCAACGTAAAACAAAAGTTCAAGATGTGTCCTTAAAAATGCTTTGTATTCTATGTCTGTTAATGTCATATTCTATCGTTTTTAAACTTACTGCTAACAGGCGCGCGCTTGGCGAAGGCTTGGGAGTTTTCTCCAAGCGTGAGTTAGGCGAAGTGCGCGCCTGTTAGGTAAGATGCGTGCGCGCATTTTGCCTAACGTCCCGCTACTACAGCGGGTTTGGGACTAAATTAAGCCCTATTTTCGGATTTGCCAAATCTTCCAAATACAAAACCATCTTTCCATTAAGCCAATTGCCCAAATCCGTTGTAGTAGCTGTTGAACTAAACCTTCGGTAGCACTTACCGAGATTTTGTACCTTACGAAGATAATTAAAATTCGTAAATTATGACTACAAAAAAAAGCATCCCGATGCGTTAAGAGAAAACAAA